>DASUZK010000059.1:0-170313 GCA_036376915.1 Solirubrobacterales bacterium
TTCGAAGACCCGCCCTCAGCAGCCTCCGCGCGGCGCCGGACACCCCCACCCCCCGCCACCCGCCCGAGATGCGGTCTAGCTTGGGGCGGCTCAGGCAGGATCGGCGCTGTCTTCACTGCCCGCGGCAGGCCGACGTCTGGGGGGAGCTTGGGTGGGTCGGGAGGGCTCAACAGCCCGGGACCGATTCGGAGGGCCACGAGCAGGAGAGCGAAAGCGAGCGCACCTGCCCCGGCCTGCGACCAACGGATCCGAAGCTTCATGGCTTTCCTAAGGCTGAAGACCGATCGGGCTCTCCCCCCCGTCCGATGGCGAGGGTCGGCGCCCCCGACCCTCGCCCACCCCGCATGTACCCCATCGCTATAGTCCCTCGCCGCTTTTGGCAGCCCCACGCGAATACGAGCTGGTCCTCATGCTGGACCCTGGGCAGGACGAGCCTGCGCGCGACGCGCTGGCTCAGGACGCCCGTGGCCGGATCGAGGCCGACGGGACGCTGAAGCACGAGAACAAGTGGGGCCTGCGCAAGATGGCCTACGAGATCGAGCAGCGCAACGAGGCCGACTACCGCTGGTTCCGCTTCGAGGGGCCGTCGGAGCTGCTCGACGACCTCAACCACAACCTGAAGATCGCCGACGGCGTGCTGCGCTTCCGCATCTTCAAAGTCGACTCCAGCGCCCCCGTGATGGTGCCGCCAGCCGTCGGCGCGCCCGCGCCCGGGGCGTCGCGGGACCGGGGCGCCCCGGGCGCCCACCGGGGTGACGAGGACGGCGCTCCCGAAGAGCCCCCCGTCGAGGTCGAGGCGGCCGTCACGGCCCCCGAAGAGCCTGCAGCGCCCGCCGCCGAGTAAGCGTCGGCGGGACCGCGAACGTCCGATATCGGATGTTTCAGAACCCCGTCTCAAACCGCGTGTGCGGCTGGCGAGCGCGCCGCCAGACGTGCGCGGGGGTTTTGAGACGGGGTTCTGAGGCCCTCCGGCCTGGATTTGTGCGGAGATTGCGGGGCAAGGGGGGAGAGACGCGCCGCCTGCGCTCTTAGACTGAAGCTCAGGCAAGCGATTAGAGGAGTTGAGAGCCGTGGCGGCTTCGAACATCAACGTGGTGGTCATAACCGGAAACTTGACCAAGGACCCCGAGCTGCGCAGCACCGGTGGCGGGACATCGGTCTGCGAGCTGAGGGTGGCGGTGAACAGCAGCCGCAAGAATGGGCAGACCGGCCAGTGGGAGGACAAGGCGAACTACTTCGACGTGGTCGTCTGGGGAGCACAGGGCGAGAACTGCGCCAACTACCTCTCCAAGGGCCGCCCGGTTGCGGTCGAGGGCCGACTCGACTGGAGCGAGTGGGAGGCCAAAGACGGCAGCGGCAAACGGCAGAAGGTCCAGATCGTCGCCAAATCTGTCCAGTTCCTCGGTTCGCGCGACGGGGGCGGCGGCGGCAACGGCAGCTTCACCCCGAGCAGCGACGTCCCGGCCGACTCCTCCGACTTCGCCGGCGCAGCCGCCGGTGGTGGCGGAGACGACGACATTCCGTTCTAGATCCGCCTCTCCCCTGGGGGCGCCGGACCAAGCGATGCAAGGACGCAGGGAGCGAAGCGTGCTCTGCACGTGAGCGACCGAGGACGCCGCAGCGCGCAGTGTCCGGCGCCCCCAGGGGAGGTTCTGTAGGATCACCGGTCCTTATGGCCAGGATGGACTCAGGAGCAGCACCGCCCCGCCGGGGAAGGCGCGCGCCGGACCGGGCGCGTCCCCGCAAGTACACCCGGATCAACTCCGAGGCGGTCGACTACAAGGACCTCAACCTCCTGCGACGCTTCCTCTCCGACAAGGGAAAGACGCGCGGAAGGCGGGTAACCGGCCTCTCGCGCAAGCACCAGCGGCAGCTCTCGGTAGCAGTGAAGCGGGCACGCGAGATCGCGCTCCTGCCCTACGTCGGAGAGCGCTGATGACCCAGGCCATCCTGCTCGAGGACGTCGACGATCTCGGCCATCGCGGCGATCCGGTCGACGTCTCCCCCGGCTACCTGCGCAACTACCTGATCCCGCGCAAGCTGGCCGCACCCGCGACGCCGGGTGCGCTGGAGCAAGCTCAGCGCCGGCGCGTGGAGGCTGAAAGGGCCGAAAAGGCACGCGCCGAGCGCGAAGAGCAGGCGGCCTCGCTGCTCTCCAAGACCGTTCTCACGATCCACCAGCGAGCGGGCGAGGACGGCAAGCTCTTCGGTTCGGTCGGGGCCAAGGAGATCGTCGAGGCGATCCGCGAGGCACGCGATCTGCGCATCGACCGCCGCAACGTCCGCCTCGAGCAACCGATCCGCGAGATCGGCACCCACATGGTCGAGATCGAGGTCGCCGATGGCGCGGTCGCGACTGTGAAGACGATCGTCACCGAGGAGCGCTAGCGCCACTCTGTCCGGCGGTTAGGCTTGCGAGGCGTTGACCTCGCGCCGCCTGCCAACCCGCATCAGCCGTCGCGCCAAGGCGAGGACCCGCTTCGGCTGGGCTCGTTCGGAGCGCGCGACCCTGGCACTCGCCACCGTTGCCCTCGGGGGAGCCGGTGCGGTGCTCGCCGGCCAGTACGGCCGTATGCTGCAGCGCCGCTCCCATCAGAGCAATGGCGACGGCCTGGTCGAAGCCGCCCCGGTCGCCGCCCTCGACACGGTTGGGGTCGCGGTCAGCGGCTATGCCGACGCCCCGCGCAGCGAAACGGTCCTCTTCAACCTTCTGGCCGGCTTCCTCGGCTCCTTCGCGCTGGTGCGCCTCTCAACCTGGGGCATCCGCGACGAGTGGTGGCCGTTTCGCAACGTCAGCGTCGGCGGCCGCCACATCCACCACTTCGTGCCGGGCATCGTGATCGCCTTCGCCTCCGGGACGACGGCGCTCCTGACCGACGACGAGGCCCTGGAAGAGCGCCTCGCGGTGACCACCGGCGTAGGCATGGGGCTTACCTTCGACGAGGCGGCTCTGCTGCTCGACCTGCGCGACGTCTACTGGACGCGTCAGGGACTGCTCAGCGTCCAGCTCAGCCTCGGCGCCACCGCGATCCTCAGCATCGCGATCCTCACCCAGCGGATACTGCGCCGGGGCGAGCGCCACCAGGAGGCCGAGGGCCTGATCCCGCCGGCCCCGGTCGATCGGATCGATCCGCGGGATTGAGCGGCGGCAGAGAAAGGGCGGCCCGGCGGCCGCCCTTTCCATCCCCTATTCGTCCTGAGTCGAAAGCGTTCGCTAGCCCTTCGGGGTGCAGGGAAGGACGACGCTGCCCACCAGTTTGGTGTTGTCGCTGAAAATGCCGGATCCCTTTGCGTTGAGATGGCCGTCAGGGCATTTGGCGAGGAAATAGCTCTGCTTCTTGCCTTTGTAGGTGAAGTCGCGATGGAGCTTGAGGCTGAAGTTGATCGGCGAGCCAGCCCCTCCCGCTATCACCGGAACCGAGGCCACGGATTTCAATCCGTAGCGGCCATTTTTGACTTTCGTGACCTTCACCGTGGTGACGACCGCGGCCGGCACCGGGACCGTCAGGAAGGCGTGGATGAAGATCGTCGTCGTGCCGCCCTTGACGCCGCCGTTGAAGGCGAGGAGCTTACTGTGGGCGACGATCGGCGGCTGTTCGGCGAATTCGATCTCGACGTCGGTCTTCCCCGCGCCGACGATCGCGTTGGGACACGCTTTTTCGGCGTTCTTGGTGTCCTGCGAGTTGAGCTTGGCCGCGGTGCAGGTCGGCAGGCCCTTGGCGTTGAGGGCGCCGTTCTTGTCGGTTTCGACGACGAATTCCCTCAGCGCCGGCGGGTGTTTGCCGTCGAGGGTCTCGACTTTGCCTTTGACGTCGAGCGTGATCGGCGCCAGCTTGCTCTTCGGCAGTTGCTTCGGGCTGAACGTCCCGTCGACGGTCAGCTTCAGATTCCCCTGCTGGACGACGATCTTTTTGGCCACCGCGAGACTCGTCGCCGTAACCGCCACCGCCACCGCCACGGCCATTGTCGTGATCAAGCGCTTGCGCATGTCTCTATCTCTCTCCTTTGCGGCCTGGCTCGTCGGCCGGCCATAGAAAGCCTTGGTCTATCCCTCCAGCAGCCCAAATTACCAACATCGCCGACTAGATAAACCCCGACATTCACAGAAAAGAGCGGCTTAACACGCCGGTTTTCAGTCCTCGATCATCGAGAGGCGGGTCCGCTCGCGCTCCTCAGCCGCTCTCTCGGGACCCAGGAACGGCAGCGTGATCCAGAACATCAGGTCCGGCAACCGGCTTGGGAGGCGGGATGCGGCGCCGTGGAGGATCTCGCTGTAGAGCAGCTCGTTGACGCCGCCGGCAAGCGAGAGCGACGTGATCCCGGGAAGCTCGACCGAGGTCTCGGCTCGGCCGGCATCGAGAAAGCCGGTGAACTGGCGCAGCGCCGCGTCGCGGCGGGCAAGGGCCTTCGGCCCCGCCGCGAGCACCTCGACTATCGCGAAGCGCGCCTCGTCAGGGTGCTCGGCGAGGTCCTTCAGCAGCTCGCCGAGGCCCGTGGCGACGCGCTCGGCCCAAGGGGCGCCGGGCTTGGATTCGAATCCCCTCGCCGTGTCCCCCAGCAGATTGCCCAGCAGCACGTCGTAGGCGGCGAGGAAGCAGTCCTCCTTGCTGGCGAAGAGCTCGTAGAACGTCTTTCTCGAGACCCCGGCCACGCCGATCACGTCGACCACCCGCGTCTCGGGGTAGCCGCGCTCGGAGACGACCTCGATCATCGCCTGCAGGATTCGGTTGCGCTGGGATGCCGTCACGGCCTCCCGCGGCAACCCGTGCCTGCCCCTGGGCAGGCGCTCGCTCAACCTAGCTGTGCGTCTACCGGAGGCCACCCCGAAACTGTAGAACAGAAGAGGTCCGATAGCGACTTTCTGTACCCGCGCGTCTCCCCTGCAATTTCAGCTCCCAGAGCGCGATCAATACAATCGTTGACGGTGAGCAGGGAGGGGATACGCCGGATCGCAGCGCTTTTCGCCGCAGTCATCGTGGGTGGCGCCCTCGTGGCCTGTGGAAACTCGAGCTCGAGCGCGACCGACACCGCGCCCGCGAAGGAGGCAAGCTCGAGCAAGGAGAGCAAGCCCGGCTCGGAAGACTCGCGGGACGGCGGCTCCCGGTCGCCGGGCGACGAATCGAGCAGCTCACCGCCGGCCGTCGATACCGCTCCGTTGAAGGTTTCGGGTGGGGGCTCGGACCAGTACCGCACCGAGGGGGGCGACAACAGCATCCAGAACTTCGGCGAGGAGGGCGGGGAGAGCGAGCTGGAGGAAGCGGCCACCACGCTGCACGACTACCTCGTCGCGCGGGCCGAAGAGGACTGGCCGGCCGCCTGTGCCAACCTGGCGCGAACGGTCACGGACCAGCTCGACGTGCTCGCGTCTCGCTCCGACCAGCTCGAGGGTCAGGACTGCGCAAAGATCCTCGGGACGTTGACGCCGCCCCTGCCCGCCGCGGCGCGGCGTGAATCCACGATCGTCGACGCGGGCAGCCTGCGGCTCGAAGACGAACGGGCCTTCCTCCTCTACCGCGGCGCCGAGAACACCGAGTACGCGGTCTTGATGGAGCGGGAAGACGGAGCCTGGAAGGTCGGGGCGCTCGCAGCGACGCCGATCTCCTACTAGTCGATATAGTTTTATCAATGTTCGGGCAGGGTCCTAGGGCTGTCGCCGTGCTCACGGCAATCCTCGTCGCCCTGCAGCTGAGCGCTTGTGGTGGCGACTCGAGCGCGACCGAAACCGCCGGGACCGGGTCGGCGGCGGAAAGCTCGAACGAGGCGTCTGCCGAAGCGGGCGTCGATCCGACTGAGTGGGACGAAGTCAACGACGATCTCCGCGGAGACATCCTCTCCTTCGGCCACAAGGGCACCGAGGCGGAACTCGAGGGGGCGACGGTCGTGCTGCGCGCTTACCTCGCCGCACGCGCAAACGAAAGCTACTCGGAGGTGTGCTCCTACCTGTCGGAATTCATGCTTGCCGTGGCCAAGGGAACGGCTAGGCGGCGAGACGGCGGGGGCTGCCCCGCTGGGGTCGAGAGCCTGGCGAACGTCTCTTCGTCGGGTGAGGCCAAGGGGCCGCTGCAGATCGACCCAAGCAGCATTCGCCGCGGGAACAAGCGAACTTTCGTCATCTATGAAGGCGACGAGGAAGGCACCTACGCGATGCTGATGCGACGCGAGGGAGACGCCTGGAAGATCCACGGGTTCGAACCAACGCGCATATTGTGACGTCGAAGGCTTCACTGAAGACGTGGGCGACGCTCCTGGCCACGGCGCTGATCGCGACGTCGCTGGCTGCCTGCGGCGGCGGCGAGGCAACCGACACCGGCACTCGCTCGGCGGAAGGCACGGAAGGCACGACGGTCAGGGACACCGTCGCCGACGACACCGTGGCCGACACCAGCGAGCAGATTCGCTCCAACGTCAAGACGGGGCCCCTGCGCGTGACGGGCGGCGGCGCGGAGCAGTTCCGCGACATCGACTACTACACCACCTTGAAACACGGCAAGGAAGCGCCCCGCCGGGCGCTGGAGCAGGCCGCCCGCGCCGTGCATGGGTATCTCATCGCCCGCGTCCAGAATGACTGGGCGACTTCCTGCTCCTACCTGGACGAGGGGGCGCTGAAATCCGCGATGAGCATCGGCTCGCGCTTCGAGGAGGTGGCCGGCAAGGGCTGCCCGGCGATCATCGCCCACCTGCTCGGGGAAGTGCCCCTCCGAAAGACCTTCGTCTCCAGCGAAGTGGAGGCCGGGGTCCTCCGAATCAGGAGAGAAGGGGGCTATTTCTTCTACAGGGCCGGCGGCGCCCCCTACACGGTCGGCCTGTCACGGGACGACGACGGCAACTGGAAGCTCTCTGGGTTCCTCATCACCAAGATCGCCCCGCCGCCTTCCTGAGCCGAGAGCAGCTCAGTCGAGCCAGACGACCTGCTCGCGGCCCGGGCCGACGCCAACCAGGCGGATCGGGACGCCGACGAAGTCGGCGACGTAATCGAGGTAGGCACGCGCCTGGCTCGGCAGATCGTCCGCGCTGCGGCACTCCTCGATCCCGGCGTCGAAGCCCGGCAGCTCCTCGTACTCCGGCTCTGCCGAGTGCAGGATCGACTGGTGGTAGGGGAACCTGTCGAGGGTCGCCCCCTCGCGCGAGCGATAGCGCACCGCGACCTTGAGCGGCCCGATCCCGCTGAGCACGTCGAGCTTGGTGATCGCCAGCGAGGTCATGCCGTTGATGCGCACGGCGTAGCGCAGGGCGACCAGGTCCATCCAGCCGCAACGCCGCTCGCGGCCCGTCGTCGTGCCGTACTCATGGCCACGTTCGAGCATGTGGCGCCCCTGAGCGTCCTCGAGCTCGGTCGGGAAGGGCCCGGCGCCGACCCGCGTCGCGTAGGCCTTCGCCACGCCCCAGACCTCGTCGATGTCGGAGGGACCGATGCCGGCGCCGATCGTCGCCGCGCCGGCGATCGGGTTGGAGGAGGTGACGAACGGATAGGTACCGTGGTCGAGATCGAGCAGGGTCGCCTGCGCTCCCTCGAAGATGACCGTGCGGCCTGCGTCGAGCACGTCCCAGCAGAGCCGGGAGGTGTCGGCGATGTGGGGCTCGAGGCGGTGGCCGAAGTTGACGTGTTCCTCGGTCATCGTGTGCAGGTCGAGCCGGGGGTCCGGCGCGTCCTCGATCGCCTGCTCGGCGGCCTCGCGGTCGCCCTCGCCCGCCTCCTTGCGCAGCTTGCGGCGCTGTACCCCGAGTTCGCGCAGCGCCTGCTGCTTGGGCTCCAGCGCGACGCGGATCTTGGTGCGAAGGATCTTCTCGTCGAGCAGGTCTTGGACGCGGATTCCGAGGCGCAGGGCCTTGTCGGCGTAGCAGGGGCCGATGCCCCGCCGGGTGGTGCCGAGCGAGAGCTTGCCCAGCTTCACCTCGCCCGCCGTGTCGAGCAGCACGTGGTAGGGCATGATCAGGTGGGCGTTGGCGGAGATCTTCAGGTTGCTCATGTCGACGCCGCGACGCCGCAAGCCGTCGATCTCGCCGAGCAGGATGCGCGGGTCTAGCACCACGCCGTTGCCGATCACGCAGGCCTTGTCGGGGTAGAGGATCCCCGAGGGGATCAGGTGGAACTTGAACTCCTCGCCGTCGCGGACGATCGTGTGGCCGGCGTTGTTGCCGCCCTGGAAGCGCACGATCGCATCGGCGCGCTCGGCAAGCAGGTCCGTGACCTTGCCCTTGCCCTCGTCGCCCCACTGGGCACCGACTATGACTAGTCCTGGCATCGCGGCAGGAATTGTGACTTGTCGGGCGGCTAGGCGACCTTGCCGAAGCGGCGGTCTTCGCCGAAGAAGGCGACCTCGTCGCACATCTCGTTGAGGCGAGAGACCGTGCGAGCCCCTATCTGGTCTTCAAGAGCGTCGTGCGGAAGGTTGGTCGTGACCAGCACCGACCGCTGCGCCTCGTAGCGCTCGTTGATCAGGGCGTAGAGCTGCTCGAGCACCCAGTCGCTGCGCTTCTCGGCGCCGAGGTCGTCGATGTGGAGGAGATCCACGGAGGTGAGGCGCTCGAAGAAGGCCAGGTAGGAATCCCCGCCCGGTTCGGAGTCATAGGTGCGGCGGATGCGGGCAAGGAGCTTCGGCAGGGAGTAGATCGCCACCGAGTGTCCGGCCGCGAGAGCCGCCTTGGAGACCAGCATCGCCAGCGTCGTCTTGCCGGTGCCGGTGTCGCCGAAGAGCCAGAGTCCGCGGCCGGCATCGAGCCGCTGGTCGAGCTCGTCGACGAAACGGCGGACCTCGGTTACCGCCGCCTTGGTCTCGAGGTCGCGCGCCATGTCGGAGACCGGCGGCCGGTCGAGTGAGACACCCCTGTAGCGCGGCGGTATGACCGAGGCGACCCCCCTGTTTCGCCCCCGCTTCAACCGCTGCGCCCTGCACTCGCATTCGCGGGCGACGTCTTCGGGGCCGAGGATCCAGCCGGAGCCGTCGCAGACCCCAACGGTGCAGGCCCCTTCGCGGAAGGGTTCGCTGCGCGCGATCGCCGGCATCAGAACTCAGGCCCCGACGCGGCCATGTCTTCCATCGGCGGCCCCTCGCCGGCCGGCTGCTCGATCGGCCGCTCCTGGCCGGCGAAGTCGGCGAACTTCGGGAAGCGGTCGAGGAAGACGAGCTTCGGCGAGCCGATCGGCCCGTTCCTATGCTTGGCGATGATCAGGTCGGCGAGCCCGTCCGGCTCTTCGTCGGGATCGCGGTAGTAGTCCTCGCGGAAGATGAATGCGACCACATCGGCGTCCTGCTCGATCGAGTTGTGGACGACGATGTTGTCGGCAACGAAGTTGTGAAGTCCATCGACGGTCAGGTCGAAGACCTCCTCGACACCGCCAGGCTCGATCGAGACGATCGAATCCCAGTAGGCGTCCCCTAGAGCTAGGTCGACGAGCTCCTCGCAACGAACCGCGGATGCCAACCGCATCGCCCTCTCCCCGCCGATACCGGTCTTGTAGAGCGCGGAGCCGCAGTACCGGGTGCCGATCGAGGACTGCATCTCGCGAGTCGTCATTCCGAGCTTCCCCATCGCCGGGACGACGAGGTCCCGCCAGGCCTCCTTCGGTATGACGTCGCGATTTGGGTTGCGAGGGCGCCCTTCGAACAGCTCGAGGATGGTGCTTGCGTTGTGACGCTTGGTCGCTCCAATCGCCCCGACGACTTCCAAGAAGCGAACGATCTCAGTCCCCCCGCTCACGGCTACTTGATAGTGCGTTCGCCCTTTCCTCGACTCATAGCTCGATACCCGTCCGTTGACGTCCAAGCGGAGGAGAAGGGTCTGCACGTCGTAGGCGAGCCTGCGGCTGCTGGTTGCGTAATAGACGTTCGCCGTTTCGCGTGGACCCCCGAGCCAGACACATCCGTCCGCTGCCCAGAGGTGCCTCAAGAAGGTCGCGACGGCCCATGCCGGCTGTGCGAAGACCACCTCGGGCACCCGCTTCTCGTAAGAGCGCAGCCCGAAGACCCCCAGCTCGTCGAGCCAGGCTGCAACGGGGTTCCGCTTCCGGTGGGTAAGGCGCTCGCTCGCCGCAAGGTAAGCCTGGAACCAACGGCGCTCGCGTCGCACTCGCGGTCGGACCGCCTCTCCGAAGACCCGCTGGGACAAGTCCGCGACCAGAACGGCAAGCTTGCGCTCGTTGCTCGTGTACTGGATTGCATGCCTCGGCAAGGTGCAGCCGTCGCCGATCAAATGACCGAGCAGGGCAAGTTCGTCCTCGCTCATCCCGGCGAATTCGGGACCGGGGATCGTCCCCGGCATCGCTATCGGATCTCCCTTGTCCAGCTCGTCCAGTCGCTTCCAGCCTCTTATCGTCAAGAACTTGTGATTCGCGGTGGCTCGGATGGTCCGGCCGAGGCGAGTCGTGAGCCGGAACACCGGCTTGCGGCCGGTCGAGAAGGCATGCGTCGCGAGGGCTGGGCGAAGCTGCCAGTTCTCGCGGTCCATCGCCAGGACTTCGAAATTACGTTTGCCGACGAGATCCTTGATCGGCTTGCGGATGCCCTCGCGTGGCAAGTAGACGAGCGAGTCCCCGGTCAGGCAACCCGACTCTCTCAGGTCCGACAGCATTGGCTTCGGGGGGTGCCGTTGCTCTGGGGCACGGGAGAGCTGGGAGATCGCCAGCACCGGGACGTCTATCTCTCGGGCGAGGATCTTCAACCCGCGGCTGATCTGGCCGACCTGCTCGACGCGGTTCGCCCGTGGATCGTCGGAGCGCATCAGCTGGAGGTAGTCAACGATCACCAGCCCGAGGCCGCCCTTGTCCTGCTCCTGGGCGTGCAGCCGGCGGGCCTTCGCGCGAAGGTCGAGAAGGCCGAGGTCCGACGAGTCGTCGAACCAGAGCGGTGCCTCCTCCAGCTCGTTGCACGCCCTCACCACCTTCGGCCAGTCCTTCTCCGAAACCTGTCCCTTGCGCAGCTTGTCGCCCGAAATCCGCGCCCGGCAGGCGATGAAGCGCTGGGCGAGCTCGACCTCCGACATCTCGAGTGAGAAGAAGGCGACCGGCAGATTACGCTTGACCGCCACGTTTTCGGCGATGTTGGCAACCAGACCCGACTTTCCCATTGCAGGCCGTGCAGCAACGATAATCAGATTTCCTGGCTGAAAACCCCCCGTGATCGAGTCGATGTCGCGGAAGCCGGAGGGGGTGCCGGTCAGCTCGAGCTCGCCGGTGGAGAGCTTCTCGAGGCGGTCGACCTCGTCGTGGAGGATCTCCGAGAGCAGCTTGAAGTCGCTTGCCTGCTCTTTGTGGGCGACGTCGAAGAGCAGCTTCTCGGCCCGCTCGGAGAGCTCGCGCGGTTCGCCGTCGCGCTCGTGGACCCAGCCTTGGATCTGCTGGCCGGCGCCGAGCAGGCGGCGCAGCAGCGAGTTCTGCTGGACGATCTCGGCGTAGTGCTTGGCGTTGCCGGCGGCGGGGACCTTGGCCGCCAGCTCGGAGACGTAGTGCTTGCCCCCCGCCTCCTCGATCTGGTTGCGCTGGGTCAGCGCCTCGGCGACGCTGAGCTCGTCGACCGGCTGGGAGGCGGCATAGAGGTCATGGACAGCGGTGAAGATCGTGGCGTGCTTCTCCAGGTAGAAGTCGCCGGCGTTCAGCTTCACCTCGTCGATCACCCGGGTCAGCGTCGGCTCGGCGACCAGCATCGCCCCCAGCACCGATTCCTCCGCCTCGATGTTCTGCGGCGGGACGTGGGCTGTGGGAGCGGAAGCCATTCGATCTAGTTAACGACGAGGGGCGGCGGAACCGCCCCGAAGCTCAAGCAAACCAGACCCCCGACCGGCTTACATGACACTCCCGTGCAAATACGGGCGAAAGAATCGACGCTCTCGTGACAGGGCCCGCCGCGGCCGACCCGCGAGCTATTCCTGTTCGAAGAAATGCTGGTACGTCGTCGGCGAGCCGGAGCGGCCCACCGGGCTGAACGGGCCCTGCTGGACACAGCCCGGGGTCGGCACTGCGGCGGAGTCGGTCTGTCCCCCGTAGGCGTATTTCTTCAGCCGTTCGAAGAAGTTTTCGGCGGCTTTGAGGACCTGTTCGGGGGTTTCCGGGGTCACCCTGTTCCGTTTGACCCGTGCCTGGAAGACTTCGTTGCTGGGCGTTTCGGGGTCGAGCGTCGCGGTCACTCCCGAGCTGCACTGACGGGTGTCGAAGCTGGGTAGGCCCGCCGCGAGCCCTCTGGTTGCCAGCGGCTGGCTGTAGGCGCTGGGGCGGTTGCTCGTCAGGCGGCTGGGGTACGTCGCCAGCGACTCGGGGCTGAACGGGCCCATCGCGCGGATGTAGTGGACCTTTACCCCCTCCGCATTGCTGGGCAGCACGGCGTTTGTCATCGCCGCGACGTTGCCAAGCGTCGCGGCCAGCTCGTGCTTGTAGAGGCCGAGGCCGGTGAGGATCGGGTTGAGGTTCCGCCCGAACGGGTCGATGGCTCGCAGCAGCGGCGGGAACTCGTCGCGGAAGAGCTTGCGCGCCGCCGGGAAGCCGGTGGGAGCATGTTTGATCACCGGTCGCAGGCCTTCGAAGAAGCCCTGCGCCTGGGGCGCCAGGTTGGAGAAGGCGACCAGGGTCGGTGAGAGCTCTTCGGCGACGGGGACGAGCTGGCGCATCACCGGGTCGGCCTCCACCGCGAAGGATTTGAACCGTTCCAGGGTGAGCCGCGACTCGTCCTGGAAGGTCGGGAAGGCCCGGAAGAGCGCTTCGATGTCGCGGTCGCGCTCGGCGGCGGTGCTAAAGACGACGTTGGAGTTGCGGATCAGCCCCGCCAGCTCGCCCTGGCGGCCGCGCAGCGCCTCGAGCGAGATCGCGCCGTTGCGGAAGAGGCGGTTGACGGCGAGCCGCTGGCTGTCGAGGATGCGGAAGATGCGGTCGACCTGGGTGAAGGTGGGTTCGAGCTCGCCGAAGGCGTAGGAGAGGTCCTGGCCACGGCCCTCGATCGCGACCGCGGCTTCCTGCTGCCAGCTCTGGAACGCGGCCCGCGTCCGCGGGTCGAAGGTGCGGAAGATCTCGTCGAGCTGGACCGATTCGGCGACCTGGGCCGGCGCCAGCGTGCCGCCGTCGGGCAGAGGCGGGCCCTCGCGGTCGCCGGGCGTGAGCTCGATGTAGGTCTCGGCGAGCAGCGTCTTCGTGCGCAGGATCGCCCGCGTGTCGCGCGGGATCGGGCCGTACTTGTCCTGGATCGCGACCTTGGCCAGCGCCTTCTTGCCGTCCGGGGCGAGGACGATGTCCTGGACCTTGCCGACCGAGACGCCGGAGATCCGCACGTCGGACTGCTGGGCGAGCTGGGTCGCCTCCTTGAACGGGATCTTGATCTCGTAGGTCTTGGCCTTGAACGGGGTAGGGCCGCCGAAGGTGATCCAGAGGAAGAGCAGGATGCCGAAGCACGACAGCGCGAAGCCGGCGATGACGAGGAGCTGGGTCGTGCTGGGGGCGCGCTTGCTCATTCTGTTCCCGGGCCGCAGGTTCGAGTGGGTTCCTGGGGATCTGGGGCGATCGGAGGGAGTTCTCCTTTGCGCGGGACCCTCGCACCCTGAAGCAGGGTCTGGAGGTACGGTTTTTGAGTAGTGAGGCCGTAGGCTAGGTCGCTTCCGTTGCAGGAGATCAACACCAGGCTGCGCTGAATCGGCCCGGCGGGGTCGTCGAGGTTGAAGGTGGCGTTGAAGTTGTGGTTGAGCCAGGGCAGGTAGAAGAGGTAGCTCTGGCGCGAGCCCTTCGGCTTGAAGGCGAGTTCGTTGAGGAAGCCGTTGAAGCCTTCGAGCGAGCGGCCGAAGCCGCGCACCGACTTGGCGAAGTCGTTGGCGCCCTGCTTGGCGTGGGTGAGCACGGGGCGGACTTCACGGGTGAAGGGGCGGATCTGGTCGCGGATCGGCACGGTCGTCTGTTCGAAGAGCCGCGTGTTCGCCCTCAGTGCCGGTCCGAGCGCCTGCGCCTGCGGGATCAGGTCGATCAGCGCCGGGCGGGCGGTGTTGGAGAACCGGTTGACGCTGGCGAACGTGGCCTCCGCGGTGCCAAGGGTGGAGGGGAGCTCGGTCAGCGTCTCCTGGATCGCCTGCTGCTGGTTGGCGAAGTTGCCCAGGGCGGCCTTGGAGGAGCTGACGAAGCGTTCCAGCTCCTTGTCGTGACGGCCGAGTTCGGTAGTCAGCAGGCTGAAGCCGTGGATCGCCCGGGCGATCGCGACGCGACGCCTGGCGACGGCCCGGTTGAGGTCGGCGGTGTAATGGACGAAGGGCTGGAAGCGCCGCAGGGCGCCGGAGAGCTGGCGGCCGCGGCCGCCGATCCCCTGCGCGCCGCCGGCGACGAGGAGCTGGATGTACTGGCGGGTGTCGGCGTCGAGCGTGGCGAGGAAAGCGTCGAGGTTGATGTTTGGTTCGGTCCGCGAGAGCGGGAAGTTGTGGCCGTCCTCGATCTGACCGCCGGCCTGGCCGGGGTCGACCTCGACGGTCATGTCGTTGAGGTTGGTTTTCGGCCGCAGCAGCAGGGTCGCGTCGGGGTGGATCAGCTCCATGTACTGGGGCTCGATGTCCATGCCGACGACGGCGTGGCCGTCTTCGAGCTCGACCGAGGACACCTTGCCGATCTGGATGCCGGCGATGACGACGGCCTGGCCCTGACCCGGGGTCACCGCCTGTGCCGTGGTGAACTCCCCCGTCACGTGGGCGAACTCTTCGCCGACGGCGGGAATCCAGGAGGGCAGCGAGGCTTTCTGCTGGGTGAAGATCCAGAGCGTCATCACGATCGCGGCGCTGGCGAGGACGGCGATCGCGATCGTGTCCTTGCTGCGTCCGCGCGCCTGGCGCGAGAGGGACGAGCGGAAGCGCGACCAGCGGCTCATGGGCTCACCGCCGCCGGCGAAGGGGCGCCGACCTGGCCGAGCGGGCCGTTGACGTCAGGGACGGGGTTGGAATCGCAGCGCACGTCGGGCTTCTTCGGCGGCCTCGCCGTCAGCTGGGGCTGGGTGCCGCCTGGCGCCGCGATCGTGCGGGTGAAGAGCTGCTTGTCGGTGGTTAGGTTCCCGGTGGGGTTTGCGGTTTCGGCGAGTACGTCGCCCCCGCCGGGCTGGATGCGCACGAAGGGGCCGTTTCCGTCGAAGGTCTGACCCCAGCCGGAGAAGTTGGCCAGCGTGTAGAGGAACTCGCGGTAATTGGGGCCGCCGGTGCTGAATTGATCGTTGATCGTCTGGTTGAAGGTCGGAACCATGACCCTGGACGTACAGAGGCTGATCCGGTTGAGCTGGGGCAGCGCGATTGCCTTGCCCGCCTGGGCCGCGCCGGCGAAGCCGGGGGTGGCTTCGGCCAGGAGCTTGGCGGTGCCGCCGCCCTCCTTGCCCGAGAGCAGCGGGTAAGCCTGCTCGACCCATGGCTTGCCGGCGGCGATCCAGCCGGGCAGCTCTTCGACCGCCGGGGTCAGCTCGATCGCCCAGGACCGCAGCGGCGGCAGGGTCTTGTTGAGGCTGACCAGCGAGCCGTGGAACTCGTCGAGGAAGGGGGCCAGGCGCTGGACCGTCGCGGTGAGATTGGTCGACTGCGCGGCGAGGGCGCCGGTGAAGACGTCGAAGTTGACGATCAGCCCCTTGAGGTCCTCCTCGTTGCGGGCGAGGGCGCCGAAGGCACGGCCGGCGCCGGCGATGAGGCGGGAGAGGTCGCGCGGCTGGGTGCCGAGCAGCGCGTTGGTGACCTGGGCGCTGTAGCGACCGGCGTCGCCGCCGTAACGGAGGACGCCGTTGAGGGCCTCGGCGCCGCTCTTGCCCTGCACCTCGGGAAGCTGGGTCTCGTCTTCCGCCGCCGTCGGCTCGTGCGTGAGCGCCGTGCCGTAGCTCTGCAGCAGGCGGCTGAGGTCGGCCCTGACGGGCGCCTGCAGGGCCGACAGCACCTCGTCGATCTGGACCCAGGTGGAGGTGTGGCTGACCCCGATCGTGTCGCCGCTGGCGAGCTCCGGCGCGCTCGGGCTGCCGGGCGCGAGGTCGACGAAGAAGTTGCCCTCGAGGAAGATTCGCGGGCGGATCGCGGCAAAGGCGTCGTCGTGGATCGGGCGGCCCTTGCCTTCGACGGTGAAGGTGACCTTGGTCGCGTCGCCGTCGCGCTCGACCCCGATCACGCGGCCGACGTCGACCCCGGCGATCCGCACCGGCGAGTTGGTCGAGATGTTGACGCCGTTGGAGAAGGTCGCCTCGAGCTGGTAGCCGTAGCTGGTGAAGGGCACGTGGCCGGTGAAGGCGAGGTAGGGCCCGATCGTGAAGATGAGCAGGAAGATCACCGCGATCAGGGCATTGCTGGGCCGCCACTTGAAGCGGCTGTTCGTCGCCCCGGCCCTGGTGTCGCGCTCAGGCAGGCGTCCCATCAGCCTTCACCCAGCTGCTTCTTGGTCTGGCCGGAGGTCTTGATGCCGTCGTTGCGCGGGGTGTTGCCGATCCTCGTCACACCCGCTTCGTAGCGCTCGTTGCCCGCCTCGCACTCCCTGGGCTGGCCGGGGGAAGCGGTATTCGGGTAGGGATTGGAGTGGAGGTGGTTGGCTTTTCCACCGCTGGAGACGAGGAATCGTTCATTCTCAGGTTCGGGGCTGTTGGCGGGGGCCGATGCGGCGCCACCCTCTGAGTTCGGCCCGCTGGGCGCCTGGAAGGCGATCGCGTTGATCCAGTTGCCCAGCGGATTGCCCTCGCTGGAAGCGCTGGCGAGATTGCGGAAGGCGATCGTCAGGTAGTTGCAAGTGGTCTGGGCGGGACCGATGAACCGGATCGCCGGCCCGAGCAGGTCGTTGGTGTCGATCAGCAGGTCGAGGCCGTTGAAGACGCCCGGGGATTCCTGGAAGGCGAGCAGCGCCTCCGCCGTCGGCGGCAGCTGGGCGTTCAGCTTCGGCGATTCGTTCAGCGCGGGGATGCCGGCGCGCAGCGCCGCGGCGATCGTCGGCGAGGTTTCGGCGAGCGCCTCGGCGCCCGGCTTCAGGGCGGCGAAGAAGCGCTCGGAGTCGCGGAGGAAGGGGCGCAGGGCGGGCAGGGTCTCGGTCGCCACGTCGAGCGTCTCGGGGCCCTTGGAGATCGTTTCCTGGATGAAGGGGCGGGAGACGCGGGCGAAGGCGGCGAAGGTACGGTCGAGGGCGACGAACATGCTCGCCTGCTCGGCCGCCACCGGCGCCACGGTGGCCGAGAGGTTCTCCAGCGCTCGCCAGAAGCCGCCGAAGTCGGTGCTCGGGGCGACCAGGTTGGCCAGCGCCGGCTGGCCGCTTTCGACGGCTTCGCGCAGCACGGCGAAGAAGGCGTTGAGCTGGGGGCCGCGGCCGGCGAAGGCGTTTCCGAAGCCGGCCAGGCCGCGCTGGATCGAGGCTCTGGTCTTCTCGTCGAACATGTCGAAGAACTGGTCGATGTCGACCGGTTCCGGTCGTGCGGCCGACTCCGGGATCGTTTCCCCGGCGGCGAGGCCCTCGTCGGAATCGCCGGGCACGATCTGCAGGTACTTGAGGCCGAGCGGCGATTTGGGCCGGATGATCATCGTCGAGTTGGCCGGCAGCGGCTGCACGCTCTTGTCGAGGCTGAGGCTGAGCTCGGCCGCGACCGCGCCGCCCCCCGTCTGCACGGGGACCACCTTCTTGACGACGCCGACGCGGGCGCCGCCGATCCGCACCTCGTTGCCCTTGACCAGGGCGTTGGCGTTGGGCACGCGGGCGGTGAGGTTGTAGGTGGAGACGAAGGGAAGGCCATTGTTGGCGTTGTAGGCGAGGAAGACGGCGACGATCACGACCAGCACGGTCACGGCGCCGACGATCACCGGGCTGCTCGCCACCCCCTGTATGCCGCTGCGGTTCCTCATCGGGCAAGCCGCCCTTCACCGAGGTCGAGGCCGCCGGGGCCGAGCGGGGTCAAGGGGGCGAGGCTCGGGCCGGTAGTGCCAGGGCGGGCGAGGGTCCCCCCGGCACTGCTGGCCTGAGCTTCTTCGAGCCGTTCGACCAGGCTCGCGACGCCGATCGACGAGGTGCCGGCGTTGGTGCCAGTGAAGTCGGCCACACAGCCGCTCTTGGGGGCAATTTCGTATTCGATGCAGTCGGCGAGCGTGACCGCGCTGCGCAGGAAGTGCCCGTATTCGTCGAAGCCGTTGGTCGTCGCGGCGCCGTTGTAGATCAGGTCGACCAGGTTGCTCCAGCCCCCCGTTTCCCGCGCGCTGCCGAAGAACTCGGCGAGCTTCGTGGTCGGGTTTGCGCCCGACTTGGCCAGGTCGCGCGTCTTGCGCACGATCGGATCGGCGGCGAGCAGGGTCGGCCCGGCCTCTTCTCCCGTCGCCCCGAGCGACTTCAGCGCCACCGTCGAGGCGGCCGAGAAGGGGGTCAGCAGGCGGGTGGCTTCGGCGAAGGAGGGCGCGGCCTCGCCGAGGTCGGCGAAGACGGGCGTGGCGGTGTCGGAGAAGCCCCCGAGGCTGGCCATGGTCGCGCGGAACTCGCGCAGGAAGGCGGGGAACTTGCGCAGCGAGGCTTCCAGGTCGGCGCCGCGTTCGGAGCTGGCTTCGGCGGCCGCGCCGGAGTTGGCGAAGAAGCCGGCGACGCTCGCGCGCTCGCGCGAGAGGGGCTCGAGGATCTGTTCGGAGTCCGCTGCCAGCTGGGTGAGCCGGTCGCGCTGGGCGTTCAGCGTCCCGATCAGGCGGTCGGCGTCGCGCAGGACCGGGTTGGCGCGCTTCACGGCGGCCTCGATGTCGGACCCGCGGGAAGCCAAGCCCGCCCCGAGTTCGTTGAAGATCAAGCGGAAGCGCTGGGCGTAGGGCAGTTTGTTGATGTTGTTGATCAGGTCCGGGTCGACGCTGGTGCTGTTGTTCTCCAGCGGCAGCAGGTACTGGCCGGCGCCGGGCTGATCGTCGGCGATCTCTTTCAGCGGAGGCGGAGGCGAAGTGCCCGGGGCGCGCGGCAGGGTCGGGCGGCAATCGACGAACTTCTCGCCGATCAGCGACTGGGGGCGGATGTGGCAGCTGGCGTCGCTGCGGAAGTCCTGGAAGCCGGGGTCGTCGATCCTCATCACGATCACGGCCTTGCCCGGCACCGCCCGCGGCTCGCCGCCCTCGTAGCTGTCGACCTCGCCCGGCCGGGTGACGTCGACGGACTCGATCTCGCCGACGTTGGCTCCGGCGACGCGGACCTGCTCGCCCTTCACCATGAAGCCGCCGTTGTCGAAGATCGCCCGCACCACGTAGCCGCCGTTGCCGTTGCCCCCGGAGACGAGCAGGACGGCCGCGACGACCGCTGCCACCACAGCGCCTATGACGAGCGTCCTCCTCACGGTCCCGGGGGCGCGTCGTCGGGGTTGCAGTCGGAGGTGGTCACGCCAGAGCCGGAGAAGGGCGGTTCGACGAAGGGGCTGGAGCCGTCGGCGGCGGGCTGGCTGGCGCCGCCCGGACAGCGGCGCGTGACCCCGGCCGCGCTGCCGAAGACGTCGTACTGTTCGCTCGGCGAGATCGGTTCCAGCGCGGCGCCGCTGCCGGCGTATTTGAAGATGTTGAGATCGGAGAAGCTGACCCGTGTGTAGTGGCCGTTCCCGTCGAAGGGCGCCGAGACCTGGCCCAGCTTGGCGAAGCCGTTGAAGAGGTCGGGCGCGTAGGCGCGGAAGAACTCGAGGTTCGGCTGGAAGTCGGAGATGGCGCTTTCGGCGTGGGGAAAGGTCCTGGAGGCCCGCTGCTGCACCGTCGGCAGCGCCGCCAGCAGTTCGTTGGCGTCGTTGGCGAAGCCCGGCCGCGCCACGGTGAGGCGGAGGTTCCGGAAGACCGGCACCGCCCTCGAGAGCACCGGCTGCAGTTCGCTCAGGAAGGGGGCGAGGCCCTTGGTTGCGGTCCCCGAGGCTTCGATCAGCGGTTCGAGGTCGTCGAGGGCGGCGCGCAGGTTGACGAACGTCGTGTTCGCCTGGCGGAAGGTGGGGGGCAGGAGCGCGAGGCTGCGGCCGAGGGCGACGTTCTCCTCGGCGATGGCCCCGAATGCCGTGCTGGCATTGGAGATCGCGCTCGAGAGCTCCTCGCTGCGTTCGGAGACGGCCGTCCCGAGCCGGCTCGAGCTGACCAGGAACCGCGAGAAGAGCCGTTCGTCGGCGGTCAGTTCGCGGAAGAGCGCGCCGGCCCGATTGAGGCCGACGCCGAAGTACTTGATCGAGTCGTTGCCGTCCTCCCCGCGCCCGGCGTACCAGGTCGCGTTGCCGCGGATGAACTCGCCGAGGGCGCGGCGAACCGGGGTCGGGAACGTGTTGAAGAACTGGTCGATGTCGACCGGGGTGGTCGTCGAGGCCAGGCCCAGGGTCGCGTCCTCATCCAGGGGCGGGTTGCTGTTGGGCCCGGGGCTGATCGAGACGTAGTGGTTGGCGACGCCCGAGAGTGAGGTGGCGCGGATCGTCGCCGTGGTGCCCTCGTGCAGCTCCTGCTCGACGCTGACCTCGACCTCGGCGAGGTTGTCGTCGGTGAGGTCGATGCTTTCGACCGAGCCCACCGGCTGGCCGCCGATCAGGACCTGGTTGTCGGGGACGAGCTGGCTGGCGTTCTGGAAGAGCAGCCGGTAGCGGTGCTCGCCGTTGCCGCCGAGGATGACGGCGCCGAGCGCGATTACTGCAACCGCCAGCACGGCGATCGCCGCGACCCGCCCGGGGGTGACCCCCCGGCTTTGCGCCGGGCTCTTGTCCTCGCCTGAGGGTTTGGCAGCCACGGATCGTCGCTTGCGGTTTCCCCGGCCTCCGATCCGGGGTAACGGCCGCAGAATCGTATCCGAGCGGCCCGCTGCCAAGCGCGGGGCGTGCAGGTACTTAACTGGAATTCAACGCGCTACTCTGGGACTGCGGCGGGTTAAGGGAACGGGAGACGCAGGGGCAAAACCGAAAAGGAGCGAGAAAGCCAATGCGCAAACGTCTGACCATTGCCGTTGCCATGGCGGTAGGTGTAGCCGTCACGGTCGCCGGCGCAGCCTCGGCTGTCCAGTCCCCGGTGCTCGTCGGCGCCGACGGAAACACCCAGAGCATCGGCGTGAACATCACGCCGAAGAAGCGTTCCGCGACGAAGCCCACCCCGGCGACACTCGAAGTGACCACCGCCACGGATAACGCGACCACGCCGAACGGCGTTCCGATCCCGGCCGTGCAGGCGATCGTCGACTTCCCCAAAGGCGTGACGATCTACAACAAGGGCTACCCGACCTGCGATTCCGGCGTCCTGCAGAACACTTCCACCGAAAAGGCGCTCGAAGAATGCAAACGAGCGAAGATCGGGAATGGCGAAGGCACCCTCGACCTCGTCGTCGGCGAAAAAGTCTTCCCCGTCGTAGCGGGGATGACCGTGTTCAACGGCGTGCCCAGCGGCGGCAAGCCGGTAATCCTGCTGCACCTCTACAGCCAGACGCCGGTCCAGACCACCGTCGTGCTCGTCGGCGTGGTCAAGAACTTCAACAAGCAGGGCTTCGGCCCGCGCCTCGACGTCGCGATCCCGCTGATCGCGGGCGGCCAGGGAGCGGTCACCGGAGTCAAGATCAAGGTCTTCAAGACCTACACCTTCAAGGGGAAGAAGCGCAGCTACATCAACGCCACCTGCCCGACCAAGAGTTGGAAGGCACGCGGCCAGTTCGTCTTCAAGGACGGCGAATCCCTGACGCCAGGCGTGAAGGGGAAGTGCACCCAGAAGAAATAGCGACGTCGGTCAGACGTTGAAGCGCGGCAGCGCCCGCTCCAGCGGGCGCGGCAGCCACCACACCCGATCGCCGATCAGGAGCATCAGCGCCGGCAGCAGGACGATGCGAACGACGGTGGCGTCGAGCAACACCGCGACGGTCAGCCCGATCCCGAGCTGGCTGACCGTCTGCACCGGCGCCCCGGCGAAGGCGATGAAGACAGCCATCATGATCACCGCGGCGCCGGTGATCACCCGGGCCGTCTTTTCCAGGCCGAAGTGGACCGCCGCCGCGTTGTCGCCGTGCTCGTCGTAGTGCTCTCGCATCCGCACCAACAGGAACACCGCGTAGTCGATCGAGAGCCCGAAGACGACGCCGAAGATCATCGTCGCCCCGACCGCGTTGATGTAGGTATTGCCGCCCAGGGGCCAGCCGTCGGGCACGTTGGTCAGCAGGGTGAGGATGCCGAAGGCGACGGCGACGGTGAGGAGGTTGAGCCCCACCGCTATCGCCGCCAGCGGCAGCGAGCGCAGGACGAGGACGAGGACGAGGAAGGTGGCGAGCGTGATCGCGGCGATGACGATCGGCATTCGCTCCCTGGTAACGCGGCTGTAGGTGTTGAGGGTCGCCGTCCCGCCGGCGACCCCGGCCTCGACGTCGGCGTCCTTGCTCAGCGCCGCCGCGTCCTCTTCGAGGCGCTTGTTGAAGTCGACAGACCCGTCGGAGGCGAAGTCATAGCTGGTGGTGACGAGGTACCGCGCCGCCTGGCCGCCGCGCTGCAGGTCGACGGCCCCGTTGGCGGCCTCGCGCAGCGGTCCACGCGTCCCGTCGAGGGCGGTGAGGACGAAGTAGCCCGAGTCGAAGATGCCGGGGGTGGTTCGCCGCAGGTTGTCGACCTGTCGGCTGAGATTGGCGTTCTGGGAGACGACGCGGACGTTGGCGCGGCGCAGGCCCGACTGCAGGGGGTAGGAGCGCGAGTACGCTTCGCCGAGCCTCCGTTCGAGCTCGGACGTTCCGCCGGCGAGCTGGGTCAACCCGCCCGCCAGAAGGGTCGCCGCGGAGCTTGCTTCGTCGAGGCCACCGGCGAGCTGCTTCGCTTCCCGGTCGAGGATTTCGGCGTTGTCAGCGAGTTTGTCGCCGCCGCGGGAGAGTTTGAAGAGGCCGTCTGAGAGCTGTGTCGCCCCGTCGTTGAGGCGTTTGAGGATCAGTAGAGTGCTCTGCAGATACGCCTTGATTTCTTTCGCATCGTCAACGTTCTCGCTTAGGCGTTCGGCCAGGGCGGTCAGTTCGCTCGGCAGACCGCTCACAGCCCCGGAAGCCTGACGGACCGCCGCCAAGGCAGCGTCGTAGTTGGGATCCGTCTTGCCCACGGTCATGCCTTCGAGCTGCTGCAGGGCGGTCTTCAGCTGTTCGTCAGCCGCTTGCGCCGAGGCCTGCAGCTGCGGCACCGTGCTCTTCGAGTCCTGCTGGAGCGACCTGGTCAGCCGGCGCGACTCCGGCAGCACGTTGACGTTGAGGTTGGGGATCAGGTCGTGGGTGCCGAACTTGAGCTGGAGGCTGGCTATCGCCGCTTCCTCCTGCGCTTCGGCCAGTTTCCGCGAGCCCTCGGCGAACTGGCCGATCGCATCGACCGCTTCCTGGCCGCCGGCGGCGGCTTCGCCGAGGCCGTCGGCCAGTTCCACCGCTCCCTCTTCCGCCCGACTCGAGCCCTTGGCGAGCAGACCCGCCCCGTAGGCGGCCTGCGAAAGCCCTTTGCGAAGGGTGGAGACGCCGTCGGCCGCGCGACCGAGGTTCTTCCCCAGCCGGTCGAGGTTCGCCAGCGGCCCGGTCTCGTCGTCGGAGGAGATCAGGGCATCGCCCCTTCGGCGCAGAGGTTCGACCGCGCTCGCGACCTGGCCGGGGCCGATCACGCTCTGCACGCCGGGCAGCATCGCGACCTTGCGCTGCCAGCGACTGAGGGTCGAGAGTCGGTCGGGTTCGGTGATCGGGCCGTCCTTGGCGACCGCGATCACGACGAACGGCGCGTCGAAGCCGGCCCCGACCGAGTCCTGGACCCGTTCGGCGTCGAGGCGGGCCGGCGAGTCGTGCGGGAGTTCGCCGACGGTGAAGGGACCGGTCTTCAGCGCGATCGCCGGCGCCGCGAGGATCAGCACCACGGCGCCGATCGCGAGCGAGACCGGGACGGGACGGCTGAGAGCCGCGCTGACGACGGTCATCAGGCGCGAGCGCTCGCCGTTGGGTGCCGCACCGATCCGCCAGCGGTCGACGTTGGGGCCGAGCAGGACCAGGATCGGAGGGCCGACGAGGGTCGCGACGAGGACGGTGAGCAGCACGACCAGGGCCAGCGTCGCGGCAAGCGAGGCGAGCAGGGCGCCGGGGACGACGAACATCGCCACGACCATCGAGAGGATCAGGGTGCTGCCGGCGAAGATCGTCGTGCGGCCAGCCGTGCGCCGCGTCGTCCAGGCGGCGGCGACGGGGTCGGCGCCTTCGGCGAGCTCTTCGCGGAAGCGCGAGACCAGCAGCAGCGCGTAGTCGACGCCGAGCGCAAGGCCCATCATCGAGCAGACGACCAGGGCCAGGGCTTCGATGCCAAAGAAGTTGGTGAGCAGGGAGAGCAGCCCCCGAGACGTGAGGACGGCGATCGCGCCGAAGCCGAGCGGGATCGCCGCCGCGACCGGCGAGCGGAAGACCAAGAGGAGAACGATCAGGAGGATCGGCATCGCGATCAGCTCGCCGGTCTCCGCCGCGTCGATCGAGTCTTCTTGGATCGTCCGCGTCAGCGTGGCCTGTCCGGTTTGCGTAGCCTCGACCGGCGGATGGATCTCCTCCTCGAGGACGTCTTCCACCAGCGGCACCTTGTCTCGGGCCGCCTCGTCGACGTCGACGTGGAAGTCGGCGACTATCAGCGCCCGGTCGGGCCTGGGGCGCAGCTGGTCGACCGCGCCGCGGTCCCAGGGCGAGACCGTCGTCACCTTCGGGTCCTCCCGCAGGGCGCGAACCAGATCCGGGCCCTGGCGGTCGATCGCATCCGGCGGCCCTTCGAGGAGGATCGCGAAGATCGCCGTATCGCCGAAGTGATCGCGCAGCAGGTTGTTGGCGCGTTCGGTTCCGGTCCCCGGGATGTCCAGCGAGCTCGGGCTCAGCCGCTCCTCGAGGCTGAAGCCGAAGGCGGAGAGCGCCGCGATCAGGATCAGCGCAACCGCCAACGCGCGGCGCGGATGCCGCAGCGACACCGGGGGACGGGCTTTGCCCTCGCGACTTCCGCGATCGTCGTCGCTCCGCCCCCTGCTCGTCCTCACGGGCACGCCCGTAGTTTGCCGGTCCGCACGACGGAGCGGGGGGAAAGATGCGGAAGAGTCTGTTAAGGAACCTGGTCGACTGTCGGCGCGCAGAGCGCGCTAGCCTGGACCTCGAGGGCGATTTGAAGCGGCTACTGGGAATCGGGACGCTCATGGTCTGTGTCCTGTGCGCAGGCGCTGCCGACGCTGCCCTGGTTCGGTTCGGGAACCTGATCCTCACGGCCGACGGCGGCTTCACCCCCCGCCTCCTGCCCAAGCGCGCTTTCGCCCCGATCGAATTCGAGGGGCATGCCGACCTGAGAGCGGTCGACGGAGGAATCCCGCCAGCGGTGCGGCAGATCGTGCTCGACTTCGACCGGGACGGGCGGCTCAGCACAGGTGGTCTTCCCATCTGTGCTCCCGCGGTGCTGGAGGAAGCGACGCCGGCCGAAGCGCGGGCCCGCTGCCCAGGGGCGGTGGTCGGCAGCGGCAGGGTGGAGGCCCTGGTCGCCCTCGGCGATGGGCCACCGGTCAAAGTCGGGTCCCCCCTGACGGTCTTCAACGGCCCGCGCCAGGAAGGACACGCGACGGCGATCCTGCATGCCCGCACCACGGCCCCATCGGTGCAGGCGTTCGTCCTCACCGTCCCGATCGAGCGCCGCGGCGGCGACTTCCGCTACCGGGCCACGATCGACGTGCCGCCGATCGCCGGTGGCCAGGGCTCTCTCACCCACGTCGACGGCACGATCGGCCGGCGCTACCGCTTCGAGGGCACCCGGCGCAGCTATGCCTCGGCCCGCTGCAGCGACGGGGTCCTGCGCACGCACGGCCGGCTCACCTTCGCCGACACGACGATCATCGACGGCACGATCGAAAAGGCCTGCACGGCCCGGTAGAGCGCCGGACCTTCCTATACTTCCCGCCCCGGGCCGTTAGCTCAGTTGGTAGAGCAGGAGACTCTTAATCTCAAGGTCGCTGGTTCGAGCCCAGCACGGCCCACTCTCGGCCTACGGCTGCAATCAGCGCAACAAACGGATGGCGCAGTCCAGCTCAGGAACTTTGGGCGCCTGGGTGTCGCCGGTCACGAGCAGATCCACGTCGGGGTTGGTGTCCGCCGTGGCGAGAATCAAGGCATCGGGCATCCGCAACGGCTTGAGGCGCGCACGAAGCTCGGCTGCCTTGTCGGCCACGGTCATGTCGACCGGGAGAACCTCGGAGATCAGCTGGGCGAAGAACCCCCGGACCTGGTCTTCGTCGTGGTGGCCGAGCCTGGCGCCGGTCAGCACCTCGGCGTAGGTCACTGCCGACACCACCAGCCGCTGCCCGCGAACGAAGTCGCGGATAGCCGCGTCGGCTGCATCGTGGAGAGCGTCTTTTCGATCGAGAAAGCCGACGACGGCGTCGGAGTCGAGGACTACCGCCACTCCTCGCGCAGCCCTTTCACGCGCTCGCGCAGATCGCCGCCGGTATCCAGGCACCCGGAGTAGCGATTGATCAACTCATCGACTCGCGTCAGCACCACGCGACCGGCTCCCTCGGCCTCTACTTTCAGAGTGTCCCCAGGTTCGAAGCCCGCTGTGCGGAAGGCACCGACGGGAATCGTCACCTGATGCTTGCTGGAAACCTTGGTTTGATTCTTTACCTTCTCAGCCATTGGTAAAGAATAGCAACCTGTCGTGAGGTCGCTGGTTCGAGCCCAGCACGGCCCATCGCCGGTCCTATTCGCCCAGGCCTTCGCCGGTGCTGCCGCCGAGGCCGCCGAACGGATTCTGCAGAGCTTCTTTGCCCTGTTCCTGTTCAGCTTTGGCGAAGCGCTTCTTTTCGTTTTGCCACTGCTTGCCGCGCTTGCGGGATTCGGAGATCTGTTCTTCTATCCGTTTCTTTTCCTGCGCGGTGGCCTTTCCCTTGGCTTTCTCGCCAGCCGCATCGCCGGCTTTGAAGTCGCCGACGAGGTACTCGTAGCTCGCGAGAGTGGTGAGGAAGCCGGTGGAGGGGCGGGCTTCGGCAGCCAGGCGCTGAGCGGTCGCCGCTCCCTCGATGTTGGTTTCGATGTCTTCGAGGCTGACCCCCCCTTCGGCGAGCGTGAAGAAGGTGTTTGCCATCAGCAGCGCCCCGGACGGGTTCACTTCGTCGGTCTCTTCGAGATAGACCTTCCAGATCCCGGCCGCCTGTTCGAAGTCCTGTCGACCCTCGGCGTTGAGAACAGGCGCGCCGGTCTGGGGGTTGATTTCGGTCTCGGCGTTGCCAGCCCCGACCCGAGCCCGGACGACGGCGAGCAGCAGGTTCGGGTTGTCCTGGTCGCGGCTCAGCCTCGCTTCCGCCTCTTCTGCCTGTTCGTCGAGGACCTTGCTCGCTTCGGAGGTGCCGCCGCTGCCGACGAGACCGCCGATGTTGACCGGGCCGACGACGAGGAAGAGGCTGGCGCCCATCAGCAGCGCGAGGATCGCGTAGACAACCTGGACGACGCGCTTACGCCGGCCTCGGATGTCGAAAAGCATCCGTCGCTCGCCACCTGCCACTCGATTCAGCGCTCCTGTGTTGAGGGCCTTGTCATTCCTCTCGCCGCCTTCGGCGTTCCAAAGGCGCGAGCGATCAAGATACTCAACTCGTAGAGAAGGAGGAGCGGCACCATCTCGATCAGCATCGAGACCGGGTCGACGCCGGGCAGGGCCGCGGCGAGCAGGGCGATCGCGAGATATGCATAGCGCCGGTTGCCGGCGAGCTGATCGACGCTGACGATGCCGAGCCTGGTGACGGCGAGAATCCCCAGCGGCAGCTGGAAGACGAGCCCGCCGGCGAGCATCGTGGTCGAGAAGAAGCTGTAGTAGTCGCGGGCGCGGACCTGAACGTTGAACTGGGTGTCGTTGAAGCCGAGCAGGAACTTGACCGCCGGGGGCATGACCACGAAATAGGCGAAGAGGACCCCGATCGCGAAGAGGATCGGGACGAAGATCAGGAACGGCAGGACGACGCGGCGCTCGCGATCGCTGAACGCCGGCAGGACGTAGGCGTAGCCCTGGTAGAGCAGAATCGGGAGCGAGAGGATCAGAGCGCCGTAGGTGGCGACCGTGAGGGTCGTCGTGAACGGCTCCGCCACCCCGAGCGTGAGCAGCTTCTGATCGTCGGGGAGTGGCGCTGAGGCGATCTCCAGCAGCAGCTCGTTCTGCCAGAAGCAGAGCGCCAGGGCGACGCCGAAGACGAGCAGGCAGACGATGACGCGGTTGCGCAGCTCGTCCAGGTGCTCGACCAGCGTCAGCCGGTCCTCATGCGAAACCGGCCTCATCCGGGCCATCGCGGAGCCTCAGCGGCGGTCGTGCGCGACCGTCTCGTCCTCGGCACCCGTCTTGGGGGATGGCCGCGGTGGCTCGATCGCCTCGCGGCTCTCCGGCTCGTCGTCGCGGCTGTCCCCGCTGACCGAGCCGCGGAACTCGCGAATCCCGCGGCCCAGGGAGCGACCCAGCTCCGGCAGGCGCTTCGGGCCGAAGACGACGAGGGCGATGATCAAGACGATCGCAAGCTCAAGAGGTCCGACGTTTGGCATCGACCCATGGTAACGGTCGCCCAGCGCAATTGGATCAAGGCGAATTGGGTGGATCGCCTACCCAGAAATGGGGTTTTCTCCCGCCCTAGCGGGTAAGTGCGGATTGACTCGGCCGCTCATGGGTTCGATAAGGCAGAGATGAGACACACGAGCACCGGACAGACGAAAACCGCAGTCGGGCTTCACGTCTGCCCGCGCTGCTCCTCGCCGCTGGTGCAGCCGACCTGCTGGGAGCAGGCTGGCGACCGCGGCCACTGGCGCCTCTGGCGCCGCTGCCCCGAGTGCGAGTGGCGACGCGACGAAGTCCACGGAGAAGCGGCAATCGACGCTTTCGACGAGGAGCTCGACAACGGAACCCGCGACCTGGCCGAGGTTCTGAAGACGCTCGAGCGCGAGAACATGCAGTACGTCGCCGAGACGTTTGCGGCTGCGCTCGAGGCCGACCTGATTACGGCTGACGACTTCGGTTAGGGCGGCCGGTGTCCGGGGTGGGGTCCCCGGGGGCCGGCTTCGCCGGGAGTTCCCGGGGGCCCCACCCCGGACACCGCCTACGCGTAACGCTGAACGACGCCGTCTGCGACGAGTTCGAGTAGGTGCTTCTGCTCCGCGTCGAACTTTGTTTCTTTTAGCTTCGTCTTGGCGACCGTGATCATTTGGAGGGCGCGGGTGCGGACTTGGTCCAGGGCGCCGGTGGCGGCTATGCGATCGCAGAGGGGCTCGGCGGAAGCAGCGTCCAAGGTGCGGAGGTTGACGTCACGGAGCGATGGGTCGATTCCGGCGGCCACGATCAGCGGCAGCGTGACCGTGCCGTCGAGCAGGTCGGTTCCGCGGGCCTTGCCGGTGCGCTCGGGGGGACCGGACACGTCGAGCACGTCGTCGAGGAGCTGGAACGCCAAGCCAATCTCAGCACCAAAGGCGCCCAGCTCGGGGCTGTCGCGCCCGAGCAGGCAGGCGCACTCGAACAGGGCCCCGGTCTTCAGTCGGCAGCGGTCGAGGTAGCGCTGCTCCGGCACCCCGGTGTCGAATGCGTCCTTGCGCTGGGCGAGCTCCCCCCGGGCGAGGGCGACGGAGGCGCGGGCGAGCAGAGCGATCGCGCGGGTGTCGCCGTGGGTGGCGAGGAGGGCGAAGGCGCGGGAGAAGAGCAGGTCCCCGACCGCCACCGCCCGGTCGCGGCCTGCCGTCGCGGCGACGGTCGGCAGGCCGCGGCGCAACGGCGCGTCGTCGAGGACGTCGTCGTGGACGAGGGTCGCCATGTGGACAAGCTCAATCGCGGCGGCGGCGCGCACGGCGGGCTCTCCCCCGTCGGCTCCGGAGCAGAGCAGGACGAGGAGTGGGCGTAGGCGCTTGCCCCCCGCCTCGAGCGTCGTCGCGGCCTCGACCCCCAAGCGCTCGCCGTAGTCGCGACCCTGCTCGCGCAGCAGATCCTCCACCTGGCCGAGGCGGGACGGCAACCAGCGGCTCGACGCGTCGAGGACCGCCGTGACGGGAGGCGGGACGGCGGAGGGGCGGGTCACCTGAGGGTGCCGCTGTGGATCGCGATGATCCCCCCGGCGAGAACGGTCCAGCGGATGCGCTGCAGTCCGGCGGCGTCCATCATCTCCGCCAGGCGGAGGGGCGGCGGAAAGCCGCGCACCGATTCGGGCAGATACGAGTAGGCCTCCGAGTCGCCGGAGAAGGCGCCGAGCAGCGGCACGACGCGGTCGAACCAGAGCGAGTAGAAGGTCGAGAGCGGCGGCCGGGTCGGCTGGGTGATCTCGAGGATCACCAGGCGACCGCCGGGGCGCAGAACGCGCGTCATCTCGCGCAGGCCGCGGTCGAGATCGGCCAGGTTGCGGACGCCGAAACCGACCGTGACGGCATCGAAGCGACCCGCGTCGTAGGGCAGGTTGAGAGCGTCAGCCCACTCGAAGCGGACTCCGGCGGCCTCCCGCGCACTCGCCTTCTCCCGCGCCAAGTCGAGCATCGGCTCGGAGAAGTCACAGCCGATGACGTGGCCCCTGGGCGCAACCCTGCCCGCCAGCCCGAGCGCCAAGTCCCCGGTACCGCAGCAGACGTCGAGGGCGGAGTCACCCGGCACGAGCTCGGCGCGCTCCACGGCGCGCTCACGCCATGAATGGTGGAGTCCAGCCGTCATCACCGAGTTCAGCAGGTCGTATCTGCTTGCGACCCGACCGAACATGCTTTGGACTTGCTCAGAGAACTGAGCTGATTCCCGCGAAGGCTGAGGTCGGGTGTCAGGATTCATGTGCGTGGCTGGCGTGCGCCGGACCAAGCGGGGCGAGGACGCAGGGAGGACAGATAGCAGAGCTATCTGTCCGACTGAGGACGCTGCACCGCGCAGTGTCCGCCGCCGTTAGACGCGTGCAGGAATCCTGACACACGCCTCAGTCGAGCGAAGAGAGGAAGTCGGCGAGCTCGTTGAGCTTCTTGGGCGGCAGATCGCGATACGAGGGCATGATGCCGGGCCCGATTTCCACCGAGCGAATGATCGCGGCGCGCGGGACCCGGGTGGCGATGTGTGTGAGTTCGGGGCCGATGGTGCCACCGTTCTCGCCGATCTTGTGGCAGGCGAGACAGCCGGCGCCGGCGACGACCTCCTTGCCAGCCTCGTACTGGGGCGCGACCTCCATCTCGATCTCGGTCGGCGAGCCCCCGGTGGCGCCGAGGAAGGTGAGGTAGGCCATCGCGACGATCGTCATCACGCCGGCCGTCGTCGCGATCGGCCGGCGGATCGGGTTGCGCTCCGGGCCGCGGTCGTAGAACGGCAGCAGGAGAAGCAGGACCATGCAGATCGTCGGGATCCCGATCGTCGCGATCGGGACCAGCTCCGGCGGCTTGATCACGCGCAGGAGCTCGAAGAGGAAGAAGAAGTACCACTCGGGGCGCGGCACGTATGTCGTCGACGTCGGGTCCGCCTTCGGGCCCTGCTCGGCGCCGAGGATGATCGACATCGCGATGACCACGGCGGCGACCAGCAGCATCATCGCCGAGTCCTTCATCACCGCGTAGGGGAAGAAGGGCTTGCCCTTCTTCTTCAGCAGCTCGTACTCCTCCAGATATGCCTGCTTGTCGGCTGGCTTCATGACGCGGGCGAGGCTCCGTTGCCCTCGGTACCGGCCTCGAGCTGGGAGACAGGCGACGCTGCCTTGGGCTTATCGGCCTTCAGCCAGGGCGGCGCGGTCGTGCCGAGCTTGACCACGAGGTACAGGTGGGCTCCGATCAGGGCGATGATCGCGCCGGGGAGGAGGAGCATGTGGATCGCGTAGAAGCGCGAGAGCGTCGTCGCGCCCAGCTCAGGCCCGGCGCGCAGGAAGTCGCTGAGGTAGGGCCCGACCACCGGGCCGGTCCCGTTGATGTTGATGCCGACGACCGAGGCCCAGAAGGAACGCTGGTCGAAGGGCAGCAGGTAGCCGGTGAAGGCCATCGTCATCGTCAGGATCAGCAGCACCACGCCGATCACCCAGTTGAGCTCGCGCGGGTACTTGTAGGCACCGAAGAAGAAGGTGCGGCCCATGTGGAGGAAGATCAGGATCACCATCAAGCTCGAGCCCCACTTGTGCAGGCCGTGCACGAAGGCGCCGAGGAAGACCTCGTTGTTGATGTGCGAGATCGAGGCGTAGGCCTGGGTCGTCGACGGCGTGTAGAACATCGCCAGGAAGACGCCAGTGATCGCCTGGATGATGAAGGCGAACATCGTCGCCGAGCCGAGCGTGTAGAACCAGTTGGTCCCCTTCGGCACCTTGCGGAAGAGCATCCCGGTGAGGAAGCCGGAGGCGGCGGTGCGCTGGTCGACCCAGGCGAGCGCGTCGACCGGCGCTTCGAGGGCGCGGTCGGCGAGCTTCTTCGTGTCGGTGGGGCGCTCGGGCGGCGCGGTCTTCAGATCCGCCGGAGCGGCGCCCTTGGCACCGTTGCCCTCGCCCGGCTTGGCCGGTTTGCGGAGCGGTGCGGGAATCAGGGAGTCGAGCTTCATCGCCGGCTAGGCCTCAGCTGCTCGGTGGCGGGAAGGTGGACGGTCGGGGCGGGTACAGATATTCCCAGATGCCGCCGGTGAACTCGCCGGGGTCGCGAGCGCGGACCGGCTCCAGCTGCGAGGTGACGCTGTAGCGAGGGCCGACCTCGACCTGGCCGCCCCGGATGCGCGTCTGGAACTGGTCGAGCGGGCGCACCGGCGGGCCGCCGATCCGCTTGCCCTGGAAGTCGTAGACGCCGCCGTGACAGGGGCAGATGAAGTTGCCGGCGGCCTCGACGTAGCGAACCGGGCAGCCTAGGTGGACGCAGCGATTGGAGACCGCGACGATCTGGCCGGGCTCCTCGCCGAGGTCCTTCGAGCTCTTGCGGATGTAGGCGGTGGTCTTGCCCGCATCGCCGATCCCCTCGGTCTCGGTGAAGACGACCTGGCGATAGGTGTCCTCGACGAAGTCGCCGACCGGGCCGACCGCCTCCCAGCGCTCCTTGCCGCGGTGGAAGATCGGCGCGACCGCGAAGCCGACCGCGGGCAGGACGATCGCGGCGCCGGCGATGCCGCCGAGGCCCTGGGCGGCGATCGTGAAGGCGTGTCGACGCGTCATCGACTCGCCCTCGAAGTAACCGGGGGGGTTCGGTTGGGGGCGCTCCGGCCGACCGGCCGCCTCGGCTCCGTGTTGCTTGTCCGCTCCGTCGCTCAACAGCTCACCTCAGGAAGCATGGAGTCTATTGACTCGCGCCCCCGACCGCGGCGGCCGAGGCGCGCCACAGCTCCGGCACCTCGTTCTCGCGCCCCTCGGCGTGGAGCTGGGCACAGCGGGCGATCAGGTCGGCGAGCACCGCAACCGCCTCAGAGTCGCCGAGCGCGGCGAGCCCTTCGATCCCGAGTGCGTAGAGGTAGTCGCCCGCGAGCAGTGCGAGGTCCTCGTCGTGACCCCGAAGCAAGCGAGACTCGCCGTAGTGGAGCAGGTAGCCCTCGCGCACCGACTCGACCACCAGCGCGTACTCGGCCGGGTCCGATTCCGCGCGGCGCCCGGTGGCGGCGAGCAGGCCGAAGACCGGCTCCCCGGCGGTCTCGACGACATGCGGAGAGATCGGCGTGTCCTCGGCACGCAGGCGCTCGGCGAGCAGGGTCAGTGCCTGGCCGGGCTCAGGCATCGAGGGCCTCGGCGGCGGCTTCCAGCGTGCGGTCGATCGAGTCCTCGTCGTGGGCGAGCGAGACGAACCAAGCCTCGAACTGCGACGGCGGCGGGTAGACGCCGCGGTCGAGCATCGCGCGGCAGAAGCGGGCGTGGGCATCGAGGTCGCAAGCCGACGCCGACGCGAAGTCGGTGACGCGGTCGGCGCTGAAGAAGAGGGTGACCAGGCCCGGCGCGCTCGCGACCTGCAGGGGGCGATCCCGCGCGAGGGTCATGAATCCATCGGCGAGGCGCTCGGTCAGGTCATGGAGGCGCTCATAGGCGCGAGGGTCGAGGCGGCGCAGGGTGGTCAGGCCCGCGGCGACCGCGAGCGGGTTGCCCGACAGCGTTCCCGCCTGGTAGACGTCGCCGGCGGGGGCGATCCGCTCCATCAGCTCGCGCGGGCCGGCGTAGGCCGCGGCGGGGAGGCCGCCGCCTAGCACCTTGCCGAGCACGGTCAGGTCGGGCTCGACCCCGTACAGCTCCTGGGCGCCGCCGCGGGCGACGCGGAAGCCGGTGATCACCTCGTCGAAGACGAGCAGGGCACCTGCCTCCGCGGTGGCCGAGCGGAGGGCCTCGAGGAATCCCTCGGCGGGCGGCACGACGCCCATGTTGGCGGCGATCGGCTCGACCAGGACCGCGGCGGCCGCGTGGTCCGCCAGCGCCCGCTCGACCGCCTCGGGGTCGTTCCAGGGCACGACGACGGTGCCGGCGGCCTGCGCCGCGGTGACCCCCGGCGTCGCCGGGATCGCCAGCGTCGCCACCCCCGAGCCGGCGTCGACGAGCAGGCCGTCGGAGTGCCCGTGGTAGGCGCCGGCGAACTTGACGACCAGCTCGCGGCCGGTCGCGGCGCGGGCCAGCCGCACGGCGCTCATCGCCGCCTCGGTGCCGGAGCTGGTCATGCGCACCATCTCGGCCGAGGGCACGCGGGCGACGACCTCCTCGCCGAGCTCGACCTCGGCGGCGGTCGCGGCGCCGAAGCTGGTGCCGCCCTCGGCGGCTTCGCTCACAGCGGCGACCACTTCGGGGTCGGCGTGGCCGAGGATCAGCGGTCCCCAGGAGCCGACCCAGTCGAGGTAGCGGTTGCCGTCGACGTCGATCAGCTCGCAGCCCTCGCCACGCGCGACGAAGACCGGCTCGCGACCGATCTGCCGCATCGCCCGCACGGGCGAGTTGACGCCACCGGGCATTACACGGAGAGCGCGTTCGTAGAGATCGGCAGAGCGACTCATAACTCTTCGTTCCGGTGCGCTTTATCCCCCTATAACGGGGGAAAGGCGCACCGGAAGGTTAGGTGTGCTCTTCCTCCCAGCGCCGGTAGTCGTCCGTGAAGTAGTGCAGGCGAATCTTCTTGTACTCGGTCGAGGAGTAGAGGGTGGCGCGGTCGTCGGGGCCCATCCCGCACTCCTCGGCGATCGAGTCGAGGATCGCGTCGCACTCCTCCTTCGAGCGGCCGTGGGCCATGGTGAAGACGCTGTAGGGCCAGTCCTCATAGGTCGGCCGCTGGTAGCAGTGGGAGATGCCGCGGAAGGAGGCCATTCTCCCCCCCGTCTCCATGATCTCGGCCTCGGGCACCTTCCAGACGCCCATGCCGTTCGCCGAGAAGCCCGCCCGGCGGTGGAAGAGGATCGCGGCGACGCGGCGCAGCAGCTTGCGGTCGACCATGCCCCGCAGGTGGCCGAGCAGCTGCTCGGTCGTCATCCCGACCTCCGCCGCGGCCTCGTCGTAAGGACGCTCGACCGGCTCCATCGGTCCCTGCAGGGCGCGGATCACCGCGATGTCCAGCTCATCGTAGGGCTGCGCCTCCAGCTCGCGGGGCGGGGCCGCCTCGACCGCCGCGGCGAGGGCGTCGGTGCCCTTCTCCATCTCCAGGTTCATGTTGATCTTGAACAGGGTCAGGGTCGGCAGCTGGCGCATCGACTCGGCGCCGGTCTCGCGCATCAGCACGTCGAGCGTGCCGGCGAGGCCGAGATCGGAGTCGGGTGGGGTGGCGATCGTGAACCAGAGGTTGAAGTCGTGGGTGCGCAGGTAGTTGTGCGAGACGCCGGGGTGCGCGTTGACCGCCTGGGCGGCACGCTGGGGGTGCTCGGAGTCGACTTTGGCCGCGACCAGCATCGACTCGTAGCCGAGCGCGCGGGTGTCGAAGATCGGCGTGATCTCGCGGATGATCCGCTCGGCGAGGAGGCGGCGGGTGCGGGCGAGCACGTCGTCGAGGTCGAGCTCCGCCTCGGAGGCAACGAGGGCGAACGGCTCGGGGTCGAGCGGGAAGCTCGACTGCAGCAGGTTCATCAGCCGCTTGTCGGTCTCGTCCAGCGGGATCGCGGCGCCGTCCTTGCGGGAGCGGGCCTTGGACTGCGGCACCTTCACCGAATCCATTCGGCCGCCTCCTTCGCGTAGTAGGTGACGATCGCGTCGGCGCCGGCGCGGCGGATCGAGGTCAGCGTCTCGAGCACGGCGCCGCGCTCGTCGATCCAGCCCTGCGCGGCGGCGGCCTTCAGCATCGAGTACTCGCCGGAGACGTGGTAGGCGACAACCGGGGCGCCCGTTGCGTCCTTGACCCGGCGGATCACGTCGAGGTAAGCGGTGGCCGGCTTGACCATCAGCATGTCGGCGCCCTCTTCCAGGTCGAGCTCGGCCTCGCGCACGGCCTCGGCGGCGTTGGCGGGGTCCATCTGGTAGCCGCGTCGGTCGCCGAACTCCGGCGTCGACTCGGCGGCGTCGCGGAAGGGGCCGTAGAAGGCGGAGGCGTACTTGGCGCTGTAGGCGACGATCGGGACGCCGGAGTGGCCCTCTTCGTCGAGCTGGTGGCGGATCGTGCCGATGCGCCCGTCCATCATGTCGCTGGGAGCGACCGCGTCGGCGCCGGACTCGGCGTGGGAGATGGCGATTTTGGCCAGCAGCTCGACCGTGATGTCGTTGTCGACCTCGCCCTCGCGGACGAAGCCGCAGTGGCCGTGCGAGGTGTACTCGCAGAGGCAGACGTCGGTGATCACCGTCAGGTCCGGGTGCGCCTCCTTCAGCGCCCGCACCGCCATCTGCACCACGCCCTCGTCGTCGTAGGCACCGGAGCCGGACTCGTCCTTCGCGGCTGGGATCCCAAAGAGCAGAACCGCGCCGATCCCCGCGCTCGCGATCTCAGTCCCCTCGGCGATCAGCTCTGAGATCGAGAAGCGCTCGATTCCCGGCATCGAAGGGACCTCCTCGCGGACGCCCTCCCCGGCGACGACGAAGAGGGGCTGGATCAGATGGCCGGGTGACAGCTCGGTCTCGCGCACCAAGCCGCGCAGCGCCTCGGTTCGCCGAAGGCGGCGCATGCGAGTGGCAGGAAAAGGCATCGGGAGTCGAGTTTAGGGGAGGGGTTTGGGAAGGGGACGGGGAGGGCCTACCCCAGACGCGCGGCGGGAGCCGCGCTTGAGTGTCTGGGGGTAGGCCCTCCCCGTCCCCTGTCACAGCTCTCCTGAAATGCTCAAGCTCAAGCGGTGCATAACACCTGAAGCCGTTTGAGCCGGATAGCGTTTGCCTCCGTGGAGGCAGGAGCTTTGACAGACAGGGCGGTGATCGAGGCGCGGAAGCTCGTCAAACGCTTCGGCGAGCGGGAAGCCCTCAAGGGCGTCGACTTCGAGGCCGCTGCTGGGGAGCTTGTGGCTGTTATCGGCCCCAACGGAGCTGGGAAGACCACGTTGCTTTCGATCCTTGCGGGGATTTCGAGGGCCGATGGTGGTGAGGTTCATGTGCCCGAGGGGGAGGTCGGGTGGGTGCCGCAGCAGGCGGCTCTGTACCGGCGGCTGACGGTGGAGGAGAACCTTTTGCTGTTCGCGCGGCTGGAGGGGCATGCGGATCCAGTCGCATCGACTGAGGAGATGCTGGAGCTGACGGGGTTGGCGGATCGGCGGGGTGAGGCGGTCGCGCGGCTGTCGGGGGGCAACCAGCAGCGGATCAACATCGCGATCGGGCTGCTGGCGCGGCCCTCGGTGCTGCTCCTCGACGAGCCCAGCGTCGGGCTCGACCCGCGCCAGCGGGCGCGTCTGTGGGAGTTCGTCTCGGCACTGGCCGAGACGAACGGCACGACGGTGATCTTCTCCACTCACGACATCCAGGAGGCCGAGCGCTACGGGCGGCGGCTGCTCGTCCTCGCCGACGGGGAGGCTCTCTTCGACGGATCGCCCGACGGCCTGCTCGAGGCGGTGCGGCGCGAGGCGCCCGAGGCCGCCGACCGCGACTTCGAGACCGCCTTCGTCGCCTTCCTCCACCACCGGGGGCACTGATGCGCTGGCTGCTGCTGAAGGACCTCCAGATCCTGCGGCGATCGCCGCTGCAGGCGGTCGTGCTCGTCGCCTACCCGGTGCTGATCGCCGTCCTGGTCGGCTTCGCGATCTCGCGCTCGCCGGAGAAGCCCAGGGTCGCCTTCCTCAACGACGTCCCGGCCGACGCGCGGGTCAGCGTCGGCACCAGGGATCTGCCGAATATCGGCGTCAACGACCGCATCTGCGCGCGGGTCGAGTGCGTCCACGTCAAGAGCCGCGCCGAAGCGGTCGAGAAGGTCCGATCGGGCGACGTCCTCGCGGCTCTGATCCTCCCCGCCAACCTGGTGAACCGGATCAACTCCCTCTCGACGCCATTTCCCAACACACCCGAGATAGAGGTGGTCGTCAGCGAGGAGGACCCGGTGAAGGCGCGCCTGGTGAACGACCGGATCGACGCGCTGATCGCGCAGGCGAATCTCGTCATCGCACGGCGCATCGCGGCCGAAGGCGGCAAATTCCTCGGGCTCGTCCTCGACGGTGGCGACCTCAGGGTGCTGGGCCAGACGATCGAGATCCTCGGCCTGCGCAACAGCGCCCGGATCGTCGAGTCCCTGCGGCCGTCGCTGCCTCCGGGCGATCTCCGCGACTCGGTCGACCGGGTGATCCGGTTCACCAAGTTGGCCCGCAACAACCTCGCCACGGGTGAGCCGCTGCTGACCCGCCTCGCGCAGCCGATCGCGGTCGACAAGGAAGTCGTCGACGGCTCCTCCCCCCCGCTCGAATCCTTCGCTATCGCGGTCGCCGCGACGTTCACGCTCGCCTTCGTCGTCGTCCTCCTCGTCGCCGGCTCGCTGGCGTTGGAGCGGGAGGAGAACGCTTTTCCCCGCCTCACCCGGGGGCTGGTCTCGCACTCGGGCCTGCTGGCCGAGAAGGTGGTGCTGGGCGTCGTGGTCGGGCTGGCGGTGACGCTGCTGATGCTGGCCGGCCTGGCCCTCTTCGTACCCCTGCACTGGAGCCGCTTCGGCCTCTGGCTGGCCGCGATCCTCGCGGGCGGGGCTGCTCTCGGCGCGGCCGGGGCTGCTCTCGGCGCCGCGGCTCGGGAGGTTCGCGCGGTCTCCCTGCTCGCCTTCATGGTCACCCTGCCGGTTGCCTTCCTCTCCCTGATCCCCTCCGGCGCCGTCGGCCCTGCGCTCTCCGACGCGATCGAGGTCGTCACCGCCCTCTTTCCCTTCAAGCCGGCGCTTGACGCGATGACCGCCGCCCTCGACCCCGCCGGGCCCGACCTCGGCGTCGCCCTCCTGCACCTGGCGGCCCTGATCGCCGCCTACGGCCTCCTCGCCCGCTTCGCGCTACGCCGGTTCGCGGCGGTCTAGCGCTCGCCGGGGAAGTTGAGCCGAGCGGGCCTGCGCGAGGTCCGGGTCGGTGACGCCGCCGAGGACGAAGGCGTCGATGCTCTCCTCCGGGCAGAGCTGCAGGCGCAGGCGCTCGAGCACCTGTGGCTCGCTCAGCTCGGCGAAGCGGCGGCCGCGGGCGGGCACGGCCACGAGGGCAACCTCCTCACCATCGGCCAGCAGGCAGCCGTGGTGGCTGATGTAAGCGGAGAGCCGCGTGACCGGCTCGCCGTCCCGCAGCTCGCAGGCCGCCGTGGCGAAGGACATGAGCTCGTAGTTTGGCTCGGTTGCCGTGACCAGTCGTAACTGCTCGGCGGTCAGGTGGATGACCGCCACCCTCACCGTGGTCCCGGGGCTGCGCTGGAGCGTCGCCGGCACCGCGCCGTAGGGCGAGAAGTGCGCCGAGTAGACCACGTCGAAATCGTGCAGCCAGGCCGGCTCGACCAGCACCGGGTCAGAGCTGAGGGCCAACTTCCGGGCCAGCGATTCGGGCGAGGCGTTCGACCCGTAGACGAGCAGCCGCGAACGCTGCCCCCGGTCGATCTCGACCTCCGCCGGGTCGAGAGTGCGATGCCCCTGCTGCACGAACGAGCGCGCCGGCACCGCGTACGGGTAGCGCATCGCGCGCTCCAGGATCTCGCTGTCCTCGCTCACGCCTACACCCTTGCGCATTTCGCGGTTAGGGTCCGGTCATGAGGGTGCTCTTCATCGGCGACGTGGTCGGCGGGCCGGGACGACGCGGTCTGCATGCCGCGATGCCGGGCCTGCGCGAGCGCTACGCCCCGGACATGACGATCGTCAACGGCGAGAACTCGGCCGGTGGGATGGGGGTCACCGAGAAGACGGCCAAGGCGCTCTTCGATGCCGGCGCCGACGCGATCACGACGGGCAACCACGTCTACCGCCATCGCGAGGCTTACGACTTCCTCAACCGCAGCGACCGCGTCGTGCGTCCCGCCAACTACCCCTACGCAAATCCCGGTCGCGGCTACACCGTCCTCGAGGTCGCCGGGGAACGGGTCGGCGTGATCAACCTCAGCGGGGCGATCAGCCTCACCGTCGCCCGCTCTCCGTTCCACGAGGCCGACAGCATCCTCGAGAAGATCGAGTGCGACTTCGCGATCGTCGACTTCCACGCCGAGGTGACCAGCGAGAAGGTGGCGATGGGCTGGCACCTCGACGGTCGCGTCGCCGCCGTGCTCGGCACCCACACCCATGTGCCGACGGCCGACGCGAGGGTGCTGCCACAGGGAACCGCGTTCATCTCCGACGTCGGGATGACCGGGTCGCGGACCAGCGTGCTCGGCGTCAAGCCGGAGCTGATCCTGGAGCAGATGATCACCCAGATGCCGGTCAAGTTCGAGACCGCCGAGGAGGACGTCTGGGTGATGGGCGCGGTGGTCGACGTCAACGAGCGGGGGCTGGCCGACTCGATCGACCAGGTGATGGTGCCGGCACCCGACTGAGCGGCGTCAGCCCAGGCAGCTCAGCGCTCGGAGGGTCGCCTGGACTTCCGCGGTGAGGACGGCAGCCTCGGCTGGGCTGACTTTCTTGCCGCTCAAGGCCTCGAGCTCGGAGAGGAGGGCGCCGAGCTTGTTGGCGGCGGTTCGGGGCTTGCCGCGCTCGAGACTGGCCTGGGCGCCGCGCAGCTTCGCCTCCAGGCTGTTCTCGATGCCGTGTGGAAGCCCCAGGCCGACCACGGATTCGAGCAGGGCCGGGATCGTTGCCGGAGGGTCGCCGAAGACCTGTATCCGATGGTTGGGACTGCCCTCGGTGACGTAGACCTCTCGGAGCGGGCCGGCGGCCAGCCCGGCCGGAAAGCGGAACTGACCGGTCGACGACCCCAGGCTGCCCCATTTCGTGACGAAGGCGCCCGCCGTGTCGAAGACCTGTATGCGGTTGTTGCCGGTGTCGGCCACATAGACCTCTCCGAGCGGGCCGGCGGCGACGCCGCGGGGGGATTTGAACTGGCCGTTGCCGGTGCCGAAGGCGCCCCATTTGCGGATGAATTTGCCGGCCGTGTCGAAGACCTGTATGCGGTTGTTGCCGGTGTCGGCTACGTACACGCGCCCCTGCGGGTCGATCGCGATGCCGAAGGGGGAGCTGAGCTGACCGTTGCCGGAGCCGAATTTCCCCCAGGCGCGGAGAAAGGTCCCGGTCGCGTCGAAGACTTGGACGCGGTTGTTGTCCAGGTCGAGGACGTAGACGTCGTCGTTCGAGTCGATCGCGATGGCGACGGGCAGCTTGAACTGGCCGTTGCCGGTGCCGAGGATGCCCCAAGCGCGGAGGAAGGCGCCCGAAGGGTCGAAGACCTCGATCCTGTTGTTGTTGGCGTCGGCGACGTAGAGGTTCCCGTGCGAGTCGAGCGCGGCTCCCATCGGCGCGTTGAACTGGCCCGGCAACGCGCCCGAGCCGCCGAGCGTTCCCGTCCACCGGTGGCAGCTGTCGAAGGTCTGGACGCGATGGTTGAAGGTGTCGGCTACGTATGCGTCGCCCGCCGCGTCGACGGCGATGGCGGAAGGGGAGTTGAACTGGCCGGGACCGGTTCCGAGACCGCCCCAGGCGGCGAGGAGCTCGAGCGAGGACGCCTTGGTGCCGCTGGGGAACAGAAGCCCGGCGAGGACGAGGAGCCCGACCAGGACGGACAGCCGGGGAGACCGCCTTGGCTGCCACCGAAGATTTGGATTGGAAACCTGCACCGGTCATACCGGGATCGGCGCTGCACCGAGCCGGTGCAGCCGGCGGGCGTCCGGCTTAGCCGAATGTCTTATGAGCTGCGCCTACCGGGTCGCAGCGGGGGCGATCGGGACCCCCTTTGTCGGACGCGCGGCAGGAGCCGCGCTTGAGTGTCCGCCAGAGGGAGCCCTGACCGCCATTGCCACCAGCAGCAGGGGGTAGAACCAGACGATGTAGAGGTAGAACCAGTGCTGCATGGTGAGCTGGAGGCCGATCAAAAGCGCCGCGCCGAGAGCAGCTACCTGCGCAAGACTCTTCCGTCTAGGTCGGAAAGCCAAAAGCACAGAAAGAGCTCCGATGGCAGCGAGGATCGCTATCCGCAGAGGCTCCAGCCCAGCTACCTGTCCCCAGATGCTGAATGGCGAGTCCCTCTCCGCCTGGTAGGCGATCGTGCGCTCGTAGACCGTAGAGAGCCCGGGATCGATCGTCGGCCACAACAGCAAGACGAAGGCCGTCAATCCGAATGCCACAGCAAACGCCACTCCCGCGGGTGGCGCTGTAGGGGGAACCGCCCCCGAGGACGCTTTAGCGACCGGAGGGGGTGGTGGGTCCCCTGCAGCGACAGGACCCGCGGGCCAAGGCCGATACGTAGCGAGCATTGGGACGAGAACGGCGGGTGCAAACTTTGCCAAGGTCGCAAGCGCGGCCATGACGCCTCTCGCCCCCGGACGCGCAAGAACCAGCAGCAGGCCCACCAGCAGCATCGCCACCAGGGTGTCGTTGGAGTTGGAGAGCAGGGCAAAAGCCGTATAGGGATAGGCAGCCCAGCCGAAGGCGAGGGTTGCCGCAAGCCTGTTGCCTTCCGGTCCGGGTCGGATGCGACGTCCGAGCAGGACCAGCAACGCGAAGGTCGCGAGGTCGAAGAAGACGGCGGCGGCGTGAGCGGCGGGGAGGTCGTCCCAGCTGCCCGACCAGGGCCAGGTCGCCTCGAAGGGGACATAGGCGAGATAGTTGACCGGGCCGTAGGTGTCCCCCTGGGAGACGTCCTCTGGGAAGTTGCCGTAGACCGGTTCTCCGTGGACGACCCGGTCGGCGCCGACCACACCCGCGTAACCGACGTCGATCGCGCCGGAGTCGGCGATGTTCAAGCCGAGCCGGAAGCCGATCAGGAAGAGGGCCGCGACGAGCAACCACCTAGCCGACCAGACCGGGCGAATGCCCTCGCCGCGGCCGCGCAGGCCGAGCCACAGCGCCCGGCCGAAGAGGTAGGCGAGGGGTACGTACTGAAGCGGGACCGAGACGCCGATCTCGCCTCGGTTGAAGAAGAGCTGCGAGGCTCCGAAGCCGAGCAGGAAGAGGAGGTCGAGGTTGGCGAGCCGGCGCAGGCGCCTCCAGTCGACCAGCCCGAGGAGGAAGATCGCGCAGAGCGGCAGGAAGACGTAGGGGGCGTTGAGCTTGTGGCCGAAGGCGCCCGAGTAGCCGCGCGCCATCTTCCAGGCGACCTGGTACCCGGCCCAGGACTCGCGCACCTCACCCGTCGCGGAGTCGACGACGACCAGCGCCACCTGGCCGTCGCCGGCGAACCAGGCGATCTCCCAGTTTCCGTCGACCTTGGCCGTCGTGTGCGTGAGGCCGCCGTTCTCCTCACGCTCCTCCACCACCTTCGAGTCCTGGGCGGCGATGCGGGTTGCGGCAGCGGCCCCCACGTCTGCCCTCGCGGGCGCGGGAAGGAGGAGCGCGACGGCAACAAGGGTCGCCGGCCAAAGCCTCATAGCCCGAAGTGGTCCAGCACGACCGGCGCGATGTCGCGAAGGGTCCACTGGGCGCGTTCGGAGGCGTCCGCCGGCGCGCAGCCGACGAAGAGCAGCGGCCCGAGCGAGTCGCCGGCGAGCAGCGATCCGTGGCTGCCCCCGCCGGCGTGAGTTACCCCGCCCCAGTCCACGGCCTCGTAGCCGGGCGCCAGCGAGAGCAGGAAGTCGCCCGCGTGGGGGGCCGCGAGCGCGGACCAGATCCGGGCCAGGGGGTCGGGGTAGGCGAGGCTAAGCAGCTGGCCGTCCTCGACCGTCGCCGCGATCGCGGCGAGATCGCCGGCGAAGTCCCAGCGAGCGCCCCGTAGGTCGGCGACGGCGTCGCCGGGGCCGAAGCGCAGCCCTGCCTCTCCGCGTTCGACTACCGCGACCGCGCCGTCCGGCGGTGCTCCCGGCTCCTCTCGAGCCAGTGGCCTGCCGTCCGCGGACTCGAGGCGGCAGACGAGGTCGACCCCTTCGAGCACGTTCAGCCTCGCCCGCACCGCCTCCGGGTCAGCCCGCTCCCCTGCTCCCGGGAGCAGGTAGACGTGGGCGGCGCGGCCGGTCGGGCTGACCGCCAGCTGGGCCTGGTCGGGCTCGGGCTCCGACGGCCTCAGCACCGACCACTCGTGGCCGAGCAGCTCCGCCAACGGCAGGCCGCGGCGCACCGGCGTCTGCGCGTGGTCGGCAAGCAGGACGACCGCGTGGTCGGCGAGGAAGGCGTCGAGCCCACCGCCGGCCTCGACCAGCTTCGCGAAGCAGCCGTCGGCCTTGGAGATCGACTCGACGCTCGCCTCCGGCCCGTGGCGATGGGAGTAGTTGTCGTTGTCGGGCAGGGAGAAGAGCAGGAAGTCGAAACCGTCGGTCCTCGCCAGCTCGGCGGCGCAGCAGGCCGAGTAGCCGTCCCGCGAGCCTGGGATCGAGCTCGGCTTGCAGGGCACCTCGCTGCTCGCGTAGAGGTCGCCGTAGAAGAGCTCGCCGGGCCCCCAGGTGTGGTGGCGGAACTTCAGCTGCGTCGCGTCGACCGCGCGCCGCAGGAGTCCCTCGAGCGACACCTGGTGGCGGTGGCGTCCGCGGTAGACCAGGAACGGCGTGCAGGCGGTGCGCACGCCGGCGTCGTCGAGGCGCTCGAACAGCGTCTCGGCGGCGGGGTTGAGATGTGCCAGGTTCATGTTGTAGACGAGGTCGTAGAGGGCCCGGAAGATGCCGAACGCTCGGCTCGCCTCCAGCGAGGAGCCGTACTCGACGTAGCGTCGCTCGAGCCGGTGGTACCAGTTCATGCCACTGATCCAATGACCTTCCGCCGCGGTGCCGGTGACCATCTCGGCACAGGCGACCGGCGTCACCGAGGGGAAGCTGGAGACGCAGTCTTCGACCAAGACGCCGCGTTCGATCAGGGCGCCGAAGGTGGGTGCGCGGCCCTCGGCGACGGCGCGGAGCAACATGTCCGTGCGCAGCGAGTCGACGTAGGTGAGGACGAGCTTCTTGGCGGGCACCGCCGCCAATCATCCTGAATCGCGAGAGGTGACTGAGGGCCCTAGCGCAGGACGCGGAGCCCGGCGTGCTTGCGTTGGGCGCGGCGGCGGCGGGAGATGCCTAGCCAGGCGAGGGCGGCGATGACCAGCAGGACCGCCGGCTCGAGCAGCAGCGCGATCGCGACGACGAGGAGGGCGACGAGAGAGACCAGGAAGCCGAGCGCGCCGGAGCCGCTGCCCTCGCGACGGCCGGCGCCACTGACCACGTCGCTGACGATCAGGCAGGCGAATACGGCGCCCGCCATGCAGAACAGAGCCCCGGCCACCGTGCTTACGTCGGCGCTTCCGGCCAGCAGAATGCCCGCGGCGAGGGCGATGGCGGCGGCGAGGATCGTCATGCGGCCACGGGCCGAGCCGTGCGTGCCGGTGGTGCCGGCCAGCATCCCGATCGCGATGCCGATGCCGAGCTCCAGGCAGATTCCCGAGAAAGATCCCACGCTGGAAACCTAGCTCCCCCGGCGAGACGGCGCCAATTCGGCACACTGTCTCCATGCCAGAGCCGCCCCACCGGCGTCGTGCCCACGCCCGCAGCAGCGACCTGGAGCGGTATGCCGGCCTCTTTGCGGCGCGGACGCAGGTGATGCGCTCTTCGGCGATGCGCGACCTGATGGCAGTGACCGCACGGCCGGAAGTGATCTCGCTTGCCGGCGGCCTTCCCGACACCTCGACCTTCCCGCCGCAGACCTTCGCCGCGCAGATGACGCGGATCGCCCAGGAGTCCGCCGCCGAGGCGCTCCAGTACGGGCCCACCGAGGGATTCCGCGAGACCGTCGACTGCATCGTCGAGGTGATGGGAGCCGAGGGGATGCTTCCCGACCCCGAGGACGTGATCGTCACGACAGGCGGCCAGCAGGCGATCGACCTGATCTGCAAGACGCTGGTAGATCCCGGCGACGCGGTGATCTGCGAGGCGCCCACTTACCCAGGCGCGATCCCGGTCTTCTGCAGCTACGAGGCGGACACTATCCAGGTCGAGTGCGACGCGGAGGGGATGCGGATCGACGAGCTGGAGGCGGTGCTCGAGCGACTCGACGGCGAAGGGCGGCGGCCGAAGTTCGTCTACTCGGTGCCGACCTTCCAGAACCCCGCCGGCGTGACGATGTCGCTGGAGCGGCGGCGGCGGCTGGTCGAGCTTGCACGGTCGCGAGAGCTGCTCGTCGTCGAGGACAACCCCTACGGCCTGCTCCGCTTCGACGGCGAGGGCGTGCCGCCGCTCTACCAGCTCGACGGCGGGGACTTCGTCGTCTACATCGGCACCTTCTCGAAGATCCTCTCGCCCGGCATCCGCCTCGGCTGGGCGGTCGCCCCGCCGCCGGTGATGGACAAGGTCGTGCTCGGCAAGCAGGCCGCCGACCTGTGCACCTCGACCCTGACCCAGTACTTCGTCCGCGAGTACTTCCGCGACGGGAACTGGCGCGAGTACGTCGAGAGCCTGGCCGGGATCTACCGCGCCCGCCGCGACGCGATGGTCGACGCGCTTCGCCGACACTTCCCGCCCCAGGCGACTTGGACCGAGCCCGACGGCGGCCTGTTCATCTGGGCGACGCTGCCCCCCTACATCGACACCGGCGATCTCCTGGCAAAGGCCTTGCGCGAGGACGTCGCCTTCGTCCCCGGCCAGGCCGCCTACGTCGACGGCAGCGGGCACAGCTCGATGCGGCTCAACTTCTCCGCCGGAGACGAGGACGAGATCCGCGAGGGGATCAGGCGGATCGGCAAGGTGGTCGCCGAGCAGGTCGAGCTCTACGGAGCCCTGACTGGCGAGCACGAGCCGGCGGCGGCGACTCGGCCCGCGGAGGAGTCGCCGGAGAACGTCGTGCCGTTCAAAAAGGCCGAAGGCGAATGAAGGTCGCGGTCCTCAAAGGCGGTCGATCGCTGGAGCGCAGCGTCTCGCTGCGCTCCGGTGCCCGTGTCGAAGACGCGCTTGGCCGACTCGGCCACGAGGTGCTCGCGCTGGAGGCCGGTGGCGACTTGGCCAAGCTGCTGAGCGCCCAGCGACCCGACGTCGCCTTCGTTGCCATGCACGGCATGGGCGGGGAGGACGGCACCGTCCAGGAGCTGCTGGAGATCCTCGGCATTCCCTTCACGGGACCGGGCGTCGCGGCCTGCGTGCGCTGCATCGACAAGGTTCTGACCAAGCACGAGCTGCGGGCGGCGAACATCCCGACCCCCGACTGGTTCGCGTTCAACGAGACCGCGTTTCGCGAGCTCGGCGCCGCCGACGCGCTCGGGAGCCTGGAGGAGCGACTCGGCTTTCCGCTCGTGATCAAGCCCAGCCGCGGCGGCTCGGCCCTGGGAGTGAAGTTCGCCGAGAGCGGCGCCGACGTTCCCGGCGCCCTCGTCTCCGCCTTCAGCTACGACGAGCGGGTGCTGCTGGAGCGCTTCGTCAGCGGTCGCGAGCTGGCGGTCAGCGTGCTCGGCGACGAGCCCCTGCCGGTGGTTGAGGCGATCCCCCGCGCTGGCCACAACTACGACTTCGAAGCGCGCTACGAGATCGGCCGCACCTCCTTCGTCTGCCCGGCGCGGCTCGGCGAGGGCGAGACGGGGGCCGTGATCGAGGCCGCGCTGGGCGCATACGAGACGCTCGGCTGTGCCGGCTTCTCCCGCGTCGACTTGATCCTCGGCGAGGAGGGGCCGCAAGTGCTCGAGGTCAACGCCATCCCCGGCCTTACCGACACCAGCCTCCTCCCCCAGGCCGCCGAGGCCGCCGGCATGTCCTTCGAGCGGCTGGTCGAGCGAATCTTGGAGCTCGCGCTGGCTCCGGCCAGCGTCTAGGAGTCTTCGCCCTTGGCGAAGTCGTCGGGCGTGACCTCGTCGAGGAACTCTTTGAACTTGTCGACGACCTCCTCGGTGTCCTCGACGTCGTGCTCGAACTCGATCGCCGACTCCTCGATCACGTCCTCGTCGGCGAAGATCGGCGCCGAGACGCGGACGGCGAGGGCGAGGGCGTCGGAGGGGCGCGAATCGATCTCCATCTCCGACCCGTTGATCGAGACCGTGATCGAGGCGTAGAAGGTGTTGTCGCGCAGTTCGGTCACGGAGACCCGCTCGCATTTGGCGTCGAGCTGCTCGAGCAGGTCGGAGAGCAGGTCGTGGGTCATCGGGCGCGGGGTCGAGGCGCCCTGGAGCTTCATCAGGATCGCCGCCGCCTCGGGATGGCCGATCCAGATCGGCAGGAACTTGTTGCCGTCGACCGTCTTCAGCAAGACGATCGGCTGCTTGCCGACCATGTCGAAGCTGACGCCGTAGATCTGCATCTGCTGCACGAGTGGGCGATCCTGGATTCGAACCAGGGACCTCGTCCTTATCAGAGACGCGCTCTAACCAACTGAGCTAATCGCCCGGAGCCAAGCCGAAGGATAGCGGGGAGATCGGGGCGGAAGGGCGGGCCTTCAGTCGCGGTTTGGGCCGACCCTGCGGGCCAGTGCCAGCGCCTCGTCGAGGCTGGCCAGACGGATCTCGACCGCCACCCCCCTCCCCTTCGGCCTCACCTCGACCTCGTGGCCGAACGCCGACTCGAGCTCGTCGGCCGCATCGCGGATCGCCGCCTCCTCCTCGACCGACAGCGCCGAGCGGCGAGCGCTCTTCCCCTTCTTTGGCTGGCCAGCCAGCTTGGCCCTGCTCTCGGTCTCTCTGACCGACCAGCCCCCCCGCGCGGCATCTCGGGCGAGGCGACGGCGGGTGTCGTTTCCGTCCGCCGAGAGCAGCGCCTTGCCGTGGCCCTCGCTGAGCTCTCTCTTCTCGAGCAGGTCAAGCGCCTCGTCCGGGAGGTCGAGCAGACGGATCAGGTTGGAGACGGCGGGGCGGCTGCGCCCGACACGGCGAGCCAGCTCCTCCTTGGAGAGGCCGAGGTCGTCGACCAAGGCGGAGCAGGCTCGCGCCTCGTCGACCGGGTTGAGATCCTCGCGGACCATGTTCTCGATCAGGGCCACCTGGAGGCGCTCGGCCAGCTCCTGGTCGCGGACGATCGCGGGGACCTTTGCCAGGCCGGCTTTCCGCGCGGCGCGCCAGCGGCGCTCGCCAGCGATCAGCTCGTAGCTACCGTCGGGGAGGGGGCGGACCAAAAGCGGCTGGACGACGCCGTTCGCTCCAATCGAAGATGCGAGACCGTCGAGCGACTCCGGGTCGATCTTGCTGCGCGGCTGGTTCGGATTGGGCTTGATCGTCTCGACCGGCAGCTCGCGCAGCTCGCCCGCGGCATCGGCGGAGGCCTCCGGCAGGATCGCGGCGAGGCCGGAGCCGAGGCCCCGCTTGGCGGTCTTAGCCACGGGAAACGAGCTCCTCGGCGAGTGCTCGGTAAGCGACGGAACCGCGCGAGGCCGGCGAGTGCTCGGTCACCGGTAGCCCGTGGCTCGGCGCCTCGGCGACACGGACACTGCGCGGGATGACCGTCTCGAAGACCATTTCGGGGAAGTGCTGGCGCAATTCCCGCTCGACGTCCTGAGCCAAGCGAGTGCGCTCGTCGTGCATGGTGACCAAGAGGCCCGACACCTCCAGCGGCGGGTTGAGCTCGCGGCGGATCATCGCCAGCGTGTCGAGGAACTGAACCAGGCCCTCGAGCGCCAGGTACTCGGCCTGTACGGGCACGACCACGCGGTCGGCCGCGGTCAGCGCGTTGACGCTGACCGGGCCCAGCGAGGGCGGGCAATCGAGCAGCGTGTAGGCGAAGCGCTCGCGCACGGGGCCGAGGCGCTGGCGCAGCCGCGTCTCGGAGCCATCCATGCGGGGCAGCTCCACCGCGGCGCCGGCCAGGTCGCGATTGGCCGGCACCAGCCAGAGATTGTCGGGGCCCGCCGGCCGGGCCGCCTCGGCGACCGAGACGTCGCCCGTGAGGCAGTCATAGGAGGAGGGGTGCATGTCACGCTCGCCGCCCAGCGCCACCGTTGCGTTGCACTGCGGGTCGAGGTCGACGAGCAGGGTCTGGGCGCCGGAGGCGGCAACGCAGGCGGCAACGTTGACCGCGGTGGTCGTCTTGCCGACGCCTCCCTTCTGGTTCGCGATTGCGTAGACGACACCCATCGGCCGCAGACTAGCCTTACCCGCGGGGGCGCTTCTTGGCCATTCCCGCACGGCGCGGCAATCCAGCCGGGGTGGGGCCGGTCTTGCGGAGGACGTGGAGGTGGCGGTGTTCGCTTCCCGCGAAGGGGCCCACGTGGAGGATCTGCTCAGGGTGCATGGCCAGGGCCTCGGCTGCGCTTGCGAGCTGGGCCTCCTCGTCGGGATCGCGCTTTCCCTTCCAGGCGACCAGAGCACCGCCCTCCCTCAACAGGGGGGAGGCCAGCTCTGCCAGGGTGGAGAGACGACCAACCGCCCGGGCCGTGACAGCGTCGTAGGCGCCACGTCCCTCGCCGGCGGCCAGCTCCTCCGAGCGGACGTTCAGGATCCGGGCGTTGCCGATTCCCGCGGCGTCGATCGCACGCTGGACGAACTCGCACTTGCGGCCGACGGACTCGATCAGGTCAACCTGGGCAGAGGGCAGGGCCACGGCCAGGACCAGACCCGGAAACCCAGCTCCAGAGCCAATATCTGCGATGGTTGGGGCATCTTTCAGGGCCTCGACCTCGAGGCCCGTGAGGCTGTCGGCCACATGCACCTTCCAGGCGCGGCCGGGGTCGGTGACCGAGCTAACCGACGCCCGCTCCTCGGCGAGGAGGCGGAGGACGATGTCCAGGGCCTCCCGGGCGGCAGGATCGAGCTGGGCCGTCGGGTCCGGGCTCACTCGGCGACGAGCGGTGCAACCACGACGCAACGGTGGGGGTCGTCGCCTTCGCTGTAGGTCTCGACGCCGGAGCGCTCCTTGAGGTGCTCGTGGACGACCCGCCGCTCCTGCGCGCTCATCGGATCCATCTCCACCGAGTGACCGCCGCTCAGAGCCTGCTCCGCAGCCCGGTCAGCGCGGGCCGTCAGCGTCTCCCGGCGGCGCTCCCGGTAGCCGGCCGCGTCGATCACGACCCGCTTGCGATCCCGGAGCCCACGGAAGGCAGCCTGGTAGGCGAGCAGCTGAAGCGCGTCGATCGTCTGCCCCCTCTTGCCGATCAAGAGGCCATAGTCGTCGCCCCCGTCAACCGAGGCCGTGATCCGATCGTCGTCCTCGACGATCTCGACGTCCCCATCCAGGTCCAGCTCGTCCAGGACGCCCTCGACCAGCTCCCTCACACGCTCTGCCGGCTCCGCAGGCCAATCTGCGATCTCACCCATAAGCCGGGAGTCTATTGGCGAGGAGTTGCTGGCGCGGCGGGTCCTGTCGCCGTAGCTCGACCAGGGCTGGGACGAGAAAGCTTGGGGTGTCTGAAGAGCCCGGTGGGGAGGGGTTTTGGGATCCTCGCGAAGCGGCCCCCGGCAAGGTGATTCTCAGCCGCGAAGCGGCACCAGGTTGCACCGCCGCGGGCGGTGCAATGGGATCCCAAAACCCCTCCCCACCGGGCTCCCGATTACCGCCGCTTCTTCTTTTTCCTAGGCGACGGGGGGGGTGGCTTCGCTGCCTGAACCTCTGCCGGCGTAGGCACATGCGGCGCAGGGATCAGTTTCTGGATCGTGTACTGCTGTCCGATCGTCCAGACGTTGGTCGTAATCCAGTAGAGGACGAGGCCGGCTGGGAAGTTGATCACGAAGGGGACGAAGATGAGCGGCAGGACGAACATCATCACCCGCTGGCTTTTGTCGGCGGTGATCGCCATGACCATCCCGGAGATCAACTGCGTGCCGACGTAGAGGATGAGCAGGGCGATCAGTTCGCCGCCGGTGGCCTTGGCCGTCAGGTCGCTGATGAAGAGGAAGGAGGCTTCGGAGCCGCACTCGCCCGCCTTGCACCCGATGTCATCCGGAAGCTCGTTCTGCAGCAGGTAGAAGAGGGTGATGAAGACCGGCAGCTGTGCCAGCAGCGGAATGCAGGAGGCAAAGGGGTTGACTTTGTTCTCCTGGTAGAAGCGCATCATCTCCTGCTGCATGCGCTGACGGTCGTTTTTGTATTTCGCCTGGATCTCTTTGATCTGCGGCTGCAGGGCCTGCAGGGCCCGCATGCCCTTCAGCTGTTTGTAGGTGAGCGGGATCAGCAGCGTCCGCGTCACGATCGTCAGCGCGATGATCGCGCCACCCCAGCTGAGACCGACGCTGTCGTGGAAGAACTTGAGGACTTCGTTGGCGACGTCGATCAGCGGCTGGAGGATGTTCGCCGGGATCATGTGTGCACCTCACCGTGGTGGGTGGCGGGGTCGACCGGCCCGACTCGCAGCGTGAAGCGCTCGGGGACCGGGTCGAAGCCGCCGTGGCTGAAGGGATTGCAGCGCAGAAGGCGCCAGGTGCCGAGGAGGGCGCCGCGCAGGGCGCCGAATCGCTGCACGGCTTCGGCGGTGTAGGTGGAGCAGGTCGGCTCGTAGCGACAGCGGCGCGGCATCGAGGGGGAGACCCAGCGTCGGTAGGCGGCGATCAGGCCTAGGAGTGGTCGTTTCACGTGGAACGCCTCCCTCGGCCGCCGGTCAGCGCCTCTTCGAGGCTCGCCCGCACTCCCGCTGCCCCGTCGCGCTCGACCAGGTCGCCGATCTCGGGCCGGGCGACCAAGACGAAGTCGTGGTCGGCGGGGAGCTGGTCGGACAGGCCCCAGAAAGCCTCGCGCATGACCCGCTTGACGCGGTTGCGGTCGACGGCCCCGCCGATCTTGCGGCTCACCGAGACACCGAGCCTCACTTCGTCAGCCTCTTCGCTCTTACGGGGGAACCTGTAGAGGACGAGGTAGCGGGTCGCATGTGATGATCCGTCGCGGTAGACGCGGTCGAACTCGCCGCTGCGCGAGAGCCGGCGACGTCTCGACGGCGCCATTAGCGTCTTGTCTCGTGACGTTGGCCAGGAAATGACGCGGTCCAGGCGCCGTCAGACAGGGACGCAGTATGGCGGTGATCTGGGGCCGTCATTTGCGGTCGACGTCGCGTGACAAGGCGCTCAGGGAGTGAGGCGCTTCCGGCCTTTGTGGCGCCGGCGCTTGAGGATCGCCCGGCCGCCCCGGGTGCTCATACGTGCCCGGAACCCGTGGGTCTTCGCCCGCTTCCGCTTCTTCGGCTGATAAGTCCGCTTCATCGGCCGTCGCAGTATACGGATCGCTTTTCAACCTGCGCGCCGGCAACGCCTCAGGCTTTCTTCGGGATTTGCGGGCGGGCCGATTTCGCGGCTCCCGGCCGTCGCTATGGTCGCCGTCGGTGGCGGACCGGGCGGCGAAATCCGAGCTTGACCGTACCTGGGAGCAGGTCCAGGAGCGGTTGCGCGCGTCTGTGCCCGCTTCCACTTTCCAGCTCTGGCTCGAGCCGCTGAGGGCCTCTGGGACACGGGCGGGCGTCCTATATCTCTCGGCGCCCGACAACATCCGTGCCTGGGCAGAGCGCCGGTACACCGGACTGATTCGCGAGGCGCTGAGGGCAAGCGGCTCCGAGTTGACCGACGTCAGGTTCGCCGAGAGCGGGGATGACGAGCCGATCGGAGCCGACCCCGATCTCGATCTCAACGTCAACTACACCTTCGACCGATTCGTGATCGGGGAGGGGAACCATGTCGCCCACGCCGCGGCCCTCGCCGTCGCGGAGGCGCCCTCGGAGGCCTACAACCCGCTCTTCCTCCACGGCCCCCCGGGCCTTGGCAAGACGCATCTCCTGGTGGCGATCGCCAACTACCTCGGCGGCTCGGCGCCCACCCTCGGCGTCCGCTACACCACCGCAGAGCGCTTCACCAACGAGTTCGTCGCCGCGCTGCGCACACAGGGCGCCGATGAGTTCAAGCGCCGGTACCGAGACCTCGACGTGCTGCTCGTCGACGACGTCCAGTTCCTCGAGGGCAAGCGCCACACCGAGGACGAGTTCTTCCACACCTTCAACGCGCTCTACGAGGGCGGCAGCCAGATAGTCCTCTCCGCGGACCGGATTCCGAGCGAGCTCTCGACCCTCGAGGGGCGGCTGCGGGATCGTTTCGAGTGGGGCCTGACGGTTGCCGTCGAGCCTCCCAACCTGGCGACGCGCCTCACCGTCTTGCGCCGCCTCGTTCGCGAGGCCGGAGTCGACGCCGAAGGCGACGTCCTGACCGAGCTTGCGCGACGGATCGACGCCAACGTGCGCCAGCTCCACGGGGCGCTCACCCGCGTGATCGCCCATGCCTCGCTCACCGCGAAGCCGGTTAGCGCCGAGCTCGTCGACGCCGTGGTCCCGAAGGCTTCGCGCTCGAGAGAAGCCAGCCCGGTAGAGGAGATCCAGCACCGCGTGTCGGCTGCCTTCGGCATCTCGCGTGCCGAGCTCGTCGGCTCCACGCGCGCCGCCGCCCCCCTGCGCGCCCGCCAGGTCGCGATCTACCTCACCCGTGAGCTGACCGACCTCTCGCTTCCCCAGATCGGGCGGCTCTATGGCGGGCGCGATCACTCGACCGTGCTCAACTCGATTCGCCGGGTCGAAGCTCGGTTCGGCGAGGATGCCGAGCTCGCCGACCGGGTCGAGCAACTCCGCTCCGCAATCCACAACGGCTCCACAGGCTCTGCCTGACAGCCGACGCCGGTGTAAGAATCAGTGCCCTTCCACAGATCAGCCCACAACCCGCGAAGCCATTGCCGGAGCGGCATGCCGCTCGCTTTCGCGCTTTTCAACAAGCCCTAATCCAACTCAAGAAAGCCTTCGTCACTTGAAGCTGACAACCAAACGCGATGAGCTGGTCGCGAAGCTCTCAATCGTTTCCCGCGCGGTTTCGACACGAGCCGCTACCCAGTCGCTCTCGGGGATCCTGATCGGTGTCGAAGAGGGTGGCGTCAGCCTCTGCGCAACCGACCTCGAGATGGGGCTGAAGACCGATCTGGCGGCCGAGGCGGACGGCACCGGCTCGATTCTCCTTCCCGGCCGACTCCTCGCCGAGCTCGCCCGCTCCCTCGGCGATCCGACGGTGGAGATCGAGCTGCGCGAGTCCGAGCGCGACGTCGAGATTCGCAGCGGCGGCTCCAGCTTCCACCTGCGGACCCTTCCCAGCGAGGATTTCCCCAAGCTGCCGGACGAGGAGGGCGAGCCCTTGACGATCCCGGCGGCGGCGCTGGCAGCGGCCGTCGACCTCGTCGCCGGCGCCGCATCCCGCGACGACATGCGGCCGGTGCTGACGGGGGTCCTGGTCAGCGCCAGCGGCTCCGAGATGACCATGGTCGCGACCGACTCCTACCGACTCGCGGTCAAGCGCACCGAGCTCGAGCAGGAGATCGGCGGCGAGCTGCAGGCCAACATTCCCGCCCGCGCCCTGCGCGAGCTCGGGCGGATCGTCTCCAGCGACGGCGTCGGGACGGTCTCGGTGGCCCTTCTCCCCAACCAGGCCGTCTTCAAGGCAGGGGAGATCCTCCTCAACACGAGGCTGATCGACGGCCAGTTCCCCAACTTTCGACAGCTCTTGCCGGAGTCCTACGAGCACGACGTCAGGTTGCCGCGGCCCGAGCTGCTCGACGTGATCCGCCGCGTCAGTCAGCTCGCCCAGCGCAACGCTCCGCTGAGGCTGTCTTTCTCCTCGGGCGAGCTGACCGTGGCAGCCTCGACCCCCGACGTCGGCGACGCCGAAGAGACGATGCCGGCGGCGTTCGAGGGGGAGGCGCTGGAGATCGGCTTCAACCCCGACTTCCTGCGCGAGGGGATCGAAAGCGTCGAGGGCGACGAGGTGATGTTGCGTCTGATCTCACCGCTGCGGCCGGGACTGCTTCAGCCGGTCGACAACGAAGACTTCCGCTACCTGGTGATGCCGATCCGCCTCAACGTGTGAGGTTGGTCGGGTGCTGGTCACGGCCGTCGAAGCGAGGCCGCTGAGGAGCCTGGCGCAGGCGCGGGTCGAGCTGGGCCCGGGAATCGTCAGCCTCGTCGGTCCCAATGGGATCGGCAAGACGAACCTGCTCGAGGCGCTCTACTTCGCCCTTACGGGCCGCTCCTTCCGGTCCGCCGACCGGCGCGACCTGATCCCGTTCGGCGAGTCCTTCGCCCGCGCCGAAGCGACGGTGCGCGACGAAGACGGCATCGAGCGCCGGCTGCTCGCTTCGGTGAGCCGGGCCGAGGGTCGCCGGCACCTGCTCGACGGCAGCGCCGCCGACCCGACCACGATCTCCCATAGCCGCCCCCCCGTCGCCGTCTTCGCTCCCGACCGACTCACCCTGATCAAGGGCCCGCCGGCGGAACGGCGGGCTCACCTCGACGGCTTCCTCGCCGCCCGCTGGCCCGCCCGCGCCGACCTGCGCAAGCGATTCGGGCAGACGCTCGCCCAGCGCAACGCCCTGATCGGGCGCATTGCCTCGGGCCGAGGAACGCCCGGCGACCTCGACGTCTGGGACGAGACGATGGCAGCCGCAGCCGCAGCGCTGGTGGCCGCCCGTCTCGAGGCGGTCTCCGAGCTGGCCGAGCCTTTCGCGAGCGCCGCGGAGGAGCTCGGGATGGAGGGGGCCGCGACGATCGAGTACGCACCCCGCGCCACGGGCTCGGCCGCGGAGATCCGCGCCGGCTTGGCCGAGCGACGCGACGCCGACGTCCGCCTCGGCCGCAGCTCCTGGGGCCCTCACCTGGACGAGCTGAAGATCGAGCGCGACGGCCGCTCGCTACGCCGCTACGGCTCGCAGGGACAGCAGCGAGCGGCGCTTCTCGCCCTTCTGTTCGCCGAGCGCGACACGCTCCTCGAGGCCCGCCGCGTGGTGCCGCTGCTGTTGCTCGACGACGTCATGAGCGAGCTGGATCCGGGTCGCCGGGAGCGCCTGGTCGAGCGGCTCGCGACCGGAGGGCAGGCCCTGATCACCGCGGCGTCGATGGACTCCCTGCCCGACCGGGCAAGCGGATCCGTCGTGCGAATGCCGCTCGTCGTCGCCGAGGCCGCGGCGGCGTGAGCAGACGAAGAGCGCCCCGGCCGGCCGTGACTGCACTGCGTGCCGCCCTCGACCGAGCGGCGCCGAAGACGCCGCTCGCCGCCCTTCAGGTCGCCTGGGCGGAGACCGTGGGGGAGCAGATCGCCGCCGTCGCCACCCCCGTCTCCGAGCGTGCGGGGGAGGCCGTGGTGAGCTGCTCGGATTCCGTCTGGGCGCAGGAGTTGGATTTGATGCAGGGGCAGCTCTTGGAGCGCCTCGAGAAGCGCCTCGGAGAGCAGGCGCCTCGGAGTTTGCGGTTCCGTGTGGAAGATGACCAAAAGTAATTTAAATTATGCGGATTTGCAGGGCTTTTGGCTTAGGTCGGCCGGCCCTCGAAGGACCCGAACTGGTATCCTTATGTCTACTTGCGTTTCTGCCCTGACCCTGTGCGGCGCGCGTCCACGGAGTCGGGGTTTTCTATGAGAGCGGGAAGGGACTAATTGCCTGACACGACAAAGCCGGCTGCGGCGAAGAAAGACGGTCCGGCCTCCTATGGCGCCAAGGACATCACCGTCCTCGAGGGCTTGGAGGCCGTCCGCAAGCGGCCCGGCATGTACATCGGCTCGACCGGCCCTCGCGGACTCCACCACCTGGTCTACGAGGTAGTCGACAACTCGGTCGACGAGGCCCTGGCCGGCCACTGCGACGAAGTCCGCGTCGTCCTGCACCCCGACAACGGCTGCACCGTCACCGACAACGGTCGCGGCATCCCGGTCGACGAGCTGAAGAAAGAGAAGCGGCCGGCGGCCGAGGTCGTGCTAACGACTCTGCACGCCGGTGGCAAGTTCGGCGACGGCGGCGGCTACAAGGTATCCGGGGGCCTGCACGGCGTCGGCATCTCCGTCGTCAACGCTCTCTCCGAGCGCCTCCATCTCGAAATCAGCCGCGACGGATCGGTCTTCACCCAGGACTACGAGCGCGGCAAGCCCCAAAGCGTCCTCGTCGCCGGCGCCGCGACCAAGGCGACAGGCACCTCGATCACCTTTCTCCCGGACGCCGAGATCTTCGACGAGCTCGAGTTCGACTACGCGACCCTCGCGGAGCGACTGCGCGAGACCGCCTTCCTCACCCGCGCCCTCAAGATCGAGCTGGTCGACGAGCGTGGCGCGGGGCAGACCGACACCTTTCACTACGAGGGCGGCATCGTCGATTTCGTCGCCCACCTCAACGAGAACAAGGACGCCCTGCACCGCAAGACCGTTTATTTCGAGGGCGAGACCGAGGACGGCCAGGTCGAGATCGCGATGCAGTGGAACTCCTCCTACCAGGAATCGGTCTTCAGCTTCGCCAACAACATCAACACCCACGAGGGCGGCTCCCATCTCTCCGGCTTCCGCTCGGCGCTGACCCGCACGCTCAACGCCTACGCGCGCAGCAAAGGCTTGCTCAAAGAGAAAGACGAGAACCTCACCGGCGACGACGTCCGCGAGGGGCTGACCGCGGTGATCTCGGTCAAGCTCGCCGATCCGCAGTTCGAGGGGCAGACCAAGACCAAACTGGGCAACCCGCCGGTCGAGGGTCTGGTCAAGGAGACGGTCAACCGCAAGCTCGGCGAGTTCTTCGAGGAGAATCCCGGCGAGGCGAAACGGATCGTCGGCAAGGCGGTCGACGCCGCCCGGGCGCGGCAGGCGGCCCGCAAAGCCCGCGACCTGACGCGGCGCAAGTCGGCGCTGGAGAACTCGACGCTGCCGGGGAAGCTCGCCGACTGCACCGTCCGCGACCCGGCCCTGGCCGAGCTGTTCATCGTCGAGGGCGATTCCGCCGGCGGCTCGGCGAAGCAGGGCCGCGACCGCAACACCCAGGCGGTCCTGCCGCTGCGCGGCAAGATCATCAACGTCGAGAAGGCGCGGATCGACAAGGTCCTCTCCAACCAGGAGATCCAGGCCCTGATCACGGCCGTGGGCACTGGCATCCGCGAGGAGTTCGACGTCAAAGAGGCCCGCTACCACAAGGTCGTGCTGATGACCGACGCCGACGTCGACGGGGCGCACATCCGCACTCTGGTGCTCACCTTCCTCTACCGAGAGATGCCGGAGCTGATCGAGGCCGGCTACGTCTACATCGCCAAGCCACCGCTCTACAAGCTGAAGAACGGCAAGCAGGAGACTTACGTCGAGAAAGAGTCTGAGCTGGAGGAGCTGCTGCTGCGCGACAAGCTGGAGCAGGTCGGGCTGACCGACGCGGAGGGCACCGACCATAAGCTGACGGCCTCGCGTTGGCAGCGTTTCAACCGGCGCCTCAAGGAGCACGAGGGCTGGGGTGACTCGCTGCAGGCGGACTTCGGCCACGAGCTGGTGCGTTTCCTCGGCGAGTCCGAAATCCTCGACCGGGGGGTCACCTCCCTGGCCGAGGTGAAGGACGTGCTGAACGGAGGGGCCGGCGAGGTCGAGCCCTTCGACACCGAGATCGTCTCCGAATCCGGCGACGAGATCCTCGTCCGCGCGGTCCACCGCCGCGACGGGCTGGCCAAGGCCTTCGAGCTTTCCGCCGACCTCTTCGAGTCGCACGACTACCGGCGGTTGATCGAGTCGCATGCCGAGCTGCTCAAGCAGGTGGGCCGCCCGCCGTTCAAGCTCACCCTGGACCAGAAAGAGCGCACCGCCGAGTCCTTCGCCGATCTCCGTCGCATGGTGCTGGAGCTGGCCCGCCACGGGGTCACCATGCAGCGCTTCAAGGGGCTGGGAGAGATGAACGCCGAACAGTTGCGCGAGACGACGATGGACCCGGCGAGCCGCACGCTGGAGCGGGTTCGCATCGACGATGCGGCCCTGGCGGAGAAGGTCTTCGCCGACCTGATGGGCGACAAGGTCGAGCCGCGCAAGGCCTTCATAGAGCGCCACGCGAAAGAGGTCAGGTTCATCGATGTGTAAGAGGCGCGTCGTGGGTTGGGAGGCGGTCTAGATGGAGGGTGCTGACGCTCTTACCGGAGGGCGGATCGAGGAGCGCGAGCTGACCAACGAGATGCGCTCGTCGTACCTCGACTACGCGATGAGCGTGATCGTCGGCCGCGCCCTGCCGGACGTCCGCGACGGGCTCAAGCCCGTCCACCGGCGGGTGCTCTACGCGATGCACGACCTCGCCCTGCAGCCCAACCGGCCCTATCGCAAGTCGGCCTTCATCGTCGGCGAGGTGATGGGCAAGTACCACCCGCACGGCGACAGCGCGATCTACGACACGCTGGCCCGGATGGCGCAGGACTTCTCGCTGCGCTACATGCTGGTCGACGGCCAGGGCAACTTCGGCTCGATCGACGACGACCCCCCGGCCGCGATGAGGTATTGCGTCGCCGGAGATACCAGAATCGCGACGCCCGATGGGACGGTGCGGATCGACTCGATCGTTCCGGGTGCCGAGCCCGACTCCGACTCCGACATCGACCTCGCCGTCTTGGACCGGCTCGGTCGCCCGGTCAAGGCCTCCAGGCTCTTCCACTCAGGCGATCACCCAACGCTTCGCCTTCGCACGGCCCAGGGTCATGAGGTCACGGGCACCCACAACCATCCGGTGCTCTGCCTCATGGACATGGCCGGCGTCCCCCTGCTTCTATGGAAGCTTCTCGAGGAGATCTCGCCCGGCGACCGGGTGCTTATCTCTCGCACGCCTCATGCGCTCGATAAGACGTTGACGGCGGACGATGAATCGCTCGCCCTCCTGACGGGTGCATTCGTGTCCGAGGGGTGGATCAGCGAATCCCGTGCGGGCTTCAACAACGTCGACAAAGAGTTCTTCGACCGAGTCCTTTCAGCGTATGACGCGGTCGTTGGAGGCGCTAGGTACGTCTCGTCGCGCAGGATCGCCTCTGGAAGCGTGCTCTATGAGCTCGATGTTCAGAATCTGGAGCGCCTCCGCGAGAGCCCGCTGGGCAAGATGCCCGGGACCGCTCGCACGAAGTGCGTACCTGAGTTCGTCTGGTCCGCCAGCGCCTGCTTCAAGCGCGCCTTCCTGCGCTCGTTGTTCACCGGTGACGGATCGTCTTCGCGCCTTCCGCGGAACACGATTCAGGTTTCCTACTCGACCTATAGCGAACAGCTCGCCCGCGACGTCCAGCTCCTCCTGCTCGAGGCCGGGGTGATCTCGCGCATATGCCGGTATGAGAAGGGCGAGTTCAAGCTCGTAATCAGCAACCGGCGCGACGCCCGGATCTTCTCGGCCAATGTCGGCTTCCTCGGCGATAAGCAGAGGAAGCTCGAAAGCGATCTGGCCACGATCCCTGAGCGAAGCAGGGCCCTCAGCCACGACCACGTGCCTTACATGGCTGACTACATCCGCTCGGACAGCGAATCGAAGTGGACCGATCGCGACTGGCTCCAGCGGCACAACGTCGACCGGATCGAGCGCTGGGAGCAGGGCGGCACGGCGATCCTGGAGCGGATCTCATCAGAAGAGGTTCGTGAGGTCGTCAGCCCGCTGGTCACCGGCGACTACTTCTACGCGGAGGTCGAGTCAGTCGTCGACGCGGGAGTGCAGCCGGTTTTCTCGATCCGAGTCGAGACCGACGACCACTCTTTCTTGACCAACGGCTTCGTCAGCCACAACACCGAGGCACGCCTCGCTCGTCTCTCGACGGAGATGTTGCGCGACATCGACGCCGAGACGGTCGAGTGGGGGCCAAACTACGACGAATCCCAACAGGAGCCGCTCGTCCTGCCGGCCCGCTTCCCGAACCTCCTCGTCAACGGGTCCTCCGGGATCGCGGTGGGGATGGCGACGAACATCCCGCCGCACAACCTCAGCGAGTCGATCGCCGCGGTCAAGGCCTACATCGCGAACCCGGGGATAGACCTGGCCGGTCTGATGGAGCACGTCAAGGGCCCGGACTTCCCCGGCGGTGGGATCATGAGCGCCGAAGGGATCGCCGAGGCCTACGCCTCCGGCCGTGCCTCGGTCCGGATCCGGGCCCGCGCGCACGTCGAGCCGATCAAGGGCGGCCGCGACGCGATAGTCGTCACCGAGCTGCCCTTCATGGTGAAGAAGGGCGGCGACGGGGGCCTGATCACGAAGATCGCCGAGCTCGTCCGCGAGAAGAAGATCACCGGCGTCTCCGACCTGCGCGACGAGTCGGACCGCTCGGGCATGCGGCTGGTGATCGAGACCAAGCGCGGCGGCGACCCGCCCGAGGTGGTGCTCAACCAGCTCTACAAGCGCACGGCGATGCAGAGCACCTTCGGGATCAACATGGTCGCGCTGGTCGACGGGGTACCGCGCACGCTCGGCCTCAGGGAGCTGATCGAGCACTACGTCAGCCACCAGCGCGAGGTCGTCATCCGCCGCACCCAGCACGAGCTGCGCCGCGCCGAGGCCCGCGCCCACATCCTCGAGGGGCTGCTGATCGCCCTCGACAACCTCGACGCGGTGATCGAGCTGATTCGCGGCTCCGCCGACACCGAGACGGCGAAGTCGGGCCTCGTCGAGCGCTTCGAGCTCTCCGAGGAGCAGGCGCAGGCGATCCTCGACATGCGCCTCGCCCGCCTCACCGCGCTGGAGTCCGACAAGCTTCGCGAGGAGCACGAAGAGCTCTCCAAGCGGATCGCCGAGCTGCGCTCGATCCTCGGCGACCCCGCCAGGATCGACGCCGTGATCGTCGAGGAGCTCGACGAGGTCGACAAGCGCTTCGGGGACGAGCGCCGCACCGAAGTGACCCACTTCGAGGGCGACATGAACATCGAGGACATGATCGCCGACCAGCAGATGGTGATCTCGATCACCCACTCCGGCTACGCGAAGCGGCTGCCGCTCGCCACCTACCGCCAGCAGCACCGGGGCGGTCGCGGGGTGATGGGGATGGACATGAAGGACGACGACTACATCGAGCACCTGCACATCTGCTCGACGCACGACTTCCTGCTCTTCTTCACCAACCGGGGCAAGGTCTACCGGCTCAAGGTCTACGAGCTGCCGGAGGGAGCTCGTACCGCGAAAGGGCGGGCCCTGGTCAACGTGCTGCCGCTGCGCGACGGCGAGAAGGTGACCGCGGTGATCCCGACCCGCGACTTCAGCGAGAACAAGTACCTCGTCTTCGCCACCGCCGAAGGCCTGGTCAAGAAGACCGAGTTCAAGGCCTACAACACGCCGATCCGGGCCGATGGGATCATCGCGATCAAGATCCGCGACGGCGATGAGCTGGTTCAGGTGCGCCTGACATCGGGCGACGACGACATCCTGCTGGTCTCCAAGTCGGGACACGCCTCGCGCTTCTCCGAGGCGGCCGTGCGGTCGATGGGCCGCGACACGAGCGGTGTCAAGGGAATGAACGTCTCGGCCAAGGTCAACGGCAAAGCCAACCGGGTCCTGGCGATGGACGTCGCCCGCGACGACTCGGAGCTCTTCGTCGTCACCGAGAACGGCTACGGCAAGCGGACTTCGGTCTCCGAGTACCCGGTCAAGGGCCGCGGCACCAAGGGCGTGCTGACCGCGAAGCTGACCGCGAAGAAGGGCGGCCTCGCCGGCGCCCTGATCGTCCGCGAGCACCAGGACCTGCTCTTCATCTCCCAGAACGGCATGGTCCAAAGAACCCCAGCTGGAGGGATTTCGCAGATGGGCCGCCCCACCCAGGGCGTGAAAGTGATGAACATGAAGGACGACGACTGCGTCAGCGCCGTCGCCCTCGTCGTCGACGACGACTCAGACGCCGAGGAGCCCGACGGGCAAGAACAGCTCGAGGAGTAGGCACCTGTTGGGATAGGGACGGGGACCCCTCTCCCAAAACGCGCGGCGGGAGCCGCGCTTGAGTGTTTTGGGAGAGGGGTCCCCGTCCCTTCCTACGCAGCTGCCGGAAGATACTGCTGCCAGGCTTCCGGAATGGAGGGACTGGCCACCTGGATGAAGACCGTTGGACCCGGTGCCTTGGGGGTCGTCTGGGGGTGCATGTGGATCTCGCGGGGGAGGCGGTTGCCCTTGCGGCGGTTGCAGCTGGCGCAGGCGGCGACGATGTTCTCCCAGACCGATTTGCCGCCGCGGCTGCGGGGGATCACGTGGTCGACCGTGAGGCCCGACTTGCGCGAGCCGCAGTATTGGCAGGTCCACGAGTCCCGCGCGAGCACCGCGCGGCGGGTGATCTTCCTCCTGTGCGCTTCGCGCGGGATCCGCACGTAGTTGACCAGGCGGATCACATCGGGCCGCTCCATCGTCATGTGCTCGGAGTGGATGGCCCCCTCTCGTCTCTCCAGCAGCTCTGCCTTCTCCTTCAACAGCAGCACGGCGGCACGTCTCAACGTGCAGACGTTGATCGGCTCATACGTTGCGTTGAGTACGAGCACTCGTGCCATCTTGCTCGGGAATTCTACGCAGGCGGCTCTAGTCGACGGGGTAGCTGCCCAGAATTCGGACCGAGGCGGCCTTTGCTCGGAGGGCTTCTATGGCCTCGGCGACTGCGTCGTCCTGAGTGCTCCCCTCCAGGTCGCAGAAGAACATGTAGCGGCCTAGGCCGCTGCGGAGGGGGCGAGACTCGATGCGGGTGAGATTGACGTTGCGGGAGGAGAGCTCCTGAAGGGCCTCGACCAGGGCGCCGGGATGGTCCTCGCCAAGCTCGGAGAAGACCAATGACGTCTTCCAGGCTGAGCCGTCCTTGGGCTCGGTCCCCGCTGGGGCGATCCAGACGAAGCGGGTCACGTTGTTGCTCTCGTCCTCGACGTCCTCGCGCAGGATCGTGCAGCCGTAGAGCTCGACGGCTGAGCGAGCGCCGATCGCCGCCCAGGGCTCGCTCGACTCGGCGACCCGACGCACCGCCTCGGCCGTGCTGCTGACGTCGCGCCGCTCGGCACCGGGCAGGCTCTCGCGCAGGAAACGGGCGCACTGGGCAAGCGGCTGAGGATGGGAGAGCACGGCCGAGACCCGGTCGAGCTCGATCTTCTCCCGGGCGATCAGCTGCGCCCGCACCGTGAAGTCGTGCTCGCCGACGATCGTCACGGCCTCCGTGTCGAAGGCGAGGGTGTCGAGGGCGCTGCGCACGGAGCCCTCGATCGAGTTCTCGAACGGAACCAGGGCCCGGTCGGCTTCGCCACGCTCGACGGCGAGGATGGCGTCGTGGACCGTTGCCGTTCGCAGCGGCTCGAATCGCCCATCCGGCCCGAGCGCCTCGTGCAGGGCGTCCTCGGTGAAGGTCCCCGCCGGCCCCAGGTAGGCGATCCGCATCGGGCCCCTATTCGAAGGTGACCGAGTAGCTGGCTTCGTTGTTGTCGGCGAGCTGCTCGCCGGGCACGGTGTCGACGTTGACTTCCAACGTCGTTTCTCCCTTCGGAGCCGGCGTCAGAGGGATGGAGACGCTCCCCGTTTCTCCAGCTTCGATGCTGTTGATCGTTCCCGAGAGCGTCGTGCCGCCGCTGACGGTGACCGAGACGTCGATCCCGTTCTCGGTCGATTCGCCCTGGTTCTGCACCTGGACTTCGACTTCGGGCGTTCCTTCGCCGATTACGGAGGTGGTCGATTCGGCCGAGAGTTCGGTCCCGTTGACGCTGGTGCCGAGGAGGCCGAGGCCATGTACCCCCGACGTCGTCGCCCCGGTCGCTCCGCTGACCGAGCCGAGCGCGGCGCTCACTTCCTCTTCGTCGAGCCAGGCCGTCCCATCGGGGACGAAGACGCTCTTCGGCACGTCGCTTCCGCTGATCCCGTTGTCGGCGAGGACGGCGTTGATTTCCGGCCGCACGACCGCTGCGTAGAGGACGTCGCTCGCGGCGAGCGTCTGCATCTGCTTGGCGATGATCGCCGTCGCTTTCTCCGAGCCGACGTCGCCCAGCGCGGTGCTGATCTGGTCGGCGATTTCGTTCATCGCGCTGCTGCGGAGCACGTAGACCAGCTCGAGCGTGTCCTGGGCATCGCCCATGTCGCCCGGTGCGTCCAGGCCGTCGACCCGACTCGCGTAGTTGTCCATCGCGCCGCGGTCGGCGTCGACCTGGCCGATGAAGTCGGTCACCGAGAGGCTCCCAGGGTCGTCGAGCTTGTCGAAGAGCGCCTTGCTGGTCCGGTCGGTCTCTTCGACGATCTGGGTGACGTCGCGCGCGTAGTCGCTCAGCGCCCTGTCCTTACGGGCGTCGAGACAGCCCTTGACGCCGAGGACCAGCAGGATCAGGACCAGCAGGCCGCCACCGAGGGCAAGGCCACGGCGGATCAGGATCTGTTGCCGTTCGGGCCGGCGCGGCGGCCGTGGCCGGCGTCCCGGTCGGTTTGCGGGGGAATCCTCCAAGGGAATCTGGCTCTCCAAAGCTGGGTTGGCTGGGGCGAGAGTATGAACGCTGCCGTGGTCGTCGTGCCAAGAAGCGCAGCAAGCGCCGCGTTTCCGGGAACGCCGCTCCCGTTCTTTCGCCGCGCAGGAGTGCTGTCCTGCGCGGCGAACCGTGGGAGTGACGTGGTCGGCTCGCTCGTCCTCAACCGCTTTCTGATCGAGCGCCGCATCGGCAGCGGCGGCTTCGGCACGGTCTACGAGGCCTGGGATGGCCGCCTCGAGCGGCCGGTCGCGGTCAAGGCGATCGAAGCGACCGGCTCGCGCGGCTCGCAGCGCGTGCTGCGCGAGGCGCAGGCAGCCGCAAGGCTGAACCACCCGGGCATCGTCACCCTCTACGAGATGGGCGAGGAGGACGGCAACGCGCTGCTCGTCACCGAGCTGGTCGACGGCTCGACCCTGGCCCAGCTCAGCCGCGACGGCGAGCTCAGCGATCGCGAAGTGGGGGAGATCGGCGCCGACCTGTGCGAGGCGCTCGACCACGCCCACTGCCGCTCCGTCGTCCACCGTGACATCAAGCCCCAGAACGTCCTCGTCACCGAGGACGGGGAGCCACGCGCGAAGTTGATGGACTTCGGTGTCGCGCGCCTCGCCGGCGCCACCGCCCTGACCGCGCCGGGCGACGTGGTCGGCACCCTCGCCTACATGGCCCCCGAGCAGGCGGAGGGTCGCGACGCCGGCCCCGAGGCCGACGTCTACTCGCTGGCGCTGATGCTGTACGAGTGCTGGAGCGGTGAGAACCCGAACCGGCGCTCCACCCCTGCCGCGACCGCGCGCGCGATCGGCGCCCGCCACCGGCCGCTGCGCCGCCTGCGCCCGGACCTTCCCCGCGAGCTGACCGACGCCGTCGACGGCTGCCTGGAATCCCGCCCCGGCAGGCGGCTCTCGCTGGAGGAGCTGGGAGAGGCGATCGAGGGCTCGCTCGACCGCCTGGCCGAGCAGCCCCCCCGGCCGGAGCGCTCGCTGCACCTGCGCCTCGCGGCGGTCGCCACCGCCGCGGTGCTGGGAGCCTGGCTCGCCGCCGGTCACGGCGTCCTGCTCCCGTAGGATTTCACCCCAGCCCCCTGGGCCCAGGGCGGCTGCCGCGCCCGAGAAGGAGCTACCGATCAGCGTTCTACGTAACCTCGAGAGTCGGATCGAAGGCCTCGTCGAGGGGGTCTTCAGCCGCGCTTTCAGCTCCGAGGTGCAGCCGGTCGAGCTGGCTCGCAAGCTGGCGAAGGAGATGGACTCCCACAAGACGGCCGGCGTCGCACGCGTCTACGTGCCGAACGAGTACACCGTCTACCTCTCCAGCAGGGACCGGACCAAGCTCGAGGGCTACGAGCGCTCCCTGGAGCAGGAGCTATCCGGCTATCTGTTGGAGCACGCCCGGCGTCGCGGCTACGACCTGCTGACCCGCCCGGCGGTCGAGTTCAAGACTGACGAGCGTCTGCGACTGGGCGAGTTCGGGATCCAGACCCGGCTGGTCAAGCCGCCCGCGCACGAGGGCGAGGCGCCCCGCCAAGGAGAGGAGGGCCACACGATGGTCTACTCGGCGGTGAAGGAGGCCGCCCCGGCGAAGAGCCCCGAGCAGCGCGCCCAGGGGCTGGTGGCGACCCGCGCCGTCGTCTCCCTTGGCGACCGTCGCTATGTGCTGGACGGCCCGCGGGCCACGATCGGTCGCTCGAAGGAGGCGGAGTGCGTGCTCGCCGACCCCAACGTGTCGCGTCGCCACGCCGAGCTGCGCCGCTCCCAGATCGGCGACTGGACGATCGCCGATCTGGGGTCCACCAACGGCATCAAGGTGAACGGGCGCCGGGTCTCTTCGGCCCGTCTCAGCCCGGGCGACCAGGTCACCGTCGGGACCACGACCTTCCTGTTCGACATCGAGCAGTAGGTCGCGTGGACTACGACCCGATCTCAGTCGCCCTCAAGTTCGGCTTCCTCGCCGTCCTCTACCTGTTCCTGCTCTGGGTCGCTCGCGGGGCGCTCAAGGACGTACGGCGCACGGCGACCCCCGCTTCCGACGCAACCGGGTTCCACCCGGTTGCCGCGGTCGCACCGCAACCGAGCCCCGACGTCTGGCTGGTTGCCGAGCGCGGCGGCGGCCTCGAGCCCGGTGAGCGCTTCGATCTGATCGGCGGCCTCTCGATCGGCCGCTCGACCGACGCGGACGTGCGCATCGACGACCGCTATGCCTCCGGCGTGCACGCCAGGATCTTCAGTCGCGATGGCCGTACCTATATCGAGGACATGAGCTCGACCAATGGGACTCAACTCAACGACGCGACCCTCAGCGGCGAGGCGGAGCTGATCGACGGAGACGTGGTGAGGATCGGCGACACCGAGCTCAGGTTCGAGGCCGGCTGATGCTGCGCATCGACGACCAGGCCTTCCGCACCGACACCGGCCGCCAGCGCAACGCCAACGAGGACGCCTTCTTCGTGCGGCCGCCGATCTTCGTCGTCGCCGACGGGATGGGCGGCGCGCAGGCGGGCGAGGTCGCCTCCCGCGCCGCCGCCGACGCCTTCGACATCGACCTGCCGGACGGCCCGGCCGAGCAGGTTCTGCGCGAGACGATCCTCGCGGCCAACCGACGCATCCACGACCTCGCCCGCGAAGACCCCTCGCGGGCCGGGATGGGGACGACCCTGACGGCGGCGATCGTCAACTCCGAGCGAGAGGAGGTGGCGATCGGCCACGTCGGCGACAGCCGCGCTTACCGCCTGCGGGGCGGGCGGCTCGACCAGCTCACCCGCGACCACTCCCTGGTCGAGGAGATGCGCCGCAAGGGCCAGCTCACCGACGCGCAGGCCGAGGACCACCCGCAACGCTCGATCATCACCCGGGCACTCGGCCCCGAGCCGGAGGTCGAGCCGGACGTGCACACGGTGTCCGCCGGCCCGGGCGACGTCTTCCTGATCTGCTCGGACGGGTTGACGACGATGCTCGCCGAGGCCCAGATCGCGAAGCTGCTCTCCGCCGCGACGACGATGCAGGCGGCAGTGCGAGCCTTGGTGGACGAAGCCAACCGCGCGGGCGGCCGCGACAACATCACGGCGCTCGCCTTCCGTCTCGAAGACGCCGCGGCACCGCGCCGCCCCTCCGAGGGCGCGACGCTTATCGGCTCCAGCGCGGAGGAGGCGGGCCTCACCGCAACCGAGGTGCGCCGGCGGGCGGCGGCAGCCGCGGCCCAAGAGCGCCGCGAAACGCTGGCGGCCAAGCCGCCGCGCCGCCGCCTGCGTCGCGCCGCCTCGGCACTGGCCGTCCTCGTAATCCTGGCCGCCCTCGCCTTCGGCGCCTGGTACGGAAACCGCCAGGTCTGGTTTCTCGGCACCGACGACGGCGGCCGCGTAGCCCTCTACCGTGGCCTGCCGTACGAGCTTCCCCTTGGGATCTCCCTCTACGACGAGCGTTACGCGACCCCGGTCCAGACCGAGTCGCTGGCGCCGCGCCGCCGCGACTCCGTCACCGCCCACGACCTGCGATCGCGTGCCGACGCGGTCTCGCTGGTCGAAGACATCGAACGGTCCCAGGGAGTCAGGTGAGCGCTCGCAACCGGGAGCTGACGGCCCTGGTTCCCGTTGCTCTGCTACTCACCGCGGGCTTCACCGCGGTCTTCGCCCAGGAGGGCGCCCGGATCGACGACGCCAGCCTCGCCTACGGCGCCTACTTCCTCGCGGTCTGCCTGGCTGCCCACCTCTACCTGCGCGTCCGGCTCCCCGACGCCGACCCATACCTCTTCCCCCTGGTCGCCCTGCTGACCGCGTTCGGCCTGGTGATGATCTACCGGATCGACCCCGACCTCGCCCGCGACCAGGCCAACTGGTTCGTGCTCGGGCTCGTCCTCTTCGTCCTCACGATCCAGCTCCTGCGCGACTACGACGTGCTCGAGCGCTACCGCTACACGATCGCCGTGGTCGGGCTGCTGCTGCTGCTGGCGCCCCGCCTGCCGGGAATCGGACAGCAGGTCAACGGCGCCTACCTCGGGGTCAAGGTCGGGCCCCTGGCCTTCCAGCCGGCCGAGTTCTCGAAGATCTGCCTCGTCGTCTTCCTCGCCAGCTACCTGCGCGAGCACCGGGAGGTGCTGATCGTCGGTGCGCGCCGCGTGCTCGGGGTGACGCTGCCGCCGCTCAAGCACTTCGGCCCGATGCTGGTGGTCTGGGGCGCGTCGATGTTCATGCTCGTCTTCATCCGCGACCTCGGCAGCTCGCTGATGTTCTTCGCCGCCTTCCTCGCCCTGCTTTACGTGGCGACCGGCCGCTTCTCCTTCGTCGCGATAGGGATGGCGATGTTCCTCGTCGGCGCCTGGTTCTTCGCCTCGACCGTGCCGCACGTGCACGACCGGGTCGAGATCTGGCTCGACCCCTACGCCCATCCGAAGGGCAGCGGGTACCAGATCCTCCAGTCGATCTTCGCTCAGGCCGACGGCGGCCTCTTCGGCAAGGGCTTCGGACAGGCGCTGATCACGATTCCCGGCACCGACGACGCGCTGCTGCCGGCCGCCCAGACCGACACGATCTACTCGCTGATCGTCAACGAGCTCGGCCTCTTCGGTGCCTGCGGCGTCGTGATGATCTACCTCCTCACCGCCGCCCGGGGCTTCAAGATCGCCCTGATCGCCGACGACGGCTTCTCGAAGCTGCTGGCGACCGGCCTGACCGCGGTCTTCTCGATCCAGGCCTTCGTGATCATCGGCGGCGTGACCCGGGTGATCCCGCTGACCGGCGTCACCCTGCCCTTCATCAGCTATGGCGGCAGCTCGATCGTCGCCAACTTCGTCCTGCTGGCTCTGCTCCTGCTCGTCTCCGACCGAGCCCGGCGAGAGGCCGGAGCCGAAGCCCGCCTCGGCGGCCTCGCCCTGGAGAACCGGTGAACCCCCAGATCGTCAAGCTCTTCAGCCTGATCGTCGCTCTCTTCGCGGTGCTGATCGGGTTCACCTCGTACTGGTCGGTCTTCGACGCCGAGGCGCTGGAGGAAGAGGACGCCAACACACGCCCGCTCTTCGAGCAGCAGCAGATCAAGCGCGGCCGGATCCTGGCGGCCGACGGCACCGTGATCGCCCGCTCGGTCCCGAAGGGGAGGGGGGAGTCGCTGCGCTACGTGCGCCGCTACCCGGAGGGGCCGCTCTACGGCCACCCGATCGGCTACAGCTTCGTCGAAGAGGGCGACAGCGAGCTCGAGCAGTTCCACAACGACGAGCTGGTCGGCAACGACTCGGAATTCACCTCGATCCTCGACGAGCTGCGCGGCCACACCCAGGAAGGCAACGACGTCGTCACCAACCTCGACCCGACCGCCCAGGCGGTCGCGCTGGAAGGCCTGGAGGCAGCCGGCTTCGGCGCCGTGGTGGCGATCGAGCCGCGGAGCGGGCGCATCAGGGTGCTTGCCTCCAATCCTTCTTACGACCCCAACCGCGTCCCCTACGAACTGACCGAGCTGAACAAGAACGAGTTGGAAGCGCCGCTGGTGAACCGGGGTACGCAGGGTGAGCGCCCGCCCGGCTCGACCTTCAAGGTGGTGACTGCTGCCGCCGCCCTCGACAGCGGCACGATCACGCCGGAGACGACGATCGACGCGCCGGGCACGCTGGAGGTACAGGGACAGCCGCTGCACAACGACTTCGACGAGGACTTCGGACCGATCGCCCTCGACACGGCGCTGACCAACTCGGTCAACACATGGTTCGCGCAGCTCGGCGAACGGGTCGGGCAGGACACGCTGTTCGAATACATGGACAAGTTCGGCTTCAACTCGAAGCCGGCGATCGATCTCCCCTCCGACCAGCTCTCGACCAGCGGCCTCTTCGAGGAAGGGGAGCTTCTCGGGCCGAGCGACCCGATCGACATCGCGCGAGTGGCGATCGGGCAGGAGCGCTTGCTGGCGACGCCGCTGCAGATGGCCGAGGTCGCGGCGGCGATCGCCAACGGCGGCAAGTTGATGAAGCCGCAGCTCTGGAGCCGCGTCGTCGACCCGGACGGGCGGGTGACGAAGAGCCTCGACCCCTCCGAGTACAGCGAGCCGATCAGCGAGGAGACAGCAGCAGAGCTGACCACCGCCATGGAAGGCGTGGTCAGCGAAGGCACCGGCACGAACGCGGCGATCGAAGGCGTGACCGTGGCCGGCAAGACCGGCACGGCGGAAACTCCCTACAACGAGTCCTGCGGCGGCGGCACCGACGAGAACCAGGCCTGGTTCATGGGCTTCGCCCCCGCCGAGGACCCGCGGATCGCGATCGCGGCGACGGTCGAGTGCACGACCCAGTTCGGCAACGACGTCGCCGCGCCGATCTTCGCCGCCGTCGCCGAAGCCATCTTGAGCAGCGAATGAAAGGGTTAGCGCGTGGCTGAGGTGACACAGGGGTCCGTGGTCGACGAGCGGTACCGGATCGAGAGGCGGATCGGCTCAGGCGGGATGGCCGACGTCTGGCTGGCCGAGGACACGCACCTGCAGCGCCAGGTCGCGCTCAAGGTGCTGCACGCCCGCTTCGTCCAGGACCGCGAGTTCGTCGAGCGTTTCCGGCGTGAGGCCGAGGCGGCGGCCGGCCTTCAGCACCCCAACGTCGTCTCCGTCTTCGACCGCGGCGACGTCGACGGCACCTACTACATCGCGATGCAGTACCTGGAGGGGCGCTCGCTGAAGCAGCTGATCGACGCCGGCCTCACCCCGGAGCAGGCGGCCGGCCTGATCCGCCAGGTCCTCGAGGGCGCTCGCTTCGCCCACCGCAACGGCGTCGTCCACCGCGACCTCAAGCCCCAGAACGTGATCGTCGACGCCGACGGCAAGGCGACTGTGACCGATTTCGGCATCGCCCGCGCGGGCGTCTCGGAGATCACCCAGACCGGCTCGGTGATGGGGACGCCGCACTATCTCTCGCCCGAGCAGGCCCAGGGCCAGGACGTCACCGCCGTCTCCGACCTCTACTCGATCGGCGTGATGCTCTACGAGACCCTCACCGGCCGGGTGCCGTTCGAGGGCGAGTCCGCCGTCGCCGTGGCGATGAAGCAGGTCTCCCAGGCGCCGCAGCGGCCGAGCTCGATCAACCCGAACGTCTCACCCGCCCTCGACGCGGTCGTGATGAGGGCGCTGGAGAAGGAGCCGGGTCAGCGCTTCCAGAACGCCGACGCCTTCATCGCCGCCCTCGACGCGGCCCTGCGCGATCCCGGCGGGGGGGCGGAAGGCACGGCGGCCTTTGCGCCGCTGCCGCCGGTCGTGGCAACTCCCTCCGAGCCGGTGGCGGAGGGGTACGACGAAGAGGCGGAGGCACGCCGCCGCAGGCGTCTCGGCTGGCTGCTGGTGGCGGCTGCCGTCCTGATCGGCGCCCTCGTCGGCTTCGCGCTGACGCGCGACACGACGACCGAGGTGCCGAACGTGAAGGACAACGATCTCAACGTGGCGATCTCCCTGCTCCAGCAGAACGGCTTCGAGGTCGGGGAGGTGAAGCGGGTCGAGCGGGAAGCTCCGGCGAACACGGTGCTCGAGCAGGATCCGCTCGCCTCGCCGCCGGCGAGCGAGGCCTCGCTCGATTGCGCCTTCCTCTCCTTCTTCTGCTCGAAGCCGAAGATCGTGCTCACGGTCAGCTCCGGCCCGGGGACCGCCAGGGTCCCGTCGACCGCCGGGCTGATGGCGGCCGCGGCCGAAGCCGAGATCGAAGAAGCGGGCTTCGACCCGCGGATCGAAAAGACGGTCTCCGAAAAGGTGGAACAGGGGCTGGTGATCAACTCGCTGCCCGCCGGCGGCTCGACGGCGACGCGCGGAAGCGAAGTCGTCCTGCGGGTCTCCACCGGCCCGAAGCTGGCCGCGGTGCCGGTGCTCGTCGGCACCCAGCGCTCGGTTGCGGTGCAGCAGATCCGCGGCCGCGGCTTCGTGCCCAGCGTCGAAGAACGGGAGAGTGCCTCACCCGCCGGCGAGGTGATCGACCAGGCGCCGAATGCCGGCTCCAAGCTGCCGGCCGGCTCGACGGTCTCGATCGTCGTCTCCAAGGGCGAAGAGAAATCGACGGCGCCGAACGTGATCGGCCAGCTGCGCTCCGAAGCGGTGGAAGCCGTGCGGGCGGCGGGCCTGAAGCCGACTGTCTCCGAACAGCCGACCGAAGTCCCCTCGCAGGTGGGTCGCGTCACCGACCAGTTCCCCCCGCCGGGGTCCGAATTGAAGCCCGGCGACACCGTGAGCCTGGTGGTCGGCACAGCTGCCGCCGGCGCCACCGAACCCGAAGCGGGGATAGAAGAATGAGGGTCGCGGTGCTCAGCGGCGGGCGCTCCTCGGAGCACGACGTCTCGCTGCGCTCGGGGGAGGCGGTGGCGCGCGGCCTCGAAGAGGCCGGGCATGAGCCGCTGCGGGTGACGATCTCCCGCGAAGGGGTCTGGAGCTGTGACGGTTCGCCGGTCTCGCTGGCGCCCGGCGAAGGCCTGCTCGGCTGCGAGGTTGCCTTTCCCGCCTTGCACGGCCCCTTCGGCGAGGACGGCAGCGTCCAGGGCTTGCTCGAGTGGCTCGAGCTGCCATACGTCGGCTCCGACGTGCTCTCTTCGGCGATCTGCATGGACAAGCTGACGCTGAAGCGGCTCTTCGCCCAGGCGGGAGTCCCTCAGGTCGCCTTCGCCGGTGCCGGCGAACCGGGCTGGCGCGAGCGCTGCGAGTCGATGGGCTCGCCCCTCTGGGTCAAGCCCTCCCGCCTCGGCTCCAGCGTGGGGATCAGCCGGGTCGAGGGAACGGGGGTGGAGCTGGACGACGCGGTCGCCCTCGCCCGCCGTCATGACCCCCGGGTGATCGTCGAGGCCCACGCTGCCGGCCGCGAGGTCGAGTGCTCGCTGCTCGGCAACGATCGGGTCGAGGCCTCGATTCCAGGAGAGGTCGTCGCCAACGGCGATTGGTACGACTACGAGACCAAGTACCGCGACGGCGGCATGGAGTTGGTCGTCCCGGCGCCGATCGGGGAGGAGCAGCTGGCGCACGTCCGCGACCTCGCGGCCCGCGTCTTCGAGCTGGCGGGTTGCTCGGGCCTCGCCCGCTGCGACTTCTTCGCCGAACCCGACGGCACCGTCCTCGTCAACGAGATCAACACCATGCCCGGCTTCACCCAGACCAGCGTCTACGCCAAGCTCTGGGAGGCAAGTGGGGTCGCGTACCCGGAGCTCTGCGGCCGGTTGGTGGAGCTGGCGCTGGAGCGCCACGCCAAGGCGCGTTCCTACGAGTTCTGAGCTGGCAGCGTTCGCTGCCTTACCAGCGTCAAGGCGATCGGCAGGGAGCCCGTCCGCAGGATCGCGGCGAAGGCCTTGGCTTCCCCGAAGCTGGCGAAGCCTCCCGAGATTTGAGCGCCGGTTCGGCCGTCGATCCCGTCGGGGTTTTCGGCGAAGTTGATGATCGGGCGAGTCTTCACTTCGCGATCGAAAACGACGGCGAAGTGGCCAGACAGCCTTTCAGCTTTCCTCGAGGTAACTCGGCCGGTCGCTCGCGCCGCGCCCCGGAAGGCGATCGCACGGGTGAGTCGCTCGAAGGCGATCCGTCCCTTGGCGGTGAAGGCAAAGGTGACATTTGGCTGACCGAGCTCGGTAGCTTCCTGTCTTGGATTGACGATGTCGACGCCTGTGAGGGCCGGCCTGTCCTTGAACGCATACCAGCCGGGCTCGCCTGCCGTGAGGACTTCACCAGAGCGGCTGGTCGGCTGCTCGGAAACGATCGTGATGCCGAGCGGCACCTCGAGCACTATGCCGTTTCGCTGAGTGCCGCCGGTGCGAAGATCCGTCCTCCTGGCGACCGGTCCGGCGGTCAGCTCGTGGGCTGCCGAGCGGTCGAACATATAGAAGCGCGAGCCCGAAGCGGTGCAGTTGGCACAGGGCGAGCGCGGCTCTTGTCGGGAGGCAAGCTCGACCGCGCCGTAGGGGGTCGGGAATGCGCCGGAGAGAATCAGCCGGGCGTTCTGCGGCGAGCTGTACGGTCGTCCGGCTGCTCGCCATTCGCGTTTCGCTCGCCTCAACGCGCTCGCCTTCGGTTTCCAGCCGGGGTTCCCGCCGATCGCCAGCTCGGGACCGATCAGGTTGGGTTCCCAGTCATAGAAGCCGAGCTGAGCCGTGGCACCGAGCCGATCCGCCACCCGTCGAGCGTCGCCGGGCTCCAGCCCCTCGGGCAAGACGACGCGAAGGCGGTTCCTGCCCCGCGCGTGGACCTCTCCGTCGGCAATTCCGAGGGCCCGCAGCCGCGCGCAGACGATCGCCACGGCCTGGTCGCGAGTGCGCGCCGTAACCCTCTCTTCGCCGGCCTGCAGTACGAATTCGAGCTCGAGCGAAGGCGCCTCTGGCTCGGCGGAGCAGGCCGGCGGAGACGCATCCGCACCTCCATCGGGGCCGCCCAGTGCGATCGCGCCGGCGACAATCGCCGTAAGAGCGGCAAGGGGCAGGGTGGGCCGAGTCATTTCGACAGGGTACGCGGGCGGTATCCCTGAAAGATCTACGACGTCAGCGCAGCAGCTCGATGTCGCTGATCTCGACCTGGTAGCGACCGGCCTGGTCGCGGGCTTCTGAGGCCCTGTTGAACCAGAGCAGGAAGTAGCGCGAAGGCGCGGGGACGGTGAGGTCGATCTCCTCGACCGAGGAGGCGTCGATCGCGATGCCCACCGGTTCGCCCCATTCGGACACTTCGCCCGGCGGCCCGCTGGCCGCGGCGAAGACCTGTGCGTCCCAGCCGGGGGTCGGGGTGCGGACGATCATCTTCCTGGGCCTGGCGAGCGAGCTCGCCGTCACGTAGACGCCGACCCCTTCGTTGGGGCCGGTCTTGGTCCCGGCGAAGTCGTCGGAGTCGTAGTGCTCGGTTTCCCACGCCGTCCCGGTCGGGTCGCCGTCGACGGCGAGCGCGATCTTGCTGCCGACCTCTTCTTCGTCCCCCTGCGGGTCGTAGTCGGTCGCCGAGCTGAGCGACACCGGCTGGCCTTTGCCCTCGTTGGCCCCGCCACCGCCGAGACCGCTGGAGATCAGCTGCACGGCGAGCAGCACGGCGCCGGCGACCAGCAGCAGCCCGGCGATCGCGGCCCAGCTCCAGCGCGCGCGCGTCGAGAGCTCGCGCTTCGGCGCCGGCACCGCCTCCAGGACGCTGGTCGCCTCACCCGTCGTCGACCCCGCCCGCGCCGCCTCGACCTCGAGCGCGGTCGAGAGGTCGTCGATCATCTCGCCGACGTCCTGGTAGCGCTGGCTCGGGTCCTTGGCGGTCGACCGCTCGACCACGAGCGCCACGGCGGCGGAGACCTCCGGCCTGCGCCGCTGCACGTCGGGCAGCTCCTCGTTGACGTGCTTCATCGCCACGCCGACCTGGCTCTCGGCCTGGAAGGGAACCTGCCCCACCAGCATCTCGTAGAGGACCACGCCGAGCGAGTAGACGTCGGAGCGGGGGTCGACCTTTCGTCCCATCGCCTGCTCGGGCGCGACGTAGTCGGTGGTGCCCAGCACCCGACCGGTCGCGGTCATCCCGTCCTGCTCGAGCTGTCGCGAGATGCCGAAGTCGGTCAGCTTCGCCCGTCCCTCGGCGTCGATCAGGACGTTCTGGGGCTTGATGTCGCGGTGGACCATGTTGCGCGCGTGCGCGACCGAGAGGCCGCGCGCCACCTCGATCGCGTAGGCGATCGCCTCCTGCGGCGCGAGGGCCCCGTCCCGGGCTATCCGCTGCTTCAGCGTCTCTCCCTCGACGTACTCGAAGACGATGTACGGGTGACCGCCGTCCTCGCCCGCGTCGATCACCGAGACCACGTTGGGATGGGAGAGCTTGGCGACGGAGCGCGCCTCCTGGCGGAAGCGCTCGAGCTGGTCAGCCTGCTCGGACATCTCGCGGTGCATCACCTTGACCGCGACCGGCCGGTCGAGGGTCTGATCGCGCGCCAGGTAGACGGTCGACATGCCGCCGCTGCCCAGCTTCGCCTCCAGCCGGTAGCGACCGGAGAGCACGGTCCCGATCATCGCGCTGCTTGTCGGTCGGGCTTCCACCAGGGTCACGCTATTGTCGCCGTCGTCACCGTTCGATGGTTCGCCGCCCTCCGCCTGCTGCCTGCAATCGGGCCTCAGTCGGCGGCGTCTTCGGAGGGCGCCTCGAGGAAAGCGGTTCGCAGCCGCTCGAGCGGGGCGGACCGGGCGTCCCCCGAGGCCAAGAGCCCATCGATGCGGGCCAGGTACTCGTACCGCTTTCCAGACGGCAGAAGCCGGCGGCAGCGCTCGATCGCCTGATCGGCCTCCTGCGTCTGCCCGGCCGCCGCCGCCGCGAGCGCGTGATGGAACTGGATGTCCGGATCGTCGCTGTAAGAACCCGAACACAGCCTCGCAATCGCCAGCGTCCGCGGGTCTTCCGCGGCCTCCAGGCACTCGCTGTCAGCCGCGAACGGCTCCACCCCTTCGACTTCTGCGATCGCTCGGGCTGAGCCGTACATCCTGGCGAGGTCCAGCAGCGCGACACGGGCCAGGAGGGCCGGGAGTTCGGGAGCCAGTAGTGCGGCCTCATGCAAGGCGCTTACAACGTGTGGGGCGAGGAGCTCGTCGGAGTTCTCTTCCAGGTAATCGAAGGACTCCTCTCCCCCGAGCGCAATCCACTCCATGAGTGGATTGCGCTCGGGCTGGGCACTCTCCTCCTCAGCTCGTTTGTAGAGAATGGTCCAGCCCTCGTCGCCGGCGGCCGGACTGGCCAGCCAATCCGGCAGCTTCCGGCCGATGTCGCGCTCCCAGATCGAATCGAACGCAGCCTCGTCGGACGAGCGCAGGCGACCCAGGAAGGCGCGAGCGTCGGAAGAGAGCTCGTCCCCTCGCACCCCGCGCGCCCCGTCCAGGGCGAGCACCCCGTCCGCGACGGCCCCGGCCAGGTCACCCTCGTCGGAGTGCCATTGCGCCCGGCTCAGCAGGATGAACCCGACCGCGTCTTGCTGCCGATTTTCCTCCAGCGCCTCCTCGATCGCCTCCAGCGCCTCCTCGCTGCGGTTCAGGTTGCGGAGGATCGTGGAGAGGTTTTCGAGCGACATCGCGAGCTCCGACAGCCAGCGCTCCGGATCGTCTGCCGCCAAGCTACCGAAGCACTCCAGCGCCTCCTCGATCACCCTCAGCGCCTCCTCCATCCGTCGATTCCGCCCAAGCAGTGTCGCCAGGTTGTTGAGCGAGGCGGCCAGGGCCGGCAGGTAGTGCTCTCCGGCTTCGTCGAGCAGCCCCCGCTGCAGCTTCACCGCCTCCTCGATCGCCTCCAGCGCCTCCGTCTCGTCGCCGAGTATTCCTATGACGTTCGAGAGGTCGTTTAGGGCTATCGACAGCTCTGCCGCATGACGCTTCGGATCGAGCTCGAACAGCTCTCGACACCAATCGACGGCCTCCCGGACGAGGGGCAGCGCCTCCTCCCTCCATCTGCGCGGCGGAAGGACTCCCGCCAGGTTGCGCAGCGAGCCGGCGAGCTCCGGCAGCCAGCGCTCCGGATCGTCATCCGCGAACTCCCGATAGCCCTCTACCGCCTCCTCGATCGCCTCCAGCGCTTCCTCTCCTCTCCCCAGGTTGCCGAGGACGTTCGAGAGGGTGACGAGCCCACCGCTGAGCGAGGGCAGATAGCGATCGCGGTCATGTGCCACCAAGCTCCGATAGCCCTCTACCGCCGCCTCTACCGCCTCTACCGCCTCCTCGCTCCGCCACATGTCATTGAAGAGCCCGGCCAGGTTGTTGCGGGAGTTGGCGAGCGCATGCTGGTGTTCAAGTTCGTCCCCTATCGCCAGTTCGTCCCCCATCGCCAACACCTTCCGGATTTCCACCGCCTCCTCGCCCGCTTCCACCGCCTCCTCCCCGCGGTTGCTGTGGGCGAGGGCGATGGAGAAGCCAGCCAGCAGGCCAGCGAATTCACTCGGGGAAGCGGGCTTCTCGACCTCCCTCCGGAGCGTCTCGATGGCCACCCGGTAGAGGGCTGCCGCCAGGCCGGCCATCGCCGGCCCGGCTTCGCCGGCGCGCCGTGCGGCCTCCACGACTTTTGCTCTCGGCCGGGAGGCGAGGACGGCGAGCTCGACCGACGCCGCCAGCTCCGGCTCGGAGGTCGAGTGGATGGCCTGCCGGACGAGGCCCGGCAGGCGCTCGCCTAGTGCCCGGCCGACCTGCTCGGCCAGCGGATCGCTTCCCGTGCAGGCGCGGGCCAGGGTGTTCAGCGCCCGCGCCAGCTGGGCCTCGGACGCTGTGTCCAGTGCGGCCTCGATGAGCTCCGGGCGCTTCGTGCACTCTCGCCCGACGAGTGCCTCCCCGAGCATGTCCGGCTCGACCGGCGAGATCGCCGGCGCCCGATCCAGCTGCCCGCTGGCGTAAAGGTGGCTGAGCCAGCGCGCGACTTCCAGCTTTCGCTCCGGCACCGCCTCCTCCAGGTGGGGTATCGCACCCACGAGTGAGAGCGCTTCCTCCTCGGTGTCGGCCCCCAGCATCGTCGCCACAGCCGCGGCTGGCGCGTGCAGCGATCGATCCAGCTCAGTGCCCAGACTTCTGTCCCAGCGTTGCCAGTACTGTGCCTCGTGGCGATCGATCAGCTCGAGCATCACCTCGTCGCGGCCCAGCGTGTCTATGTCGATTGTCGGATCCTCGGCGCAGAGCAGCGCTGCCGCGAGGACGAAGAGGGGTCGGTCGAAGTGCGCTTGCTCCAGTGACACCCGCGGCACAGCCGCGGCCTCGGTGCCCAGCTGCGCGCGGAAGGCGACGACCCCCGCCTCGAACAGGCGCCGGCTGTCGAGCCGGTGCTCGGGGTCGCCGAGCCCGACCTCCTCGGCCTGCCTCAGGACCGCGGCGATCGCCTCTCGGTCGTCTCCGCTCGCAAACAGCTCCTCCAGCTCTCGCCTCGTGCCGGCCTGGCGGCAGACGAGCACCAGCCGCACGGCCGCGCCACTCGCCCGATATGCGAGCTGCCCGATCAGAGAGCCGACCGCCTCGGGCCGGGTCTCGGCGTAATCGATCGCCACGAGCAAGCGGCCCGGCCACTCCACGAGTCGCTCGAGCTTTGCGCCCACGTCTGTCACCGCGTCCAGCGTGAGAAGGCCTGCCGTCCATCCCGCCCGCTCCGCCCGCCCGCACTCCTCGAGCGCCAGGCGGGTCTTGCCCGACCCACCACTGCCGGTGACCAAGAGGACATCCAGTCGCTTGGGTGACTCTCTCCAGTGCATGAACTGCGCTTGGAGCTCCTCGCGCTCGATCAGCTCGACGGCGCTGTAGCGTGGCTTGAGCAGCTCGCTCGGCGCGTACTCGGCCTTGGGATCCAGCTCGTAGGGGGGAGGCAGGATGGGCAGCTTCCTGGCCTCTCCCCGCCGCGTCGCGGCCGCCGCGCGTTCGCCCTCGACGGCGTCGTCCCAGGTTCCGTTCGTGTGTGCGGCTTCGCTGCGTTCGATTAGCCCCTGGAACTCGTCCACTACCACCGACATCGGAACGGCGAACGCTCTGGGGTCGTGCTCCTCGCGCGTGCTCTCGATGACGCCGCAGACGAGGCCGGTGCGCATGTTCAGCAGGGGACTGCCGCTAAACCCGGGCACCACCTGGCCGTCCCTCAGCTTGAAGACGCCGAGGTCCCCGAAGACGCCCTCGAACTCGACCCTCGTCCCGTGAGACTCGACTACCCCGGGTCGGTGCATGCCTCGGCTGAAGGCCGACAGCCTGAGGCGATCGGCTTCGTCGCCGGCTGCTGGTACTTCAACCCCGAGCCGGACGCTCTGGTGCCCGTCGGGCGGCTCCCCCACTCGCAGCAGGGCGATGTCGGGAAAGGCGAAACCCTCCAACGGGGAATCCCCCTCGAGCTGGGGAGCGGAGGCAACGATCTCGGCCGGGGACGTCCAACCTCCCCTCGAAACCGTAATCGGCTTCCCGCCGTCGACCACGTGGGCGCAAGTGAGAATCTCCCCCTGGGCTACGAAGAACCCGGTCCCACTGAACTCGCCGCCGCGGTCGATTCGAACCACGCACTCGTCCAGCAGGGATATGAGCGGGTTTCCCTCCGCCACCGAGTTCGCCTAACGCTCGTTGGCCCACTCGAGCGTCACGACGAGCGAACCCCTTCCTTCCCCCTCGACCAAGAGGCCGCTCAGCTTCCCGTTCTTGACCGCAAGCTCCATGCCGAACTCGACGGTGGTCCTGTTGGGTTCGACCTTGGCCAAGGCTGCGTGGATCGCCTTGGCCACGCCCTGGAGCGTCTCGCCCACCCCGTCGAAATCGAGCTTGCCCATCGCACCGACCTTCTTGGCTCCCTCCTCGTCCACCGCCGCTACCCGCGCCAGCGCGGTGGAGCCGTTGGGAAGGGACACCTCGACTATCTGCTCTTGCACCTTTGGTCTCCTGTGGTCCGCGGCATTCGATTGCAATGTAGTAACGACTCAGATGCGTTTGACCTTTAACCCTTCTCGCTCACCTGGCCGATCCGGTCTGCGTTCGGATACCACTGACGCAACTGCTCGAGTGCTGCTGCATCGTCGCCGGCGGCGACGATGCAGCAGAAGCCGCAGCCCATGTTGAAGACCTCGTGCATCTCCCCGTCGGCAGTGCCCGAGCGCTCGGCAATCAGTTCGAAGATCGGTGGCACGGGGAGCGGCGCGTCGATCTCGTAGCCGACCTCGGCTGCGAGGCGGAGCAGGTTGCCGAGGCCGCCGGAGGTGATGTGGGCGAGGCCGCGCACCTCTACCTCCGAGCGCAGCAGCTCGAGGACCGGCTTGACGTAGATCTCGGTCGGCTCGAGCAGGACCTCGCCGAGGGGCCTGCCGAGGCGGCCTTCGGGATCCTCGTCCAGGGGAAGGCCGTCCAGAGCCGAGCGAGCGAGCGTGTAGCCGTTTGAGTGGATGCCGGAGGAGGGCAGGCCGATCACCGCGTCGCCCGGCCGTACGGCCGACCCGTCGACGATCTCGTCGAGGCCGACGGTGCCGAAGCAGGCGCCGGCGACGTCGAAGCCGCGCACCATGTCGCCGAGCTGTGCCAGCTCTCCGCCCGGGATCTCGATCCCGGCCAGCTCGGCCCCGCGGGCGAGGCCGACGCCGATCTGCTCGCAGACCTCGGGGTCGGCGCGGTCGATCGCGACGTAGTCGAGCATCGCCAGCGGCTCGGCGCCGACGCAGATCACGTCGTTGACGTTCATCGCCACGCAGTCGATGCCGACGGTGTCGAAGCGGCCGAGCTGCTCGGCAACCAGCAGCTTCGTCCCAACGCCGTCGGTGGAGAGCGCGATGCCCGTCCGCTCGTCGAGCTTGATCACGCTCGCGTAGTGGCCCGGCAGCGGCACCTGGCGGGAGGGGCGTCCCAGCTGGATCGCCCCGAGCGCCTTGACCAGCCCGGCGACGGCGGCGTCGGCTGCCCCCTGGTCGACCCCCGCCCTCGCGTACGCGTCGCCGCTCATGCAGCGATTCTTTCAGCCCGGCCTGCCGCTCAGCTGCCCTGCGGCGCGTAGCGGTTGTGAAGCATCAGGTCGTTGCCGTCGGGATCGGTGAAGAAGGCCATGTGGCAGACCCCGGTGTCCATGATCTCGCCGGCGAACTCCACCCCCTTGGCCTCGAGCTCCGTTCGCGCCGCAGCGACGTCGTCCACGTGCAGCGCCGGGTGCGCGTTCTTCTGCGCCGCGAACTCCATCCCGAATTTCTCCGGCTCCCAGATGCCGAAGCACGTCTCCCCGGCCCAGAACTCGAAGCGTGAGTTCGCGTCCGGGCGCAACCCGAGCGTCTCGACGTAAAACCCCCGCGAGCGCTCGGCGTCCTGCGAGGGGATTCCTATGAAGTCTGCCTTGGTGATCATCGGTCCTCCAGGTGTCGTGGGAAACGCCAAGCTAACTCCAAATCAACTCCAAGTTCGTCCAAATTTTGGAATTAGCTGCTAACGACGCAATTTCGAGAGCACCACAGCCGCGAGCCCCAGTCGGTACGCCGCATAGGGCCACAGCGCCCGGTCGCGCTCGACCAGCTTGATCAGGCGCTGGGAGGCGAGGGTGGAGGCGAAGGAGGCGGCGACGCCGATCGCCATCGACCGGCGCAACGCGGGTGAGGCACCGCGACGGCGCAGGCGAACGCCCTTCAGCAGGGTGGCCCCGACGATGATCGGCAGCGCGATCGTGCGCGAGAGCAGGTTTGCCTGGTCGCGGGAGAAATGACGCCAGCGCGCAGCCGCCAGCGTGATGCCGTTGCGCGAGACGCCGGGCGCGAGCGCCGCGGTCTGCGCCACGCCGAGGGCGAGCCCGTCGGCGGCTCCCGCCTCGCCCCGCCCGCGCAGCTGGGGCCGCGCGTCCCCCGCGATCATCGCCACCGCCCCGACGAGCAGCCCTATCGCGGTCGCGCAAGGCCCGCCGAGGTGGCGCTCGATCGGCCGCTCGAGCTTGTAGCCAACAGCTGCGGCAGGGAGGAAGGAGAGCGCCAGCACGGTCGCCCCGCGCAGGTCGAACTCGCGCAGCTCTTCGGCGATCAGCCGGCGCTGGCCGATCAGCAGCGCCGCCGCGGCCCCGGCGTGCAGCGCGACCTCGAAGCTCTTGCGCACCTCGGGGTCGATCGTCTCCCACTCCCAGTCGGCGAGCCAGGGCACGAGCACGATGTGCGCCGAGCTGGAGACGGGAAGCAGCTCGGCCGGGCCTTGGACCAGGCCGAGCGCGAGGGCGCGGCGGTCGGGAATGCTGTCCTCGGCGGGACCGCTCAAGCTCCGCGCGAGCCCGCCGGCTCCGGCTCCGGCTCCGGCGCCGCGACGGGCTCCTCGTCGCTCTTGCCACCACCACCCCGCCGCCTCAACAGCAGGTAGACGACGAGGGCTATCGCCGCGGCCAGCACCGCGTAGTCGAGGTAATGCAGATGGTCTCGCCACTCCTCCCAGTTGTCGCCGACGCTCTTGCCGATCAGGCTCAGCATCAGGACCCAGGGGATGCAGCCGAGCAGGGTAAGCACGGTGAAGCGCCAGAAGGGCATCTTCGCCACCCCGGCCGGCAGCGAGATGAAGGTGCGGATGATCGGCAGCATGCGCGAGAAGAAGACGGTCGCGTCGCCGTAGCGCGCGAACCAGTCGTCCGCCCATTTCAGGTACTTCGGCGGCAGGTGGATCAGCTTGTTCTTCTCGAGCAGGTCGATCCGGCCGTAGTAACCCACCGCGTAAGCGGCCCAGGAGCCGACGAGGTTGCCGAGCACGCCCGCGGCGACGACCCCGAACATGGTCAGCTCGCCGGCGGCGACGCTGGAGCCGGCGAAGAGCATGATCGCCTCGCTCGGCACCGGCAGGCAGGCGGACTCCAGCGCCATCAGGATGAAGACCGCCGGCAGCCCGGTGCTGCTGATGAAGTCGGTCCCCGCGTTGACGATCGGGTCGAGGAAGAAGTCTGTGACGCTGGCGAGCAGGAGCATGCGAGAAGCGGGGATTGTAGGGACGCGACCGAACAGCAACTAAACTGGCCCGGTTCCATGCGCCGGTTGAACCACCCCGTCTACCGCAACCGGGTCCTCCAGTTGGTTGCCGACGGCGCCCTCGTCGCGCTGGCCTTCTACCTGGCCTTCCGCCTGCGCTTCCTCGACGATCCGAACGGCCTGCCCGACCGCTACTGGACGCTGTTCCTGCAGGCCGTCGGTTTCGTCGTCGCCGTCAAGCTCTCGGTCTTCGCCGCCTTCGGGCTCTACCAGAAGTGGTGGCGCTACGTCAGCGGCCGCGACTTCCTCTTGATCGTCCGCGCGGTTGCCGTCTCCAGCGCGATCCTCGTCGTCGCCTTCACGGTGATCCAGCCCTTCGCCCACAGCCTGCCGCGCTCGGTCGCGGTGATGGACTTTCTCCTGACGCTGATGCTGATCACCGGGGCCCGGCTCGCGGTGCGGCTGATCGTCGAGCGACCCTCGCGCGCCGGCCGCCTCCCCAGGCACGAGGTGCTCGTGGTGGGCGCCGGCTCCGGTGGGCAGATGGTCGTGCGGGAGCTGCAGCTCAACCCGGACCTTGGGGCGACCGCGATCGGGTTCGTCGACGACGACCCTCGCAAGCGGGGGATGCGGATGCTCGGTCTCAAGGTGCTCGGGTCGACCAAGCAGATCGCGACGATCCTCGACGAGACCCAGCCCGACGAGGTCGTGATCGCGATCCCCTCCGCCCCCGGGACCCTCCGCGCCAAGGTCGTAGCCGCCTGCCGCGAGCGCGAGATCCGGGTGCGCACGCTGCCGACCGTGTTCGAGCTCCTGCGCGGCGGGGTCCAGCTCAACAAGCAGCTGCGCGACGTCCAGGTCGAGGACGTGCTCGGCCGCGACCCGATCGTCTTCGAGCTGGACCGAGTCGGTGCCTACCTGCGCGACCGCATCGTTCTCGTAACCGGCGCCGGCGGCTCGATCGGCTCCGAGCTCTGCCGCCAGATCGCCCGCGTCGGGCCGCGCCTGCTGGTGATGCTCGACCACGCCGAGGACAACCTCTTCGAGATCGACCGCGAGATGGTCGAGGAGCGGCACTTCACCAGCGTCGAGTCGGTGCTCGCCGACTGCAAGGAGCCGCACCGGATGCTGGAGGCGATGCAACGCTTCAAGCCCAGCGTCGTCTTCCACGCGGCCGCCTACAAGCACGTGCCGCTGATGGAGGCCAACCCCCTGGAGGCCGTCCGCAACAACGCGATCGCCACCCGGATCACCGCGGAGGCCGCCGCCGCCTCCGACGTCGAGCGCTTCGTCCTGATATCGACCGACAAGGCGGTCAACCCGAAGACCGTGATGGGCGCCTCGAAGGCGATGGCCGAGTGGATCGTCGAGTCCGCCGGCCGCAAGCACCCTGGCACCCGCTTCGCCAGCGTCCGCTTCGGCAACGTGCTCGCCTCCTCGGGCAGCGTCGTGCCGATCTTCCGCGGCCAGATAGAGCGCGGCGGGCCGGTGACGGTCACCCACCCGGAGATGACCCGCTACTTCATGACGATCCCGGAGGCCGTGCAGCTGGTGATCCGCGCCGGCGACATCGGCGCCGGCAAGGGCGAGGTCTTCGTCCTCGACATGGGCGAGCCGGTGCGGATCGTCGACCTCGCCCACAACATGATCCGGCTCGCCGGCTACGAGCCGGAAGCTGACGTCGCGATCGAGTTCACCAAGCCTCGCCCGGGGGAGAAGCTGCACGAGGAACTGTTCGGCGTGGCCGAGAGCGGGCAGCCGACCGCGGCGAAGCGGATCCGCCGCGCCGTGCGGGAAACGCCGCTCGACGCGGACTGGGTCGAGGCGACGCTCAACTCGTTGGAGGACCTGGTGCTGGCCGGTGACGAGGTTAACCTGGCGCAGCGAGTCGTCGAGATGATCACCGCACCGGGCGGGGACGCGGCGGCGGTCGCCTACGACGAGTAGCCTCTCGCAGCCACTTGGAGTTGATCAAGGAAATCGGTGCCTTCGCGGGCTTGGCTGCGTTTCTCGGGCTTGCCGTTTTGGCGATGCTCGCCTTCTCCCAGGGGCGGGACGTTCGGCGCCTGCGTGAGTGGGCCGGCTCCGCCCCCGAGCGCGACAGCGAGCGCAAGGAGACGACCTCGGCGGTCGCGGCGAAACGAGCCGAGGAGCTGCGGGCCCTCGAGGAGGCGCGCACGGCCGAGCAGGCGGCGCTGGAGGAGCGCCAGGAGCGCCGCCGCCGTCGCGAGGCGGGGCTGCCGGAGCAGACCCGCCTCGAGCGCCTGCGGGGGGCCCTGTCCACTTTCGGCGCTCATCTCGCCGAGCCGCGCTATCTCGTGGCCACCTTCGTCGTCCTGGCCGCGCTTGCCGCGGGGGCCGTCTACCTGGTGACCCAGGACTCCGACGACGCCGGCGGCAAAGGCGGCCAAGGCAAGGCCGCGGCGCGGATGAAGCCGGCCGAAATCGAGGTGACCGTGCTGAACGGGACCGCCGTCGCCGGTCTTGCCGCCACCTACGGCGACAAGGTCGAGCGCAAGGGCTTTCAGCTCGGCGCGGTGACCAACAGCAGCACCAGCTTCGCCGACAGCGTCGTCATGTTCGAGCGGGGCCATGCTCCGGAGGCACGCCGGGTCGCGGCTGCCCTGGGGATCTCGGAGGCCCTGCCGATGACCGCCGACGTCGCCGCCGTCTCAGGCGGCGCACCGGTCTCGGTGATCGTCGGCGAGGACAATGCAGCGACCGAAGGCTGATGCCTGGGCCGCGCTCGTCTTCGCGCTCCTAGTCCTCGCAACCCTCGCCGCCTTCGCCTGGTCCCAGCGCTTGAAGCGCGACCCACTGGTGCTGGACAAGGTTTCCTTCGTTGCCGTCCCGAAAGTGGCTCCAGAGCCGGGAGAAGCTCGGGAGGTCGTCCGACCCTTCACTCCCAACGACGATTGCCGCTTCGACCGCGAGCGGATTCGCTTCCGGGTTACCCAGACTGACCATGCCACGGTCCAGGTGGTGAAGCCCGGCGGCAAGCTCGTCATCACGCTCGCCCGCGACCGTCTCCTCGAGCGCTACAAGTTCCACACCTACTACTGGGACGGTCGCGAACGCAACGACGGCATCGCGCCCCCCGGTCGCTACAAGCTGCGGGTCAAGCTGCTCGGCCAGGGCCGGGTGCTCGTGCCGCCGGGAGCGATGAAACTGCACCGTGCCCAGCGGCGTCCGGTGGGGCCGTGCGTTGCGGGCGAAGGGAGCCAAGGTTGAGCGAGGTCCTTTCCGGGGTGGGGGTCCTGATCGCCGGCGGCACGGCAGCGGCAGCGATCCTGCTGCCGTCGGGTCGCCTCCGCGCAGCCCTGATGCTCCTCGCGCTGGCTCTCTTCCCGGTTTTGATCGTCGGCGACCAGTGGGACATGCGAGCGATTGCCGACCTGCGCGACAGCACCGGCCGCATGGTCGCTCTTGGTGCACTGGCTGTAGGCGCCTCCGTGGCCCTCGCCTTCGTCTTTCGACGCTGGTCGATGCTGCTGCCCCTCGCAATCGTCGCCGCGCTGCCATTCCGGGTGCCACTACATGCCGGTGGAGACACCGCCAACCTGCTCGTACCGCTGTATCTCGTCATCGCGGGCGGTGTGTTGGCCTCGGCGGTGAGGGACTGGAGCGCTCGGCCGGCGGGCCCTGTCGCCGCAGGGGGCCCACCACCCCCTGCGGTCGCTAAAGCGTCCTCGGGGGCGGTCCCCCCTTCAGCGCCACCCGCCGGACGGGCGGTTGTCTGGCTGCCTAGGGTTCTCGCCGCGGTGGTGGCGTTGTACGCGGTGCAGGTTCTGTACTCCGAGGACTTCTCGAAAGGGCTGCAGGACGTTTGCTTCTTCTTCGTTCCGTTCAGCTTGGTCTACGCCTTGCTGAGCGACGTGAGCTGGAGTCGAAAGCTTCTCGTGGCCGTTCTCTGGGTGGTCGCCGTTGAGGCAGTGGCATTCGTGGTCGTCGGCTCTGTCGAGTACCTGAGCCGGAGCTTGTTCTGGAACGACCAGGTGATCCGCTCGAACGAATTCCACACCTACTTCAGGGTCAACTCGGTCTTCTGGGACCCCAACATCTACGGGCGGTACCTGGCACTGGTGGCAGTAGCTGCCATGTCGGCGCTGATGTGGGCCCGGGAGCGGCGTGACCTGGCGCTGCTCACGGCACTCGTCGCAATCGTTTGGGTCGGGCTCTTCCCAACCTTCTCGCAGTCGAGCTTCGTCGCCTTGCTTGGGGGCTTGGCGGTGCTGGCGGCTTTGAAGTGGAGCTTTCGCTGGACGCTCGCCACGGTCGCTGCTCTAGCGGTTGCAGGTGTACTGGTGATCCTGCTCGCCGGCGGCTCCTCCAAGCTCAGCCCCGATCGGATCAACGTCGACCTGAGCGGACGCGGCAACCTGATCTCTGGAGGCATCCACCTCTTCGCCCAGCGCCCCGTCTACGGCTACGGATCGGGCAGCTTTCCCAAGGCGTACCGCCAGCACGTCAAGACGAAGGAGGTTCCGGTCTCGGTCTCCCACACGGAGCCGATCACCATTGCCGCTGAGCAGGGCCTCCTAGGTCTCGCGCTCTACACAGCTTTGGTCCTGACAGCCCTATGGACGATGGCCCCAGGCTTGTCCCGCTCGCTGCCCAGCTCATCCGTCTCTCGCGCGACAGGACCCGCGCGCCAGCTGCCAATAGCTCGGGTCGCGGTCCTAGCAACCTTCACAGCCCTACTAGTCCACACGATGGCCTACGCAGGCTTCTTTGAGGACCCCATCACCTGGGTCCTCCTGGCCGCCGGCGTCTCCCTCGCAGCCGCCGAGCAACGTAGGCTCGCCGCGTGTCCGGATACCTCCGCCGCCTAGCGACCACCGGTGCCGCCTACACGGCGGCGAGCATCTTCTCGAAGCTGATCGCGGTCGCGCTGCTGCCGCTGTACACGCGCTACCTGGCGCCCGAGGACTACGGCGCCGCCGAGGTGATGTTCGCCGCGGTCGTCTCGGCCAGCATCGTCGTCCGGCTCGGCGTGATCGAGGCCCTGCTGCGCTTCTACTACAAGGACGACGAGAACCCCGCTCGCGTCCTCTCGACCTCCTTCGCCGCGCTCTTCTGGTTCTCCACCGTGGCGGCCCTGGTCGCCCTGCCCTTCGCCGGGCCGATCTCCGAAGCGCTGCTCCCCGAACCGGCCGACCTCGACCCCCGCGAGGCAGTCGCCTGGCCGGGCGACGCTGCGGACCTGGCCCGGATCTCGATCGCCGGCCTCTGGGTGCTGACGCTGCACGAGTACCTGCTGACGATCTTCCGGCTCGAAGAGCGAGCTCGCGCCTTCTTCGTGACGACGATGCTGAACGTGGTGGCGGCGATCGGGCTGACGGTCGTCTTGGTCGTGGGCGCCGACGAGGGCGCTCGCGGCCTGCTGCTGGGGAGCTACGCCAGCGGCGCCGTCTTCGTGCTCGGGCTGATCGCCTACCACTGGCGTCGCCTCTCGCTCTGGATCGACCGGGCGCTGTTGCGGCGCCTGCTGCGCTTCGGCACTCCGACGATGCCGGCGGAGCTCTCGCTCTACGCGCTCAACTTCGTCGACCGGATCATCATCGTCCGTACCCTTGGCCTGGCCGAGGCAGGCCTCTACTCGCTGGCCGTCAAGTTCGCCCAGGCGGTCAACGTCCTGGTGCGGGGCTTCCAGCTCGCCTGGCCGCCGCTCGCCTACTCGATCCGCGACGACGAGGACGCCCGCCGCGCCTACGCCGCGGTGGTCACCTGGTTCGTGGTCGGCGGCGCCTTCGTCGTCTCCGGCATGTGGCTGCTCTCGCGTTGGATCGTGCGCGCCCTGGCGGCGCCGGAGTTCTTCGACGCCTACGAGCCGATCGGCCTGATCGCCGCCGGGGTCACGCTCTACGCGCTCTACATGGTGCTCGTCGTCATCCTCGGCCGCACCGGACGCACCGAGTTCAACTTCCCCGCGACGGGGGCGGCCCTCGTCGCCAACGTCGCCCTCAACCTCCTCCTCGTGCCGCCGTTCGGCATCGTCGGAGCCGGCGTCGCCCTCGTCGCCTCTTACCTGGTCGTGCTGGCCCTGATGTACGGCTTCACCCAACGTCTCTTCCCGGTGCCCTACGAATGGGGCCGTCTCGCCCGGGTCGTCCTGGTCTCGGCCGCGCTCGTCGCCGCGGGCGAGCTGCTGCTCCCGACCGACGGCCTCGTCGGCCTGCTCTCCCGGACTCTCCTCTGGCTCGCCTACCCGCTTGCCCTGCTCGCGATCGGCTTCTTCACTCCTGGCGAGCGCGCCTGGCTGGCCCAGCTTCGCAACCCGGCCGACCTCGTCCGCCGGCTGCGAGCGTTCCGCCCGCGCCCGCCCGCTGTCGACGGCCGCATCCCCGAGGCTGCAGAGGTCGAGCAGATGGACGAGGACTCCCGCTTCTAACCGCCGACTTGTCTTTGTCTTTCTTCGCCAGTACGGCGAATAAGTGCGAAGTCAGCGATTTGCCAGGTCGGCGATGCTAGTCCCGTGGGCGGGAAGGAGCGCCTGGCGGGCGTGGGCCCAGTAGACCATGGCCGGGTGGCTTGGGAGGACGGTCGCGGCAATCGCGCGGAGCGCATAGGACCAAGCGGTGAAGGCGCGGACGGTAAAGGCTGCGGCTCGACCGCGGTGCTTGCGCATATAGAGGTCGCGGTTGCGGTGGAATTCGACGATCCGGGGGAGGCCCTTGGCGAGGTCGGTGGAGAGCTGGTCGTGGTGGACGGCCTCGGCAGCGGGGACGAAGAGACTGTGCCAGCCGGCGTCGGCCAGGCGCTTGGCGAAATCGCACTCGTCGTAGTAGACGAAGAAGGCGGGGTCCATGTATCCCACCTCGACGGCCGCCTCGCGCCGCACGAGCAGCGCGCTCGACTGCGCCCAGTCGACTCGGCGGGTGGCGCTGCCCCTGCTCTGCACGGTCAGCCGGCGGTGTAGGAACAGCGCCCCGGCGAGGGCGGTGCCGACGCCGGGGAAGCGCCAGGCGCAGGGCACTGGCACTCCGCTGGAGTCGAGCAGCTGAGCACCCGCGGCCGCCGCCCGCGGCTCGGCCTCGAGCGCCGCGACCAGGGCCTCCGCCGCACCGGGGCGCAGCTCGGAGTCCTCGTTGAGCAGCAGGCAGTAGCGACCGCCTGCCTCCCGCATCAGGGTCGAGTCGTTCTCGGCCTTGCCCGTCCGCCGCTCCAGTGCGATCAGGCGAACGTCGCCGCGCGCGCGAACCGCCTCGACCGAGCCGTCGTCCGAGGCGTTGTCGAGGACGAGGATCTCGCGCTCGACTCCGGCCGGGTGCGTGCGCTCGATCGCGTCGAGGCAAGCGAGCAGGTACTCGCGGCCGTTCGTGTTCACGACGCAGTAGGAGAGCGTGGGGGCCAAGAGGGTCACCATAATCGCGCCTGATGCGGGTTCAGCTAGTCGACCCCTCGGCCTTCACGCCGCCGTACGACCACGCCCTGGCCGCGGCCCTCGCCCGTGCCGGCGCCGACGTCGAGCTGCTGACCAGCCGCTTTCTCTACGGCCCGGTACCCCCTGCCGAGGGCTACCGAGTGCGCGAGTGCTTCTATCGCCGCACCTCGCCGCGCGGCCTCGATGCCCCCGGCCGCCGCGCCCTCAAGGCGGCGGAGCACCTGCCCGACATGCTGCGCCTGCGGCGTGCCCTCGACGCCGACGTCGTCCACTACCAGTGGCTGACGATGCCGGGCATCGACGCGCACATGCTGCCGTCGCACCGGCCGCGCGTGCTCACCGCGCACTACGTGCTGCCCCCGCGCCCGAGCCGCCGCGATCTGGCGACGGCACGGCGGGCGTTCGGACGCATGGACGCGGTCGTCGCCCACTCCGAGCACGGCGCCGCGCGGCTGCGAGACGAGGTCGGCCTGGACCCCGACCGCGTCCGCGTCATCCCCCATGGCGCCTTCGACTACCTCACCCGCCTTCCCGAAGAGAAGCCGCTGGCAGCCGAGCTCCAGGGCGCCGAGGGCCCGGTGATCCTCTTCTTCGGCCTGCTGCGCCCCTACAAGGGGATCGACACGCTGCTCCAGGCCTTCCGCGAGGTTCGCGGCGCCGAGCTCTGGATCGTCGGCAACCCGCGCATGGATCTGGAGGCACTGAAGCGCCTCGCCGTCGAGATCCCGAGCCGCGTCCGCTTCCTCACCCGCTTCGTCGAGGACGCCGAGATCCCGGCGATCTTCCGCCGCGCCGACGTCGTCGTCCTCCCCTACCGCGACGCCGAGCACTCCGGCGTGCTCTACACCGGCCTCGCCTTCGGCAAGCCGATGGTGCTCAGCGCCGTCGGCGGGTTCCCCGAGGTCGCGGCGACCGCCGCCGCCCGGCTCGTCCCGCCCGAGGACCCCGTCGCGCTCGCGAGCGCCCTGAACGAGCTCGTCGCGGACCCCGCCGCCCGCGCGCCCCTGGCTCGGTCCGCGAGCGAGGCCGCCGCCGGCCCCTACTCCTGGGACACGGTTGCCGCCCAGACCCTCGCCCTCTACGCGGACCTCCTCGCCTGACCGCACGTTCCGGTGCGCTCTATGCCACTCATGACCACATAAAGCGCACCGGAAGCAGATAATCGCCGGATGCTTGCCGCTCTCTTCTGGGTCTCCGCCGGGTTGATCGTCTACACGCACCTCGGCTACCCGCTCGCGCTGCGGGCGTTGCTCGCCCTGCGCCGCCGACCGACGCTCGAGCCCGGCACCTGGGAGGAGCCGCCCCGCGTCTCGTTGATAGTCGCCGCCTACGACGAGGAGGAGGTGATCGCGGCCAAGGTCGCCAACGCGCTGGCGCTCGAGTACCCGCGCGAGCGCCTCGAGCTGATCGTCGCCTCCGACGGCTCCACTGACGCAACGGCGGAGAGGGCGCGCGCCGCCGGCGCCGACATCGTGCTGGAGCTGCCTCGCGGCGGCAAGCTCGCGGTCCAGAACGCCGCCGCCGAGAGCGCCTCGGGTGAGATCCTCGCCTTCTCCGACGCCAACAGCTCCTGGAGCCCTGACGCCCTGCGCCACCTGGTCGAGCCCTTCGCCGATCCCGCGGTCGGCTATGCCTGCGGCCAGGTCCGGTTCCTCGACTCCGGCGGCGAGAACCTCGAGGGCGCCTACTGGCGCTACGAGATGAAGGTTCGGGAGATGGAGTCGGCCCTGGGCGGCGTCACCGCTGGCAACGGCGCGATCTACGCGGTACGGGCCAGCGCTTATGTCCCGCTTGCCCCTTCCGGGAGCCACGACCTCTCGTTCCCCTTCCAGCTGGCGAAGAGGGGGAAGCGCTCCCTCTACGTTCCCTGGGCTCGTGCCGAGGAGAAGATGGTGCCGACCATGGAGGGCGAGTTTGCCCGCAAACGGCGGATGATGGTCGGCCTCTGGGACATCGTCGTCGGCGAGCGGATGATCTCTCCGCGCGGCTACTCCCCGCTCTACGCCTTCGAGCTCGCCTCGCACCGCCTGCTCCGCTACATGTCTCCCTTCCTGCACCTGTTCGCCTTCGTCGTCAACCTTTTGTTGCTGGACCAGGGCTGGGTCTACGTCCTCGCCTACGGGGTCCAGCTGGCCGCGATCGCGGCCGCGATCCTCGGCGGCCAGTTCTCGTGGAGACCCCTGCGCCTAGCCCGCCACTACGCACTGAGCACGCTCTCGATCGCCGCCGGTCTCTGGGACCGCCTCCGCAAGGGCCCCCCGGCGGCCTGGGAGAAGGCCCCCGGAACTCGATGACGCGTCGTCATCGGTAGCCAAATGCCAAGGATTTTGGACATAGCCATTGCGTCGATCGCGCTCGCACTCCTCTCGCCCGTGTTGTTGGTTGCAGCGGTCGCGATCAAGCTGGGCAGCAGGGGCCCCGTCCTCTACCGGCAGCGACGGGTCGGCCTCAACGGCGAGGAGTTCGAGATGCTGAAGCTGCGCACGATGGTCGAGGGCTCCGACCCGGTCGGCGTCGGCATCGCCGTCACCCGCGACGACCCCCGCGTCACCGCTGCTGGGCGCATCCTGCGACGCACCTCGCTCGACGAGATCCCCAACCTGGTCAACGTCCTGCGCGGCGAGATGGCGATCGTCGGGCCCCGCCCGACGATCCCGGCCCAGGTGAAGGACTACGCGCCGCGCCAGCGCCGCCGCCACGAGGTCCGCCCCGGGATCACCGGCTGGGCCCAGGTCCAGGGCCGCGCCGGCATCCCCTGGGAGGAGCGGATCGAGCTCGACGTCGAGTACGTCGATCGCCGCAGCACCGCCCTCGACGTCCGCATCCTCGCCAAGACCGCCTGGCTCCTCGTAACCGGCCACGGGCTGGCGCCGGATTAGCTCGGCTTCCGGGGCCAGGCTCCGTCAGCGCCACCGGTCCGCCCTATTTCCTTGATCCACTCCACCGACAATCGATCACCAGTCGGTCGGGGATCGTGGCTCAAAGGAAGGTCATGGCGTCGACACCTTGCCCTCCCGGTTCATCCAATGTTCCGCAGTGAGGCTCCGAGTCTTTGTGGAGTGGCACCAGCACGAAGAGCGCGTGGTTGAGATCGTCCCGCCCGATCATCCTGCTGCCAGGCAGGTCTATTCGATCGGGCCTGGCCCGAATAGGCTTGGCGCGATGAATGATCGCCCCAATGTGTTCCTGCGGCCGTTTGAGTCCGGCGATGCGGGAGCCGTCCACCGCTGGTTCAACAACCCCGAGGCGACCGCTTCGCTGATGGAGCAGCGCGACGGGTTCTCCCTCGAGGAAGCGCAGGCCTGGGTCGAGCGGGCGATGGACGACTCGGGCGAGGATCGCAAGTACGCGATCGCGGTAGAGGGCTTCGCCGAGCCGGTCGGCTTCACCGCGCTCTACGGGCTCTTCCGTCAGACCGCGCCGGAGCTGGGGGCGCTGATCGGCGACGACGTGCGGGGCATGGGGGTGGGACGCCGCGCCGAGGCCCTCACCCTCGCCAAGGCCTTCGACGAGTTCGGCGCACACCGGGTATACGGACGCATCCCGGCTCGCAACGAGGTCGCGAAGAAGACCGTGGCCGGGCTGGGCTGGAAGCACGAGGGGACGATGCGGGGACACCTGCGCCGCGAGGGCCTCCCGGCCGACGACTGCGAGGTCTGGGGCGTGCTGCCCGACGAGTTTCGCGCCGCCGCCGCCGACCTGATCCCGTGAGCGAGCCAATCGTCACGGTGATCGCCGGTTGTTCGAATCCGTGGCGATTGGGGCGCGAACAAGAGGTTCTCCCATGAGCGAGCCGATCGCCACGGCCGAGCTGATCGAGGACCGGGGGGAGGCCTCGGCAAGCGAGGAGTTCTTCCGCTCGCGCCCGTTCCTCGACGCGGAAGGCGTCACCCACACCCTCCGCATCGAGACCGCCGGCGCGGAGCTGCTGGCGCCACTGATCGTGCGCCCGGTGGGCGACGGCCCCGAGCGCGACGCGATCTCCCCCTACGGCTACCCCGGCATCGCCACCTCCTTTCGCGCATCCGACATCGACCACACTCCAGGGGGGTCAATGTCGGATGCGCCATTCGATCCAGCCCAGGTGGACTTCGCCGGCACAGGCCTGGTCACCGCCTTCCTGCGCCACGCGCTCACAATCGACCCCCCGCTGCTCGGCGCGACCGAGCGCAACGTCGTCCAGATCGCGGACCTCGAGCTGCCGGCGAAGAGCCGGCCCAGCGACCGCAACCAGATCAACAAGAATCTCCGCCGCGGCTACGAGGTCCGCATCGTCCCCGGCCCCGAGACGACCTCAGCCGACCGCGCCGGCTTCCTCGCTGCCTACGAGCAGACGATGCAGCGCACCGGCGCCGCCGAGCGCTACTTCTTCTCCGCCGCTTACTTCGACCGCGTCCTCGAATCCGACCGCACCTGGCTCGCCCTCGCCCTCGCCCCCGGAGGAGAGGTCGCCGCCGCCTCGCTCGCCGCCCGCAGCGACGGCTTCCTCCACTACTACCTCAGCGGCAGCGCCGATTCCCACCTGCGCGACTCGCCGATGAAGAACGTCCTCGCCGCCCTGATCGATCTCGCGGCTGAACAGGGCCTGCCGCTCAACCTAGGCGGCGGCATAGTCCGTGGCGACAGGCTGGAGGAATTCAAGCGCGGCTTCGCCAACCGGGAGCAGCCGTGGCACACCTCAGAGATCGTCTGCGACCCAGGTGCCTACGCGCGCCTCTCCGCCGGCCGCGACGCGGGCGGCTTCTTCCCGGCCTACAGGCCGGTCGACCGGGCTAGTTGACCGTCGGTTCCAACGGCGTCGGTGCCGTCGGCTTGAACGTGTTGACCGGCTCGCCGCCGTATTTGCCCCAGGTCTCCTTGGCGAAGGCCCGGATCGCGTCGAGCGTGATCGCACCCTTGTACTCGTTGCAGCCAAGCACGTTCGTCCAGGTCGCCGCGGCCACCGCGTAAGTCATGTCTTTGTTGGGGAAGAGCAGCGTCCCGCCCCACATCGTTTCGTAGAGGCCGACCAGTTCCTCCTGGTCTCCCTCGGACAGGTCGGGGCTGTATTGGATCGCCAGCCGCCCGTGCTCGAGCGAGTGGACGACGGCGGTTTCCTTCGGCGTTTCGCTGTAGGCGCCGTCGGCCTGGGCGATTTCGGAGTGGGTGCCCGAGTTCGGAGGGTTCGTCCCGTAGTTCGGCCCCGTGGCGGTTGCGGGGATGTGTTCGTGCCCCTCGTCTTTGAGTTTCAGCTGCAGATCGCAGTCGGCCATCTTTGCCGCTTTTTTGACGTCGGTGACCTTGGCGACCGGAGTCTCGCCCCCGGAGCGTTTGTCCGGCTGGACGCCGAACGTTTCACCGGTGCCGACGTCGATATGCGCTTCGCCGCCCTCGTTCTTGCCGGCGGAGGAGGCTATGGCGAAGACGATGCCGACGATCACGACCAGGCCGATCACGCCCGCCACGCCGTAGCCCGCCATCAGGCGCCGCCGCTCCGACGAAGCCTGCTTCTTCTCGCGCTCCTGCCGTGCCCGGCGGAGCGCCTCCCTCTCTTCCTCCCTGCGATTAGCCATGAGGCAGCGCTTATTTTAGTCAGAGAGACTTCGCCAAGTCGCCCGTTTCGCCCCGGCGCCTCTCCCAAGGACGCGCAGCGCGCAGCGCGCCGAGCACCGCCCGCGTCGCCGGCGCCCGGTTCAGCGCGTAGAAGTGGATGCCGGGAGCACCCGCGACGAGCAGCTCCGCGCACTGCTGGGCGGCGTAGGCGACGCCCAGCTCGAACTCGGCCCGCTCGTCGCCTTCGGCGGCATGGAAGGCCTTCTCCAGGCGGCCGGGGATCGAGGCGTCGCAGAGCTCGCAGATCCGCTTCGTCTGCGCGAAGCTCGCCACCGGGATCACCCCGGCCAGGATCGGGACCTCGACCCCGACCGCCCGCGCGGCGGCGACGAAGTCGAAGTAGACCTGGTTGTCGAAGAAGAGCTGGGTGATCAGGAACGACGCCCCGGACTCCACCTTCGTCTTCAGGTAGGCGAGGTCGGTCTCGAGATCGGGCGCCTCGGGGTGCACCTCGGGGAAGCAGGCCCCGCCGACCGTGAAGTCCCACCCCTTTGAGATGAAGGCGGTCAGCTCCGCCGCGCTTCCCAGCCCTCCCTCGGGCTGGACGAAGTCCTCCTGCCCCCGCGGCGGGTCGCCGCGCAGGGCGAAGACGTTCTCGATCCCCGCCTCGCCGATCCGGTCCAGCGTCGCCGCCAGCCCCTCGCGCGTCTCGCCGACGCAGCTGAGATGGGCCATGGTCTCGAACCCCAGCTCCTCCTTGAGGCCGCGGGTGATCTCCACCGTCCCCTCACGAGTCGAGCCGCCGGCCCCGTAGGTGACGGAGACGAAGTCGGGTCCCAGCTCGCGCAGCGAGCGGGCGGTGTCGAACAGCGCCGCGGTGGCCTCCGCCGTCTTCGGCGGAAAGAGCTCGACCGAGAAGGTCGGGCCCTCAGCGGCAATGATCTCGTCGATGCGCACGGGGCGGAGGTTAGCCGCCCCGCCGCTCAACCCTCGCCTGGAAGAAGGCCTGGATGTCCTCCAGCCGCTTGCCCTTGGTCTCGGGGACGAACTTCCAGCAGAAGGCGAGGGTGAGGAGTCCGATCCCACCGTAGAGCCAAAAGGCACCCGGCCGCCCGAGCGCTTCGATCAGGCCCTGGGCGAAGCTGCTCAAGCCGAAGTCGGTCTTGATGAAGAGCAGCGCCCCGGCGATGACGCCGGTGTCGTAGCCGAAGAGCAGCCCTCCGAGCCCGGCGATCGCGGCCGTCAGCACGACGTTGCGTCGTGCCCCCTCCGGGACGCCTCGAGCCCGTCGGTCATCCGGCGCGACCGTATAGGTGCTCCCGTACGGGGCATTTCTCCGGAGTTTGCGGGAACGTATTCGTCGCCCCCCTGGTGCCCCGGCAGAGGGCGCGCTAAGTTCGATCTGCGACTGGGAGAGACAGGATCCGCGGAAGCCAGCGGACACCGTCTCGAAGGTGGCGCAACGAGCTTCAGGCGCGAAGGCTACGCGCCGGCAGGCAACCGAGCGCCGTCCCCGGTCGCGTTTTCGTGCGCTGGCCGATCTGTCTGGACGAGTGCCTATGTTGAGCCTGGCCGCCGAGCTCCTGCCCTCGTCGACCAGCGTGCCGGGACGCAGTTCGGGAGCCGGGCGTTGCTGGTGCCCCGTGAGTGCCTCCAGCGACATAGCCCGCCCGCTCCCCACCCCTATGCGAGGATCTCGGCGATGAGCGGGGAGCTTCGCTACGAGCGGGTGGGGGCAGCGGCGGTGCTGACGATCGACCGGCCGGAGCGCCGCAACGCGATCGATGCCGCCGCCGCCGAGCTGTTTCGCCAGGGCCTGGACGATTTCGAGGCCGACGACGAGGCGCGCGTCTTGGTCCTCACCGGCGCTGGCGGCGCCTTCTGCGCCGGGGCCGACCTCAAGGCGATGAACCTCGACGTCACCCACCCCAGCGGGCCGATGGGCCCGACTCGCCTGACGCCCTCCAAGCCGGCGATCGCGGCAGTCGACGGATGGTGCCTCGCCGGCGGCGTCGAGCTCGCGCTCTGGTGCGACATGCGCATCGCCACGCCGCAATCGACCTTTGGCCTTTTCGAGCGTCGCTGGGGCGTGCCTCTCCTCGATGGCGGCACCCAGCGCCTGCCCCGCATCGTCGGCATGGGCCGGGCCCTGGAGCTGATCCTCACCGGCCGCGCCGTGGAGGTCGAGGAGGCGCACCGGATCGGCCTCGTCAACGAGATCGTCGAGCCGGGCAAGCACCTCGACCGAGCCCTGGAGCTCGCCGAGCGCATAGCCGGCTTTCCTCAGGAGACCATGCTTGCCGATCGCCGCGGCGCGATCGAAGGCTTCGGCCAGCCTCTCGCCGACGGCCTCGACCTGGAGCGCCGCCTGGGAAACGAGGTCCTCGACGTCGCCGTCCGCGGCGCAAAGAAATTCGCCGACGGCGCCGGCCGTCACGGCGAGTTCTGATCTCTCCCAAGCTAGCGCCGCCTTTCGTAGCCCCGATGGCTCGACTAAGCCAAGCCGCCCCGGGACTTCGTCACCCGGCGCATCTCGTCTTCCGCTTCCTCGGGCCCGAGGTAGGGCATCAGCACGGCGAAGACGAGGTCGGGGAGGATCCGCTGCAGCTCCGGGCCTCGGCCGGCGCGGATCTCGTCGAAGATCATCGAGGTCGCGCCGCCGATCGCGAAGCGGGCGGTGTCGGCCGGCAGCTCCTCGCTCTGGCTGGAGTACTCGCGACCCTCTTCGAGGAACGGGGTGAAGCGGGCGAGCGCGGCTCGGTAGCGTGCTCGCGCATCGTCGCCGGCGGCGGTCACCTCGACCATCGCCATCCGCGCGATGTCGGCCTCGGCCGCCAGCAGCTCGACCAGGGCGCCGAGGCCGACGGCGATCCGCTCGGGCCAGGGCTCTCCCGCGGCCGACTCGAAGGCGCTGGTGACGTGGGCGACGAGGACGTCGATCACGGCGTCGTAGGCCTCGAGGAAGCAGGCGGCCTTGTCGTCGAACATCTCGTAGAAGGTGGCCCTGGAGACGCCGGCGACCTCGATCACGTCGGTGACCGTGGTCGCCTCGTAGCCCTTGGCCGCGGCGACCCGGACCATCGCCTCGAGCAGCCGCTCGCGCTGAGAGCGAACCACGTAGGCGCGGGGCAGGCCGTGGCGCCCGCTCGGCAGACGCTCTGGATTCGAAGTCGATGACGAATCCATGCAGTCAGCGTAGGGCAGCGGCAGCAGACTGTCCAACGGGTTTCGCAGCCGGTCGCCCAGCCCTCGCCACAACGTCCAACCGGCCCTCCCCGATGCCTACACTGCGGAAATGAAGATCGGGATAGTCGGCCTCGGATACGTCGGCCTGCCCCTTGCCGTCGCCTTTGCCGAGGCCGGAGACGAGGTCGTCGGGCTCGACACGGATTCCCGCAAGATCGAGGGCACGAACGCCGGCCGCAGCCACGTCGAGGACATTCCCGACGCCGTGCTTGCCCCCCTGCGCGAGCGCCTGCGCGCCACCGCCAACCAGGCGGATCTCGCCTCATGCGAAGCGATCGTGATCTGCGTCCCCACCCCGTTGACGGGCTCGCGCGAGCCCGATCTCACCTACATGCTCGAATCGGCGACGGCGCTCTCGAGCGTGCTCCAGCCCGGGCAGCTGGTCGTGCTCGAGTCGACGACCTATCCCGGCACCACTCGCGAGCGGCTGCTGCCGATCCTCGAGGAGTCGGGGCTCTCCGCCGGCCGTGACTTCCACCTCGCCTTCTCCCCGGAGCGGATCGACCCCGGTCGCACCGACTACACCGTCCGCACCACGCCGAAGCTCGTCGGCGGTCTCACGCCGACGTGCTCTGAGCGCGCCGAGGCCCTCTACTCGCGAATCTGCGACGAGGTCGTGGTCCTGACGACGCCGGAGGCGGCCGAGCTCTCGAAGCTGCTGGAGAACATCTTCCGCTCGGTCAACATCGCGCTCGTCAACGAGCTGGCGCAGCTCTGCGATCGGCTCGGGATCGACGTCTGGGAGGTGATCGACGCGGCGTCGACCAAGCCCTTCGGCTTCATGCGCTTCGATCCCGGCCCGGGAATGGGCGGGCACTGCCTTCCGGTCGACCCGTTCTACCTCGCCTTCAAGGCGCGCGAGCACGACTTCTACCCGGAGTTCATCGAGCTGGCGGGCAAGGTCAACCAGACCCAGCCGGCCTTCTGCGTGGAACGGATCGCGCGCGCCCTGAACGAGGCGGGGAAGCCGGTCCGGGACTCGAAGATCCTCCTCCTCGGCGTCAGCTACAAGGCCGGTGTCGGCGACGTCCGCGAGTCGCCGGCCCTGACGATCGCCAAGCGCCTGGTCGATCTCGGCGGCGACGTCTCCTACCACGACCCACACGTCCCTCGCCTCTCCGACCTCGGCCTCGACTCGGTCGACCTGGCCGAGGGCCTCGCCGCCACCGACCTCGCCGCCATAGTCACCGCCCATCCCAACCTCGACTACGAGAACGTGGTGTCCAGCGCCCCGCTGGTGGTCGATTTCCGCGGCGTGACCCGCGGGATCGAGGCGGAGAACCTGGTCAGGCTCTAGAGCCCCGCAGACACGCGGAGTTACGAGTCAGGCTTTGGCCGCCTGCATCTCCTCCTCGGCTACATCGGAGCCGAAGTAGGGCAGGACCGCGAAGTACATGAACTCAGGCAGCAGCTCGCGGAAACCGTCGTTCGCCCCTGTCGCCAGCCGGGCGTGGACGACCGCGTGGATGCCGGCGACGATGCCCTCCGGGGCGATCGGCGGCGGCGACTCGCCCGTGGTCGCTCGTGCCGAATCGATGAAATCGGTGATCCGCTCCATCGCCTCCGAGCGTTTCTCCAGTGCCTTGGGCCCCGCTGCATGGACCTCGACGATCAGGGCTCGGCCGAGATCGGGCTCGCCGTCGAGTGCCTGCAGCAGGGCACCAAGGCCCGCGCGCAATTTGCCCTGCCAGGTCTTCTCGGGGTCGGCGGCTGTCTGCACCAGCGCTTCCACCCGCGCCACGCCGAAGTCGAATGCCTCCAGGTAGCAGGTGTCCTTGTCCGGAAAGAGGTCGTAGAAGGCCTGCCTGTAGAGGCCCGCCGAGTCGAGCACCGCGCGTACGGACGTCGCGTCGTAGCCGTTCGACCCGACCGAGTGGAGCATCCCCTCCAGGATCCTTTCGCGCTTGGGTGAAATCACCAGCTTGAGTGTGGAAGCGTGGGTAGACGTTTGCCCCATCGCGCCGGCCTCCTCAGCCCCTGCCAGGACCTTGGTTGCGGCCTGCTCTCCCATTCCGATCCTTCCTCTACTCGATCAGGGGAACCGCTTGTCTGGGCCTCGGTACTGTAACGGTATTCGGCCGATACGTCCAGCTTGGAATAAGGAACTGCTGTGGGTACCCTGGCTTTTGTGGCCGAGCACGCCCCTCAGGCGACCAGGATGCCGCCGGGAAGGCACCCGCTGTCGCGGGAGTTCATCACCCAGCACCAGCGCGCCCGGATCATCGCCGCCCTTGCCGAGGAGACCGTCGAGAAGGGCTACCGGGCCGTCACCGTCGCCGACATCGTAAGCCGGGCGGGGATCGCCCGCAACACCTTCTACGAGAACTTCTCCTCGAAGGAGGATTGCTTCCTCTCCGCCTCGGAGTATGCGGTCACCGAGGCCCTGCGGCGCGTCGTCGACGCCGCCAGCAAGGTCGACAGCTGGCCGGCCCGGGTGAACGCCGGCCTCGCGGCCTTCCTCCACTACGTCGCGGGCGAGTCGGCGCTCGCCCGCACCTGCATCGTCGAGGCGCTTTCCGCCGGGCCCGCCGCGGTCGAGCGCTACGAGCGCTCGATCCAGGCCTTCGTGCCGCTGTTCCGCATGGGCCGCAAGATCTCGTCGAAGGGCGAGGAGCTGCCGGACACGCTGGAGGAGACGATCGTCGGCGGAATCTTCTGGATCCTCTACCAGCGCATCATCATGGGCCAGGCCGAGCAGATCGAGGACCTGCTGCCGGAGTTGGTGGAGTTCTCGCTCACTCCTTACCTAGGCGCCGAGGCGGCCAAGCGGACCTCAGCCGAAGCGCCGCCGACAGCAGGCTGAGCCAAGGCGGGGACTGGGGGCCCGTGATCTAGTGCTCGGTTCGCCAAATCGACGCCGGACTCATCGAACGGAGCGCTGGTGCTCGACGTAGAGACTCGCGAGCGCACCGCCGGGCCCGAGCGCGAGCGGATTCTCGCCGCCTTGGTCGAGATCGCCGCCGAGCGCGGCTATGCCGAGACCACGGTCGAGACGATCCTCGAGAGCGCCGGCCTGGACCGACCCGCCTTCGACCGCCATTTCCGCAGCAAGTACGACTGCTTCCTCACCGCCTGGCAGGAGATGAACGAGACCTGCATGCAGACGATGCTGGCGGCCTACAACAGCCACGAGCGGTGGCCCGACAAGCTGCGCGCGGTCGCCTGCGAGGTGGTCGAATCGCTGCGCGGCAACCCCACCCGCGCCACCTTCTCGGTCGAGGTGCTGGCGGCCGGCGACGCCGCCCGCGCCCGGCGCGACATGACGATGCGGGTGATCGCCTCCCTGATCGACGCCGGCCGCAACGAGATGGAGGACCCCGAGTCCGTTCCCCACACGACCGCGGAGGCGCTGGCTGGTTCGGCCTACGGCCAGGTCTATTCGAGGATCGTGCAGGGCCGCGGCGACGAGCTGCCCGCCCTGGTGCCGCAGTTGATGTCGGCCGCCGTGATGCCCTATCTGGGTCTGGAGGCCGCGATGGCCGAGCTGGGTAGGGGGTTCGACCCTCCGGCGCGATATCGTCGGGACGTGGCCAAGCGCACCCCCACGCCAAAGTCCGACCGCGTCACGAGTGCCGAGGGCTACCCGCCCGAGCTCTCGCGCCTGCCGCCGGGGCGGCACGGCCTGCCGCGCGAGTTCGTCGTCCACAACCAGCGCGAGCGGCTGGTCGCGGGCCTCGCCGAGGCGATCGCCGAAAACGGCTACTCGGGCACGACGATCGCCCACATCACCAGGCACGCCGCCGTTTCCCGCCGCACCTTCTACGAGCACTTCTCCAGCAAGGACGAGTGCTTCGTCGCCGCCTACGACACGGTGATGAAGGAACTGCGCGAACGCGTTTCGGAGGGCTTCGAGGAGGCCGAGGACTGGCCGCACGCCGTGCGCTCCGGGATCGCGGCGATGCTCGCCTTCCTCGCCACCGAGCCGCACCTCGCCCGCCTCTGCATGGTCGAGGCGCTGGTCGCCGGGCCGGTTGTGGTCGAGCGCTACGACGCCGCGATCAAAAGCTTCGTCCCCTACTTCCAGAGCGGCCGCGAGGGCCGCCCACCCGAGGTTCTCGCCCGCCTCTCGCCGACCACCGAGGAGGCCCTGGTCGGCGGCATGGTCTCGCTGATCTCCCGCCGCATCATCGCCGGCAAGGCGGAGGAGCTGGAAGAGCTCCTTCCCGACCTGGTCGAGTTCACCCTCACGCCCTACCTCGGCAGTGAGGAAGCGGCCGAGGTCGCCGCCGAGAAGGACTGAGCTCGCGCGGGTGCGCTCTGCGCGCGCCAAGATTGTCTCTTCGGTGACGATGCGCGCACTACAGGTGCGGAAGGTCCTGCGACAATAAGTTCCGTGTTCGACCGGCGCCAAACCCTCCGTGAGCTGATTCGCACCCAGCACAGGGAGTTCATGCTCTACCAGGAAAAGCGGGACGAGGAAAGCCGCAAGCGGGACGAGGAGTTCCGCAGGCGGGGCGAGGAGATGCGGGAGTTCAACCGCGAGATCCTCCTGCGCAACGAGAAGGTCTACACGGCCGTGATCGCCGAGCTGGAGCAAGGCCGGAAGCAGCTGGAGGAAGGAACCAAGCAGATCCAGGCGAACACGCGAGCGGTCCTGAGCGTGCTCGACCGGCTCGACGAAGCCGCTTGACTACGTCCCAGCTCTGTGGTTTCCACTGGGATGTTTTTCGACGGCTGGGACAGCGAGGTGGGCGGCGTACCGCATCTCCACTCCGCAGTTACCTGATAAACGTTCTGAGCTAGTGCAGATCGCAAAGATCAGGAAAATTCGCAACTTCCGCTCATTGCGGGAAGTCGGACCACTCGAGCTCGGCGATATAACCGTGTTCGTCGGCTCCAACAACTCGGGTAAGTCCTCGATCCTGCAGGCGGTCCTCCTCCTGCAGCAGGGCTTCGCGGCCAATGGGCGACAGGTGCGCTTGGGTGAATCCGAGGCTGAAATCAGCCTCCGGATGAAGGGACTGCAGGGGTTCTCGGGTTGGGGAACGAATTTGCGGAGCGACGCGGGAATGATCGAGATCAAGCTCGGTCTCGAGAGCAACCTGTCGCTTACGGTTGAAACTCCCACCGACGAAACCCGGCTCGTTGACCGTATTCCCGATCGGGAGCCCAACCACCTGCTCGTTCCCTTCCTGTCGCAACGCCGGCCCGAAACGTTCAACGAAGACGTTCGAGAAGAGAACGCCAACGGCGTTCATCCGGACATGCGGTTTCTTGCCGCCAAACTAACTCGGGTAGGACAGTCGGCTCATCCCGGCCACGCCGCATACGCCGAAGCATGCAGGCAGATCCTCGGTGTCGTCGTGACTGCCATTCCCTCCCCGAACGGCCAGATACCGGGTGTCTTCGTCGGGTCGTCGGAAAATATCGCCCTGGCTGACATGGGGGCAGGAGTAACGCAAGTAGTCGGCCTGCTCGCCGACCTAGCGCTTGCGAGGAACAAGATCTTCGTGATAGAGGAGCCGGAGAACGATCTGCACCCCGCTGCCCTTCGTGCGTTGCTTGACTTGATCGTTGAGTCCGCTCGGGAAAACCAATTTCTTGTCAGCACCCATTCAAACCTCGTCCTGCGTCACCTCGGCTCACAGCCGAAGACCCGCATCTTCCATGTCGAGGCTGACAAAGACGCAGCGTGGCCTCCCGCGACAGCCATTCGAGAAGTGGCGCCAGAGCCAGCCGCACGTAGCGAGGTACTGATCAGCCTAGGTTACGAGTTGCGGGACTTCGAGTTCTTCGATGGCTGGTTGTTCCTCGAGGAGTCTTCGGCCGAAAGCATCATTCGTGACTATTTGATCCCATGGTTCGTCCCTGACCTGGGCGGCAGGCTACGAACCGTCTCGGCTCGCGGCGTCAGTCGTGTTGCCCCGATTTTCGAGGACTTCGAGCGACTGGTCCTCTTCACGCATCTCGAGCAGCGCTACCGGAATCGGGCGTGGGTCGTAGTTGACGGTGACGAAGCTGGAACGGCCGTTATCGGGGAACTACGCGATCGTTATTCAAGTGGCTGGATGGCGGATCGCTTCCGGGCGCTGAGCGAGAGTGCTTTCGAGCGCTATTACCCCGCGACGTTTGACGAACGGACGGATGCGGTGCTTGGCGAGACGGACAAGCGCCGCCGGCGCGAGCTGAAGTTGGAGCTACTCAAGGATGTACTTGCATGGATAGAACACGCGCCTGACGTGGCAAAGGCAGAATTCGAGCACTCCGCAGCGGAGATCATCGCAATCTTGCGAGAGATCGAGACGGTGCTCAACTCAGCTCACACCGCCGATTCTGTCACCGCCTGAGTCGCCGCGACTCCCGCGCACGCACACGGCTCCGGCATCGGGAAGAGGCGGAGAAAGCGCTTGACTGGCTGCTTGGGGCCCTCGATCTCGAACGCGCCGGAGATTAGGGCCTCGTCGAGGGGGAGCTGGCCGGTGAGGACCGCGGCGAGAGTGGAGGCGTCCGGGACGGCGATCGTGGCCTCCGGGTCCTCGGCTGGGCCCCGGGCCAGGTCGAGCTCTTCTCCGGCGACGCCGACGCGGAAGCTCTCCTCGCCGATCCGCAGCCCATAGGCCGCCTCCAGGCCGGCGGCCGCCCCGGGGTCGAAGAGGGAGCGCAGGGCCAGCACTATCGAGTCCGGGCCGATCTCCTGTGAGTCCGGCGGGATCGGCGAGCGCGCCCCCCAGGTGCCCAGCTCGGTCACGATCGGCTCCAGCTCGCGGCCCCACTCGGTCAGCTCGTAGACGGTCGAGCCGTACGGTGGGGGAAGCTTTCGCTTGCGCACGACCGCCGCCTGCTCGAGGTCGCGAAGGCGCTCTGCCAGGATGTTGGGGCTGGCGTGCGGCAGGCCGGTACGCAGGTCCGTGAAGCGCTTCGGGCCGAGCAGGAGCTCGCGTACGACCAGCAGCGACCAGCGCTCTCCGACGACGTCCAGGGCGTGAGCGAAGCGGCAAGCCTCGCCGTATGTGCGCTTGCCGGCCATGGTCAAATGTTAAGCGCAGTGATACAAAATTGCAACTGGGTAGTTGTTTTTCTGAACTATTTGCTAGGGTGCGGCAAGCCGAGCAAGCGACGACGAAGGAGGTCGAGCGATGACCGCCGAGACCGCAAGCAGCACGCCAATCGAGGGGGTCGACGACCGCAAGCGCTGGCTCGCGCTCTACGTCCTCTGCGCGGGGATGCTGATGATCGTCCTCGACGTGACGATCGTCAACGTCGCCCTGCCGACGATCCAGGACAGTCTCGGCTTCTCCCAGAGCGGCCTCGCCTGGGTGGTCAACGCCTACCTGATCCCCTTCGGCGGCCTGCTGCTGCTGGCCGGACGGCTCGGCGACCTGCTCGGGCAGCGGCGCATGTTCTTGATCGGCCTCGGCGTCTTCACCGCCGCCTCGCTGCTGTGCGCCGTTGCGGAGAGCCAGGCGATGTTGATCGGCGGCCGCTTCTTCGCCGGCGTCGGCGGCGCGATCGCCTCGGCCGTGATCCTCGGCATGATCGTGACCCTGTTCCCCGAGCCGCGCGAGCAAGCGAAAGCGATCGGCGTCTACGGCTTCGTCGCCTCGGCCGGCGGCTCGATCGGGCTGCTCCTCGGCGGCGCCCTGACCCAGGCGATCAGCTGGCACTGGATCTTCATCATCAACCTGCCGATCGGGATCGCCACCGCCTACGGCGCCCTGCGCCTGGTCGAGGGGAAGCCCGGGATCGGCTTCAAGGCCGGCGCCGACATCCCCGGCGCGGCGCTGATCACCAGCTCGCTGATGCTCGGCGTCTACACCATCCTCGGCATCAGCGAGCACGGCTGGGGCTCGGCCCAGACCCTCGCGCTGAGCGCGATCTCATTCGTCCTCGGCGCCGCCTTCATCGCCCGCCAGGCGCGGATCGAGAACCCGCTGATGCCGCTGCGACTCTTCCGCTCGCGCAACGTCGCCGGCGCCAACACGATCCAGGCGCTGCTGGTCGCCGGCATGTTCGGCATGTTCTTCCTCGGTGCCCTCTACCTGCAGCGGATCCTCGGCTACGACGCGCTCGAGGTCGGCCTCGCCTTCCTGCCGGCGACGATCGTGATGGGCACGCTCTCGCTCGGCTTCTCGGAAAAGCTGATCATGCGCTTCGGCCCGAAGACGACCCTGATCCCCGGCGTGATCATCGTCGGCGCCGGGCTGCTGCTCTTCGCCCGCACGCCGGTCGACGGCGACTACCTCGGTGACCTCCTGGCCCCGATGCTGCTGGTCGGCCTCGGCGTCGGCACCGCCTTTCCCTCGCTGATGACGCTGGCGATGTCCGGCGCGACGCAGGAGGACTCGGGCCTCGCCTCCGGCCTGGTCAACACCAGCATGCAGGTGGGCGGCGCGATCGGCCTGGCCGTGCTGGCGACGCTGGCGACCGAGCGCACCGACAGCCAGCTCGCCGAGGGCGCCGGGCAGCTTGCGGCGCTCAACTCCGGCTACCACCTCGCCTACGTCGTCGGCGCGATCCTGGTCGCGATCGCCACCGTGATCGCGGTGACGGTGCTGAAGCCGGCGCCGATGCCCTCGCCGGAGGAGATGGCGGCGATGCAGCCCGAGCTCCCGGACGAGCGCGAGCCCGCCTACTCCGAGGCCTGAGCCAGGCGACGCTCGATCAAGCGGCGCTCGACCGGGTTGGCGGTCAGCTCGAGCGCCAGCCGGTAGGACTCCGCCGCCTCGCCGAGCCGGCCGAGCCGGCGCAGCAGGTCGGCGCGGGCGGCGTGCAGCGGCTGGTAGCCGTCGAGGCCCTCGATCGCCTCGACCAGCTCCAGGCCCCGCTCCGGCCCCTCGCTCATCGCCACGGCGACGGCGCGGTTGAGCTCGATCACGGGGCTCGGGGCCACCTCCATGTGCCAGGCGTAGAGGCGGGCGATCAGCGCCCAGTTTGTCTCCTCCGCGCCGGCGGCTTCGCCGTGCACCGCCGCGATCCGGGCCTGGATCGTGTACGGGCCGCCGGGCCCGGCCGCTCCCGCCTCGCGTGAGAGCCCCGTGCCCTCGGCGATCCGCTCGCGGTTCCAGAGCGAGCGATCCTGGTCCTCGAGCAGGACCGCTTCGCCCTGCTCGTCGACCCGTGCCTCCCGTCGCGCGTCGGTGAGCAGCATCAGCGCCAGCAGGCCCCGCGCCTCGGGCTCGCGCGGCAGCATCGTGACCAGGACGCGGCCGAGGCGGATCGCCTCCTCGCTCAGCTCGACCCGGACCAGCTCCTCGCTGCTCGAAGCCAGGTAGCCCTCGTTGAAGATCAGGTAGAGGGTCGCCAGCACCGCCGGCAGGCGCTCCGGCATCTGCTCGGTCCCTGGCACCTCGTAGGGGATCTCGTTGGCGGCGATCTTGCGCTTGGCGCGGACCAGCCGCTGCGCCATCGCGCCCTCGCCGGCGAGGAAGGCGCGGGCGATCTCGGCCGTGGTGAGGCCGCCGAGGCTGCGCAGGGTGAGCGCGACCCGCGCCTCGATCGCCAGGGAGGGGTGGCAGCAGGTGAAGATCAGGCGCAGGCGGTCGTCCTCGATCTCCCCGGCACGCTCGCCGGGGCCCGGCTCGGGCTCGGCGTGGAGCGCTTCCAGCCGGCCCAGCGCCGCCACCTTGTCGCGCAGGACGCCGGCCCGGCGCAGGCGGTCGATCGCTCGGTTGCGCGCGACCTGCGTGATCCAGGCGCCCGGGTTGTCAGGGACCCCCTCCGCCGGCCAGCGCTCGAGGGCGACGAGGAAGGCCTCCTGCACGACCTCTTCAGCGAGGTCGAAGTCGCCGGTGACGCGGATCAGCGTCGCGACCGCGCGCCCCGACTCGTGCCGGAAGGTGCGGTCGACGACGCTGTCGCGGGCCGCGGCTACGAGCGCTCCGCCTTTTCCAGCAGTTCCTTGCCGTCCTTGACCATCGGCCGGATTTCGACGTGGCCGCTCTTCAGCGGGACCTTCTTCGCCCAGGCCAGGGCGTCGTCGAGGCTCTCCACCTCGATCATCCAGAAGCCCGCCAGCTGCTCCTTGGTCTCGGCGAAAGGGCCGTCGGTCACGAGCGGCTCGCCCTCGCCGTAGTGCACGGTGGTGCCGGTGGCGCGCTCCTGCAGGCCGGCGCCGGTGACCATGGCACCGGCCTCGGTCAGCTCGGCGTTGAACTGCCCCATCTCGGAGAGGTTCCGCTTCACCTCCTCGGGGGTGACGTCCTCCCAGCTGCGCTCCTCGCTGATCAGGGCAAGCATGAATTGCATCGCGATCCTCCTGTCTCGTGAGCGACGCCGGTCGCCGCTCTCACCCTAACGACGAACCGGAACCGCTCAGATCGACACCCTCATCCGCTGACTTCTCCTTTCCCTGTGTATATGCACGGGAAAAGGCGAAGTCAGCGAGTTCTAGGAGGGAGGGCGGCGGCGATCTGGGGCGGGTCTTCGATCTGGGGGTAGTGACCGAGCTCGGAGAGCTCGGTCACAGGGACGGCGGGGCGGAGCTCGCGCATCGCCGCCAGCACTTCGGTCGTCGCCACCCGGTCGAGCAGGCCCCAGGCGAGGCTGAGGTCGCCGGGCCACTCGCGAATCGCGCCGTGCCAGCGGCCGGCGTGCTCTTCGCGCTGGTCCATGTAGGAGATCAGGCGGTGGCCGAGGGTGCGGCCGCCGTTGTGGCAGAGCAGCGACCACTGGTCGGCCGCCTCCTCCTCTTCGAGCGGGTGGGCCGCGGAGAAGACCGAGCCGAACTGCTGGCGGAAGACGCGCTCGCTGGAGAGCCGCGCGAAGAGCGGGCCGAAGCGGCTGCGCAGGATCCGCTGGCCGAGGATCGGGCTCGCCCGTTCCAGCACCATGCTGCCGTTGAAGAGCAGGATGCCGGCGACGTCCATCTCCAGCTTCCCTTCCAGGTCGCGGGCCATCAGCTCGTTGGCGACCGAGGTGCCCATGTCGTGGGCGGCGAGGAAGACCGGCCGGCCTTCGCCGTGCCGCCGCACCAGCTCCTCGGTCAGGTCCGCCTGCCAGAAGAGGCTGTAGTCGTGCGAGGTCGGCTTCTCGGAGAGGCCGAAGCCGAGGAAGTCGAAGGCGAGCACGTTGCGGCCGGGCAGCTCCGCGAGGAGCAGCCGCCAGTCGTAGGAGCTGGAGGGGAAGCCGTGCAGGAGGACCAGCAGCGGGCCCTCGCCCTGCTGGCGAAAGACGTGGATCGCGTGGCCGCGGAACTCCTCGGCCCCGCCCCGCTCCTGCCAGCGGCGCACCCGCTCGGTCAGCGCCATCTCAGCGACCCGCTCCCATGCCCGCCATGATCTCACCGCGATGGCCGATGACGTTCCCAACCGGGTTCGCACCGCCTGTGCATGGGTCGCCGGGCGGTCGCGGTCGGTGAAGATAGCCGGGGACGGGATCGAGGCCTACGCCGCCGCCCTGCCGGTACCGGCCGAGCTGCCCGCGCCCGACCCCGCGACGCACCTGGTCGAGGGCGATCGCGAGGCGCGGGCCGCGTTCGTCGTCTGCCTCGACGCGATCAACTTCGGCTCGGGCTGGTGGCCGACGATCCGCAAGCGTCCCGGCCACAGCGGCTACTTCACCATCGCGGCCGGCCTGACGGAGCGCTTCCGCGAGGAGGGCCCCTGGCCGGCTCGCGAGCTGACACGACTTGGGCCACCCGACGTCGCCGCCGCGCTCGATCAGGAGGCCGGCCATCCGCTGATGGCGCACTACGCGTCCGCGCTGCGCGACGTCGGCGAGCACGTCCTCGGCGACCATGGCGGCCGCTTCGAGGGGCTGCTCGATGCGGCCGGTGGCTCGGCTGTCGCCCTCACCGGCCTGCTGGCGGAGTGGGAGGCCTTCGCCGACGTCTCCACCTACGACGACCGCGCCGTCCCCTTCTTCAAGCGGGCGCAGATCGCCGCCGCGGACCTCAACCGCACCGGCGTAGCCGAGCTCGGCGGCGAAGACAGACTCACCGCATTCGCCGACAACCTCGTCCCTCACGTGCTCCGACTCGATGGCGTGCTGCGATTGGACTCCGAGCTGGAGCGATCGATCGACGCCGGGGAGCTGCTCGAGCACGGCTCGCCCGAGGAGGTGGAGCTGCGCGCCTGCGCCGTGCACGCGATCGAGCTGCTCTCCGCCGCCACCGGCGGCCGCCTCTCTCCCGCTCAGATCGACGCCGCCCTCTGGAACCGCGGCGCCGAGCCCCGCTACAAGTCGGTCCCCCGACCCCGCTCGCGCAACACGGCCTATTAGCTCAACCCGCCGCTTCGGCGCGCTTCAGGCCGCCGTGGGCCCAGAGGGCGAAGAGGATCGGGAGGGTGAAGGCGATCGTGAAGGCGAGCGCGACGACCACCGGTTCGCCGGAGATGAAGCCGCGGCCGGCCTCGAGCAGGGCCGTCACCGGGTTGACCGAGGCGACGGCGTGGATCCAGCCGCTGAGCAGGCTGAGCGGCACGTAGACCGGCGCCAGGAAGAGGATGAGGAAGACCGGGAACTGCATCAGCGGCCCGCCCTGGATCGAGCGCACCCGCGTTGCCACTCCCGCCGCCCAGAGGGTTGCCGCCAGGTTGGTGAGGACGGCAAGCCCGAAGAGCCCGAAGATGTCGACGCCGCTGCCGCCGACCTCCATCCCCGCGACCAGCGCGATCGCGGTGAGGATGGCCCAGGTGATCAGGGCGCGAGTGAGCGCGGCGAGGGCGTAGCCGGCGACGATCCCGTTGCGGTTGGCGGCGGCGAGCAGGTAGCGGTTGGCGAAGCCGATCTCGAAGTCGCGTGCCATCGCGAAGCCGGTGAAGACGCCGCCGAACGCCGCGGACTGGAGCAGGACGAAGACGAACTGGAAGGCCGTGTAGCCGCTGGGGAAGTCGAAGCCGGGGACGCCGGCGATCGCCGAGAGCCCGCCGGCGAAGGCGACGAAGAAGAAGAGCGGGAAGACGACCGCCGGGACGAGGAAGGCCGGGTTGCTGAGGAAGTTGTGGACGCTGCGCCAGGCGACCGCGAGGGCGACGTCGCGGAAGCGGGCGGGCCGGGGGGCCCTGGCGGCGGCGCTCACGTCCGCACCATCCGTGTCTTCAGGGCGCCGCTCGCCGCCGCCATGCCGACGGCGAGAACCGTCCCCGCGATGCCGAACCCGAGCGCGAGCGCGCCCGCATCCCAGCCTTCGAAGAGCAGCGAGCGGAACGCCTCGAGCAGATAGGTGACCGGATTGGCGGTGGCGATGGCGCGGAACCAGTCGGTCTGGATCAGGTCCAGCGGCAGCGCCATCGCGGAGATGAAGAGGAAGACGAAGAAGACGGGAAAGAGGCTCTGCACCGCCTCTCCGGAGCCCGTGCGCAGGGCGGCGAAGAGGCCGATCGAGCCGAAGGCGACGGTGATCGAGACCGAGAGGGCGACGATGACGAGCGCCCCGGCGAAGCCCGTGGTCAGCTCGGCACCGGCGATGAGGCCGACGCTGAGGTAGGTGGCCGCCTGCAGCAGGCCGAGAGCGACCGCGCCGGCGAGCAGGCCGCTGAGCAGCGCCGCGCCGCGCAGGGGGGTGAGGGCGAGGCGGTTGAGGAACCCGGTCTCGATGTCGCGGGCGAGGTCCGTGCCCGAGTTCATCACCGAGAAGAGCGCCCCCTGCACGAAGGGCACGGCGAGGGCGAAGGTGAGGTAGGAGTCGGTGGGGAAGCCGGGCAGGCTGGTGGTGTCCTCGAGCCCACCCGAGTTGACCGCTAGCAGGAACATGGGGAAGATCAGCGCCGGCACGATCTGTGCCGGCTGGCGCAGGGTGCGGACGATCGAGCGGCGGGCCAGCTGCCCGACCTGAGTGCGCAGGCGCCGGTCGCTCACGCCGGGCTCACGGCCTCCGCTTCGGGCTCGGGCTCCTCCGCCTCCTCGGCGCCCTCCAGCGAGCGTCCGGTCTTGGCCAGGAAGACGTCGTCGAGCGAGGGCGCGTGCAGTTGCAGGGTCTCGATCGCGATGCCCTCCGAATCGAGTGCCCGCACGACCTCGGCCAGCTGCGCCTCGCCGCCCTCGAGCCGTGCCGCCGCCGCCCGTGGGGAGGCGCCCGCGGCCGGGCCGAAGCGCTCCAGGACCGCGGCCAGCCGCTGGCGCTCGCCGGGGTCCTGCGGCACCGCTTCGACCGTGGGCCTTCCGATCTCCGCCTTCAGCTCGGCCGGCGAGCCCTCGGCGACGATGTGCCCGTGGTCGATGATTCCCACCCGCGCGGCCAGCGCGTCGGCCTCCTCCAGGTACTGGGTGGTGAGGAAGACGGTGACGCCGTCCTCGACGGCGAGGCGCGAAACCTCTTCCCAGAGCGCGGTGCGGCTCTGGATGTCGAGCCCGGTCGTCGGCTCGTCGAGGAAGAGGATGCTCGGCCGGTGCGCCAGTGCCAGTGCCAGGTCGAGCCGTCGTTTCATCCCGCCGGAGTAACCGCCGACCCTGCGGTCCGCGGCCTGCGAGAGGCCGACCCGCTCGAGCAGCTCCTGTCCTCGCTCCTGCCGTTCGGCCTTGCCGATCCCGTGCAGGGCGGTCTGCAGCCGCATGTGCTCGCGCCCGGTCAGCAGCGGGTCCAGGGCGGCCTCCTGCAGCGCCGCCCCGATCGAGGCGCGCACGCGCGGCCCCTGCTTGACGATGTCGAAGCCCGCGACCCGCGCCGTCCCGGCCGTCGGCGGCAGCAGCGTGGTCAGCATCAGCACCGTGGTCGACTTGCCGGCGCCGTTGGGGCCGAGGAACCCGTATATCTCCCCGGCCTCGACCCGCAGGTCGATGCCGTCAACCGCGCGCGGCCCGTTCTTGAACTCGCGCACGAGCCCCTCGACCTCTATGCCGGTGCCGCCCGGTCCCCGCTCGGCAGTCATCGCCCGCAGGCTAGCTGAGGGCTGCGCCGAGCCCTCTATGCCGTCGCGGACGCCGCGGCGCGGAACAGGTGCGCCGAGGGGATGCCGATGACCTCTCCTTCGAAGCGCTTCTCGTGGCCGTAGACGACCCAGGTGGTGTCGATTTCCCCGATGTCGAGGTCGAGGCGGAGCTCGTCTTCGTGCTCTTCGAAGTGCTCCATGTGGGTGAGGCCCGAGTCATAGCGGCCTTCCAGCAACTCCTCGCCGACGATCGGCTTGGAGGCGACGTCGACGATCTCCTCCCACTGGGAGAGGTCGACGTAGCCCTTGGTGGCGGGGACGATCCCCAGCGAGCGCGGCTCCTCGACGTCGCGGCGGCTGAGCAGGACCAGGTGCTTGGTCGGGTAGATGAAGGTGTCGACAACGAAGATCTCGGTCCAGTGCTTCTCGGTGATCTCGTGCACCTTCGGGTGGGCGCTGCACTGGACGAGGAAGGAGCCGGGCGCTTCGCGGACCATCTCCAGGCCGACGAAGAAGTCGGTGATCAGCTCGATCTCGTAGTTCTCGACGCCCTGGAAGCGCATGTAGCTCTGGACCGCGCGCTCGTGACAGGTGCCCTCGGGGCCGAGGGTGACGATCGTGACCTTGCCGCTTGCGGTGCCCGCCTCCATGCGAGCAGCAAGGCTAGGTGAATGAACAGGAAAGATCAAGCAGTGGGACGCCCAAACGCAGGCCTTCGCGGCCGGCCTGGTTCCCTCCTCTCTCCGCGGGGTAGTCACACCCAGACGCGCGAGCCGCTTCGCGCCCGATCAAGGAGGAGAAAAGATGGCTACGGAGAGAAGCTCGGGGGGAGCCGGGATCTCGCTCGGCGGGATCCTCGTCATCGTCGGCATCGTCCTGATGATCGTCTGGAGCTTCTGGATCGGCCTGATCGTGACCCTGGTCGGCCTGATCGCCTTCGGCGGCTTCGCCAAGGGGAAGTGGTACTGAGCGAGTCCGCTCTGGCGGGCGCTGCCCCGCTGGGGGAGCTTGACAGGTGACTAAATAGTCACCTATAGTGGGGGCCATGGACGAGGTGTTCAAGGCGCTCGCCGACCCGACCCGCCGCAAACTGCTCGACGAGCTGTTCGAGCAGGATGGCCAGTCGCTGACCGCCCTCGAGGCGAGGCTGCCGATGACGCGCTTCGGCGTGATGAAGCACCTGCGGGTGCTCGAGGAGACCGGGCTGATCACGACCCGCAAGCGCGGGCGGGAGAAGCTGCACTTCCTCAACCCCGTCCCGATCCGGCTCGTCCACGACCGCTGGGTGAGCAAGTACGCCGAGCCATGGGCCGCGGCCCTGACCGGCCTCAAGCGCGAACTGGAGGAGAGGACGATGGAGAAGGTGTTCGAGATCTACATCAAGACGACCCCGGAGCGGCTCTGGGAGGCGATCGTCGACGACGAGGTGCGCCAGCGCTACAACTTCGGCGTCGGCGTGCGCTCCGAGTGGACGCCGGGCTCGCCCTACGAGGGGTTCCACCCCGGCGCGGGGATCGCGATCGCCGCGGGCGAGAACCTCGAGGTGGATCCGCCGCGGCGGCTGGTGCAGAGCTTCAACGCCCTGTGGAGCGACCAGGTGAAGAGCGAAAGGACCTCGCGGGTGACCTGGGAGATCGAGCAGGTGGAGGACTCCTGCCGGCTCACGGTCACCCACGACCAGCTGGCCGAGGAGGCCAACGACGAACTCTTCGGCGGCTGGCCGATGATTCTCTCCGGCCTCAAGACGCTGCTGGAGACCGGCGAGGCGCTGACGACGCCGGGGTCGCTGCGCTACGCGCAGGCCGGCTGAGGGTTTGAGCTTCGCCAGGTGGGTAGCTCCTCTGGGATGAGTCTTCACCGGACAATCGCCCTGGCGGCGATCGCGACAACTCTCGCGCTCGCCGCCTGTGGCGATGACTCCGGCTCCGAGACGACCGGCGAAAGCCTCGCTCCCACTACTGAAGAAAGCCCCGCACCTTCGACCGAAGGCGGGTCCCAGACCGGCGAAAACGCCCCCGCCCCCAGCGGCGAGGCCGTCAGCTCCGAAAAAGTCACTATCTCGGGCTTCGCGTACGACCCCGAAGCCGTGACCATCCAGGCCGGCGGCAAGGTGATCTGGCAGAACGAGGACTCGGCCGAGCACACCGCGACCCTCGACGATGGCAGCTTCGACACCGGCGCCCTGGCCGAAGGCAAGCTCAAGTCGGAGTCCTTCAAGGAGCCCGGCACCTACGCCTACCACTGCGAGATCCACCCGCAGATGAAAGGAACGGTCGAGGTCGTCGAATCGGGCTGATGTATGGTCGCCATAGGTGCTGGAGAACGTCTCCAATCCCGCCCGGATCGCCTGGGTCTGTACGGCGGCGCTGGTCGTCTTCGTCGCCTGGCTGGCGACCCCCGAGGGAGCCCATCTCGGCATCGGCTTCTTCTACGCCGTGCCGGTCGGGGCGGCCGCCTGGTGGGGTGGCGGTCGTGCCGCCGTCGCCGCTGTCGTGGGTTGCACCGCTCTCTACGTCATCGGAGCTCAGATCCAGCCCGTGGGCGACTTTGGGCCGGCGCTTGCCGTGCGTCTCGCCGCTTTTGTCGCGGTTGCGTTCTGTGTCGTTGCGGTCAGGAGGCGCCTGGTCGTTCTGGAGCACTCGGCCGAGGAACTCGAGGCGATCCGCGCGGCGCTTGCCCCCTCACAGGTGCCTGCTCTGTCCGACGTGGAAGCCGCTGCCACCTTCGTCCCCTCCGAACTGGGGGTGTCGGGAGACTTCTACCTACTGACCAACGGGCCGGATGGCTCCACCCTCGCCATCGTCGGCGACGTGGCGGGGCATGGAGCAGAGGCTGCTCGGGTGGCGACTTTCGTGCGCGCCCGGCTGGCGGCCTTCGCCGCCAGCACCAGCGATCCCGCCGAATTGCTGACGCTCGCCAACGCCGCCCTTGCCGACCGACCCCGCCGCAATCGCAAGCTGATCAGTGCGGTCTGCATGCGCTACCACCCCGAGGATTCCCACCTGTCTTGGGCGACCGCCGGTCACCCCCCGCCCCTGCGGCTGCCCGGGCTGGAGGAGCTGCCCGGCGCCGGCGACACCTTCCTGCTCGGGGCGAGCGCAGGTCTCGATCTTCGCAACGCCGAGCTGAGGCTGGCGAACGGCGAGGGGGCCCTTGCCTACACCGATGGTGCCACCGACGTGCGCCGCGAGGGCGCCATGCTCGGCCTTCCAGGACTGTCGCACATGCTCTCGCCCTTCACCGACCTGCCGGCGAAAAAGATGATGGACCGGGCAGAGGAGGCGATCCTAGGCTGGGCCGAGGCTCCGATCCGAGACGACCTCTGCGTTCTCGTCGTCAAGCCGAAGTGATTCGGGCTTCTCCGCGCCCGGGGCGAGGCGGAAGAGCTTGAAGGTCAGCGGCGCGGAGACGCGGTCGCGAATCTGGCATCGGGGGCAGTTTTCGAGCGCAGTCGCATGCATCTCGCTGTAGCGGCTGCCGCACCTCTCGCACGTGAACATCTCTTCTCCTCCTCTGGCCGTGTCGGACTACAGGCAGATACCCCGTTTGCCCTGAGGTCTAACCGCTCGCGACTTTTTCTTGGCCGGCGCGGCCGGAGACGGGCCCTCATGGAGTGCCTAGTGCTGCTTGAGGATCTGCGACAGAGGCACGACCGTACCCACGGACACGATCTTCATCCTCCTCACCTCCCTCCGCTCATCAGCACCAAGAGGTGACGCTACCGCGAGTCGTCTTCCTCGCCCGGCCAGCTGCCGGTCACGGAGGCGAAGCTGAGTCGGGCGCCCCGGTCCACCATCCCTTTGACCAGGCGAAAGATCGCGCCCTCGAGCACCAGGGCCGCCGCCAGCTTCGGATATGAGACTTTGCGATCCCCGGGCTCCGGGGCCTCCTGGTCGTCGAAGGCGGCCCAGATCCGGTCGAAGCCCTTTTGGGCGGCGAATCCGGCGGCAAGGCCACCGAGTATCCCGATTGGGGCGAACAGCACCTTCACGGTGATCGGTTACCCGGTGTCAGCCGAAAAGAACGCCCGCGCGCGTTCGGCGACCAGCTCGGGACGCTCGTCGGCGATGAAGTGGCCGCAGTCGGGGACGAGCTCGATCTCCATGTCGTCGACGTGGGCCTCGTAGCCGGCCAGCAGGTCGGTGTGGATCGCGGCGTCCTCGGTGCCGAAGAGCATCCGGGTGGGCACGGTGAGGCGCTTGTCGGCGTAGCGGCCACGCAGGATCGGCACGATCTCGCGCAGATTGAAGACCCGGTACATCTGCACCGCGGCCTTGGCCCGGGACGGTTCGGCGAGGTTGTCGGCGAAGATCGAGAGCGTCCGCTCGTCCCAGAAGCGGGGGTCGGCGCCGCCGGCGCGCAGGGCCATGCGCACGAACCGCTTGCTGCGGTGGGCGAAGTACCCGATCCAGGGGGCGAGGATGACCTGCTGGTAGATCAGGCGCCAGGAGTGGGGCAGGGTCTTGCGCATCTGCACCCAGGGGGTGGGGATGTTCAGCGCCAGGTAACGGTCGAAGCGCTCCGGCGCGCGCAGGCAGAGCAGGAAGCCGATCCAGCCGCCCCAATCGTGGCCTACCAGCTTCACCCGCTCCAGCCCCAGCTCGTCGAGGACGGCGAGCACGTCGCTGGCCAGGTTCTCCTTCTCATAGCCCTTGCGCGGCGCGTCGGACCAGCCGAACCCGCGCAGGTCCATCGCCAGCACGCGGTGCCGGTCGGCCAGCGCCGGCATCAGGTTGCGCCACTCGTACCAGTGTTGCGGCCAGCCGTGCAGGAGCAGCACCGGGTCGTCCCCCGAGCCGGCTTCGGCGACGTGGAAGCGCAGTCCCCGCGCCTCGACCCAGCGGTGCGTGACGCCGTCGACGGTCGGCAGCTCCATCGTGCGCAGCCTAGAGCTCGCGCTCGTAATAGAGCATCGAGGGACCGTCCTCGCGCCCTTCGCGGTTGGTGAAGCCGACGCTCTCATACAGGGCCCGGGCGGCGGTGTCGGTCTCTCCCGTGTTGAGGTCCATGCGGGTTGCGCCGGCGGTGCGGGCCGTCTCCATCGCGCTCTCCAGCAGCGTCCGACCGATCCCCTGCCCGCGCAGGTCCGGGACGACGTAGAGCTCCTCCAGGTAGGCATCGAGCTCGCCGCTCCACAGCGACGGGAGGAAGCGCATCTGCGCGATCCCGTCGGGCCCGTCTCCGATCAACAGGAAGACCGCCTCGTCCTTCTCGATGAACTCCCCCACGCGCCCCGCGAGGACCGCCACCTCGGGTGGCTCTTCGTCGAACTCGGTGTTGAAGTCGTGCAGGAGGCGCGCAACCTCGCGCGCGTCGCCTGCCTCGGCCCGGCGAATGGTCGTTCGAAGTTCGGTCATGGCCCAAGCGTAGGCAACCGATCGAGTGTCATGACCCTTATCGTGGATCGGTGGCCTCTGAGCAGGACGTCCGCGAGATCGCCCTCTCCCTACCCGAGACGATCGAGAAGCTCTCCTACGGCACACCCGGCTTTCGCGTCCGCGATCGCCTCTTCGCCCGCCTGCGCGACGAAAACGAGGTTCTGGTCCTCTGGCGCGAGAGCCTCGAGGAGAAGGAGTTCCTGCTCGCGGCGGAATCGGGAAAGCTCTTCACCACACCTCACTACGACGGCTATCCGATGATCCTGGTCCGCCTCGATGCCATCGATCGCGAGGAGCTGGCGGAGCTGATCGAGGAATCTTGGCGCCTCCGCGCCCCCTAGGCAGCGGCCAGGCTCCTCGCGCACTCGACGAACATCTCCTCGGCGGGGCGCTGGGCCCAGCCGAGGCGCGATTCGGCCTTTTCGCTGGAGTACTCGTACCGCGTGCCCAGCTGGTTGACGATCGAGCGGATGCCGGGGTCGAACCTGCCCGCCGCGCGCACGAGCAGGTCGGGGAGGTTCCGCTTCGGCACCTTCGCTGCGGCCTCGCCGAGGCGATCGCGCAGCACCGCGGCCACTTCGGACATCCAGAAGAACGGCCCAGCGGCGATGAAGCGCTCGCCACCTGCCTCCGGCGCGCTCATCGCCCGCAGGTGCAGGTCCGCCACGTCGCGCACGTCGACGAAGCTGAAGCCGATCCGCGGGATGCCGGGCATCCCTTTCAGCAGCCGCTCGATCGCCTGCAGCGAGAAGGAGTGGTCGTCGCTCAGGGCAGGGCCGAGGATCGCGCCCGGGTTGACGACGGCGAGCCGGTCGGTGGCGCTCGCCTCGGCCATGAAGTCCCACGCCGCCCGCTCGGCGATCGTCTTCGACCGCACGTAGGGCGAGAGGCCCGGCTTGTCGGGGTCTGTCCAGTCCCCCTCGGTCAGCGGCCTGCCCCCGGGCTTGGCACCGCCGGCGACCGCGGCCACCGAGGAGGTGACGACGACCCTCTCGACCCCCGCGTCGATCGAGGCGCGCAGCACCCGCAGCGTGCCCTCGCGGGCCGGCACGATCAGCTCATCGGGGTCCTTCGGCTGCACCGGCGGGAACGGCGAGGCGACGTGCAGCACGCTGTCGCAGCCCTCGACCGCCTGTTCCCAGCCGGCGTCCTCGGTCAGGTCCGCGGCGCACACAGAGAGCTGCTCGCCGGCGTCGACCTGGGTCGCCACCGCGGCACGGACGTCGGACTCGCGGGCGAGGCCGCGCACGGTGGTCCGCACCCGGTGCCCGCGTCGCAGCAGCTCGATCGCGCACCAGCTGCCGAGGAAGCCCGAGCCTCCCGTCACCAGAACCGTCTGCGGCTGCTCCGTCACGGCTGGGAGCGTAGCTGCCTGCGCCCGGAGGGGGGACGGGTGAGATCGAGCTATCGTCACCGGGCATCGAGGAGCGCGACGGGAGATCGACTGCCCCGGGATGGGCTTTGGTCCTTGCCGCCCTGATCGTGCTCACAACCGGCTCACACCCCGCACCGGGGGCGCGATCCCACCCGGGCCCCGCGTTTCACGGGCGCGTGGAACCGATCGACGCCGAGACCCGAGCGCGAATGACGGGCGTCTCCTGGCACCGCGGCTGCCCGGTCGGGTTCGCGGGCCTGCGCCTGCTCAGGGTGAGGCACTGGGGGTTCGACGGCAGGCCTCACCGTGGCCGCCTGGTCGTGAACCGCAACGCCGCCGCGGCGATGCTGGGCACGATGCGCAGGCTCTACCGGTTGCGCTTCCCGATCCGCCGGATGCGGATCGTCGACGCCTACGGCGCCGACGATCGCCGCAGCATGGCCGCCGACAACACCTCGGCGTTCAACTGCCGCTTCGTCGCCGGCAGCCCCGGGGTCTGGTCCGAACACGCCTATGGCCGGGCGATCGACGTCAACCCGGTCGAGAACCCCTACGTCACCGCCTCCGGCTACGTCTCGCCTCCCGCCGGCGCCCCCTACGCCAGCCGCTTGCGCCACCGCAAGGGAATGATCCACCGCCACGGCCCGGTGGTGAAGGCGTTCGCCTCGGCCGGCTGGGAGTGGGCGGGCAACTGGTCCTGGCCCAAGGACTACCAGCACTTCTCGGCGACCGGCGGCTGATCCCGAGGCTCTCTCGTCAGCTCGCGGCGGCCGCGACCGGCTTGGCGTTCAGCGCGGCCAGCAGCTCGGAGAGCCGGGCGTCCTGCTCGAGCGCGTGCGGGAGAGGCACGTCCGCGTGGATCGCGTAGACGTTGCGCCTGCCGACGCGGCTCCTCGTCAGGTACCCGTCCTCTTCCAAGTCGCAGACGAGCTGCTGCGCCGAGCGCTCCGTTACCCCCACGCACTCGGCGATCTCCCGCAGCCGCATGTGAGGGTCGCGCGACAGGCAGATGAGCACGTGTGCGTGCTTCGTGAGCAGATCGAGGGCCATTCCTCGATCGTAGCCTGCGGCAGGGCCGCTCGCAAGTAAAAAAACTCCGGAAAGTATATTAGTGAATATTGACACCGGAAATTCTCTTCGGTATAATCACATTATGTGGGAGGAGTGCCAGGGAGATGCCGAGCCGCGCCAGGGGCACGATTGCCCACCAAGTGAGCGGCCCGGAACGGGTTAGCCAGGGAAGAGCCGGCGGGCGCTTGGGGGAGCGCCCGCCGGAGTGGTTTCCGAGCCGGGACCCGAGCGCTAGGCCCTCCCGGCTACCTCTTCGCACAGTTCGGGCAGCCCGATCGCCTCGGTGACCGAGCCGAGCCTGTAGCGCTCGTCGCCCGGATAGACGATGAAGCTCCGCTCCGGTTCGATGTCGGACAGAGCAGAGCGCATCCCCCTTTCCAGCTTGGGAGCCAGGCTGCGCTTGACCTCGATAGCCCACTCGCGCCCGTCGCGCCAGGCCAGGACCAGGTCGACCTCGGCACCGCCGCTGGTCCGATAGAAGCTTCCCTCGGCTCGCTCGTGGGCGACCGCGAGCAGGTTCTCGATCGCCATTCCCTCCCAGCTTGGGCCGGCAACCGGGTGTCCCAGCACCGCCTCCTTGTCGGCCAGGCCGAGCAGGGCGTGAACGAGCCCGCTGTCGCGGACGTACACCTTCGGGGATCGCACCAGCCGCTTGCCGACGTTCGTCAATCGCGGCGGCAGGCGACGGACCAAGAGCAGGTCAATCATCAGGTCGAGGTAGTGGGCTGCTGTCATCCCGCTCACCCCCAGTCCACCGGCGATCTGGGCCGCGTTGAGAAGGCCGCCTTGGCGATGGGCGAGCATCGTCCAGAAGCGGCGCAGGGTCTCGGCTGGGATCCTCGGCCCGAGCTGAGGGATGTCGCGCTCCAGGTAGGTGCGGATGAAGTCCTGTCGCCAGCGCAGGCTGACCGGCTCGTCCAGGGCGAGGAAGCTCTCGGGGAAGCCGCCGCGCACCCAAAGCCGGTCGAGCTCTCCCCTGCCCACCTCGGTGATGTCGAACGGCGCCAACTCGACGAACCCGATGCGCCCGGCAAGCGTCTCGCCCGACTGAGCGAGGAGCTCGATTCCGGCCGAGCCGAGCAGAAGGAACCGGCCCGTTGCCCGTCCCTGCCGCCTACCTTCGTCGATGACACCTCGCAGCACCTCGAACAGCCCCGGAGCGCGGTGGATCTCGTCGAGGACGACCAACTCGTCGGCGTGGTCGGCAAGGTAGAGCGCGGGCTCGCTGAGGCGGTTGCGATCGGCCTCCGACTCGAGATCGAGGTAGGTGGACGGGAGATCCTCGGCCACTGCCAGCGCCAGCGTGGTCTTGCCCACCTGGCGTGGGCCGAGCAGTGCCACGGCGGGAGAGTGGCGCAGGATCTCGGCGAGCTCAACCCCGATTCGGCGGGTAATCATCCTTGTAATTATAAAGTACAACTATAGATTTACAAGGTATGTCGCCAAGCGCCCGCAAATGGTCGAGGATCTCAGGTCTGAGCACCTGGGCACTCGAGAAGACTGGCGCGCGGCGTTACTGGCTGATCTGGGCGGCGGCAGCCCCGGTTGCCGTGTGGGCGATCGTTCGCGCCTTCGGGCTGGAGGGCGGTGGCCTGCTGACCTCGCTGACGTTCTTCACGCCCTTCGCCGCGATCGGGGCGCTGCTGGCCGCCGGTGTCGCCGTCGCCTTGCGCAACTGGGCCGCCGCGGCGATCGCCGGCATCGCCGCGGCCTACCTGATGGCCGCCGTCCTGCCGCGGGCGATCGGCAGCGAAGCCGTGCGTGCGGAAGGCCGCGAGACGTTGACCGTGCTCTCGGCAAACGTCTACCTCGGCAACGCCGACCCGAGCATGCTCGTCGCACTGGTCGACCGCTACCGCCCCGACCTGCTCAGCGTCCAGGAGCTGACCCCGTCCTTCGCCCGCGGCCTGCGCCGGGCCGGCCTCGCCCGTCGCCTCCCGTACTCCTTCCGCATGGAGCAGCCGAGGGGCCGCGGAGGTGGCCTCTACGCCCGGTACCCCCTGACCCAGCTGCCGCGCCAGACGCACTTCCTCTTCCGCATGCCCCGCGCCTCGATGCGCCTTCCCGACGGCAGGCGGCTGCGCCTCGTCGCCGTCCACCCCCAGCCTCCGAACATGAGCGTCGATCGCTGGCGCGAAGGCCTGGAGAGCCTGCCCACGGCAGGTCGCGGCGCTCCCTGGCTCCTGGTCGGCGACTTCAACGCCACCCTCGATCAGCCCGAGTTCCGGGACCTGGTCGGCCGCGGCTACCGCGACGCGGCCGACGCGACCGGCGAGGGCCTCGAGCCGACCTGGCCCGGCCCGGAGAGGCTCCCACTCGGCCTGATCGCGATCGACCACGTCCTCGCCGACCGGCGCCTCGGGGTTGCCGAGTACGGCGTCGACGACCTCGCGGGCAGCGACCACCGGGCGGTCCACGCTCGGCTGGTGTTGCCCTAGCGGCTGAGCCAGTCTCAGCGGCAGTCATCTAGCCCGCCAGTCGCGCGAATAGCGTTGCGGGCATGCCCGACGTGGTTGTCTTGATCCTCGCCGCAAGCGGCACGGCTCTCGCCACCGGGCTCGGGGCGATCCCGGTCTTCTTCCTCGGCACCCGCGCGGCGCAGCTGACGCCGCTCCTGCTCGGCTTTGCGGCGGGAGTCATGGGAGTGGCCTCGGTCGCCGGCCTGCTGATCCCCGCTGCTGAGGAAGGCTCGGCCACGGCCGTCGCCGCCGGCCTCGTCATGGGCGCGGGGCTGGTGGCCCTCGCCCGCCGCCACCTGAACCCTCAGACGACCTTCATGGGACGCGAGGGGCCCGGCGCCCGCACCTCGGCCCTGGTCTTCCTCGTCCTCTTCGTCCACAGCCTCCCCGAGGGCTTCGCCGTGGGCACGGCCTTCGCCTCCGACCGGGCAGGGCTGAGCCTGTTCGTGATCCTCGCGATCGCGATCCAGAACATCCCCGAGGGAACCAGCGTCGCGATCCCGATGGCGACGGCCGGCTTCAGCCGAAGCCGCCAGTTCTGGGCGGCGGTTGGCACCAGCGCTCCGCAGCCGGCCGGGGCACTGGTCGCATATCTGCTGGTCGAGCAGGTCGAAGCGCTGCTGCCCTTCTCATTCGCCTTCGCGGCCGGGGCGATGCTGACCCTGATCGCGGTCGAGCTGCTGCCGAAGGCCTACGCCGGCCCCGGCAGGCTGGGCCCGAGCGGCGGCGTCGTGCTCGGAGCCGCCGTCATGCTCGCGCTCAGCTTCGCCCTCGGCGTGTGACGGCGCTCCCGGCGGTCACGTAACCACGAGGACGCCCAGGGTGGCGACGGACGCGGCGATCAGGGCGAAGGCGATTCCGGTCGCCCAGCGCCCCGCCGGGCCCAGCGCGTGAGCTCCCATCAACTGCCGGTTCTTCGCCAGCGAGCGGATGAAGGGAAGGAGGGCGAGGAGGAGGACGGCGTTGAGGGCCTGGGTGAGGAAGAGGATCGGGACCAGCGGGGCGCCGGGGATCAGGACGATCGTCGCCGCGACGAAGACGACGATGGCGAAGCTGACGTAGAAGGACCGCGCCTCGTCGAAGCTGTCGTCGAGGTCGGCCCGGCGCCCGAGCGTCTCGGAGATCGAGTAGGCGGTGGAGAGGGGCACGATCGCCGCCGCGAGCAGGGCGGCGGCGAGGAAGCCGAGGCCGAACAGCGTCGCCGCCAGGCTCCCGGCCAGCGGCTCGAGCGCACCGGCAGCGTCGCGAGCATCGTCGATCTCAACACCCCCGGCGTGCAGGGTCGCCGCGCAGGCGACGACGACGAAGAGGCCGATCACGCCGGTCAGCACCGCTCCCACCACGACGTCGATCCGCTCGTAGCGCAGATCCTCGACCCGCAGTCGCTTGTCGACCGCGTAGGACTGGATGAAGGCAAGGCCCCAGGGCGCGAGCGTCGTGCCGATCGTCGCCACCGCGACCAGGACCGCGTCGCGGGTGAGCGGCATGCTCGGGACGACGAGACCTTTGCCGGCCGCGCTCCAGTCGGGCCGGGCGAGGAAGCCGGAGACGATGTAGGCGACGAACACCGAGCTGAGCGCCAGGAGGAAGTGCTCGACGTGGCGGAAGTTCTCGCGCAGGACGAGAGCCGAGACGCCGACCGCCGCCAGGGGCACGCTGATGTAGCGGCTCATGCCGCCGAGCAGGTCCATTCCCGCGGCGACCCCGGCGAACTCCGCGCAGAGGGTGCCGGTGTTGGCGATCACCAGAGCCGAGAGAACAAATGCCGCCGCCGGTCGCCCGTAGTGCTCGCGCACCAGCGTGAGCAGCCCCTTGCCGGTGACTATTCCCAGCCTGACGCCGAGCTCGTGGAAGACGATCAGCGCCGCGGTGGAAAGCGCCAGCACCCACAGCAGCTCATAGCCGTACTCGGCACCGAGGATCGAGTAGGTGGCGATGCCGGCGGGGTCGTCGTCGGAGAGGCCGGCCAGCAGGCCCGGCCCGACGACCGCCAGCAGCGCGGCGACCGCGCCGGCCCGGAGCAGCAGGTGGCGGCGACCGGCCACGCGCCAGTGCGTATGGCGACCCGGAGTGCGGTGTGCGCGGTGTTCCGGCGCAGGCGGGCCCATGTCCTCGCCCGCCTAGCTCGACAGGTCGCGCCGCTCGAACAGCAGCGCGCCGACGGCGGCGAGCGCGATCGCGACGGCGACGACGCCGCAGAAGGCGAGCGGGTCGATGCCGTCCTCGATCGCGGTGCCGTAGTAGCGGAAGACCGAGGCGTAGCGGGCCCAGTCGAGGCCGGTGTCGAGCCTGCCGATCAGGTCGATCACGTACATCGCCACCAGCACGCCCGCGACCGAGCCGGTGACGACGCTGGTCCGCAACGAACGGCCGGTGACGACGATGCCGAGGCCGGCGAACACGAGCGCCAGCGGCCAGACGTTGGCGAAGCCGGCGAGGGCGGGGCCGACGGCGAGGCCGGCGCCCGAGAGCCAGCTGCCGAACAGGGTCAGCAGCAGCGAGACGGCGAGGACCGCGGCCAGCTCGATCGCGGTCGCGACGAAGCCCGAGGCGACCAGGCGCCGGCGGGAGACGGGAGCCGAGAGCAGCACGTCGAGCCGCCCGGTTTCGGCCGCTCCGGAGAGGCCGCTGGCGATCGAGCGGACGGCCAGGTAGCCGAGCGCGAGAGGGACGATCAGACTCAGCATCTCGGCCTCCAGGTACTGCTCGACCGTCGCCAGCTCGCCGATGCCGAACGCTTCTTTCAGCTCCGATGGGTAGTCGCGGACCGCTTTGCCGAGCGCGTCCTCGACCGAGGGGAAGATCGCGACGATGAAGGCCGACATCAGGCCGATCGGCAGCCCCCAGGTGAGCAGCGAGCGGCGCCGGTCGCGAAGCCGAGCGCCGATCAGGGAGGTCAACGTCCCTCCTCGTAGTAGGTGAGGAAGACCTGCTCCAGCGTCGGGTGTGCGAGTTCCAGGTCGGCGACGGTGTGGCGGGAGATCGCCTTGACCACCGCGTCGAGGTCTCCGGTGACGTGGAACGTGACCCTGCCGTCGCCGGCGTCGAGGTCGCTGACCCCGGGGATCGCGCGCAACTCCTCCAGGTCGACCGGCTCGGCGAACTCGACCGAGGCCCGCCGCTGCGTCTTGCCGAGCAGGTCGGCGACCCGCTCGACCGCGATCAGCCTGCCGTTGCGGATGATCCCGACCCGGTCGCAGACCCGCTCCACCTCGTCCAGCTCGTGCGAGGAGATGAAGATGGCGCAGCCGCGCTCGCGTTCCTCGCGGACCAGGGCGAGGAACTCCTCCTGCATCAGCGGGTCGAGGCCGCTGGTGGGCTCGTCGAGGATCAGCAGCTCCGGCCGGTGGAAGAGCGCCAGGATCAGGCCGACCTTCTGGCGGTTGCCGCGCGAGAGCTGTCCCAGCGGCCGGTCGAGGTCGGCGCGGAAGCGGGCCGCGAGCTCCTCCGCCCGCCCGAAGTCCCCGACGCCCCGCAGGCGCCCCAGCAGCGCCAGCGCCTCGCGACCGCTGGCGCCCTTTCCGTAGCCGAAGTCGCCCGGGAGATTGCCGAGCCGAGCCCGTATCGCGACGCTCTCGCGACGGCTGTCGAGCCCGAATATCCGGGCGCTGCCGCTGGTCGGGTGGAGCAGGTCCAGCAGCGTGCGAATCGTCGTCGTCTTGCCCGCGCCGTTGGGCCCGAGGAAGCCGAACGCCTCGCCCTTCTCCACCTCGAGGGTTATGTCCTCGATCCCGCGGTCGCGGCCGTAGGACTTGGTCAGCTGTTCGGTTTGGATTACACCCATGAGCGAACTTGGGCTGCAGGCAGAGGCCTATCAGGTTTCGCGCTGCGCACCGCTGCCCCCACTGTGCCCGGCGCCGACGCTCGCATCGGCGAGCGGTTTGACACCCCGGTCCCCCCAGGGGAGGATTCGACGGAGGGACCGTGGAGCGGGCGAGCAAGATCGAGCTGGACCCGGTCGCCCTGGGCGAGCTGGAGGCCTCCTTCGCCGGGGAGCTCGCCGGCCCGGGAACCGCCGCCTACGACCAGCACCGGGCGGTGTGGAACGGGTCCATCGACCGGCACCCTGCCCTGATCGCCCGCTGCACCGGCGCCTCCGACGTGAGCGCGGCCGTGGCCTTCGCGAGGCGGACCGGCCTCCCCCTCGCCGTCCGGGGAGGCGGCCACAGCTTCCCCGGCCACTCGGCCTGCGACGACGGCCTCGTCATCGATCTGGCTCCGATGAAGGGGATCGACGTCGACCCCGAGGCGGGCACGGCGAGGGCCGAGGCCGGCGTGCTCCTCGGGGAGCTCGATCGCGAGACGCAGGCGGCCGGGCTCGCGGTGCCGGCCGGGATCGTCACCCACACGGGCCTCGCGGGGCTCACCCTCGGCGGCGGCATAGGCTGGCTTCAGCGCAGGCACGGGCTGACCATCGACCAGCTCCTCTCGGTCGATCTGGTCACCGCCGAGGGCGAGCCCGTGAGGGCGAGCGAGGACGAGAACCCCGACCTCTTCTGGGGCGTTCGCGGCGGCGGCGGCAACTTCGGCGTCGTCACCCGGTTCGAGTTCAACCTCAACCCGGTTGGGCCGACCGTGGTCGCCGGGCCCGTGTTCTGGCCGATGGAGGAGTCGCCGAGCGTGCTGCGCTTCTACCGGGACTGGATCGCCGAGGCGCCCGACGACCTGATGACGATCGTGATCCACCGCAAGGCGCCGCCGCTTCCGTTCGTCCCGCCCGAGCTTCACGGCAAGCTCGTCGTCGCCGTCGTCTGCTGCCACGCCGGCTCGGTGGAGGCGGGGGAAGAGGCGGTCGCGCCGCTGAAGGCCTTCGGGTCGCCCGTGCTCGACCTGTGCGAGCCGAAGCCCTTCCTCGAGCACCAGGCGATGTTCGACCCCTCCTTCCCCCACGGCCGCTGGTACTACATGCGGGCCTGCGACGTGGCGGAGCTGACCGACGAGGTGATCGACGTCACGGTCGAGCACGCGATGCGCATCCGCTCCCCGCTGACGGCGTTCCCGATCTGGCAGATGGGCGGGGCGATCTCACGGGTGGGGGACGAGGAGACGGCGTTCAGCGGCCGCGGGGCCGGCCACACCTTCAACATCACCGCGGCGACCGCGGGGCCCGACGGCTTCGACGAGGAGCGCGAGTGGGTGCGCGACTTCTGGTCCGCCCTCGAGCCCCACCAGACGAGCGGCGTCTACGTGAACTTCCTCATGAGCGAGGGCGAGGAGCGGGTCCGCGAGGCCTACGGAGCGAAGAAGTACGACCGGCTGAAGGAGCTGAAGCGCCGCTACGACCCCGAGAACCTCTTCCGGCTGAACCAGAACATCCCGCCCGACTAGCCCGCCCGCGCCGGATCCCATGGCGGCCAAAGCGACCAAGCAAAAGAAGGGCGAGCTGGGCGAGTACCGGCGCAGGCGCGACTTCGCCACCACGCCCGAGCCGGCGCCGCGCCGGCGGCGCGGGAAGAAGGGCGCGCTCCGCTTCGTCGTCCAGGAGCACAGCGCCCGCCGCCTGCACTGGGACCTGCGGCTGGAGCGCGAGGGCGTCGCCGTCTCCTGGGCCGTCCCCAACGGCATCCCCGACGATCCCAGCCAGAACCGCAAGGCCGTCCACACCGAGGACCACCCGCTCGAGTACATGGAGTTCGAGGGGGAGATCCCGCCCGGCGAGTACGGCGCCGGCACGGTGAAGATCTGGGATCGCGGCACCTACGAGGCGGAGAAGTGGGAGAAGGGGAAAATCGTCTTCCGCCTCGACGGCGAGCGTCTGCGCGGCCGCTACGCGCTCTTCCGCACCGGCGGCGAGAAGGACTGGATGATCCACCGGATGGACCCGCCGGACGAGCGGCGCGACCCCTTTCCCGAAGCGGTCGTCCCGATGCTGGCGAAGCTCTCGAGGCTGCCGGCGAGCGACGAGGGCTGGGCGGCGGAGGTGAAGTGGGACGGGGTCCGTGCGATCGCCTACTGCCGTCCCGGCCGGCTCGAGCTGCAGAGCCGCAACCTCAACCAGGTCACCGCCCAGTACCCGGAGGTGCGGCGGCTCTCGCGCCAGGTCGGCGCCCGCGAGGCGGTTCTCGACGGCGAGCTGGTCGCCTTCGACGAGCAGGGACGGCCGAGCTTCGAGCGGCTGCAGCAGCGCATCCACCAGACCGACCGCAACGTCGTCCGCCGCCGGATGAAGTCCCACCCCGTCACCTACGTGATCTTCGACCTGCTCCACCTGGACGGCCAGAGCCTGATGGGCGAGCCCTACGCCCGCCGCCGCGAGCTGCTCGAGGCCCTGGGGCTGGAGGGAGACAGCTGGCAGACGCCTGCCTTCTCGACCGGCCACGCGAAGGAGTTGCTGGCGGCGAGCGCCGAGCACGGGCTCGAGGGAATCGTGCTCAAGCGGCTCGACAGCCGCTACGCGCCGGGGAAGCGGACCGGGTCGTGGCTGAAGGTCAAGAACGTCGGCCGCCAGGAGTTCGTGATCGGCGGCTGGGCGCCGGGAGAGGGGCGCCGCCGCAACCGGATTGGGGCGATCCTGATCGGCTACTTCGAAGGCGAGGGCGCCGAGCGGGAGCTCCGCTACGCCGGCAAGGTCGGCACCGGGTTCTCGGAGCGAGACCTCGACGAGCTGATGGAGCGCCTCGCTCCGCTGCAGCGCAAGGGAAACCCCTTCGCCGGCCGGCGCGGCCCCCGGCAGGCCCACTGGGTCGAGCCGCGCCTCGTCGCCGAGATCGAGCTCCGCGAGATGACCGCCGAGGGGATGGTCCGCCACGGCTCCTTCAAGGGCCTGCGCGAGGACAAGCCGGCCGAGGAGGTCGGCCTCGAGCGGTTGCCGAGAACCTGAGACCAGGCTCCCCGGCCGGTCGTCTCGCGCCTACTGGTTCTGCTCCGCCTGCGCCCGGATCCGGTCCTCCTGCTCGCGCAGCTTCGGCGTCAGCTCCTCGCCGAAGTCGTCGGCCTCGAAGACCTGGCGGATCTCGATCTCGCCCGGCTCGTCGTGCGGGTTGGGGCAGCGCTTGATCCACTCCACCGCCTCCTCGAAGGAGTCCACCTGCATCAGCCAGTAGCCGGCGATCAGCTCCTTGGTCTCGGCGAAGGGGCCGTCGGTCACGGCCCGCTCGCCGTCGCCGCCGAAGCTGACGCGGGCGCCCTTGGAGGAGGGGTGCAGACCCTCGCCGGCCAGCATCACGCCGGCCTTGGCCATCTCTTCGTTGAACTCGCCCATCGCGGCGAGCAGCTCCTCGCTCGGCATCACGCCGGCCTCGGAGTCCTTGCTTGCCTTCACGATCGCCATCACTCTCATCTTGGGTCCTTTCGGTCGTCTTCGCAGGAGCTCGATGTGCCCGATATTCCCGCCTCTACCCACTACGACGAACGGAGATCGTCGAAATCGACACCCGGGCTCTCACCCGAGCTTCGGTCGAGCGGTCGGCGAGGGCTTAGCCCAACGCCACGCCCTCGACCGCCGCGGCGGGCGCTGGATCCGGCAGGCGAAGCATGCGGAAGGAAGCGAAGAGCCCGATCAGGGCTGCGAGGAGGGGAATGGCCAGCGCCACCTGAAGCGCGAGCGGCCTCGCGTCGGTGTTGATGCTCACGATCTCCTCGCGAACGTCCTCGGGCTGGCCAACCAGCAGCTCTTCCAGCTGGGCATTGCTCATCACCTGCGCGTCGTCCTCGAGTGCATCGGCAACGCGCTGCTGCTCGGGCGGCGCCAGCACGTCGCTCGCCTCTGACTTTTGGGTGAAGGCGATGGAGAGCGCGGCGAGCATGATCGCGCCGGCGAACGCCAGTCCGAGCGACAGGCCGAAGGACCCGGTTGCCGAGTTGATGCCGGCCGCCTCCCCAACCCGCTCCTCCGAGATCGGGGACAGGGTGTAGTTGTTGAGCTGAGACACCAGCAGGCCGAGCCCCGCTCCGGCGAGCGCGAGCGGAACGAAGAGGTACCAGCCACTGTCGGCGCGCGGGACGATCGGGATCAGCAGCGACAGCGCCACCGAAAGAAGCACGAACCCGGCCAGGATGAGGCTGGCGGGGCGCCGCTTCCCCGCTCTTTTCCCGGCGACCAGCGCCACCGCGAACATCGTCAGGGAGAGTGGCGCGAGGGACAGGCCCGCCTGCATCGCGTTGTAGTCGAGCACCATCTGCAGGTAGATCGGCAGCGCGATCAGCATCCCCCCCAGGGCGATCTGTTGGAGGATCCCCTGACAGATCCCGAAGCTGAACAGCTTCGATTCGAACAGGTGTGGGTCCAGCAGGACGGGCTTGCCCTCGCGCTTGCGGCGCAGCAGCCAGTAGACCAGGGCGCCCATCGCGGCCAGCCCCGCGGCCAGCAGCACGCCCACGAACTCGCCGCCCTCCTGCCAGGCCAGGACGCCGAGCACGAGTCCGCCCATGCCCAGGACCGATAGGACCGAGCCGACGCGGTCTATGCCGCGGTCGCCCGTGTACGGCACGTCGACGAGGAGCCGCCGGCTGCCGAGCAGGACGACGGCGATGATGACGGCCTCGAGCATGAACCCCACGCGCCACGACAGGTAAGTGGTCAGGAAGCCTCCGAGCAGGGGGCCGATCGCGGCGGCGATCGCGGCCGAGGCGCCAACCAGGGCGTAGGCCTTCGCCTGGGTGGTTCCCTGGAAATTGCCGTGAATCAGGGACTGCATCGCGGGCAGGTACAGCGAGGCGCCGAGGCCGCCGATCACCGCCCAGAAGACGATGATCGCGCCCAGGCCCTGGGCGAACACCATCGCCAAAGCGCCCGACACGTAGAGAAGCAGGCCGAGGACATAGGCCCGTTTGCGGCCGAAGAGATCGCCGATCTTGCTGCCGATCAGGATGAAGGCCGCGGAGACCAGCGCCTCGATCGCGACGGCCGACTGAACGCCGCTCACAGTCGTGTCGAGGTCGCGGACGACCGCGGAGATCGAGACGTTCATCAGCGACGTGTCGATGACGAAGACGAACATCGCCATCGCGAGCAGGAGGGCGAGGCGCTGATCGCCCGTCGCGCCTTCGGCTGCGTCGACGCTCTCGGTCATGGCAGATTGCTCGCTCCTCACCGCGGGCAGAGTAGTGCGCGCTGGCGGCGGCGTCATCCGAGATGAGGTCAGACGATCTCCTGGATTGCCCAGCCGTTGCCGTCCGGGTCGGTGAAGAACACGAAGCGACCCCAGGGGAACTCCTGCACCTCGCTCGCCTCGACCCCACGCTCAATCAGCTCTGCTCTGGCCGCGTCGGCGTCCTCGACGACCAGCTGCAGGCCCGAGACGCTCCCCGGCTGCATCTGGTGCGCGCCGGCGCTCAGCGCGATCGAACAGGCCGAGCCTGGCGGGGTCAGCTGCACGAAGCGCAGCTCCTCGTTCACCTGGTGGTCGTGTTCGGCGAGGAAGCCGACCCGATCGACATAGAAGGCCTTGGCCCGATCGACGTCGGCGACCGGCACCTGCACTAGCTCCAGTCGCCACTCGATCTTCGAACGTTGAATCCCTAGTCGGACTCGCGAACCAGGATCAGCAGAGTCTCGTTGAGGTCGGTGGAGCCGCCGTGCTGCGCGGAGCTCCGCATCGCCCGAACGGGCTCGGAGCTTCGAACCGTCCAGCCGCGGGACTTGCTGAGATCGGCGAGGATCTTTGCCGTGGGCACCAACACTCCGCCGTAACGGCTGTCGCCGACGACGATGCAGCAGCGACGCCCCTCTTTGAGGTTGTGGTGGACGTTCCCTAGGACCTTCATCAGGTCGGCGAAGTAGCCGCCGATCATCTCTGGAATCCAAGGGTTCCAGAGGCCCTCTCGGATCTCTTCGAGGTAACCGACGGTGTCGTCCAGCTCTTTCGACCCGGAGGGGGCCCGCGCGAACTCCCTCTGCAGCTGAACGTGCGAGCTGAGGGTTTCTCTCCGCAGCTTGCGGTTCTCCGCGGAGTCGCTCAGGTGACCCAACATCCACAGCTCGAGGTTGTAGATGTCGGTGTAGTCGAAGGAGTTGGGATAGGGGGGTGAGAAGACCGAGAGGTCGTGATATTTCCCAGGGTCGGTCTCGCGAGCATCGCCGAGCATCACCTTTGCCGAGACGTCGCTGCGATCCGCGAAGCCGGTCACGTCGTCGATCGCGTTCTGGGCTCGAGCGGCGAAGAGCTTCAGTACCGAGGACGCATCTCTGGGTCGCTCCTTCCAGTTGCGTCGGTAACGACGCCCCTTGCCGTTGATCACGACGTTGCTGACCTCAGTGAGTATCCCCCCGACGATGACCCGATAGAAGCGCTGGATCTCGTCACTCTGGATTTCCTCAATTGAACCGAGCAGCGCGGCCAATCGCGTCGCGACGCCGGCATCGAACACCCACCGTCCGTTCAAGCCGGGCTCGATGAACGTGGGCGGGACTTGGTCGAAGAACTTCCTGGGATCCGGCCGCTTCGACTTGGCACGCTCGAGTAGGGGGTCGAGCTCGACCGCCAAGTCGTCGGGGGCGTATTTCGTCACCTTCGTCTGAATCACGTCTGCGAGGAAAGGGTTGATCTCGATCGTCGTCGACGAGACTCCCAGCAGCTGGCAAGACAGCGCGGTGGTGCCCGATCCGCCGAATACGTCGAGGCAGCTCTCGACCCTCGCCTTCTCCTGCTCGATCATCCGCTCGATCAGCTCTGGCGGGAAGGCCTCCTTGAAGTGGTGCCAGCGCTGGAACGCGAGCGGTTCGGCGCCGCTGTTGGAGCCGAGGTGGGAAACCTCCCGGTTGCCTACCCATCGCTCGAAGGGCGATGCCGGCTCCTGTGCGTCGCAATCCTCCTTCGTCGGCGCAGGGGGAGAAGCAAGGGTGGTGGAAATCGGAGGTCCTCCTGATGGTTGGTTGACCGAGAGTAAATCGGGCGATCCGGACCCGAAATCCCCGCTAACCCGCGATCTCCTCGTTTAGGACCGCCCAGGCGAATTTCTCGTCGGTAACGAACGTCGAGACGAGGTCGGCTTTCAGCGCCGCCCAGGCGGCCCGTTGGCGCACGTCCCGGTAATCGGCTCCGTTTACCAGGACCACCTCGGCGCCGCCTTCCTTCAGCTTCTGAACCTGCTCCATCGAGATTCCGAGGTGGGTGTAGGAATCGTGCGTGCGCTCTTCGACGCCGTCGTCGGCGTCCTCGAGATAGAAGGTGCCGATCGCGCAGATGCATCCCTCGTAGTCATCCGCCAGGTCTTTCGGGAGGCCGGTCGCCAGCATCACCGGCCCCTCCTTTGCGTCCTTCGGCCGCTCGAGCAGCGGCGCGGCGCAGATCAGGAGCACGTCGAGCTTCTCCCAGTCTTCGTTCGGAACCGCGTCGCGCGGGTCCTCCTCGCCCTTGAGGGCGTTGAGGGCGAAGGCGGGAGCCGGATGCGGAACCGAGTCGCCGCCGAGGATCTTCACGGCCCGGTCGACCAGGGAGTGAGACTCGATCGAGCGCCGCTGTGCGCCGATCACGCCGACCGCGGGCACCACGCGCAGCTCTTCAGGGTCGAACGGGGGAAGGTGCTTTTCGGCGAGGGGGGGCCAGTCCCCCGCTGAGATCGCGTGGTCGCGGGACCGGTGGAGCTTGGTCGCCTCTGGCGTCTCGTCGACGAAGCGGCGGAGACCGATCGCTCCCATCAGGCCGTTCCGGTCGCGGGCCTCCGGCAGCTCGCCGATCACATCTCCGATCGCTCCGCCCCAGGGGATCCCGAGCCGGACCGGTTCGCGGCCCTCGCGCTCGCGGGAGGCGGTCGCCAGGACGCCGAGCACGTGCGTCGCCGCGGTCGACGCGATCCGCCGCCAAGTTCGCTTCCGGTCGGCGTCTTTGACTTTCCGTCGCCCTTTCGCTTTGCGGTCGGGCTGCGCGTCGGGCTCGACGAGGACCAGCTCGACGTCGAAGACGCGGCGGTAAGCCTCGGCCAGAGTCATCGCGCAGGCGCCGCTGTCCTCGCCGGCGCAGAGCGCGAGGTTCTGTGCCCAGCGACCCGCGGAGCGCTCGTCGTAGAGAAGCAGGCAGTCGCCGCCGGCGAGCTGGGCGGCGCGATCCAGAACCTGGATCTCCATGTCCTGGTCACCCGGCGTCTCCGCGTCCTCGAGGAAGAGGACGGTGTCGCATTCGTCGTCCAGGACCCTGCGCGCAAGCTGGATCACGCCCCCCTCGCGTCCGCGCGTCAGCTGGGTCACCCAGCCGGCGCTGCCCGGGCCGCTCGGGCGCCGCTGCTCTCTCCACTCCTTGGCCTTCTCCTCGATGCGTTCCTCGACTTCCTCGCGGTCTTCTTCTTTGACGTCGTAGAGGATGTCGCTCGCGTACTCCTCGTCCTCGATCGAGCCCCCGTTGAGGAGGTGACCGGTGACCTGCGTCGACCAGCGCTCGGGGAAGTAATCGGTGAGCAGCGCGGCGTGTTCGTCGACGAGGTCCATGATCGCGCGCTTGTGACGGTCGTGAGCGGCAAGCGCGAGGACGCCGGGGTGTTCCGCCAGGTCGCTCCCCTCACCGAATCCACCCGGCGGCGGTGCGACCAGGAGCTCGCGCGCCTCACCGCTCCCTTTACCTTCGGAAGCCCGCCTGGCCCACTCGAGTCGGAACCACCGTGCCGCCCCCTGGTACGTGGTCGAGAACGGGGTCCGGTTGAGGATGCACTGCCGCTTGATCGAGGCGGTTGCGGGATAGAGCGAGCTGTTGTCGTGTGGGTCGACCAGGTACACCACGTGACAGGAAGACTCAGACTCCGCCGCCGCGACGACCGCCTCGGTCGCGTACAGCAACCCGCCGTAGAAGCCAGCCGGTAGCGCGACGAAATCCTCATAGTCATGCAAGAGGCCGGCGCGCCAGATCTCACGGTGAGAGCCTTCCAGTGAGTAGATGAAGGTCTCGGTCGTCCGCCAGTACCGTTCGAACTCCCGCACCAGCTTCACCAGCCCGCTGGTCGGGCCCCGTCGCTTTGCGTTGGCCGCGACCAGGATCAGGACGTCCTGCTTGGGTTTTGGTTTGCGACCCGCGCTGGGCCATGATGCATCCTCCCGCCGTGACCTCCGCGGGGGGCGCTGGCGGCGCATCGGCGCCGGCGCATCGGCGCGCTCGCCCAGGAGCCGCCGGGCGAGCTCCCTGTAGATCTCAGGTTCGCAGTGCTGCTTGACGCTGGCGGGGCTTTTGATCGGGTTGCCGTGGGAGGTTTTCCACTTTTTGCGGATGTGGTTCTGGCGCTCCTGCAGTTGCGTGCCTTCCCACCTCTCTTCGAGTTTCAGGTACGCGGTCCAGGCATATGCCAGGCAGCGGTCGTTTTCAGGCGGGTTGACGCTCTCCTCTTCCCCGACTTCCTCGGTGATTCGTGTCAGCTCCTCGCGCAGCCTTTCGACGTCGCTGTGTCCGCCGGACAGCCCCAGCAGGTTCGCCAGCCTCTCTTGGCCTGAGAAGTCGCCGAAGTCGTTGGGTCGATCCCAACGGAGACTCCACAGTAAGCGCAGCTCGCGGGCGAGCTGCTCGATGGCTTCGTTTGCCCCTCCCACCATCGCCAGTCTTTCAAATCACGGAGAACTTTCACATTGTTCACCGCACATACACCGTTATACCCCGCGCGCGCTTGTACGCCAGCCTCCCAAGAGGTAGTTAGTAGATGTCAGTTGAGGGAGACGGGGCCGGGGTTGCTCACTGGTCCGAGGGCCAAACGGAAGTAGGAGGGTGAAGTGATGTCCGATCAAGTCAACCGCCAAGACGAAAATGGGATCGAGGATCTGCGGGTGGGACACGAGACGCCCGGGGAGTTTGCCCGCTTGATGGACGAGAGGGCCGCCAAAGACGGCCCCGCCGGGGTCGCCGACGAGCTGACGATCGACGACGGCGCTCCGCCCGGTGAGATGGCGAAGCAGGCGGCGCAGGTCCGTGCCGGCGTCCTCAAGGGCGAGATGGGGAAGGAGAGGGTTCCGCACGAGCGCAAGGTCGCGGAAGGCCCGAGCCGGGTGCGTCAGAAGCTGACCGGGGTGGCGCTGCAGGCCGGCTCGATCAAGGAGGCGCAGGAACGTCTGCGCGAATGCCGCATCGACATTCCCTTCCTCTCGGAAGCGCGCGACAAGATCGAAGCCGCGATCGCCGCGATCCCCTTCTACCGTCGCGGCCTGGTCTCGGTGTGGACGGTGATCGCCGTGCTGGCGGCGGTCGGCCTCTTCGACGGCGCCGTGTCGAAGAGCGCGCTCGATCAGACCGCGCTCGACACGCCCTCGATATGGCTCACCGCGGGCGGGATCGCCGTGATCTTCGCCGGGATCAACGAGGCGTTCGGGTTGCTGCTCGCCGTGATCATGCGCCGGGCCGGGCGCCGCCGCCTCTGGTTGGTGGCCGGGGTTTTGACGCTGGGCGCGATCGGCCTCTTCGTCTCGATCGGGATGCTGGGCTGGTTCCGTCATGAAGTGGCGGTCTCCCAGAACCAGAGCCTCAGCGCCATCGCCGCGGGCCGCGGCGGGGGGTTCGACTTCATCATCGACCCCCTCTTCCTGGCGCCTTTGCAGGGGGCAGGTTGCATCGGCGCGATGGCTGTCGTCGCCCTGCACGCACTGTCTTCAGACTGGCGGGCGCTGAACCGGCGGCTGCAGGAGGCCACGAAGGAGATCGCGCGGAACGAGGCTGACATCCTCGGCATCGAACGGGAGATCGCCGCCGCGCAGGCGGCGGGTCGCCTGAGCTACTCGCAGGCCTTTGACGCCCAGGCCGACGCCGAGGCAGCGGCAGCGGAGGTCGCCTCCAGCAAGGAGCGGGAGGAGGCTTTGGTCGCGACCGAGATTGCCTTCGGGGCGGAGATGGACGCCCGCTACCAGGGCGAGCGGAACTCCCAAAAGCAGACCTACGACAACGGCAAGGTGCGCCGCGCGGCCCGGCCGACCGAGTTCGGGAGAAGGAGCAGCAGCCGCACTCCCGACGCCTGGGACGTCGAGATGGAGATCGACGAGCCGCAGAAGAACGGCAACGGCCACAAGGAGGACGTGGACCCGGAGGAGCTGTTCTTCGACGTGAGGGGCTTCTGATGCGCGCCCGCGTCGTTGCCCCGATCCTCCTCGCGATCGCCGCCGTCGCCGTCTCGGCCCTGCTGGTCGGGTGCGGCGGCGACGAGGACGCGGGGGCGCAGGGAGGCGGCCCGGTCGCGGTGGGTGCGAGCGAGTCCCGCCCCCTGGACCTGCTCCTCGGCGACTGTTCGCACAGCTTCCGCCGCGAGAGCTTGCAGATGGTGCCGGAGATGGTCACGGTCGCGCTCGACAGCGCCGACCGGCAGCGTGAGCTCTGGGCTGCCTGCTTCGCCGGCTCGCCGCTGCGGAACTTGGTCTGGAAGCCGACGATCGACTTCGGTGACCTGCCCGGTCCCCTGGCTCGCAACCCGCGCCTGGCCGGTCGCTTCAACGCGGCCCGGGCGCTCGGCCTGAAGGGCGAATTCGAACGGATCATTCGCGATACCCCACGCGGCGCTCCTGGCTCGGGCCAGCTCGAGGTGCTGGAGCTGGCCAGCCAGACGCCGGGGGTCGGCCGCGTCTTCCTCTTCACCGACGCGCGGATCCTCGAGCCCGAAGGCATCCTGCTGGGCAACGCGAGCCGGGCCGAAGTCGAGCGGGCGGCCGATCACTGGGCGCCCCGGATGCGCGGCCTCGCCGGAGTAGAGCTGGTCTTCGTCGGCGGCGGCTTGGGGGCTCCGTCGTCCCGTGGCGTGCGCAACGCCCGGGCGCTGTTCCGCGGGCTCGCGCAGCGGGTCGAGGCCTCGTTCGCCTGGGGCCGCGGCCTGCCGCTCGAATTCTGAGCGCCAGCCTTCAGGAGGCCCGGATGAACACGTCGTGAGGGAGCTAACAGCTAGGCGGAGCAGACATTCATGCGGAACCAGATCCGTTTCTCGCACTTGTCTGCGCCCCACTCCTCGACCAAGCCTTCGAGGATCCGGAGGACGAGGGCGCTCTCTTGTCGGCCAACCGCGCGGATTCCGGCGCCGTCGTCATGGACGGTCCCTTCGAGACGCCTTTCCTCGACATGCAAGGACACCTCAATCGGCTTACGGGCGCCATTGGCGACGCTCATCCCGACCAGCTCGCTGACCACGGTCCTGAGGTCGGAGAGCGAGCGCCCGTCGATGTCGTTCGCGAGTGAGGAAAGTCCTCGCCGAGCTTGACTCGGCGCCTCGATGGTTGGAAAAACCTGTAGACGCACGCTTTTGTAGTACCCGACTACGTCCGCGGGAACCGGCCGATTCGGCAGCCAGATACCGCGCGGCACCGAGATGGTTCTGCACGCGATCCTCGATCACGTCGTCGACGGTTGCGAAGAAGCAGCGCAAGGCGTCGACATCGATAGCCAGCAGGTATACGCCAGGTCTTCTCGGAGGAGCGCAACAACCGGCGAAGCGCATCTACAAGATGGAGCTAGGCGGATTCGAACCGCCGACCTCCTGGGTGCGATCCAACGGGGCGAAATCGGAGCGGTAGCATCAAAAGTCCGCGATTAGCAGGGACTTAGCCGTACTCCGCAACCCCTCGGCGCGCCGGCATTTCGCAGCGGATACGCAGGGATATGCGGCGATATGCAGGGAGTCGGGCACTCCTGGCGAGAAGTGCCCGAAATTTGCGCAGGGCGGTTGGAAACGGCACCGGCCTTTCAATGTCGCATATACATATAGCTATGCTTTATCTATGTCTGACACTCAGGCTCCAGATGCGATCGCGCTGAACCAAGTCTCCTACGGACAGGACGGCTACTTCACGACCCAGCAGGCGCGCGAAGCCGGCTTCAGCCCGCAGCTGCTCGCCCACCATGTTCGCTCCGGGCGCTACGAGCACATTCGTCGCGGCCTGTACAGGCTGCGCGGCTATCCGGGTTCGAGCCATGAGGAGGTGCGTGAGAAGTGGCTTTCGGTCGGTGCCGAGCGAGCCGCCGTCTCCCACGAGAGTGCGCTCGACCTTCACGAACTCTCGGATGTGATCCCGAACAGCGTGCATCTCCTGGTCGATCGCGACGATCGTGGGATCAGGCGGCTTCAGGGCGTGACCCTGCACACGACGAAGGCCCTCGAGTCGTCCGAAGTCGTGTCCCGCCTAGGCATCCGCGTCACCGACCCGGTGCGGTCGATCCTCGACGCGGCCGGCGCCGGAACGGCCCCCGAGCAGATCGGTATGGCCGTCCGCCAGGCCCTGCCCGAAGGTCTAGTGACCCGTCGCTCGCTTCTCGCCGAAGCCGATCGGCGTGGCGGTCGCATCGCCGAGCTCGTCCGCCGCTTTGCCGAGGAGGATGACCGCTCGTGAGATACGAACGGCAGAGGCGCTCCGCACCGCGCTCGAGCAGCGACTGAGGAATGAGGCCGAGGCGAGCGGCTCGGATTCCTGGCTCCGATCGACCAGGATGGGCGGAGGCAATTCTCCCCTGCTTGAAGAAGGATGGCTACCCTGGTTCGCGCTGATGACGAGACAGGCGAAGACACTCAAGACGAGATCTCGCTCCTTGATCACGCCGCAGATCGCGGACGATCTGGCCGCAGAGGCCGAGCGCGGCTATGACCTTGGGGGCGCGAAGCGGCGTCGAATCGGGCATGCCGAGCCAAAGGCCAGCCACGAGCGCCGAACTGCCGCCGGACTCGATTTGGCGTCCTGTGATGACGAGGATCTGAGCGACGATGATCGACGCGCCATCCAGGCGGCGAAACAGGAGGCCGCTGTGTCGTGACAGGGGACCGCGCGAGATATCGACTGAGCTGTGCGTTGGATCGCCCAAGGCGGGGTAAGCCCTGGGATTGAGCTGTATGACGCGGATCAGGCGAGGATCGCGGCATCTCGACAGCCCAGCGCGCGGACCTCAGGCAGGTGGGCAATGAGCGAATGCAGGGAGTCGGGCATTCTGAGGGAGAAGTTCCGAAAAGGTGAGGGTGGTTGAAGCGCGCAGTTCACTTCCCGGGAAGCCTGTGCGCCCTACGTTGAGAAGCGTCGGTCCCCAGTTACTCAACGTCCTCGGACGCCGTAGAAGTAACATCTGGTCCACTCGCGGCTTCTTCGGCCTCCTCCTCAGTTGCGGCCGCACTGGCCAGAAAGACGTGATGATGCTCGTCTTGAGTGAGGTATGCGAGGAATTGCTCGCGCAACGCTGCGGTACCTTCATAGTATCTTCTGAATGGTTCGGCGGCCGCGTCTCTTTGGGCGCGATCTGGCGCCATAGGGATACTGATCTCGCGGTAGCGCTGACCCGTATCCTCACGATTCGTCTGCATGAAGACAATGCGTTGCCATTGACGGCGAACGGCCTTCAGGGACATTGCCCACAGTAGGTAGAACGGATCAAAGTCTGCCTCTGGTCCCGGGCGAATAACCAGCATCTCCTTAGTGAGGACTACTCGCTCCTGGCCTGGCATCAGGACAGCGATATCACCAATGTTCTTACTGGTTCGAGCTGGCGTGATCAGGTCAAATGGCTTCAAGCCAGACTCCGAGCCCTTCCAATAGCGGCGAGCGACGACCTCAGACACCCTGTTGGTCGGGTTAATATTCACCTGGCCGGCACGCAAGTCGGACACCTTGATATAGGGAACGCTGCCAGTCCTAACATCCGCCGAGGGACTCCCATGGCCTCCGGTGATGCTCAGCCTTTTGCTATCGATCAGATCGCCAAGCGTGACAGTTCCGAAGGTTGGCCAGGTGTTTCTGAGCTCATCTTCATAGCTCTCAATAGTGCGTTGGTCGTAGTAGACGGGGACCGCAATTCCCGTTTCTTCGATGGTGGCAGCGTCGACCCACTGAACACTGTCACTTTCATTGCCGGTGATGATCGCGTCGACATCAGCTGCCAAGCGATCGTTTATCTCGCCGGTGCGTTTCCCGGACGACGGGTCGATGACATATAGCTCCTCGCCGTCCTTATTGATGCCAACGGTTGGCGCATAGGAGACAACCACTTGGTCCTTCCTAAACCATGAGGGACGGTGCACCGTTCAAACCTTTTCAAAGATGTAGAAGTTGGTCTTGGCGCGACAGAAGCCCTGAAAGGCCTCCATTGGGATGTTCAGCGCACCACGAAGCTCGAGCCGGCCATTCAGCCACCCGGGAAGCCAGCGATAGGTTGGGCTGAAAAAATACGTCTCTGGCAAAACAATGCCGAGCTTGCCATTTTTGACGAGCAATCTGTAGGACCGCTCCAAGAAAATCAGACCTATCTCCAATTTTGCGAAATCATTCTGTCCTCCCCCGGCCGCAGCGTTTGCGATGGAATACTTATTCCGCTTTGCATCGGCCGCAGAAACCTTGAGTTTCTGCCCAAAGGGAGGGTTGGTTATGACCGCCGTGTAGGAGCCGTCTTTCAGGGGTTGTTGAAGGTGCGGGTAGTCATTGCGCCACCGATGCTCCGCGAGACTGTCGCCCACGTGAATGTTTGCCGAGCCATCTCCTAGGATCACCAGGATTGCGCGCGCCAACTTCACATTGATGCCGTCCTTATCAACCCCCCAGATCTGTCTATGGGCAAAGGTTCGAGCGTTCGCCTGTGCGTTAGGCCCGGTACCGCGTGCAGCAACCGAACGGTAAGCCTCAATCAGGAAACCACCGGTGCCGCAGGCGGGGTCGATGATCTTGTCCTGTCGCGTGATCTCCATGATTTTTACAGCGCTATCGATCACGCGACGGGGGGTAAAGTACTGACCCTCGCCAGCCTTCAGGTTCGCGCGACGGAATACCTGAAAGGCTGAAGAAACGGCGTCGGGCGCCATATCCATCAACTTCAAGGGTGAGAGTTCATAAACGGCTTGATGGATCGTGTGGTCGTCTAGCAGGAGTTCGCTGTCCTGCGCCTCGGTGAATATGTCGGTGCGCAGAAGACGCATATCCTCGAACTGCTTACGGACCCGTTTTGCGGTCTCAACCTCGCTAGACGCGAGCTGAAATGCCACTGACTCTTTCGGGTTGTCGGATCCGTTTGAGTCGGAGTCGAGCTTCAACAGCAACAAGTTGCAAATCTCGTTTAGCTGTTCGTCTGGGCGAGTTGATTTGGAGTCCTGGGTGACGATCGTGTCGAGCAGACGCTTAAAGACCCCTTTTAGCTCGCGCTCAGTTGGAGTCTTAAGCCGTTCGTAATTAAGCGGCTTCGCGGAGGGTTTCGAGAGGTTGTCCTCGGGCCGCGGAAGGTTTGCACCCTCTACGACCTGGACGCTGCCATCGGGCAGCTTGTAAACGGCGACGCTCTTATCGCCATTGGTCCAGTAGCCATACTTGGCACGTGGCTCGCGGCTCAGATAGATCTCGAGTTGGCTCTGGCCTTGCTCGAGCGTTGGCTCCTTGAACTCAAGGATCGCCAGGACATGCTCCCACTCTCCGGCGTGCTCCTCCGAGTCAAAGATCACCAAGTCAATCGGCCACGACTCAAAGCTCGAGCTGCGCTCTCGCTTTGCCGAGTCGTGGGGCGTTTGCGGGACGCGCCACTCCGGGCTCCACTGCAGCTGGCCTTCGGACCAACCTAGCTCTAGGAGCCTGGCGATCGTTGGCTCGCGAACTAGGACGTGCTCAGGCCCGATTGACGCATCGGTCTTTGCCTTTGTGGGCGTCACTCGGCCGAGGTTAGGCATGGCGGTGGACGCGATGCTTTCCCGCGGCCCATAGTTGCCGGTCTTAACCTCGCGGTCCTTTAGGGGTCCACGAACCCAACCGACTTGGAACCACGGTAATCCCTTCATATCGCCGCCATTTCGGCACTCGTGCCCGAAATGGAGCGCAGATTCAGCGCCGGTTGGAAAGGGCTCCAGAAAGCGAAGCCGCCCACGTGCAGGCACTTCAGGCGATGGAGCTAGGCGGATTCGAACCGCCGACCTCCTGGGTGCGATCCAGGCGCTCTGCCAGCTGAGCTATAGCCCCGAGTGCGTGGCTGGGAGGATCGTCCCAGGGCCCTCGCAAGGCGAAGGATAACCCCATAGGCTTTAGTTTCCCCGACGTACGCCGATCATGGGCATTCTCGACGAGGCAATCAGAGAGCATTTGGAGCTGAAGCGCCAGCACGGCGCGGGCGATTCCGAGCTGCAGAAGCTCGAGGACGAGGCGTTCGGCCAGGCCGAGCGACCCGGGGACGAGGCTCCCTCGGATGCCGCTGCGGAGGCGCCGACGCAGTTCATGACGCAGCCCGAGGCGCCCGCGGAGCCCTCCGGCCGGCGCCAGCCGCCTTCGATCGCGGATCTGCAGGAGCCACCGCCTCCGCCCGCCGAGGAGTCCGCGCCCGCTGCCGAGGAGGAGCCGGATTCAGCCGCCTCCGACATCGCGCCCGCCGGTTCCACGACCGAGGAGCGCCAGGCGATCGCCGAGCAGCCGACCGAGTTGCACGACATAGAGGAGGAGCTCGCCGCGGAGTCGCCCAGCCCCTCCGACGAGGAGCTGGTCGAAGAGGAGATCGCCGAGCCTCGCCTCGCCCCGGCCGACGCGATTGCCGACTTCGACGAGGACGAGGACGCCGAGGTCAGCGTCCAGGGCCCGGCGCCAGATGACGACGACGAGCTCGAGGACGAGGACGACGCCTTCTGGAACGAGCAACGCCTATCCGACGAACTCGACCAGGCCTTGGAGGCGCCGCGGGACCCCGAGCCCGAGCTCGCCGAGGAGCCCGAGTCCGAGGAAGCGCCCGCCGTGCCGCCCGTCGCCGAGATCGAGGACGACGAGCCCGAGCCGGCTCGCGGCCCGGAGCCTGACACCCCCCACCGCCACGAGGACGTGCTCGAGGACACCCCCGACTTCCTCGAGGAGACCCCTGAGGACGACCAGCTCTGGTTCGAGCAGAAACCGCCGAAGGACTTCGACTTTGACGACTGACGAGCCGTAGGCCGTCGCACTTTCGGCACAGTCTGCGCACCACGTGTGCGCTTTAGGGAAGTACGGTCGCTGCGTGGCCTGGCGCAAGCAAAAGGGCGATCTCGCTGAGATGAAGGTGGCTGCGGATCTCCTGCCGTCTACGACCGCACCACCGATCTCTGTTACTACTGCCCGGCCAGCGAGCTCGGGGAAGGCCGGTGCGAGCTAAGTCTCCGGCTGGTTGCGGCTCGCAACGGACAGAGGATTGGAATCCGCAATGCGGAGGACTACACAGAGTCGGATTTCACGCGGGAACTGAAAGTGGAGCCAGCCGGGATCGAACCGGCGACCTCGTGCTTGCAAAGCACGCGCTCTGCCAACTGAGCTATGGCCCCGCGGCTCCAATTGTAGGCGCGCGTTCGCGCTGGTCTGATCAGCCCCTGGGCTCCAACCCCGGCAAGTCCGTCGTCCCCGGCTCCACAGGGAACGAGCCCGACGCATCGGCCGCCATCACTACCCGGCGCCTCAGCAGCTCGCGGGTCGCGGCGACGGCGTCCTCGCGGGCGCGGTCTCGGTCGAGGCCGTAGCGCTCGGCTAGCGCATCCGTTGCCTCGGCGAGGGTGCCGCCGTCGAGGGCGTCCATGACGACGCCGCCGGATTCGTTCAGCCGCAGGTAGCTGCCGTCGCCGGCGAGCCGCACGAAGCGCTGTCGCGCGCTGCCGCTCCAGCGCAGGGGCGCGTGCCGGTAGCGCCGCGCCGCCGCCAGGCCCCGCACCTTCTCTTCGGCTTCCAGAAGCTCCACCTCAGGGTCGGCCGGTGCGGGAGGCGTCGGCTCCGGCACCTTCGCCTGCCTGCCCGAGGAGTCCGTCCCCGACGTCCCACCCCGGATCGAGATCTCGTCGTCCAGATACGCCACGAGCTCGGACTTCGGCAGATCCTCCGGGCCCTTCATCGCCCCAGCCCAGCGATTGATCCGCTCGTCGTCCCATCCCTCGCGGATCGCCGTCCAGCACGCCTCGACCCCGTCTCGCACCGCGTTGCCGAAGCTGAAGGGCCGCATCGAGTCCGGGCGCACGTCGCCGTTCGGTCGCACCAGGAAGCTGCCCGGCGCCTCGCGACCCTGCAGGCTGACGCTTCCGCCGGTCCCCGGCTGCAGCACGATCTGCATCGCCTCGCCGCGACGATCGCGGAACCCCTCGACCGCCTCCCGCAGCGCCTTGCGCGAGACTTTCCACTCGCCGCCGCGCGCCGCGGCCCCGGTCATCACCACCGGCGTGACCCGCACCCAGGGCACGCCCAGCGCCCACATCTGCTCGAGGAAGTCCGGCACGGCCTCGGCGTTCGCGGGCGTCACCACGTGCACGACGCAGACGCCGACCCCCGCGCCGAGCAGCCGGTCGATCCCCTCGACCGCGCGCCGCCAGCTCCCCGGCACGCCGCGCGAGCCGTCGTGCAGGCCCGCCCGCGCCCCGTCGAGGGAGACATGCGCGGTGAGGCCGCGCGCCGCACCCAGTCGCCGCGCCACCTCCTCGTCGACGAACCAGCCGTTGGTGTTGAGCGTCACTCCGACGCCGGCAGCGGCCAGCGCCTCGACCGTCTCCAACGTCAGCTCCCTGCGCAGCAGCGGCTCGCCGCCGGTGACGACCGCCTCGACGATGCCGAGCGCGAGCGACTGGCGCACCACCTCGCGCCACTGCTCGTCGCTCAGCTCGGGCGTGCGCGCCAGCGTGTGCCGCGGCGAGTCGGTGTAGCAGAACCCGCAGCGCAGGTTGCAGGCGTAGGTGATCTCGAGCTTCGCCCCGACCGGCCGCTCGGGCGGCTCGGTGAGCGCGCGCGGCGACCTGCGGCCGGCCCGCCAGAGCAGCCGGCCCCAGGTGAAGCTGTTCTCGCGCGTCAGCACGTCAGCCCGTCGAGCGGCCGGTATCGCCCGTGCCGCCCGGTTGTCTCACTGCTCAGCCGATAGAGCTACTACTGGAGGCTTGTGCCCGCCGCCGTGCTGACCGGGTAGCCGCCGGTGTCGATCTCCTCGACGCTGGGCGCCTCGTAGGGCGTGGACTTCTCGTCGCTCATCTCTCCCCCTCCTGTGTGTGGATCGAAGCCTGCCGGGGCAGTCTAGCCCCGAACGGCCATCGCGTCGAGCATCTTCCGCGTGGCGCGGGGAAGCTCGCCGAGATCGTCCGGCAGCGAGACGCTGAAGGCAGGCACGGTGCTCAGCAGCGTCGCCAGCCGGGCAAAGGCCGCGCCGATCGAGGCTCGACCGCCACTGTGGATGAGATTGGGGGTGAGCAGGGCCAGCGCCCGTGCCGGCTCGAGCGGCTCGACTCCGTGCCCCTCGCCGCGCTCGCCGAGCAGGACCACGGCAGCCACCGGGCAGGGCGGGGGCTCGTGGGGGGCCGGATCCGTAACGAGGTCGGTGCGCCGGCCCCCGTCGGCGTCCAGGCTGCGCACCCTGATCCCGCGGGCGCCCGGGAAGGCGATGGGCCCCTCAGGGCCCATCGAGATCGACACCCCGTCCTCCCCCAGCACCGCGTGGCCCGCTTCGCCGAGAGTCAGCGCGAGCGTCGACTTGCCCCGGCCGGTCGGGCCGCAGAAGAGGACCGCCCGCCCCTCGACCGCCACCGCCGAGGCATGGAGGGGGAGGTCCCCGCGCATCGCCAGCAGCGTGCACACGGCGGAGGAGGCGATGCGGTGCTCGCGCAGGCTCTCGTCGCCGTCGCCGGCGCGCACCGTCACCCGGGCGGCCCCGGGATCGAGCAGGAACTCGCCGCTGGGAGGCAGCTCCAGGAGGCAGCGGCCGTCGAGCTCGTATGAGGCGTAGAAGCGACGGCCGTCGTCGCCGACCAGCGTGCTCACCGGCTCCCCGCGCTGCACCGCGAGCGGCTCGATGACCGCGTCGATGGTCAGCTCACCGCGCGTCCCCGGCGCCGCATTCAGTCGCCGCAGCGGCAACTCGGTCTTAACCTCGAATCCGTAAAGGCTGCCCATCGCCGGGCTTAGGGTATGGCTCGTGGCTGAAGCGCAGATCGGGGCGAAGACCACGCTGCGGCGCACCGAGCGCGCGGTCCACGGCGATCTGCCCGAAGAGTCGGTCCTGCTCGACGTCGATTCCGGTGTCGCCGTGCGGCTGAACGCGACCGGCGCCTGGGTCTGGGGACAGCTGGAGCAGCCTCGCACCGTGACCGAGCTGGCCAGGAGCCTCGCCGGGCGCTTCGAGATCGCCGAGCCGCGCGCCGTCGACGACGTCGTGGCGTTTGCGCGCGAGATGGTCCGCCGGGAATTGCTCGCAGCGGACTAGCCGCCGAGCGCCCGCTCGGGCAAATTTTGGTCCGCGTGATAGCTCGACCGAACCAGCGGGCCTGAAGCAACCGACTCGAAGCCGAGCTCGTAGGCGGCCCTCTCCAGCGCCTCGAACTCCTCCGGGTGCCAGTAGCGGACCACCGGCAGGTGGTTCTCGGTCGGCCGCAGGTACTGGCCCACGGTCAGCACCTGGACCCGGTGCTCGCGCAGGATCCCGAACGCCTCGACCATCTCCTCGAAGGACTCGCCGAGGCCGACCATCAGCCCAGACTTGGTGACGACGCGCTCGCCGCCCATCTCCTTCGCCATCTTCAGCACCCGGGCCGAGCGCAGGAACTTCGAGCCGCGCCGCGCCACGGGGTACAGGCGCGGCACCGTCTCCACGTTGTGATTGAAGACGTCGGGGCGCTCGTGGACCACCTTGGCCAGCGGCATCTCCTGGCCGCGGAAGTCGGGCGTGAGGATCTCGACCTTGCAGCCGGGCGCCTGCATCCGGATCGAGCGGATCACGCCGACGAAGGCGCTCGCCCCGTAGTCGGGCAGGTCGTCGCGGTCGACAGAGGTGACGACCGCGTGGCGCAGCCCCATCCTCTTCACCTGGTTGGCGACGCGCAGCGGCTCCAGCGGGTCGTTCCAGGTCGGAACCCCCGTCTTCACGTTGCAGAAGCCGCAGCGGCGCGTGCAGACGTCGCCGAGGATCATGAAGGTCGCCGTCCCGCGCTCCCAGCACTCGCCGACGTTGGGGCAGTTGGCCTCCTCGCAGACGGTGTGCAGGTTGTCGGAGCCGATCATCGACTTCAGCCGGCGGTAGGTCGGGCCGCCCGGCGCCGGCACCTTCAGCCACGGCGGCTTGCGGGCGCGTCGGAAGGGGACGGTGTCGGCGCTCTCCGCCGCCGTGCCGCCGGGCTTGGCACGTGAGCGGGTGACGTGGACGCGCTCGGCGCTAGGCGGGGGCTCTGGCGCGGCGACGGTCATCGGCTCGGCGCTCGTTTCGCTCATGTGACGCCGAGCCTAGCGCTGTCGAGACCCAGGTCGGTGGGGGTGGCCGTCACCGGGGTTCGCTCGTAGACCTCGGCGAAGCGGGCGGCGACCGCGTCGGCAAAGGCGTCGAGGTCCTGTTCGGCCCCCAGCTCGCGGCTCAGCGAGGTCACCTGGCAGCCCTCGATCCCGCAGGGCACTACCCACTCGAAGGGCTGCAGGTCGTTGCTGACGTTCACCGCGAGCCCGTGGATGGTGACCCCGCGGCTGACGTGCACCCCGATCGACCCGATCTTGCGCGCTTCCTTCTGCGCTGGGGGGCCGAAGAGCGGGGAGTCGTCGAGCCTCGCGGCCGGCTGGCGGGGGAGGCCGGGCGGTTCGCCCTCGGTCCAGACGCCGGTCAGCCCCTCGATCGTGTCGACGGCGACGCCGTGGTCGCCGATCGCCGCGATCGCCACCCGCTCCAGGCGCCGCACGTACTCGTGGACGTCGCCGCCGTAGGGCCTCAGGTCGACGATCGGGTATGCGACCAGCTGGCCGGGCCCGTGATAGGTGACGCGGCCGCCGCGATCGGTCTCCTGGACTTCGATCCCCTGCATCTCGTACCACTCCCGCGCCATCGGCAGCTCCTCCTCGCCGGAGCGCCGCCCGCGGGTGTAGACGGGCGGGTGCTCGAGCAGCAGCAGCACGTCGGAGATGGTGCCCTCCTGGCGAGCGGCCCGCAGCCAGCGCTGCGCGACCGCCCCCTCTTCGTAGGGGACCAGGCCGCAGCGGACAACGAGGACTTTCGGGCTCACCAACGAAATCCTTGCACGGCGTCCGCCTATCCTTAGCGCCGTCCCCATGGTCCAGTCCAAGTCCCTCCGACCCGACTGGCTGCCGGCCGTTGGCCTGAGCGCTGCCCTCGCCGCCCTGATGCTGGCCTGGAACCCGCAGGTCGGCGACCTCGCCGCCCAGGTCTTCCGCACCCACCTCTTTCAGCAGGCCGGCCTGGAGATCTGGAACGGCAGCTGGTACGGCGGCCACTACACGCTCACCTACAGCGTCCTCTTCCCGCCGCTGGCCTCGCTGCTGGGGCCGCAACTGGTCGGCACCGTCTCGGTCGTCGCCTCCTCCTACCTCTTCGACCGTCTCGTCCGCGACCGCTGGGGCGAGGCGGCCCGCTGGGCGACCCTCTGGTTCGCCGCCGGCGTCGTCACCCTCCTAGCCGACGGCCAGCTCACCTTCGCCCTAGGCGTCGCCTTCGGGTTGGGGTCGCTGCGAGCCCTGCAGACCCGCCACGCGGCTCTGGCCCTTCTGGCTGCTGCAGCTTGCGCCCTCTCCAGCCCGGTGGCGGCCGTCTTCCTGGCCGGAGCCCTGGTCGCCGCCTGGGCATCGACGCTCGATCTGACCCCGGTCCTCCGCGGGTGGCGCGGACTCGGGGGGGCCGAGAACGGAGGCGCAGCCCCCGCCCGCAGGCCCCCCCGAGGCCGTGACGGGTCCCGCGGCCAACTCGCGGTCGCCGCCGTCGCCCTGGCCCTGACCCTCGTCCCCAACCTGGTCTTCCCCGACCCCGGCCAGTTCCCCTTCGCGTTCTCCTCGTTCATCGCGATCCCGCTCTGGTGCGGCTCGGCCCTCTACGTGACGCGCGGCCTGCGCGAGGAGGAGCGGCAGCTGCGCTGGACGCTCGCCGCCTACCTGCTCGCCTCGACGGTCGTCTGGCTCGTCCCCAACGCGATGGGCGGCAACGCCGTCCGGCTCGGCGCCCTCTTCGGCGGGCCGGTGCTGGCGGCGGTGGTCCTGGCGCGGCGGCCGCGGGTCTCTCCCTGGTTCCTGGCCCTCTTCATGGCCGGCGGCCTCTACTGGCAGGTGACCGCCAGCGTCAGCCAGATCGTCCGCAGCGTGGGTGACCCCTCGACCTCCCGCGCCTACTTCCAGCCGCCGGCGCAGTGGCTGCGCGAGCACGGTGGCGGGACGGTGCGGATCGAGGTCCCGCCCACGGCCAACCACTGGGAGTCGGCTTACCTCGCGACTCACTTCGAGCTGGCGCGAGGGTGGCTGCGCCAGCTGGACACCACCCGCGACGACATCTTCTACGGCGAGGACCCGCTGACCGCGCCCGCCTACGGGCGCTGGCTGCGCCAGAACGCGATCTCATACGTGGCGCTGCCAGATGCCGCGCTCGACTATTCCTCGATCGCGGAGCGCCGCCTGATCCTCAGCGCCCCGCCCTACCTGGACCTGCGCTGGAGCTCGGAGCACTGGCGGATCTACGCGGTGCGCAACTCCAAGCCCCTGGTGGAGCCGATGGCCGCGGCCGCGGCCCAGGTCCTCTGGGCCGGCCGCCAGGGCTTCGCCCTCGACGTCAGCCGCCCCGGCGACTTCCTCGTCCGGGTCAAGTTCACCCCCTACTGGTCGATCTCCCGCGGCGCCGGTTGCATCCTCCGCCACGGGGACTGGACAAGGGTGCGCGCCTCGCACCCCGGCGTCTTCCGGGTGGCCGCCGACTTCTCGCTAGGCCGCGCTTGGAATGCAGTGACGGGTGCCCGCAAGACCTGTTGACCCATACCTCCTTCGAGGTGCAACGTTTTACGGCGCCCACAGAGCCGTAAAACGTGCACTTGAGCTAAAGCGCGAGGGAGAGGGGCTCTTCTAGCAGAGCGCGGATTCTCGCGAGGAACTCGGCTGCGGGGGCGCCGTAGAGGATGCGGTGGTCGCAGGCGAGGTTGACCCGCATCAGGTGCGCGGTGGCGATCGCGCCGTCGCGGACGACGGTGCGCTCGGCGATCGAACCGACGGCGAGGATCGCGGCCTGCGGCGGGTTGATCACCGCGGCGAAGCTGTCGATCCCGAACATCCCCAGGTTGGAGACGGTGAACGTCGCCCCCGAGAGCTCCGGGGGCGTGATCTGGCCGTCTCGCACCCGCTGCGCCAGCGCCCGCGCATCCGAGGCGATCTGCCGCAGGCTCTTGCGGTCGGCATCGAAGACAGTGGGGACGACCAGCCCGTCGTCGGCGGCAACCGCGACCCCCACGTTCACCCGCGAGTACAGCTCGAACCGCCCGTCCCGATACGCCCCGTTGGCCCGCGGATGCTCCCGCAGCGCCAGCGCACAGGCCTTGACCACCATGTCGTTGAACGACGGCACCACGTCGCCCTCCTTGGTCTCCGCCTTGATCTGAGCTCGCGCCGCGACCAGCCGGCTCATGTCCACCTCGGCCTCGAGGTAGAAGTGCGGCGCCGTCGCCTTCGACTCGGCCATCCGACGCGCGATCGTCGACTGCAGCTTCGAGAGGTCTTCATATGTGACGGATCCCTTTGCCGTCTCGGGACTGACCGCTCCGGCCCCGGGTCCCGTCACGGCCTCGGGGGGGCCTGCGGGCGGGGGCTGCGCCTCCGTTCTCGGCCCCCCCGAGTCCGTGCCACCCGCGGAGACAGCCTTTTCTACGTCCGCCTTGACGATTCGTCCGCCTGGGCCAGAGCCCTGAAGCCTTGTTAGATCGAGCTTCTGCTCCTTGGCAAGCCGTCGAGCTATCGGCGACGCTTTGGGCCGACCGTTTCCGTCGTGAGCTGCCTCAGCCTCGTCTGCCTCGGCAGGGGCCGCGTTGATCGCCGTCTTCTCCGCGGGTGGCGTGGGGGTTGGGGGGGTCGAGGACGGGCGCTGTGCGCCCGCCCGCAGCGCCCCCCCTTCCCCCGCGACAGGATCCGCGGCCGACTCCGCCGAGGATTTCGGGCTTTCATCGCCCACCCGAGCAATCGGCGTCCCGATCGCGACCGTCTCGCCCTCCTGCACGAGGATCTCACTCAGCGTCCCCGCCACGTCGCTTTCGTACGCCATATTCGCCTTGTCCGTCTCGATCTCCACCAGCTCATCGCCGACAGACACCTCGTCGCCGACCTGCTTGAGCCACTGCAGGATCGTCCCCTCCTCCATCGAGTCGGACAGCCTCGGCATCACCACGTCGGCCATCAGATCGACCCCTCCAGCGTGGCGAGCGCCGCCTTCACCACATGCTCCTCATGGGGTATAGCGGCCTGCTCCAACCGCTTGGAGTAAGGCATATGAACGTCAGCCCCGGTGACCCGCTGCACCGGCGCGTCGAGGTCGTCGAAGGCCTGCTCGGTGATCAGCGTCGCCAGGTTGGCGCCGACGCCGCCGTGCGGCCACCCCTCCTCGACGATCACGGCGCGGTTGGTCTTGCGCACCGAGGCCAGGATCGTGTCGAGGTCGAGCGGGCGCAGAGTGCGGGGGTCGATCACTTCGGCCTCGACCCCGTGGTCGTTCGCGAGCACCCGTGCGGCGTCCTCGGCGATGTGGGCCATCTTGAGGATGCCGACGATCGTCACGTCGGTGCCCTCGCGGCGCACGGCTGCCTGGCCGAAGCGCAGGATCTCCTCCTCGTCCTCGCTGACCTCACCTCGCTGCCCGTAGAGGCTCTCGTGCTCGATGAAGACGACCGGGTTGTCGTCGCGAATCGCCGCCTTCAGCAGCGCCTTGCCGTCGCCCGGCGTCGAGGGGCAGGCGACCAGCAGCCCCGGCACCTGGAGGAAGAGCGCCTCGAAGCTGTGCGAGTGGGTGGGCCCGAGCTGGTGACCGCCGCCGCCCGGCATCCGCACCACCATCGGCACCCGTGCCTGGCCGTTGAACATGTAGGGGATCGCGGCCGCGTGGTTGACGATCTGGTCGAGCGCCAGCAGCGCGAAGTTGACCGTCATCAGCTCGACCACCGGCCGCAGTCCCGCCATCGCCGCGCCGACGCCGGTGCCGACGATCGTGTTCTCGGAGATCGGCGTGTCGCGCACCCGCCGCTCGCCGAACTCGTCGAGGAGCCCTTCGGTCACCTTGAAGGCGCCCTGGAAGACCCCGACGTCCTCGCCCATCACGAAGACGGCCTCGTCGCGCCGCATCTCCTCCGCCATCGCGTCGCGCAGGGCCTCGCGCATGCGCAACTCGGTCATCGCTCATCGACCTCCTCGGCGACGGGAGAGTCGTTGCCCTCTTCAGCCACCTCGGGCTCGACGCCCTCCTGGGCGTCGCCCTGCACGGCGGGATTGGGGCGAGGCCCGTCCGGCTGGCCGGCGTAGGCGGCGCCGGCCTCGGCCAGCTCGCGGGCCGCGTCGGGCATCCGGTCCTCGTGCTCGCCGCGGTGCGGCTCGGGGCTGCGCTCGTCGACCGCGTACCAGCCGGCGTCGCTGTCGAGCACGTAGAGGCTCTCGTAGAGAGTGTCGAGCGCGGGCTCGGGCGAGGAGTCGGCGAACTCGACGGCAGCCAGCACGGCCTCCTCTGCCCTGTCGCGCACCTGCTGCACCTCGCGCTCGCCCAGCACGCCCGCCTCGACGCAGCGCCGCGCGAAGAGCTCAATCGGGTCCTTGGCCTGCCAGGCCTCGACCTCCTCGCGCTCGCGGTAGACCTCGGGGTCGGCGGCGGAGTGGCCGCGGAAGCGGTAGGTGAAGGCCTCGAGCATCGTCGGCCGACGCTCCTCGCGGGCGAGCCGAACCCCCTCGGCGACTGCCTCGCGCACCGCCAGCACGTCCATCCCGTCGATCCGCTGCCCCGTGACCCCATAACCCTCCGCCTTCTTGGAGAGATCGGTCTGGGCCGAGTGCCTCTCGACCGAGGTGCCCATCCCGTAGAGGTTGTTCTCGACCAGGAAGAGGATGGGCAGGCTCCACAAGGCCGCCAGGTTCATCGTCTCGCCGAAGTTGCCGGCGTTGGAGGCGCCGTCGCCGAACATGCAGACGGTTACCGCGTCCTCGCCCTTGTAGTCGGAGGCGAGCGCGAGGCCTGCCGCGATCGGCAGGTTGCCGCCGACGACCCCGTAGCCGCCCATGAAGCGGTGCTCGAGGTCGAAGATGTGCATCGAGCCGCCGCGCCCGCCGCTGGTCCCGTCGACTCGCCCGAAGAGCTCGGCCATCACGTGCTTGGGATCGGTGCCGCGGGCGATCGCGTGGCCGTGTGTGCGGTAGGTGCCGATCAGGTAGTCCTCCTCGCGCATCGCCGCGGAGACGCCGACGATGGTCGCCTCCTCGCCGATCGCCAGATGCAGGAAGCCGCCGGCCTTGGCCCGCTGATACTGGCGCCCCGCCTCCTCCTCGAAGCGCCGGATCAGCGCCATCCGCGCTAGCAGCTCGTAACAGGTGGAGGCGTCAGGGAGATCGGCCATCTGCCTGAGCGTAGCTCGCGGCGCTGACCGCCTCCTCCAATCTGTCGTCGCCCCAGAAGACCTCGTTGCCGACGAGCAGGGAGGGGACGCCGGTGACACCCAGCTCAGCCGCCTGCCCGGTCGCCTCGCGCAGCGCTCCCTTGACCCCCTCGGTCTCGACCGCCTTCAGCAGGGCGCGTGGGTGCAGCTCGCAGGCTGCGGCGGCGATCAGCACGTTGTCGGGCAGCGAGAGGTCGCGGCCGGCGGCGAAGGCCTGGCGGAAGGCGGCGAGGGCGAAGGAGACCGTGCGCCCGGTCTGCTTGGCGAAGGTGGCGGTGCGCATCGCGAAGAGCATGTTTCCCGGCCAGGGCTCGGGCCATGCCAGCGGCGGCAGCCCGTACCCGGCGGCGCGCCGCTCGACCTCGGCCATTCCCTTCTCGCGCCCGGGCCCGTTTCCCCACGAGTCGCGCCCGAGCTGCTTGAACAGTCCCCCGAGCAGGATCGGCTGCCACTCCGGCTGCTCCAGCCCAGCCTCGGTGAAGAGCCCGCTGACCCGCTCCGCGGCCAGGTACGCATAGGGCGAGCCGAGGTCGAAGTAGAAGGTCGCCGGGGGGGAGAGATCGGCCATGCAGGGACCTTATGCCCGCATGAACAAGCCGAGGAGTGAGGTATCTCATGATAATTTCCATGCTCATGAAAAAGCGCATGAAGATAAGCAAGGGTGGCCAGGTCTCGATCCCGGCGCCGATTCGCAAGCGCTGGGGGACGAGCGCGGTGACGCTCGAGGACCGGGGCGGGGAGATCGTCCTCAAGCCCGCTCCCGACGACCCGATCGAGGCCGCGGCCGGATCCCTGGCGGAGGAGTTCGGCCATATAGATTTGGCCGAGATGCGTCGCGTCGCCAGGGAAGACGACCGCATCGCGATGGAAAGGCGCGAACGCCGGGAATTTCAGTGACCCTGCTCGACGCGTACGCGCTGATTGCGTACCTGATCGGCGGTCCCGCCCAGGAGCAGGTCAAGGCGATATTGCGGGAGGGCAAGACTGCGGTGGCCACGGCCAACCTCGTCGAGACTTTCGATATCGGGGAGCGGCTCTATGACCTCCCGGTCTCACGTGCGTCGGAGAAAATCGAGGGGCTCTTCGCTACGTCCCTTGCGGTTGTCAACTTGGACGAGCTCCTCGCCCGGCGCGCCGCGGAGCTACGGGTCGAGCACTATCACCGGTCCCGAAGCCCGCTGTCTCTCGCGGATGTGATCTTGATCGCTTCGGCACGCGAGGGCGACCGGATCGCGACGGCCGACCCCGATGTGCTGGCGACCGCGACCGCCCTGGGGATCGACACGATCGAGCTGCCCTAGACCGCGAAACCAAGCCGATATGCGCCGGTTTGCAGCGGTCTAGGCGTGGATCGCCCAGCCGTCGACCGCCCGTGCCGCGTCGAGGATCGCCTCGGAGATCGTCGGGTGCGGGTGGACGATCCGGGCCAGCTCCTGATAGCCGCCCTCCAGCGCCATCGTCGCCACCAGCTCGGCGATCATGTCGCAGGCGCGGTTGCCGACTATGTGAGCGCCGAGCAGCTCGCCGTACTTGGAGTCGACGACGAGCTTGACCAGGCCGTCTTTGTCGTCGTAGACGGTGGCGCCGCCAACGCCGCCGAGCTTCTGCTTGCCGACCTTGACGTCGTGCCCGGCCTCCTTCGCGGCTGCCTCGGTGAGGCCGACGCTCGCCACCTGCGGGTGGCAGAAGGTCGCCCCGGCGACGAGGCCCTGGTCGACCGGGTGGGTCGGCTCGCCGGCCGCGTGCTCGACCGCGACCACGCCCTCCTCGGAGGCCTTGTGGGCGAGCGCCTTGGCGCCCGTGAGGTCGCCGATCGCGTAGACCTTCGGGTTCGAGGTGCGGTTGTGCTCGTCGACCTTGACCTTGCCGCTCTCCTCCAGCTCGACGCCCGCCTCGGCGAGGCCGAGCCCCTCGATGTCGGGCGCCCGCCCGCCGGCGATGCAGAGGTAGTCGACCTCGATCGACTCGCCGCCGTAGCCGAGCTTGACCGAGCTCTCGCCCGCCTCGACGTTCTCGACCGGAGTGCCGGTGGAGACGGTCACGTTCTGCTTCTTGAAGGCCCGCTCGACCACGCGGGCTATGTCCCTGTCCTCGGCCGGGAGGATCTGGTCGAGCATCTCGATCAGCACCACCTCGGTGCCGAAGCGGCCGTAGGCGGAGGCGATCTCGCATCCCGAGGCGCCGGCGCCGGCGACGGCGATCTTCTTCGGCTGCTCGGGCAGCGACCAGGCCCCCCAGGTGTCGAGGACGCGCGGGCCGAACTCGACCCCCGGGATCGGCAGCGCGACCGAGCCGGTGGCGAGCACCACGGTCCCGGCCTCGTAGACCTCGTCCCCGACCCTGACGTTGCCCTCCGGCGTGAGCGAGCCCTCGCCCTCGATCGCCGCGATCTTGTTCTTGTCCCAGAGCATCTTCACGCCGCTGGAGAGCGACTCCGAGACGGACGCGCGGCGCTTGCCCAGCGCCTCCCAGTCGATCGAGACGTCCCTGGCGACGACGCCGAGCTCGGCGCTCTCGCGCGCCTGGTCGTATATCTCCGCCGTTCGCAGCACGGTCTTGGCCGGGATGCAGGCGTAGTTGAGGCAGCGCCCGCCCGCCTTGTCCCGCTCGACCACGGCGGTCTTCTTGCCCAGCTGGGCGGCGCGGATCGCGGCGACATAGCCGCCCGGGCCCCCGCCGATGACGATCACGTCGAAGGAATCTGCCACTCGCCTGAGCCTATAGAGCCCCGCCTTCCGGTGCGCCTTATCCCCGATATACGGGGATAAGGCGCACCGGAACGGTCAGTCGCGAGTGGGCATCTGGATCCGCGCCATCGCCTTGACCATGAAGAAGAAGAACGTGCCCGCGACCGCGAGCAGGGAGAGGGTGCCGGCGACCTGGGCGACCGACGACGCCGCCACCAGGAGGCCGAAGAAGGCGCTGAAGAGGATGAAGACCAGGACCAGCTGGAAGCCGAGCACCGCCCAGTAGCGCGCTCGCCACATGCCCCAGGCCATCATCCCGGTCAGCAGTGCGGGCGCTAGCGCCTGCACGAGCAGCGGTTTCTCGCCGTCGACCTCGGTGCCGGAGAGGTAGCCGATCACGATCGAGACGGAGATCAGGGCGGAGACGACGGCGCCGATCGTCACGACCAGCGGCCGCTCGCCCTCTCCCAGTGGCTCGAGCTCTTCCCGCCTCGCCTGGTTGCGTTCCTCCGCCTTCGCGTAGCCACGCTCCATCCGCTCGCGCGGGGTGGGGGAGGCGCCGCGTTGCTTGCGCTTTCGCGGTTGCCCGTCCGCCGGGTCAGGCACCGGGTGCCGCCTCCCCCAGCGGGGCGAAGGCTCCGCGCAGCTCTTCCGCCGCGACGGCCGGGTTCTCGGCGTCGCGGATCGCCCGCACGACGCAGATCCGCCGCGCCCCGGCGTCGACGACCTCCGCCGCGTTGCTCGCGCCGATGCCGCCGATCGCGAAGAAGGGATGCGGGGCGCTAGCGCTCGCATGGCGGATCAGGTCGAGGCCGACCGCGGGGCGGCCCTCCTTCGTCGGCGTCTCCCAGATCGGGCCGACGCTGATGTAGTCGATGGGCTCTCCCACGGCAGCGGCGATCTGCTCCTCGGAGTGGGTCGATAGCCCGACGATCGCATCGGGGCCCAGCGCCGCGCGGGCCTCGGCCGGTGGCATGTCGTCCTGCCCCACATGAACGCCGTCGGCATTGCAGGCGCGGGCCAGGTCGGGGTCGTCGTTGACCACGAAGAGGGCGCTGTAGGTGTCGCAGAGACGGCGGAAGGTGAGGGCGGCGAGCTCGACCTCGCGCCGCGGCAGCGACTTCTCGCGCAGCTGGACGATGTCGACGCCGCCGTTCAGCGCCGCCCGCAGCAACGGCTCGGGATCCTCGCCGTGCGGCCGCGCGTCGCAGCAGAGGTAGAGCCGCGCGGTGCGCAGCCGCTCGCGGCGCAGCGGGCCCTTGGCGTCGGGGGGAGCGAGGCTCACCCCCCGATTATCGCTCGGTAGCATCGGTGGGGCACGGGAGCCCACGAGGCTGAGAGGGTGGCAACGAGGCCACCGACCGTCTGGACCTGATCCGGGTAATGCCGGCGGAGGCAAGATTGAGCGACAGAGGCAGCTATGACGCGGTGGTGGTCGGCGGCGGCGCGATCGGTCTCTGCTGCGCCTGGCGCCTCTCGCGGCGCGGGGCACGCGTCGTCCTGCTCGACCGGGCCACGCCGCCCGCCGGCGCGACCCGCGTGGCCGCGGGGATGCTGGCGCCGGTCGGCGAGCTGGCCTTCGGCGAGCCCGAGCTGCTGCGGATGACCCTCGCCGCGGCCGAGGTCTTCCCCGGCTTCGTCGCCGAGCTCGAGGCGGCGAGCGGGGTTGGCTGCGGCTATGAGCGCCGCGGTGCCCTGCATCTCGCGCTCGACCGCGACGAGGCAGCGGAGCTGCGCCGCGTCCACGAGCTGCAGCGCTCGCTCGGCCTCGGCGCCGAGTGGCTGCCACCGCGCCGCTGCCGCGACCTGGAGCCGGGCCTGACGCCATCGTTCAACGGCGCCGTGCACGCGCCGGAAGAGGCGACGGTGGACCCGCGGCTGATGACGGACGCTCTGCTTGCCGCCTTGGCCGGCGAAGAAGTCGAGGTCAGGGCCGGCTGCGAGGTCGCCGAGGCGGTCCTCGGCGACGAGCGGATCGAGGGCGTGCGCACGGCCGCGGGCGAGGAGCTGCGCGCGGGCGCCGTGATCCTGGCCGCCGGCGCCTGGTCTGGCGCCGCCGCCTGGCTGCCCGAGCGCGCCCGCCCCCCCGTCCGCCCGGTCAAGGGACAGATCATCGAGCTGCGCGCGCCCGACCGGAAGCCGCCCTGCGAGCGAATCCTCGCCTCGGAGCGGATCTACCTGGTCCCGCGCCCCGACGGCCGCCTGATCGCCGGGGCGACCACCGAGGAGCGCGGCTTCGACACGACCGTGACCGCCGGCGGGGTCCACGAGCTGCTGCGCGAGGCCTACCGCCTGCTTCCCGACGTCGCCGAGATGGAGCTGGTCGAGTCGATGGCGGGGCTGCGCCCGGGAACCCCGGACAACCTGCCGCTGATCGGCCCGGGAGCGCTCGACGGGCTCGTCCTCGCCTGTGGCCACTACCGCAACGGCATCCTGCTGGCGCCGCTGACCGGCGAAAAGGTCGCCGCCGAGCTTGCCGGTGTGAAGGTGGCCGGATGAGGATCGAGCTGAACGGGAAGCCGCGCGAGCTGCCGGACGGGGCAAGCCTCGCCGACGCGGCGCGGGCGGCCGGGGCAGAGGACGCCCGCGGCTACGCGGTCGCCCTCGACGGCGAGGTCACCCCTCGCGCCAAGTGGGCCTCGACCCCGCTGGCCGAGGGCAGCAGGGTCGAGGTGCTCGCGGCGATCCAGGGTGGGGCGGAGGGCTGGGAGCTGGGCGGCCGGGCCTGGACATCGCGCCTGATCGCCGGCACCGGCGGCTTCCGCTCGCTGGAGCAGATGGAGCAGGCGCTGGAGGCCTCGGGCGCGGAGATCGTCACCGTCGCCCTGCGCCGCATCGACCCAGACGCGAAGGGCTCCGTCCTCGACGTCCTCGACCGCCTCGACCTCTTCGCCCTCCCCAACACCGCCGGCTGCTACACCGCCCGCGACGCGGTCCGCACCGCGCAGCTCGCCCGCGAGGCCTTCGAGACCGATTGGATCAAGCTCGAGGTGATCGGCGACGACCGCACCCTCTTTCCCGACGCGGTCGAGCTGATCGACGCCGCCGAGACCCTCGTCGGCGAGGGCTTCACCGTCCTCCCCTACACCAACGACGACCCGATCCTCGCCCGCCGCCTGGAGGAGGCCGGCTGCGCCGCGGTGATGCCGCTCGGCTCCCCGATCGGCTCCGGCGCCGGCATCCGCAACCCGTACAACATCGCGATCATCGCCGAGCGCGCCTCGGTCCCGGTCGTCCTCGACGCCGGCATCGGCACCGCCTCCGACGCCGCCCTGGCGATGGAGCTGGGCTGCGATGCGGTGATGGCCGCCAGCTCGATCTTCGGCGCCGTCGATCCCGTTGCGATGGCGACGGCGCTGCGCCTCGGCGTGGAGGCTGGCCACGCCGCCCACGCCGCCGGCCGCATCCCCCGCCGCACCCACGCCGAGGCCTCGACCCCCGAGCAGGGCCTCCCCGAGCTCTCCTGACCTCTGATGTCGTACTTCTTTCCGCCATCCGGCGGAAAGTGCGACCGCACCCGATTGACTCTCCGCCCTCTACCATGGCCATCGCGCCCCCGTAGCTCAGTTGGTTAGAGCGGCGGCCTTTTAAGCCGCGCGGCGCGGGTTCGAATCCCGCCGGGGGTATTACCGGGGGGTAGGGAGATCGCATGGCTGACGACGCGAAGCGCGACAGGGAGCTCCTCCGTTCGCCCTGCGACCTGGAGGAGGAGGACGAGCTCCGCCTCGAGCGGATCAAGGCCGAGGTCGACATGGGCTTCGACGCCCTGCGCGACATCGAGGACGGCGTCTCGGTCTTCGGTTCCGCGCGGGTGAGCGAGGGCCACCGCTGGTACGAGCTCTGCCGTGAGACCACGGCCTGTCTCGCGCGCAACGGCTTCACCGTGATCACCGGTGGCGGGCCCGGCCTGATGGAGGCCGCTAACCGCGGCGCCGCCGAAGCGGGCGGTCTCTCCGTCGGCCTCAACATCCAGCTGCCGCACGAGCAGGCGACGAACCCCTACGTCAACCGTAGCCTCGACTTCCACTACTTCTTCGCCCGCAAGCTGATGTTCGTCCGCTACGCCCGCGCCTTCGTCATCTTCCCGGGTGGCTACGGCACGCTCGACGAGCTCTTCGAGAGCCTGACGCTGATCCAGACCCACCGCATCCAGCTCTTCCCGACCCATCCTCGTCGACTCCGAGCACTGGGCGCCGCTGCTCGACTGGATCGACGAGAGCCTCGACGACACCTCCCTGATCTCACCCCCCGACATGGACCTGCTCGTCATCGCGGACACGGTCGCCGAGATCTGCGGCCACGTCGAGAAGGCGACGCACCTGCAGCGCCGTCTCGACGAGGGCTAGTGCCGGAAGTGACGGTGCTTGGTGAAGACCATCGTCACGCCGGCGGCTTCGCAGGCCTCGATCACCTCGGCGTCGCGTTTGGAGCCGCCGGGCTGGATCACGGCGGTGGAGCCGGCTTCGATCGCCAGCTGGGGACCGTCGGCGAAGGGGAAGAAGGCGTCGGAGGCGACAGCGGAGCCAGCTAGTAGGGCGTCTGAGCCTTCGCCGCGCGCGTCGCGGCACTTCTCGACCGCGAGCCGGACCGAGTCGACGCGGCTCATCTGGCCGGCGCCGATGCCGAGGGTGGCGCCGTCCTTGGCGATCACGATCGCGTTGGAGCGGACGTGGCGGACGACGGTCCAGGCGAAGAGCATGTCGCGCCACTGCTCCTCGCTCGGCGCGGTCTTCGTCACAGCCTCCATCAGCTCGCGCGGCTCGGGATCGCCGTCGCGGTCCTGGATCAGCAGCCCGCCCAGCACCCGCTTGACGTCACGTTCGCCCGAGTCACGCTGGCGGCGCTCCTCCTCGCAGAGGATGCGGATCGCCTCCTTCTGCTGGAGGACGGCCAGCGCCCCATGCTCGTAGTCGGGTGCGATCAGGACCTCGACGAAGTTCTCGTGCAGCTTCTCGGCCAGCGCCTCGCTGACCGGGCGGTTGAAGGCGATCACGCCGCCGAAGGCGGACATCGGGTCGCAGGCCAGCGCCTTTTCGTAGGCCTCCAGCGAGTCGCCCCCGATCGCCACCCCGCAGGGGTTGTTGTGCTTGACGATCGTGCAGGCCGGCTCATCGAAGTCCTCGACCAGCCGCCGCGCCGAGTCGAGGTCGAGCACGTTGTTGAAGGAGAGCGCGCGGCCGTGCAGCTTGGATACGCGCGAGAGGACGTGGCTGCGGGTGCCGGCCTCGCAGTAGAGCGCGGCGCGCTGGTGGGGGTTCTCGCCGTAGGCGAGGTCGAGCACCTTCTCGTAGGCGAGGGCCAGGTGTTCGGGATAGTCCTCGTACTCGGTCGAGAACCAGCGGCTGATCGCGGCGTCGTAGCGGGCGGTCTGGGCGAATGCCTCGTTGGCGAGCCAGTGCCGGGTCGAGGCGGAGACCTCGCCGCCGGACTCCTCCAGCTCCGCCAGCACCGCGTCATAGGACTCGGGCTTGACCACGACCGCGACCCCGTCGTGGTTCTTGGCGGCGGCCCGGATCATCGTCGGCCCGCCGATGTCGATGTTCTCGACCGCGACCTCGGACGCGACGTCGTGCGCGGCCACCGTCTCCTCGAAGGGGTAGAGGTTGACGCAGACCAGGTCGATCGGCTCGATCCCCTCGCGCTCCAGCGTCGCCATGTGCTCGGGGTCCTCGCGCCGCGCCAGCAGCGCCGCGTGCAGCCGGGGGTGCAGGGTCTTGACCCGCCCGCCGAGGATCTCCTCTTGGCCGGTGAACTCGGAGACGTCGGTCACCTCGAGCCCGGCCTCGCGCAGCGCCGCCGCAGTGCCGCCAGTGGAGAGGATCTCCACGCCGAGCCCGGACAGCCCGCGGGCGAAGTCGGCGACGCCGGTCTTGTCGGAGACCGAGACGAGAGCACGGCGCACCGCGATCGCACCGTCGCTCACGGCCTTCGCTCGGGTGTCTGCGGGGGACTCACTCATCGACGAGGACGACGCTTGGGTCGTTCGCGTCGATCCTAACCCTGCCCGCCGCGATCATGCGGATCGCCTCCGGGTAGAGCTCGTGCTCGGTGGCGTGGATCGCCTCCTCGAGCGCCGCCCGGTCGCGATCGGCCGGCACCGGCACCTCGCGCTGGAGCAGCACCGGCCCGGTGTCGACGCCCTCGTCGACGAAGTGGACGGTGACGCCGGTCGTCTCGACCCCCGCCTCGAGCGCCTGGCCGATCGCGTCGAGGCCCGGGAAGGCGGGCAGCAGGGCGGGGTGGACGTTGACGATCCGGTGGCGGAAGCGGGCGACGAACCCCTCGCCCAGCAGCTGCATGTATCCGGCGAGGGCGACGAGGTCGGCCCCGCGGGCCTCGATCCAGTCGCCCATCGCCGCGTCTCGCGCTTCCCGGCTGTCGTACCCGTCGCGCGGAAAGGACGCCGTCTCGACCCCGGCCTCCCGGGCCCGCTCCAGTGCCCGCGCATCCGGCCTGTCCGAGCCGACCCCGACGACCTCGATCCCTCCATGCCCATGCAGCGCGTCGAGGATCGCTTGCAGGTTAGTCCCGCTGCCCGAGGCAAGCACGACGATGCGGAAGTCGCTCACGCCTGCATCATCGCGCAGGGGTTGCCGTATCCGACATTGACCCCACTCTGGTGTGGTGAATGTCGGATGCGTTGGCAGAGGCGGCTTAGACTCGCCGCGTGTCCACCTTGGAGCGTCTTGGTATCGCCGCACCCGTCGTCCAGGCCGGAATGGGCGGCGGCCTCAGCCGTCACGAGCTTGCCGCGGCGGTCTCCGATGCGGGCGGACTGGGAACCATCGCGGTCAACGGCGCTGCCGCGATCGAGCGCGAGCTCACCAAGGCGCGTTCGCTTACCGGCCGTCCCATCGCGGTCAACGTCCTGCTCCCCTTCGCTCGCCGGGATTGGTTTGCCGTTGCGGCGAGGGCCGACGTCCTCGTCACCTTCTGGGGCGTCCCGAAGCGCCGGACCGCCGGCGCCTGGATCCACCAGTGCGGTTCGGTGGCCGAGGCGCGCGACGCCCACGCAGCCGGCGCCGATGCGGTGATCGTCCAGGGCGTCGAGGCGGGCGGCCATGTGCGGGGAAAGGTGCCCGCGCTCGAGCTGCTCGACCGCGTGAAGGCGGCCCTGCCATCCGGCTACCCGCTGCTTCTCGCGGGCGGGATCGCGGAGCGCGCCGATGTCGAGGCCGCACTCGCGGCCGGCGCGCAGGCCGCCGTCGCGGGGACGCGCTTCCTGCTCTCGGAGGAGAGTCGGGCGCACCCGGAGTACCGGCAGCGCCTCCTGGGTGCCGAGGACACGATCCTCACCGAGCTCTTCGGCTTCGGCTGGCCCGCGCCGCACCGGGTGGTTGCCAACGCGGCGACCGATCGCGGGTTGAAGGGAGACCCCCGCGGTCCCGCGCTCAACAGAGCCCTGAACCGTCTCACCGCGCCGACCGCCCGCTACGTCCCGTCGTCGATCCAGGCACGCCTCGCCCGCTCCCAACGCCCCGGCAGCCGGCTCCTCTCACCTCCCGGCCCCACCGACGACGGTCCGGTCAACCTCCTTGACGCCGGCCCGCTCTACGCGGGCGAGACGGTGGCCCGGATCGGCGACGTGCGCCCCGCGGCCGAGATCGTCGCCGCGCTCACGCCCTAGGAAGACGCCGGGACGACGGCAACGTCCTCCAAGGCGAACTTCCCGTTCGCCTCCTCGGGATCACCCAGCGGGTAGCGGCCGCTGAAGCAAGCGTCGCAATGGTCCTCGGGCGGGGTGCCGATCGCCTCGTAGACGCCGTCGAGTGAGAGGTAGGCGAGCGAGTCGCAGCCGAGCTCGTCGGCGATCTCCTGCACGGTGCGCTTGTGGGCGATCATCTCCTCGCGGGTTGACATGTCGACCCCGTAGTGGCAGGGGTTGCGGATCGGCGGCGCGGAGATCCGCAGGTGGACCTCCCTGGCGCCGGCGTCGCGCAGCATGCCGACGATCTGCCGCGTGGTGTTGCCGCGCACGATCGAGTCGTCGACGACGACGATGCGCTGGCCGGAGACGATCTCCGGCAAGGGGTTGAACTTGAGCCGCAGGCCGTGCTTGCGCAGCTCCTGCCCCGGCTGGATGAAGGTCCGCGCCACGTAGCGGTTCTTGATCAGGCCGTCGTCGCGCGGCAGCCCCGAGGCGCGCGCGAATCCGGCGGCTGCCGGGTTGCCGGAGTCGGGTACCGAGATCACCAGGTCGGCCTCGACCGGCGCCTCGCGCCAGAGGATCTCGCCCATCCGCCCGCGCACCTGCTGCAGCACCTTGCCCTCCAGGCGGCTGTCGGGGCGGGAGAAGTAGATGTGCTCGAAGACGCACATCGCCGGCCGCTCGGCCTTGACCACCTGGCGCGTCTCCAGCCCGCGCTCGGTCAGCGAGACCATCTCGCCCGGGTGCACTTCCCGCATCAGCTCGGCGCCGATGATGTCGAAGGCGCAGCTCTCCGAGGCGACGACGAAGCGGTCCTCGAGACGTCCCAGCGAGAGCGGCCGCACCCCGTGCGGATCGCGGAAGGCGACGATCGCGCGCTTGGTCATCACCACGGTCGAGTAGGCACCCTGCAGGCGCGGCATCACGTCGGTGACCGCGTCCTCGATCAGCTTGCCCTCGTTGGAGGAGAGCAGCGCGGCGATGATCTCCGAGTCGGAGGTGCCGCGGAAGGCGATGCCGCGCTCCTTCAGCTCGGCCCAGAGCTCGACCGC
>DASUZK010000060.1:0-3688 GCA_036376915.1 Solirubrobacterales bacterium
CGTTCGCGACCTCGGCCTCCAACCGCGCCGCGGCCGCGCGCGCCTCGTGGAGCGTGGCGGCGCGGGCCTTGGCGTAGCTGCCCTGCCCGCGGAAGAGCGCGATCTCGAAGCGCTCGGCGTCGGCAATGAGCCGGGCGGCCGCTTCGTCGGCAGGGTGGACCTTGGACGGCATGAACGGGCTCCTTGGCTGATCCCGGGTCTTAGACAGGCTCGACCCGCGGCACGGAGCAACTGCTAAATAACTGCACTAGTGAGGTTTTTTGCCTTCAAGGGGGGCTCCCAGGGCGGGTGCGGCGCGTCGCGAATCTATCGATCCACCCGGGCTGTCGAGCAGACCGGGTGGATCGCTCGCGGCGCAGAACCGCAAGTCGGACTGTGGTCTTCAGTCGCCATCGGCACGACAGCCTTCAGCCGTTCACCCAGCGCCGCTCAACCGCGGAGCGGCGCCATACTGGTCCTATCCATAGTTCTCTCGCAAAACACCCGGCCGACCCAGGGTCGTGTCCCCGGCGGTGGTGTAGCTCGCCGGTAGCGTCGCCGGCTGCCGGCGCGGATTGACGCGCTGGCAGGCGGCCGGCGACGCGGTGGTCATCGCGCGGTCTTCGGCGATGGTCGGGTTTGCGGAAAGCCAACCTGATCGGAGGACCTCACGATGACCGACGCGATGATGACCCTGCGCAGCCTGGTGGAGAAGGCCCCGGACGCGGACCTGCTGCGCGAGATGATCGGCCTCGCCGCCGAGCGGCTGATGGAGCTGGAGGTGGGCGGGCTGACCGGGGCGGGCTGGGGCGAGAAGAGTGCCGAGCGCCTGGTCCAGCGCAACGGCTACCGCGACCGGGTGTGGGAGACGCGGGCGGGGACGGTGGAGCTGCGCATTCCGCGGCTCAGGAAGGGAAGCTACTTCCCTGGCTTCCTGGAGCCGCGGCGGATGGCGGAGAAGGCGCTGACCACGGTCATCCAGGAGGCCTACATCCACGGGGTCTCGACCCGCTCGGTCGACGACCTCGTCAAGGCGCTCGGGATGAGCGGCGTCTCGAAGAGCCAGGTCAGCGGGCTTTGCGCCGAGATCGACGAGCGGGTGACAGCCTTCCTCAATCGGCCGCTGGAGGGCGACTGGCCTTACCTCTGGATCGACGCCACCTACCTGAAAGTGCGCCAGAACGGGCGGATCGTCTCGGTGGCGGTGGTCGTCGCCGTCGGCGTCAACGCCGACGGCCGGCGTGAGGTCCTCGGGCTCGATATCGGCCCCTCGGAGGCCGAGCCGTTCTGGACGGCCTTCCTGCGCAAGCTCGCCCGCCGCGGCCTGCGCGGGGTGAGGCTCGTCATCTCCGATGCGCACGAGGGCATAAGGGCGGCGGTCTCGAAGATCCTCAACGCCACCTGGCAGCGCTGCCGCGTGCACTTCATGCGCAACGCCCTCGCCCATGCCGGCAAGAGCGGCCGCCGCGTGGTCTCCGCCTTCGTCGCCACCGCCTTCGCCCAGGACGACGCGACAAGCGCGAAGCAGCAGTGGCGCCATGTCGCCGACCAGCTCCGCCCCAAGCTCCCGAAGCTCGCCATGCTGATGGACGAGGCCGAGGAGGATGTGCTCGCCTACATGACCTTCCCGGCCCAACACCGCTCGAAGCTCCACTCGACCAATCCCCTCGAGAGGGTCAACGGCGAGATCAAGCGTCGCACCGAGGTCGTCGGCATCTTCCCGAACGAGGCCGCTATCACCCGCCTCCTCGGCGCCATCCTCCTCGAGCAGAACGACGAGTGGGCCGTCCAACGATCCCGCTACATGACCCTTGAGACCATCGCCCCCGTCGCCGATGATCCCATCATCGGACTGCCCATGGCAGACTGATCGGCCCGGCAATGCCGGAGCTCGTGCTGGCCCTGCCAGCTACACCACGCAGCGGGACACGACCTAGCAGGCTGCTGAAGAAAGCCGGCCTTGCGCGCAGCTCGCGGCGATGATTCCGTAAGTATCAGCGACGTGGCGGCCGAGGGGATTGCGATGCGGGGTGAGGATCGGCGGACCGGTGCGCTGTTCTCCTATGTCGATCTGGAGTCTCGGGTCCGCGCGGACCATCCGCTGCGGGCGGTCCGCGAGGTTGTGAACGCCGCGCTGGCGGCGATGTCATCGGACTTCGAAGCGCTTTACTCGCGCCTGGGCCGGCCGGGCATCGCGCCCGAGCGGCTGTTGCGGGCGCTGCTGCTGCAATGCTTCTATTCGGTGCGCTCGGAGCGCCAGCTGATGGAGCGGCTGGAGTTCGACCTCTTGTTCCGCTGGTTCGTCGGGCTCGGGGTGGACGATCCGGTCTGGGACGCGAGCGTGTTCTCGAAGAACCGCGACCGCCTGCTCGCGGGCGAGGTGGCGCAGCGTTTCCTGGCGGAGCTACTGGCGCTGCCGAAGGTGCGCCGGCTTTTGTCGAGCGAACACTTCTCGGTGGACGGCACGCTGCTCCAGGCCTGGGCCAGCCTGAAGAGCTTCCGCCGCACGGATGGCGAGGACGAGCCGCCGGGGCCGGGGCGCAACGGCGAGAGGAGCTTCAAGGGCGAGAAGCGGTCGAACGCGACCCACGCCAGCACCACCGACCCGGACGCGCGGCTCTATCGAAAGGGAGGCGGCCAGCCGGCGGAGCTCTGCTACATCGGGCACGCGCTGATGGAGAACCGCAACGGGCTGATCGTGGGCGGGGTGGCGACGCGGGCCACCGGCGACGCCGAGCCGCTGGCGGCGATCGAACTCGTCAAGGCGGTGGCCGGGGCGCGGCGGGTTACGCTCGGCGCCGACAAGGCCTACGACACCGCCAACTTCGTCCTGGAATGCCGCGAGGAGAAGGTCACCCCGCACGTGACCCAGAACATCACCTCGACCCGCGGCTCGCGCATCGATGCCCGCACCACCCGGCACCCCGGCTATGCGGTCTCGTTGCGTGTCCGCAAGCGGATCGAGGAGGGCTTCGGCTGGGTGAAGGAGATTGCCGGGCTCGCCCAGGTCAAGGTGCGCGGCCTGGCCCGCGTCGACTGCGCCTTCGTCCTCGGCCTCGCCGCCTATAACCTGGTGCGGCTGCCGAAGCTGCTGGCGGAGGCCTCGCCGTGACCGCCCCGATGGGCTGCCGGCTGGTGGGCCGGTGGCGGATCGTCGCGGCCGACATCTGGGAGCGCGACTATCTCGACCTCTGCGGACCCGCCATGCTGGACATCCGGGCCGACGGACACGGCGAGATCGCCTTCGGCGCCTTCCAGGCCAGCCTCGAACTCGCCTACGGCCATTCGGATGTCTCTTTCGATTGGGTAGGGTTCGACGAGATGGACGAGGTTAGAGGCTCCGGGTCGGCCGAACTCCTCGACGACGGCTCCCTGGAGATCGAATTCGAGCGCCATCACGGCGACGAGGCGGTCCTCAAAGCTGAACGCGCGACTTCTTCAGCAGCCTGCTAGTCGTGAGCTACCGGGGCGCTACCAGGAGACGATGCCTTCCGGGTTCGCCACGACCTCGATGTTCCGCCACTGGGCAAACTTCTCGCGGGGCAGGTCGAAAGGGGAGCAGCGGATTATCGCGCGGCGCGTGGCCTCGAAAAGCTGCGCGAAGCGGCCGTCCGACACGGGGCTTGGCTCGACAAGCTTGATGCTCGCGTTGATGATGTCGCCGTGCGCAGTGAGCTCGGCGCCGACTACCACGCTCAGGTCCGTTGCC
>DASUZK010000061.1:0-43750 GCA_036376915.1 Solirubrobacterales bacterium
CCCTCCCCAGGCCGCTTCGCGGGAGTTCCTGGGGAGGGCCCACCGACGCCCCTCCACGGGGCGCCTCAAGCAATACGCTGCGCGCCGTGACGACGGCTCTGCGGACACCCTTGTATGAGCAGCATCTTCAGCTTGGCGCGAAGCTCGTTGATTTCGCCGGGTGGGAGATGCCCGTTCAGTACGAGGGGATCAAAGAGGAGCACTCGGCTGTGCGGACGCATGCGGGGATGTTCGACGTCTCGCACATGGGGGAGGTCGAGGTAGAGGGGCCGGGGGCGCTCGGGTTTTTGCAGCGGGTTCTTTCCAACGATGTGGGGAAGATCGAGGTCGGGGGGGCTCAGTACTCGTGTCTCTGCAACGAGGAGGGCGGGGTTCTCGACGACCTCTTTGCCTACCGGTTGGGCGGGGACCGATACCTGCTTGTCACCAACTCGGCGAACCACGTGGCTGATCTGGGTTGGCTGGGCCGGTGGAGTCGGGACTTCGACGTCGCCGTGCGCGACGTCGCCGATCGCTACGCGATGCTGGCTGTGCAGGGGCCGCACGCACGGGCGATCATCGGCCGGGCCCTCGCCATTGCGCTGCCGCCGCGGATGCGGGTCTCGACTGCCCGCGTCGGCGGGCGCCCGGCGCTCGTCTGCGGCACCGGCTACACCGGCGAGGACGGGGTCGAGCTGCTGATCGACCCGGAGGTGGCACCGGCGATCTGGGCGGAGCTGCTCGACGCCGGCGTCGTCCCCTGCGGCCTCGGCGCCCGCGACACGCTGCGGCTCGAGGCCTGCTTCCACCTGCACGGCAACGACCTGACCCCCGACCGCAACCCGATCGAGGCCGGCCTCGGGTGGTGCTGCGCGGAGGGGACTGGATTCCTCGGCTCCGAGGCCGTCGCCCGCGCGCGCCGCGAGGGGACGGCGGAGAAGCTCGTCCCGTTCGAGATCGAGGGCGCCGGCATCCCGCGGCGAGGGAACCCGGTGCTGTCGGGCGATGAGGCGGCCGGCACCGTCACCTCCGGCACCTTCTCGCCCTCGCTCGAGGTGGGGATCGGGATGGCCTACGTCCGAGCCGACCTCGCCCAGCCCGGAACCGCGGTCGAGATCGACGTGCGCGGCAAGCGCCGTCCCGCCCGGATAGCTTCCAAGCCCCTCTACCGGAAAGCGAGATGACGTTGGCCGACGCGAACTACCCCGACGACCTGCTCTACCACGACCAGCACGATTGGGCGCGGCTGGAAGGGGACGACCACGCCGTCTTCGGGATCACGTGGTACGCCCAGGACAGCCTCGGCGAGGTCGTCTTCTACGACCCGCCGGAGGTCGGTGGCACGATCGACAAAGACGCCACATACGCGGAGGTCGAGTCGGTGAAGGCGGTCTCCGACGTGATCGCGCCGCTCTCGGGAGAGATCGTCGAGGTCAACGACGCGCTCGAAGACACCCCGGAGAAGGTCAACGAGGACCCCTACGGCGAGGGTTGGCTGGTCAAGGTCAAGCTGACCGCGCCGGAGGAGGCCGGAGCGCTGCTCGACGCCGGCGAATACCGCAAGTTGCTGGAAAGCGCATAGTCCGGTCCCAGCCAGCGGCTTCCGTAGCCTTCGCCTGGTGACGCGCTACACCTCCGCCACGCCCGCCGACCGGGCCGAGATGCTGGCCGCGATCGGGGTCGGCTCGACCGCGGACCTCTTCGAGCAGGTCCCTGGGCCCCTGCGACTCGGCCGTCCGTTGGGCCTCCCCGCCGGGATGAGCGAGGCGGAGGTCTTCGAGCGGCTCTCGGCGCTCGCCGCCCGCAACTCCAACGCCGAGGAGCAGGTCTGCTTCGTCGGCGCGGGCATGTACGACCACTACGTGCCCGCGATCGTCGACGCGATCACCCAGCGCTCGGAGTTCCTCACCCCCTACACCCCTTACCAGCCGGAGATCTCCCAGGGTGGGTTGCAGGTCATGTTCGAGTTCCAGACCGCGATGTCGGAGCTGACCGGGCTGCCGGTCTCGAACGCCGGCCTCTACGAGGGCCCGTCCTCGGTCGCCTCCGCGGGCTACCTGGCGATGGCCGCGACCAAGCGGAGCCGCTTCGTCGTCTCCCGCGGGTTGCACCCGCACAGTCGCGAGACGCTCGAGACCTACGCGGTCGGCTATGGCGCTGACGTGGTCGAGGTCGGCCTGAGCGATGGCGAGACCGATGCCGGCGCGCTTGCCGCGGCGGTCGACGGTGAGACCGCCGCGGTCTTCCTACAGAGCCCGAACTTCCTCGGCGCGGTCGAGCGGGTCGAGGCGCTCGGCTCGGCGGCGAAGGAGCACGGGGCGCTGCTCGTCGTCGCCACCGACCCGATGACGCTCGGCGTGCTGAAGCCGCCGGGCGAGCAGGGTGCCGACATCGCTCTCGGCGAGGGGCAGCCGCTGGGCAACCGGCTCGACTTCGGCGGTCCCTCCTTCGGCTTCTTCTGCGCGACCGAGGAGCAGATCCGCCGCATGCCGGGGCGGATCGCCGGAGAAACCGACGACGTCGACGGGCGCCGCGGCTTCGTCCTCGCCCTGCAGACGCGCGAGCAGCACATCCGCCGCGAGAAGGCGACCCACAACATCTGCACCGCGCAGGCGCTGAACGCGCTGGCCGCGATGGTCCACCTCGCCTGGCTCGGCCGCGAGGGCTACCGCGAGCTGGGCGAGCTCTTGGTGCGGCGCACGGCATACGCGCGCGAGCGCCTGGCCGCGGTCCCCGGCGTCGAGCTGCTGCACGAGGCGCCGGTGGCGCGGGAGTTCGCCTTGCGCCTCGATGCCCCGGTCGACCGCGTGCTGGAGCACTGCGCCGAGCGCGGGATCGCCGCCGGCTACCCGCTGGGTTGGGATTACCCCGAGTACCCGGATGGGCTCCTCATAGCGATCACCGAGCGCCGGACCAAGGCCCAGATCGACGACCTAGCCGAGGCGCTCGGCGGGGCGATCGCCTCGGGGTGTGGCGACTTTCCCGTCGATATCACGGAAAAGTCGCCACAGGGGGTCGGTTGATGGCGCTTCAGGAGACGCCGATGCAGCGCGAACGGGCGCAGACGATCTACGAGAAATCGAAGCCCGGCCGCCGCGCCGCGGTCCTTCCCGCCGCCGAAGTCCCCGAGCCCCCGCTCGCACAGCTGATCCCGGCCGAGCTGCTGCGGGCCGAGCCGCCGCGCCTGCCCGAGGTCGCCGAGCCGGAGATCGTCCGCCACTACAACCGCCTCTCGCGGCGCAACTTCGACCTCGACTCCGGCTTCTACCCGCTCGGCTCCTGCACGATGAAGCACAACCCGCGGCTCAACGAGCGGGTCGCGGCCCTCCCCGGCCACGCGCGGCTGCACCCGGCGCAGGACCCGAAGCGGGCCCAGGGCGCGCTGGAGCTGATGTGGCTGCTGCAGGAGTCCCTGAGCGAGATCTGCGGCCTGCCCCACGTCAGCCTGCAGCCCTCGGCGGGCTCCCACGGCGAGCTCGCCGGCCTGCTCCTGACCCGGGCCTTCCATGCCGACCGCGGTGAAGAGCGGACCAAGGTCCTGGCTCCCGACACCTCCCACGGAACCAACCCCGCCTCGGTGACGATGGCCGGCTACGAGGCGGTCAAGGTCGCGACCAACGAGCGCGGCGGGGTCGAGATGGACGACCTGCGGGCGAAGATCGGCGAGGGCCCCGACCAGGTCGCCTGCCTGATGCTGACCAACCCCAACACGCTCGGCCTCTTCGACGAGAACATCGCTGAGATCGCGTCGCTGATCCACGATGCGGGGGGGACGCTCTACTACGACGGTGCCAACCTCAACGCGGTGATGGGGCAATCGCGGCCAGGGGACATGGGCTTCGACATCGTCCACGTCAACCTGCACAAGTCCTTCAGCCAGCCCCACGGGGGCGGGGGCCCCGGCGCGGGGCCGATCGCCGTCTCGGAGCGGATCGAGCCCTACCTGCCGCGCCCGCAGGTGGTGCGCCGCGACGGCGACAACGGACACGGGCCGTTCTTCGACCTCGACTTGGAGCGGCCCAAGTCGATCGGTCGCCTGCGCGGCTTCCAGGGCAACTTCGGCGTCTTCGTCCGCTCCTACGCCTACATCCTCAGCCTCGGCGCCGACGGCCTCGCCGAGGCCTCGGAGGCCGCGGTCCTCAATGCCAACTACCTGAAGGCGCGCCTGGCCGAGGGTCGCGCCGGCAAACGCCTGCCAGTTGCCTTCGACCGCCACTGCATGCACGAGTTCGTCCTCTCCGGCAGGCCGATGAAGAAGGAGCTAGGCGTCTCCACCCTCGACCTCGCCAAGCGCCTGCTCGACTTCGGCTTCCACCCGCCGACCGTCTACTTCCCCCTCCTGGTCGAGGAGGCGCTGATGATCGAGCCGACCGAGACCGAGACCAAGGAGAGCCTCGACGCCTTCGCCGAGGCGATCGAGCGGATCCTCGCCGAGGCCGAGCAGGACCCAGAGGTCGCCAAGTCGGCTCCCTACACGACCCCCGTCCGCCGCCTCGATGAGGTCAAGGCCACGCGCAAGCCGGTGGTACGCCAGCCGTTATAGCTCCGGCAGCTTCTGCTTCAGCTCGAGCACCGGGGCGAAGAGGTCACCGTGCCTCTCCACGCGCTCGAGCACGTCGGCGGCTTCGAAGACGAGTGAGTCGGCGTCCCCGCGCTCGACCGCGCGCTCCAGCTCGTCCCACGTCACGGGGGTGGAGACGGTTGGGCGCTCGCGGGCGCGCAGGGAGTAGACGGAGATCGTCGTTTTGCGTTCGTTGTTCTGGTACCAGTCGACGAACACCTTGCCCTTGCGCAGGGTCTTTTTGCCCATCTTGGCGATCACCTCGTCGGGCGACTGCTTGGCCAGCAGCTGGGCGATCGCCTGGGCAAAGGGACGCGTCTCCTCGTAGCTCGTCTTCGTGTTCAGCGGGACGTAGACCTGCAGGCCCTTCGAGCCCGAGGTCTTGACGAAGCTCTCGAGGCCGACGTGGCCCATCAGCTCGCGCAGGCGCAGCGCCACCCGGCCGCAGTCGAGCGCTTCGGCGGGGGGGCCGGGGTCGAGGTCGAAGGCGAGCACGGTGGGCTGCTCGTGCTTCTTGCCAAGGGAGAGGGAGGGGTGCAGCTCGATCGCCGCCAGCTGGGCCATCCAGACCAGGGTCGCCCTGTCCCCGCAGACGCAGTAGTCGATGTAGCCGGCATGGGGGCCGGCAAGCACCCGGGCGGTTTGTACCCACTCCGGCCGGTGCTTGGGGCAGCGCTTCTCGAAGAAGGCGGCATCGGTGTCGTCGACCCCTTCGGGGAAGCGGCGCATGGTCACCGCCCGTCCGGCCAGGTGGGGGACCATCGCCGGTGCCACCTTGGCGTAGTAGTCGACCACCTCGCCCTTGCTGAACCCGGCCTCGGGGTAAAGCACCTTGTCGAGGTTGGTGAGCTTCAGCTCACGCCCGTCGACCTCGACCTGCTGGCTCGTGGCCACGAGCTATTTGGAGGATTTCGCCTTGGCGCGGGAGCCGGAGCGTTTTTTCGCCGGGGCTTTCTTCGCGGCGGCTTTGCGCTTCTTCGCCGCCGGCTTCTTCGCGGCCTTGCTGCCGCGATTGCCCTGCACCGCGGCGATGCTCTCCTCCAGCGCCGCCATCAGGTCGGGCGCCTTGGTCGCCTCGCGCTCATCGCCCTCGGGGGCGGCGACGACCTCCTCGCCGGCGGCCTTGCGTTCGATCATCGCCAGCAGCTCCTCGCGGTACTCGTCGCGGTAGGCGGCCGGATCGAAGCTGCGGGTCAGAGACCCGATCAGCTGCTCGGCCATCTCGACCTCGCGCTTGGGGACTTTCGGCTTCTCGGCGGGTAGCACGTCCTCCAGCTCCGACGGGGGCACCACCTCGTCGGCGAAGCGCATCGTGGTCAGCGTCAGCACCCCGTCGCCGGGGCGGATCGCCGCCAGATGCTCCTTGTTGCGGAAGACGAAGCGGGCGATCGCGACCTTGCCCGATTCCTCCATCGCCCGCGCCAGCAACGAGTAGGCCCGCTCGGCGCCGTCGGCGGGGCCGAGGTAGTAGGGGCTGTCGAAGTAGATCGGGTCGATCTCGGTGATCTCGACGAAGTCCTGCACCTCGATCGCCCGCGTCTTCTTCGGGTCGAGCGAGGCGAGCTCCTCCTTGCTCAGCGGCACGTAGCGGTCGGGCGTGATCTCGAACGCCTTGACGATCTTCTCGTAGGGCACCTCTTCGTCGGTCCCTTCGGCGACGCGGCGGTGGCGGATGCGGGCGCCGTCGGACTCGCGGATCTCGCGCAGCGAGATGCCGCGGCGGGCCACCGCGCTGTACAGCTTCACGGGCACGTTGAGCAGCCCGAAGCTGATCGAGCCGCTCCAGATCGCTCTAGCCATCGGCGTTCACTACCCGATTGTTCCAGCCGCCTACCGGCGTCCGCAAGCACCGCGGCCCAGCGGCAGGCATCTTGCGGCGGTGCGGGATCATGCGGCGGTGCTGTTCGAGTTGCGGGACGTCAGCTTGACTCGCGGTGAGCGCCGGGTCCTCGACTCGGTCAGCACGGCCATCCCCGAGGGGGCCACCGCGATCGTCGGGCCGTCGGGTGCCGGCAAGTCGACCCTTCTGCGCCTGCTCAACCGGCTGGTCGATCCAGACGAGGGAGCGATCTCCTACCGCGACCGCCCGCTCGACTCCTACGACCCGCTGCCCCTGCGCCGCGAGGTCTCGCTGGTGCCGCAGCTGCCGGCGCTGCTGGAGGGGACGGTCGAGTCGAACATCGCCTACGCGGCGAAGCTTGCCGGCAAACCGGTAGACCCGCAGCGCTGTCTGCGCCTCGCCGGCCTCGACCCCGGCTTCGCTGGGCGCGACGTCGCCGAGCTCTCGGTTGGCGAGCGGCAGCGGGCCATGCTGGGGCGCGCCCTGGCACAGCAGCCGAAGGTGTTGCTCCTCGACGAGCCGACATCGGCGCTCGACCACGCCACCCGTGGCGCGATCGAGGCGACGCTCACCGAGCTGTGCGGTGAGCTGGAGATCTCGATCGTCCTGGTCAGCCACGACCCGGAGCAGGCGCGGCGCTTGGGGCACTGGGTCGTGCGCATGGAAGAGGGCAGGGCGACCGACAGCGGTCCCCTGGCAGAGGTCCTGGCGTGAGCACCTCGATCCACGTCTCCACCGGCCAGGTCGTCGCGACCCTCGCGCTGGTTGCCCTCGCGGCTGCTGTCTCCTTCTGGCGCAAGGCCGATCTCGAGCGCGACATCGGCATCGCCACGCTGCGCTCCTTCGTCCAGCTGACGGCGATCGGCTACGTGATCGCGCTGATCTTCGAAGCCGACACCCTCTGGCTGGTCCTTGCCCTGCTTGCCGTGATGGTCGTCTTCGGCGCCCTCACGGCTCGCAGCCGAGCGCAGAAGGTGCCCGGGGCCTTCTGGCCGCTGCTGATCGCGCTCGCGGCCGCCGGAGCGACGACCCTCGGCCTCGTGGTCGTCCTCGGCGTCTTCGAAGCGACGGCGCGTTACCTGGTCCCCGTCGGGGGCATGGTGATCGGCAACGCGATGACCGCCTCGGCGGTGGCTCTGAACCGCCTCGGGGACGAGATGGCCGACTCGCGCGACAGGATCGAGGCGACGCTGGCGCTCGGCGCGACCGCCACCGAAGCAGCGGCGCCCTCCGTCCGCCGTGCCCTGCGCTCGGGGATGATCGCCCTGGTCGACTCGACCAAGACCACCGGCCTGATCTTCTTCCCCGGCACGATGGTCGGGATGCTGCTCGCCGGCGCCGACCCGACCGACGCCGTCCGCCTGCAGCTGATCCTCCTCTACTCCCTGCTCGGCAGCGTCGCCATCGCCGGCCTGGTTGCCACGACCCTCGCCTACCGCAATTTCTTCACGCCTGCGCACCAGCTGCGTGAGTAGCCGCCGACGGGCCGATACGTCAACGTCACGTTGACGTATCGGCCCGTCGGCGGAGGGTCGGCCCTAGACTCAGTGGGTGTCTCGCCAACAGCGCTTGACGCTGGTTGCGACGATCCTCGGCTCGACGGTCGTCTTCCTCGACTCGACCGTGGTCAACGTGGCGCTGCCGGCGATCGCCGACGGGCTCGACGCGGGCCTGGCGGGCCAGCAGTGGGTGGTCGAGGCCTACATGCTGACCCTGGTCGCGCTGCTGTTGGTCGGCGGCTCGCTCGGCGACCAGTTCGGGCGGCGGCGGATGTTCGTCGTTGGCCTCGTCGCCTTCGGGGTCACCTCGGCGCTCTGCGCGGTCGCGCCGACGGTCGAGGTCCTGATCGGGGCCCGTGCGCTGCAGGGAATCGCCGGGGCGCTCCTCGTGCCGGGCTCGCTGGCGATCGTCGCCGCCAGCTTCGAGGGCGCGGCGCGCGGCAAGGCGGTCGGCACCTGGACCGCCTGGACCGGGATCGCGACGGTGTTCGGACCGGCCGGGGGAGGGGCGTTGATCGAGGTCACCTCCTGGCGGGCGATCTTCTGGGTCAACCTGCCGCTGATCGCGGTGACGGTCGCGCTGACCCTCCACTCGGTTAGGGAGAGCCGCGATCCCGACGCCTTCCGCGGCATCGACTGGACCGGGATCGGGTTCTCGGCGGCCGGGCTCGCTGGCCCCGTCTTCGCCCTGATCGAGCAGCCGGCGCGGGGCTGGGGCGACCCCCTGGTCTGGATCCCGCTCGTCGTCGGCATCGCCTGCTTCGCCCTCTTCGTCGCGCACGAGGCGCGTGCCCGCCACCCGATGCTCGACCTCGGTCTGTTCAGGATCCGCAACTTCGCCGTCGCCAACCTGACCACGCTGACCGCCTATGCGGGGTTGATCGGCGGCCTCTTCTTCGTCGGCCTCTTCCTCCAGCAGGTCGCCGGCTACTCGGCGCTGGAGGCGGGGTTGGCGACGACGCCGATATCGCTGATCCTCTTCTTCCTCTCGCCGCGCTGGGGCAGGCTCGCCTCGGGCACCGGCCCGCGCCTGCCGATGACGCTGGGGCCGATCGTCGGCGGCGTCGGCCTGCTGATGCTGCTGATGGTCGGCCCCGACGGCGAGTACGCCACCGAGGTATTGCCCGGAATACTCGTCTTCGGCCTCGGCCTCTCGGCCACCGTGGCGCCGTTGACCGCGACCGTGCTCGATTCCGTTGAGGAACGCCACGTTGGCATCGCCTCCGGCGTCAACAACGGCGTCTCCCGCGTCGCCGGCCTGCTGGCGATCGCCGTCCTCGGCGCGATCGTCTCGGCTCGCTTCACGGCCATCGCCGGCGACGTCGCCGGTGGGCCCCTCACCGCAAATGCCGCTGCTGCTTCCACTTCGGCCTTCCACCTAGGCATCGCAATCGCTGGCCTCCTGATGATCGCCGGCGGCATCGTCTCCGCCCTCGGCATCGAAAATCCGCGCCGCAAAGTAGAAGCTCTTCCCAGCCGGGGCTCCGCCCAAGCCGGCGAGTGCGGCCACGGAGCAGACGCCGATTGCGCCGAGCCCGAGCGAGCACCCGCGGTAGAGCCGGCGTAGGACGGGGCCCTCGGACCGGCGGATACTCAAAACGCCGAGCTCATAACCGAAGGTCGCGGGTTCGAATCCCGCCCCTGCTAATAGGAGAAGGACCCGGAAATGGAGCCTTTTTCGCGTCTAGGCGCTCGTGGCAAGGCCCTGGCGGGTACTAAGCCGGGGAGAGCTGCTCGTCACGTTCAACCGCGGCGAGGTCGCCGTGAAGTCGTCAGCTCGACGCGGTTTACTGCGTTCTCGTGATCTCCTGTTCCATGAGCCTGTCGGCCGACGGCTACATCGCCGGACCCGACGGAAGCTTCGACTGGGCGGTGCCCAGCCAGGAGCTGCACCGGTTCCACAACGAACGGGCCGCCGCGACCGAGGCCCAACTGCTCGGCCGGCGCCTCTACGAGACGATGCTCGTGGCGGCACGCCGTACTTCCCGCCGGATGTGCACATCGACCTCGAGCTGGTCGAGACCCGCACGTTCGGCGCGACCGTGTACTTGCACTACCGCCGGCGCGGCTAGCCCCCACGTAGCCGCACGGGGCCGCACCATGGAGCTTCAGCTGAGCTGTTCGGCCAGTCCGATGATGATGCCCTCAGGACCGCGGAGGAAGCAGAGCCGATAGATGTCCTCGTATTGCGCCATCTCGTCGACGAGCTCGGCACCGTGGTTGCGCAGGCGGGCGACGACATCGTCGATGTCGTCGACGGCGAACATGATGCGGCGTATGCCCAGCGCGTTCGCCGGCGCATCTTCCGGCTCGGCCCTAACCGCCGGCGGCGTGTGGAACTTCGTCAGCTCCACCCGGCCGTGGCCGTCCGGAGTCCGCATCATGGCGATGTCGGCACGGACATCGTTGAGCCCGACGACACGGTCCGCCCAGGGCCCCTCGACCCGCGTCTCGCCATCCAGCTCCATACCGAGCTCGACGAAGAACGCTTTGGCAGCCTCGAGATCCTCGACAACGATGAGAACGTTGTCCATCCGCTGAATCGTCATTGCCCGCAGCATAGGGTCCGCGGGCAGGCCCGCCAGCCGCAGACGATCCGAGGCTGCCATCCGCCATCGCTCCACTTCTACGGCAGCGATCCTCGCTGACCGGGGAGCATCCCTCCGGTCTCTGACCGGCATTTGTCGGGACGAGGGACGCCCCGTCCCTGGCCCCCAATAGGCTCCGGCCCGATGCCAAAGCCGATCGTCTTCTCGGGAATCCAGCCCACCGGCCGCAAGCACCTCGGCAACTACATCGGCGCGGTTCGCCAGTTCGTCGAGGGCCAGGACCGCGGCGACCCGGCGATCTTCTGCATCGTCGACCTGCACGCGATCTCGGTCGCCTACGACCCGGCCGAGCTGCGCGAGCGTCTCTACGACACGACCGCGATCCTGCTCGCCGCCGGCCTCGACCCGGAGCGCTGCATCCTCTTCCGCCAGTCCGACGTGCGCGAGCACACCGAGCTGACCTGGCTGCTCTCCTCTGTCACCGCCCACGGCGACCTCAACCGCATGCACCAGTTCAAGGAAAAGTCGGGCAAGCAGCGCGAGCTCGCCCCGGCGGCGCTCTTCTTCTACCCCGTGCTGATGGCCGCCGACGTGCTCGCTTACAAGGCGACCGAGGTGCCGGTCGGCGACGACCAGCGCCAGCACGTCGAGCTGATGCGCGAGATCGCCCGCCGCTTCAACGAGCGCTTCGGCGAGGCCCTGGTGGTGCCGGAGATGCGCATCCCCGAGGTCGGAGCCCGGGTCATGGACCTGCAGGAGCCGGAGCGGAAGATGTCGACCACCGGTGGCACCGAGAACGGCACGATCCTCGTCCTCGACGAGCCGGCGGCGATCCGCAAGAAGCTCGGCAGCGCCGTCACCGACTCCGGCCAGGAGGTGCGCCGCGCGCCCGAGAAGGCCGGCATCGCCAACCTGATCGACGTCTACGCGGTCGCCCGTGGCACCGACCCCGTCGCGGTCGAGCGCGAGTTCGAGGGTGCCGGCTACGGCGATTTCAAGAAGGCCGTGGCGGAGGCGGTCGTCGACTACCTCGCTCCGGTCCGCGAGCGCTACGCCGAGCTGCGACCCGACGAGACGGCCCTGGAGGCGGCCCTGGAGGCCGGGGCCGAGAAGGCGCGCGCGATCGCGGCCGGAACCCTCGTCGACGTCCGGGATCGCATGGGCATCGGCCCCTCACGCTAGTTTGAAACCGTGACCGTCGCCGAGCTGGATCTCGACCTCGACGTCTTCGCCGGTCCGTTCGACCTGCTGATGGCGATCGTGCTGCGCGAGGAGGTGAGCTTGCTCGAGGTCTCCCTGGCCGAGGTCGTCGTCGCCTACGTCGAGCACCTCGAGCGCGAGGAGGAGCTGGAGCTCGACGTCGCCACCGAGTTCCTCGTCCTGATCGCCTCGCTGCTGGAGCTGAAGTCGCGCCTGCTGCTGCCCGGCGAAGAGGAGGGGCTGGAAGACGTGACGCCGGAGGAGGCGGTCGAGGAGCTGGTCGCCCGGCTGCTCGAGTACCGCCGCTACCGCGACGCCGCGGCGACCCTGGAGCAGCGCTTCGAGGCGGCGCATGGGTATCTGTACCGCTCGGCGCCGCTGCCGCGGGAGCTGCGAAAGGTCGCGCTCGAGGCGGCGACGGCCGTCTACGACCCCGACCGCCTCGTGACCGCCCTCGGCGACTTGCTGACGGCGCCGCCGGATTTGAACCTCGACCACATCCGCCCGACCGTCTCGCTGGAAAAGCGGCTGGGGGCCCTGCGCGCCGCCCTGCGCGCCCACTCTACGATCGACTTCGACGAGCAGTTCGGCGGCGAGGACAGGCTGACCCAGGCGGTGACCCTCTTCGCCCTGCTCGAGCTCTATCGCAAGGGCGAGGTGACCTGGGAGCAAGCCGAGGCCTTCGGGCCGATCCAGATCCGAGCCCGGGAGGCGGCATCATGACGTTCCGGTGCGCCTTTCCCCCGAATAGCGTGGATAAAGCGCACCGGAACGGAGGTGGTGAGTTGTGAGCGACCTGGCACGGACGATCGAGGCGTTGCTCTTCCTCTCCCCGCAGCCGGTCAATGCCAGCGACCTGGCCGAGGCAACCGAGGCGACCGAGGGCCAGGTCTCCGAGGCGATCGAGCTGTTGCGCGAGGACCTCGCCGAGGGCAAGCGCGGCGTCGTCCTGCGCGAGGTCGCCGGCGGTTTCTCCCTCGCCAGCGATCCAGGCAGCGAGGCGGCGGCACGGCGCCTGCTGGCCAAGCCCCGCACTCCGCCGCTGACCCAGGCCCAGGCAGAGACCCTGGCGATCGTCGCCTACCTGCAGCCGGTGACGCGGCCTGAGGTGGCTCGCATCCGCGGTGTCACCTCGGAGTCGGCGGTGCAGACGCTGGCTGAGCGAGGGTTGATCGAGGAGTCGGGTCGTTCGCAGTTCGGGGCGGTGATCTTCAAGACGACCGAGCTCTTCGAGCGGCTGTTCGGGCTGTCCGGGTTGGACCAGCTGCCCGATCCGTCGAAGTTCGACCCGACGCCCGAGGACGAGCGCGAGCTGCGGGAGCGGCTCCTGAAAGCCGGAGAGCAGCGGGCCGAGCCTTGAAGTGCCGGGGGCGACGGGGGAGGGCTCGCTGGAGCAACAGCGGGGAGGCTCCATCGAGCCCTCCCCCGTCGCCCCATACGCCGTGAGGCTCGCGAAGTTCCTTGCCCACGGGGGAGTTGCCTCGCGGCGGAAAGCTGAGGTGATCATCTCCAAGGGGCGGGTCACTGTCGGTGGGGAGGTGGTGACCGATCCGGCCAGGGATGTTGGAGCTGGGGATGACGTGAGGGTTGACGGTAGTCCGGTGGGGACCGAGGTTCGAGAGGTTTGGGCTGTGAATAAGCCGGCGGGGGTGGTCTCTACGGCACGGGAGCCGGGGAAGCGACCGGCGGTCGTTTCGCTGGTCGATTCGGCGGCTCGCCTGTATCCGGTCGGCCGGCTCGACGCGGACTCGACCGGGTTGCTGTTGCTGACGAACGACGGCGAGCTGGCGAACCGGCTCACACATCCTCGCTACGAGGTGGCGAAGGCCTACCGGGTCGAGCTGCGTCGGCCTCCTTCGGATGCCGACCTGCGGCGACTGGCCGGCGGGGTGGAGCTGGACGACGGTCCCACCGCGCCCGCCGAGGTGAGCCGGCTCGGAGAGCGCGAGATCGAGGTCGTCCTGCGCGAGGGGCGCAACCGCCAGGTGCGCCGCATGGCCGAGGCCGTGGGCAACGAGGTGGTCGAGCTACGCCGCGTCCGCTTTGGGCCGGTCGAGCTCGGCTCGCTGCCGCAGGGACAGGCGAGGCGCCTCGGCGACGACGACATCGCACGGCTCTGGGAAGATGCCGAGACCGATGGGTGAGGAGCGACTCTTCGCGGTGCGCGGCGCGGTGCAGGCCGAGGCCAACGAGGCCGAGGCGATCGTCGCGGCGACCGAGACCCTGCTCAGGGACCTCGTCGACCGCAACGCGCTGAGCGCGGAGGCGATGGTCAGCTGCCTCTTCACCACCACGGAGGACCTCGATGCCGAGTTCCCGGCCGTCGCCGCTCGCCGGCTCGGGCTCGACTCGGTGCCGCTGATCTGCGCTCGTGAGATCGACGTCCCCGGCGCGATGCCACGGGTGATCCGGGCGATGGTCCACTACTACGCGCCGGTCGGCCACGAGCCTGCCCACGTGTACTTAGGCGCCACCCAGGAGCTACGCGCCGACCTCCACGCCGCCCAGTAGCGGTGCCCGGACACCGCGCGGGGCTGTGCCCTCGGTCGCTCGCGTGCAGAGCACGCCACGCTCCCCGCGTCCTTGTCCCGCTTGGGCCGGGCACCGCTACCAGGTATCGGGCAAACTCTTCGAGATGACAGTCACCTTCGCCGAGAAGCTCGCCCGCATGCCGGGCTACCAGGCCGGAGTGCCCACCGGGCAGGCGCCGGAGGCCATCGCGGCAGGCGGCATCGCCCAGCTCGCCTCCAACGAGTCGCCGTTCCCGCCGCACCCGAAGGTGGTCGAGGCGATCGCCGCGGCGGCCGGGGCGATGAACCGCTACCCGGACCCCGACGCCACGCTGCTGCGCCGCCGCATCGCCGAGCGCTACGACACCGAGCCGGCGCGCGTCGCCGTCGGCAATGGCTCCTGCGAGATCCTGCTCGCCGCAGCCGAGGCGCTCTGCGAGCCCGGTGCGGAGATTCTCTACTCCTGGCCCGCCTTCTCGATGTACCCGTACCTGCCGGCGCTGACCGGCGCCCGCGAGATCCGCGTGCCGCTGGCCGAGGGCGACGTCCACGACCTCGACGCGATGGCGGCCGAGGTGACCGCGTCGACGCAGCTGGTCCTCGTCTGCAACCCCAACAACCCGACCGGCACGCACCGCCCCGCGGCCGAGGTCGCGGCCTTCTGCGAGGCGCTGCCCGCGCACGTCACGGTGATCCTCGACGAGGCCTACGTCGAGTTCCAGACCCACGACGACCCCGACGCCACGGTCGACCTGCTGGCCGAGCTGCCCAACCTCGTCGTCCTGCGCACCTTCAGCAAGTGCTACGGCCTTGCCGGGCTGCGGGTCGGCTACGCGCTCGGCTCACCCGGGTTCCGCGCCGCCGTCGACGCCGTGCGCCAGCCGTTCAGCGTCAACGCCCTCGCCCAGGCGGCGGGGGCCGAGGCGATCCTGCGTCAGGACGACGTCACGCGCCGGGTCGAGGGCACGATCGCCGAGCGCCTCCGCGTCGAGGAGGGCCTGCGCGCGCTCGGGCTCGTCACCTCTGAGACCCACGCCAACTTCTCCTGGATCGACCTCGGCGACGCCGAGGAGGCGGACGTGGTCGCCGGCCTGGCCGAGCGCCAGATCGCCGTGCGCCCCGGCACGCCCCTCGGCGACCCCGGCCACGTCCGCGCCTCCTACGGCACCGCCGAGGAGAACGGGCGCTTTCTCACCGCTATCGGCGAAATCCTCTCGTAGGAGTGGACTCACTCCGCGACACCTGCTACAAAGTCATGCAGGTGAAGCGAACCGCCGACACGACGCATGCAAACCGCGCAAGCGACGCTGCGTCCCTCCCTGCCCGCTTCTCCTATTTCTGGCGATTTAGCTAGGCGTCCGGCCGCGCGGCGAGAGCCGCACCCCAATAAGCACTGGCCGGACGTCGGACAGGTCCCCGCCCCGCGGCGCGTCTTGTGCGGCGAGGCATACCGGAAGTAGGCTTGTGAGCGTGGAGGACGGTGAAGGCAAAGTGATGATCGGAATGCAGGGCGAGACGCGGGACCGAGTACGGGACCAGCGGATCGAGCGGATCGAGGAGCTGGTCTCCCCGGCGCGGCTGCTGGCGGACCTGCCCCTGGGCGAGGAGCGCGAAAAGGTGGTGGTGAGGGGTCGCGGCGAAGTCGGCAACGTCCTCGACGGCACCGACGACCGGGTCCTGGCCGTGGTCGGCCCGTGCAGCGTCCACGATCCGGTGGCCGCGCTGGAGTACGCGGCCGACCTCGCGGAGCTCTCTCGCGAGCTGAGCAAGGACGTGCTGATCGCGATGCGCGTCTACTTCGAGAAGCCGCGCACCACGACCGGTTGGAAGGGCCTGATCAACGACCCCCACCTGGACGGGTCCGGTGACGTCAACACGGGCCTGCGCATGGCGCGCAAGCTGCTGCTGGAGGTGCTCGACCTCGGGCTGCCCGTAGGCACCGAGTTCCTCGACCCGATCACGCCGCAGTACATCGCCGACGCGATCTCCTGGGGCGCGATCGGCGCCCGCACGACGGAGAGCCAGACCCACCGCCAGCTCGGCTCCGGCCTCTCGATGCCGGTCGGCTTCAAGAACCGCACCGACGGCGACATCCAGGTCGCCGTCGACGCCGTGCGGGCCGCCGCGGCCCCCCACGCCTTCGCCGGGATCGACGACGCCGGCAAGCCGGCCGTCCTCTACACGACCGGCAACCCCGACGGCCACGTGATCCTGCGCGGTGGCCGGGGCGCGCCCAACTACGACCAGGAAGGCATCGCCCACGCGCTGATGCTGCTGCGCGACGCAGGCCTACGCGAGCAGGTCGTGGTCGACGCGTCCCACGACAACAGCCGAAAGGACCCCTCGACGCAGTTCCTCGTCGCCGGCCAGGTCGCCGACCAGATCGCCGACGGCAATCGTCAGATCGCCGGTGTCATGCTCGAGTCCTTCCTGGTCGAAGGCCGCCAAGACGTCGGCGACGGCAGCGATCTCGTCTACGGGCAGTCGATCACCGACGCCTGCATGGACTGGGAGACGACGGCGACGCTGCTGCGCCAGTTCGGCGCCGCGGTGAAGGCTCGGCGCGGCGAAGAATGAAGATCGCCGTTCTCGGCGTCGGCCTGATCGGAGGCTCGATCGGGCTCGCCGCCCGTCGGCGGCTGCGGAGCGAGGTCGCCGGCTTCGACCCGGACCCGGCGACGCGCGAGCGAGCCCTGGCCGAGGGGGCCCTCGACCGCGCGGCGAGCACGCCGGCCGAGGCCTGCGAGGGCGCCGAGGTGGTCTTCTGCGCCGCCCCGGTCGCCGGCCTGGCCGAGCTGGCGGCGACCGCGCTGGAGGCCTGTGGCCCCGACGCGGTCGTCACCGACGTCGGCTCGACCAAGCGCGACATCGTCGCCGCGCTCGGCTCCGACGAGCGCTTCATCGGCGGGCACCCGCTCGCCGGGGCGGAGACCTCCGGCGTCGAGAACGCCCGCGAGGACCTCTTCGAGGGCGCGCGCTGGTACCTCACCCCGAGATCGCAGCACTCCAGCGGCCTCCTCTACGACCGGCTCTACAGGACGGTCGGTGGGCTCGGCGCACGCGTCCAGGCGATCGACGCCGAGACGCACGACCGCCTGATGGCAACCGTCAGCCACCTCCCGCACGTGGTCGCCAACGTGCTGGTCAGCCAGGCGGCGGACGAGCTGACGCGGGATTCCGAGCGAATGCCAGAGGTGGGCCCCAGCTTTCGCGACACGACCCGCGTCGCCGGTGCCAACCCGGCGATCTGGGGCGACATCTTCGCGAGCAACCGCGAGGCGGTCGCCGAGGCGGTCGACGCGGTCGCCGCGCGCCTCCGCGACGCCGCCGAGCTGATCCGCGGAGGTGAGCGCGAGGCGGTCGCCGAGTGGCACTCCGCCGCCGCCGTCGATCGCCGCCGCCTGCTGGAGACCGAGCTCTCCGGCGGCGAGCTGCGCGAGCTGCGCGTCGTCGTCGCCAACCGGCCGGGCACGATCGCCGAGCTCGCCCTCGCCCTCGGCGAGGCCGGCGTCAACATCGAGGACATGGCGCTCTACCCGGCTCCGGACATGACCTCCGGGGCGGTCACGCTCTGGGTCGCCGGCGACGCGCAGGCGACGCGCGCGGCGGAGCTGGTGCGCGGGCTGGGCCATAGCGCCAGCGTCGTCGGGAACGGCGAGTAGAAAGCGGCATGGCGAGGCGCTTCGATCCGAGCGGCCCCCTGCGCGGCAGGCTGCGCCCGCCGGCCGACAAGTCGATCTCCCACCGCGCGGCCCTGATCGCGGCGATGGGAGAGGGGGAGGCGTCGATCGAGGGCTATCTCGACTCCGCCGATACCCGCTCGACCCTGGCCGCGGTGCAGGCGCTCGGCGCCGAGGTCGAAGGTGCCGGCCCGGACGCGATCGAGCCGACGATCCGCCTGCGCGGCGTCGGCCTGCGCGGCGCCAAGCCCGCGACGATCGACGTCGGCAACGCGGGCACGCTGCTGCGCCTGCTGCCGGGCTGGCTGGCGGGGCAGCCGGAGGGCAGCTGGACGCTCGACGGCGACGACTCGATCAGGCGCCGTCCGGTCGACCGGATCGCGGCGCCGCTGCGCGAGATGGGCGCCCGCCTGAGCTGCCGCGAGGACCGGTTGCCGCCGCTGGCGGTCGAGGCCGCGCGGCTGAAGGGCATCTCCTACGAGCTGCCGGTGGCCAGTGCCCAGGTCAAGTCGTGCCTGCTCTTCGCCGGGTTGCTAGCCGAGGGCGAGAGCTGGGTCGGGGAGCCCCTGCGCAGCCGCGACCACACCGAGCGGATGCTCGCGGCCGCCGGAGCGGATGTCACCTGGCTGGAAGGTGGCGTCTCCGTGCTGCCGGCCGAGGCCCTGGAGCCGGGTGACCTGACGGTGCCGGCGGATTTCTCCTCGGCGGCATTCTTTCTCCTCGCGGCGCTTCTCGTGCCCGGTAGCGAGGTCGAGCTGTCGCGCGTGGGTACCAACCCGACCAGGACCGGCCTGCTCCGCGTGCTCGAGCGGATGGGCGCCGAGGTCGAGGTCGAGGTCGAAGCGGCCGGCAAGCAGGGGGGGGAGCCGATCGGGACGATCCGGGCGCGTGCGGCGGAGCTGCGCGGGACCGAGGTCGGCGGCGGGGAGATCCCGCTGGCCATCGACGAGCTGCCCCTGATCGCCCTCGCCGCCTGCTTTGCCGAGGGCGAGACGACGATCCGCGATGCCGCCGAGCTGCGGCGCAAGGAGTCCGACCGGATTGCCACCACCTGCGAGGCCCTTGCCGCGCTCGGAGCCACGGTCGAAGCGCGGGAGGACGGGATGAGGATCGAGGGCGGCGGCGGCCTGCGCGGCGGTGCGATCGAATCCCACGGCGACCACCGGATAGCGATGCTTGGCGCGATCGCCGGCCTCGCCTCGCGCGAGGGCGTGGAGGTCGAGGGCATGGGGGCCGCCGCGATCAGCTACCCCGGCTTCGAGGCGGACCTGGCCTCGCTGTTGGGTAGCAGCGGCTGATCCGCCCCGCCCATACGCTGCCACCATGGTCATCGCGATCGACGGGCCCGCCGGGGCCGGCAAGTCCACCGTTGCCCGCGCCCTGGCGGAGCGGCTCGGCTTCACCTATCTCGACTCGGGGGCGATGTACCGCTGCGTGGCGCTGGCCGCGCTGGAGCGCGCCGCCGACCCGGGCGACGCGGAGGCGATGGGCGAGCTGGCGGCGTCGCTGTCTATCGGCTTCGACGGCGAGCGGGTCGAGCTCTACGGGCGCGACGTCAGCGCCGCGATTCGCGAGCCGCGGGTCACCGATGCCTCCTCGCTGGTCTCCGTCCATCCCGCGGTGCGTGAGGCGATGGTCGCCGGGCAGCGGCGACTGATCGCCGCCGGCCGCTACGTCGCCGAGGGACGCGACATCGGCACCGTGGTCAGCCCCGATGCGCCGCTGAAGGTCTTCCTCACCGCCTCGCCCGAGGAGCGCGCGCGCCGCCGCGCCAGGCAGACGGGGGAGGATCCCGCGGATGTCCTCGCCGCCCAGCGCGAGCGCGACGCTCGCGACGAGACCCGCGAGCACAGTGCCCTGAAGCCGGCCGATGACGCGGTCGAGCTCGAGACCACCGGCCTCGCCCTCGACGAGGTCGTCGACCGGATCGAGTCCCTCGTCCACGAGCGAGGCCTCGCATGACCAGGTGCAACGCTTTGTGGTCCTCTGAGAGCCGTAAAACGTTGCACCTCGGGGTGGGGTGGCTGTGAGCCGGCTGCCGGTCGTCGCCGTCGTCGGCTTCCCCAACGTCGGCAAGAGCACGCTGGTCAACCGGCTCGCCGGCGGACGGGAGGCGGTGACCCACGCCGAGCCCGGCGTCACCCGCGACCGCAAGCGCGTGCGCTGCGAGTGGAACGGCGTCGCTTTCGAGCTGCTCGACACCGGCGGCATCGACGCCGAGGACTCCTCTGAGCTGGCCCGCGACATCCAGCGCCAGGCGCGACTGGGAATTGCCGAGGCCGACGTGGTCATGTTCGTCGTCGACGCGAGGGCGGGAGTGCGGGCCGGCGACGCCGAGCTGGCCGAGACCCTGCGCGGTGCCGAGATGCCGGTGATCGTCGTCGCCAACAAGCTCGACCGGCCCGAGGACGAGCACATGAGCGCGGAGCTGAACAAACTGGGGCTCGGCGAGCCGCTCGGCGTCTCGGCCACGCACGGCCTCGGCAGCGGCGACCTGCTCGACCGCGTGGTCGAGCTGCTCGGCGAGCACGCCCAGCCCAGCGAGGACGACGACGCGGTCAGGGTCGCGGTGATCGGCCGTCCCAACGCCGGCAAGTCCTCGCTGGTCAACGCCTTCCTCGGCTCCGAGCGGGTGATCGTCTCCGACGTGGCGGGCACGACCCGCGACTCGATCGACACCGAGGTCGAGGTCGACGGTCGCCGCGCCGTCCTCGTCGACACCGCCGGCCTGCGCCGCCGCTCCAAGGTCGCCGGCACGGTCGACTACTACGCCCAGCTGCGCTCCGAGCACGCGGTCGAGCGCGCCGACGTCGCGATCGTCGTCTGCGACGCCTCCGACGGCGTAACCGCCGAGGACCTGCGGGTGGCCGAGATCGCGATGAAGGCCGGCTGCGCGACCCTGCTGGCGATGAACAAGTGGGACGTCACCCGCACCGACATCGACGATGCCCGCGCCCGGGTCGCACGCAAGCTGCGCCTCCGTCCCACCGTCGTAACCTGCTCGGCGACGCGCGGTCGCAACGTCCACAACCTGCTGCCGAAGGCGCTGGAGCTGGCCGACAGGGCCGGGGAGCGGATCCCCACGCCGGAGCTCAACCGCTTCGTCGCCGACGTCGTCGCCAAGACACCGCCGCCCTCGCGACGCGGTCGTCGCCTCCGCCTCTACTACGCGGCTCAGGTCGAGGAACGGCCGCCGCGGATCGCGATCCAGGTCAACGACCGCAAGCTGATCGTCCGCGACTGGGCCTACCACCTGGAGAACCGGCTGCGCGAGACGTATGGCCTGGAGGGAATCCCGCTGGTCATCGACTTCGTGCCGCATTCGGGCAGGCGACGGTAGGCTTCGACCATGTCCGAGTACCTCTTCACCTCGGAGTCCGTCACCGAGGGGCACCCAGACAAGATCTGCGACCAGATCTCCGACGCCGTGCTCGACGCGGTGATGGCGGAGGATCCCGAGGGCCGCGTTGCCTGCGAGTCCCTGGTCAACACCGGCATGGCGGTGGTCTCCGGCGAGATCTCGACCGAGGTCCACCTCGACGTTCCGGAGCTGGTCCGCGAGACGATCCGCGGGATCGGCTACGACCACGGCGACTACGGCTACCACTGCGACCACATCTCGGTCCTGGTCTCGCTCGACAAGCAGTCGCCCGACATCGCCCAGGGCGTAGACAAGGCCTACGAGACGCGGACCGAGCCCTCGGTCGAGGACGAGCTGCTGGTCGCCGGCGCGGGCGATCAGGGAATGATGTTCGGCTACGCCTCCGATGAGACAGAGGCGCTGATGCCGATGCCGATCCACCTCGCCCACCGGCTGGCCGAGCGGCTCGCGGCGGTGCGCAAGGACGGCAGCCTCGACTACCTCGGGCCCGACGGCAAGACCCAGGTCACGGTGCGCTACGCCGAGGGCCGCCCGGTCGGGGTCGAGAAGCTGCTGATCTCCACCCAGCACGCGGAGGGGGTCGAGTCGGAGTCGAAGATCAAGCCCGACCTCTGGGAGAGCGTCGTGCTGCCGGTGCTCGGCGCCGAGGCCCCCGGCCTATTCGACGAGGCCGAGCTGCGCCGCCATTTCCTCGTCAACCCGACCGGCAAGTTCGTGATCGGCGGCCCGGTCGGCGACGCCGGCCTCACCGGCCGCAAGATCATCGTCGACACCTACGGCGGAATGGCCCGCCACGGCGGCGGCGCCTTCTCCGGCAAGGACCCCTCCAAGGTCGACCGCTCGGCCGCCTACGCCGCCCGCTACGTCGCCAAGAACGTCGTCGCCGCGGGCCTAGCCCAGCGCTGCGAGGTCCAGGTCGCCTACGCGATCGGCGTCTCCCGCCCGATCTCGCTGATGGTCGAGACCTTCGGCACCGGCAAGCTGCCCGACGAGCGCATCTCCGAGCTGGTCGAATCCGAGTTCGACCTCCGCCCCGGCGCCTTCCGCCGCTACCTCGACCTGCACCGCCCCATCTTCAGCCAAACCGCTGCCTACGGCCACTTCGGCAGGGAGGGCGACGCCTTCACCTGGGAGAGGACCGACAGGGCCGAGAAGTTGAAGGCGGCAGCAGGACTCGAAGCAGCTCCCGCCTGACGCATCTTGCAGGGGGAGCCTGGGTGGGCTTCAGGCGAATTGATTGCACCGCGCTGCGCGCGGTGCAATGAGGAGCGCGGCCTGCGGCCGCGCCTCGAACCACGAGTGCAGCGGCCGCTTCGCGACATTCGCCTGAAGCCCACCCAGGCTCCCTTCCAACACGTCACCGAGTGACGCCCAGCTTGCGAACCCGGTCTCAGAGTCCCCAAGCTTTTAAATGAGCTTGGGGCGCCCGAAACGTCCCAAGGCATGTAGAGCTTCCGGGGAGCCGGGTGCACCCTCGCAACAGGAGCTTCCGGGGCCGCATCGGGAGAGCTCCGAAGCTTCGTGAGCTGTCGAAGGGACGTCGGCGCCCCTTTCCAAAACACTCCAGCGAGGCTCCTGCCGAGCGTTTTGGAAAGGGGCGCCGGCGTCCCCTACTACACCCACCTAAGTCGGTGGCTGAGCTTCGCCCAGGCCGTGCTCTCCGGCGGCGCCTGCACCGGTTGCCTGGTCGACGCTGTGGACGACGTCCTGGGGGTCGGCGACCCCGGCGAAGACGAAGTTGTAGTCGTCGCCGGCCGCGGTGTCGAAGTCGACGTCGCCGATCTGCATCACGCGCTGGTAGACGGACTGCTTGTAGTTGACGTTCTGGACCCGCTCCAGGCGGGTCTCCTGGACCTCGCGGGAGACGATGCCGCGGCGGATGTTGAGGCGGCGGTCGGTGATCGTGTAGGTCGTCGCCACTCGCTTGACGAAGCCGGCCAGGACCGTCACGGCGACGATGACGAGGACGACGAGGAAGACCGTGCCGCTGCCGGCATCGAAGAGCTTGAAGACCACGCCGGCTAGCGCCGCGACGAGGATGCCCTTCAGGTAGAAGCCGAGGATCGCCCGCCACGAGGGGTGGCCCTGGAAGATCACCCGCTCTCCCGGGCTGAGATTGAGCGCCATCGGGCCGCAGCATACCCTCGCCGTCCGTGACCCTCCATACCGTGACCCCGATGTCCATCGCCAAGGTCGAGCCACTCACCACCGCACGCGCCCTGCGTGGGCCCTTCGACTACCGGCTGCCCGAGGCGATGGCCGGGCTCGAGGTCGGCAGCGTGGTCCGGGTGCCGTTCGGGCGTCAGCGGATCCTCGGCGTCGTGGTAGGGCTCGCCGAGTCCTCCGAGTTGCCCGCCGAGCGGCTGGCGGAGCCGATCGAGGCGCTCGAGGCCGGCGCCCCGCCGGAGCTCGTCCGTCTCGGGCTCTGGATCGCCCGCGAGTACTGCTCCACTGCCTCTCGGGGCCTGCAGCTGGCATTGCCACCGGGGACCGGCGCCGCTGGGCAGCGGGTGCGCTCGCGGCTGGAGCTGCGGGCGGAGATCGCCGCCGCCGGCGAGGAAGCCCTCAGCGGCGGCGAGCGGCTGGGGGTGAAGCAGCGGGCCGTGCTCGAGGCGCTGCGGGCGGGGGAGATGTCGGCGGCGGAGCTGGCCGCCGCGGTCGGCTCCGACCGTGCCGTCCTGCGCCGCCTCGAGGAGCGCGGCCTGATCGCCACCCGCAGCTCTAGGGTGCGGCGGCACTCCGCCCAGCCCGACGTCGGGGCGGCCGGCGGCCGCCCCGAGCTGCTCCCGGAGCAGGTCGCCGCGGTGGAGGGGATCGTCTCCGCGCTCGACGGCGAGGCCGGCGCGCCGCGCGAGGTCCTTCTCCACGGCGTCACCGGCTCGGGCAAGACCGAGGTCTACCTGGCCGCGGTCGAGGCGGCCCTCGCCCGCGGCCGGGGCGCGATCGTCCTCGTCCCCGAGATCGGCCTCGCCCCGCAGGCGGTGGCGCGCTTCCGGGCGCGGCTCGGCGACCGCTTCGCCGTCCTGCACTCGGCCCTCTCCGACGGCGAGCGCTACGACGAGTGGCGGCGCCTGCGCAGCGGCGAGGCGAGCGTCTGCGTCGGCCCCCGCTCGGCCGTCTTCGCCCCGCTCGACGACCTCGGGCTGGTCGTGATCGACGAGGAGCACGACGCCTCCTACAAGCAGGAGGGCGACCCCTGCTACGACGCCCGTGCCGTCGCCCGCAAGCGGGCCGCGGACTGCGGCGCCGTGCTGGTCGCCGGCACCGCGACGCCGCGGCCGGAGACCTGGCTGGAGCTGCCGCGCCTAGAGCTGCCGCGGCGCGTCGACGGCCGCGCGATGCCACCGGTGCGGGTGCTCGACATGCGCGAGGCCGACCCCCGGTCCGGCCCGCTGCACCCGCAGACCTGGGAGGCGCTGGGAGCCGTGCGCGAGGCCGGCGCGAAGGCGATCGTGATGGTCAACCGCCGCGGCTTCGCCCCCTGGCTCACCTGCCGATCCTGCGGCAGGCACTGGGACTGCCCCAACTGCGACGTCTCGCTGATCGTCCACCGCCACAGCGGCCGCCTCGTCTGCCACCACTGCGCCCACGCCGAGGCGCTGCCGCGCGCCTGCGGCGATTGCGACTCGACCACCCTCTCCCAGGCCGGGGTGGGGACGGAGCAGATCGAGGCCCTGTTGGCTGAGCGGCTGGCGCCGATGCCGGTCTTCCGCCTCGACGCCGACACCGCCGCCGGCCGCGGTGCCCACGCCCGCATCCTCGCCGCCTTCGGCGAGGCCGAGTCCGCCGTCCTCGTCGGCACCCAGATGGTCGCCAAGGGGCACGACTTCCCCGAGGTGACCCTGAGCGCGATCCTCGATGCGGACGCGACCCTGAGGTTCCCCGACTTCCGCGCGGCGGAGCGGACCTTTGCCATGGTCGCCCAGCTCGCCGGCCGCAGCGGCCGGGGGCCCGCCGGCGGCGAGGTGATCGTCCAGACCCTTGCCCCGACGGCGCCCAGCATCGTCCACGCCGCCGGCCACGACTCCGCCGCCTTCCTCGCCGAGGAGGTCGAGCGGCGCCGGGCGCTGCGCTACCCGCCCTTCTCCCACCTGACCCGCATCGTGCTCAAGGCGGAGGCAGAGGGGCGGCTCGACCGGGCCGCCGCTGAGCTGGCCGACGCCCTCTCAGACGCGCTGCCTGGCGAGACCGATCTCCTGGGCCCCGCGCCGATGTTCCGCGTCCGCAACCGCCACCGACGCCGCTTCCTGCTCAAGGCCGCCGACCGCGAGGCGACGATCGCCGCGGTGCGCGACACGGTCGAGGCCCTGGCCGCCGACCGCGCTCTGCGCGACGTCGCGATCTCGGTCGACGTCGATCCGCAGTAGTCCCTCCATAGAATTGAACCGTGAGCGATCGGGCCGAGACCGATATCGACGACGCCGAGCGCGAGGAGCTCGAAGCCGAGCTGCTCGAACGGCGTGAGGCGGCGCTGGCTCACGTGGTCAAGTTCGGCGATCCGGTGCTGAAGAGCAAGGCTTCGCCGGTTCGCGATTTCGGGCCCGAGCTGCGGGCCGAGGTGGAGCGGATGATCGGGATCATGCGCGACGGGATGGGGGTCGGTCTGGCCGCGACCCAGCTCGGGTTGCTGCGTCGCCTGCTCGTCTTCCAGGCCGGTCCCGACAGCGAGCCGACGGCGCTGATCAATCCCGAGATCGAGTGGCTCTCGGACGAGGTCGTGGTCGCCGAGGAGGGCTGCCTCAGCCTGCCTCGCGTCTCGATGGACGTCGAGCGCCCGCTGCACGTCCGGATCGGCGGGCGCGACGTCGAAGGTGCTGAGATCCGCCTCGAGGCCTCCGGCCTGGAGGCGCGGGTGCTCCAGCACGAGATCGACCATCTCGACGGCGTGCTGATCCTCGACCGCGCCCCCCGCCAGCAGCGCAAGGGCGCTCTTCGCGCCCTGCGCGAGGGCGGCAGCTACAGCCCGCCGCTTGCCGACGAGGACGAGGCGGGCGAGGGCAGCGAGCACCGCGAGCCTCGCACTGACGCGTGAGAACGGTCTATCTCGGCACCTCGGAGTTCGCCGGCATGGTCCTGCGTCGGCTCGCCGAGTCCACGCACCGCCCCCTGCTAGTCGTCACCCCGCCCGACCGGCCGAAGGGCCGCGGCCGGCGCACCCAGTCGCCCCCCGCCGCCGAGGCCGCGCGCGAGCTGGAGATCGAGCTGCTCCAGGCCGCTGACGTCAACGAGGAGGCGGCGCTGGAGCGGATTCGCGCCGTGCGCCCGCAGGCGCTCGCGGTCTGCGCCTTCGGCCAGATCGTCCGCGAGCCGCTGCTCTCGGAGTGGCCGATGCTCAACGTGCACCCCTCGCTCCTGCCCCGCTGGCGCGGCGCCGCGCCGATCGAGCGCACGATCATGGCCGGGGACGAGCGCACCGGGACGTGCGTGATGCAGGTGACCGAAGGGCTCGACTCCGGCCCGGTCGCCCTGTGTGAGGAGATCCCGGTCGGCGCCGAGGAAGACTTCGAGGCGCTCTCGGCGAAGCTCGCCGCGCTCGGCGGCGAGCTCTTGGTCGAGGCGCTCGACCTGCTGTCCGAAGGAGCGCTCGATTTCGCCGAGCAGGACGACGAGGGGGTCACATACGCGGAGAAGATCGGCGCCGAGGAGAGGCGCCTCGACCCCTCGCGCTCGGCGGCCGAGCTCGCCCGGGTCGTCCGCGCCCTCACCCCGCACGTCGGCGCCTATCTCGAGACCGGCGACGGCGAGCGGCTCGGGGTTCGCCGCGCCCGTTCGGTCGACGTCTCCGTCAAGGCCGGCGAGTTGCGCGCGGAGTGGGGGGCGCTGCTGCTCGGCTGCGGCCAAGGGGCGCTGCGCCTGGAGGTAGTGCAGCCGGCCGGGGGCAGGCCGATGGCGGCGGACGCCTTTCTCCGCGGCCACCCGCTGCCGAAGCTGTGACTGCGCCCGCCCGTCTGCTCGCCTTCGAGACGATCAGGGCGACCTTCGAGGACGGCGCCCACACCGAGCGGGCCTTTCGCGAGGCCGCCGAGGAGCGCGAGCTCGACGGTCGCGAGCGGGCCCAGGCCCAGCGACTCGCCTTCGGCGCCGTGCAGCGGCGTGGGACGATCGACGCCGCCCTCGACCGGCTCGTCGACCGGCCCCTTCGCCAGCTCGACCCGCCTGTCCTGGCAGGCCTGCGGCTGGGCGCCTACGAGCTGCTCTTCGCCGACGGAACGCCCGACCACGCCGCCGTCGACCAGGCGGTCGAGTTGGTCAAGCGGGCCGGCGCGGCCCACGCCTCGGGGTTCGTCAACGCCGTGTTGCGACGCGCCGCCCGCGAGCGCGACGGGCTGGTGGCATCCCTGCTCGGCGACGACTCGACCGCGGAGGCGGCTTCCGTCGCGCACTCGGCCCCGCTCTGGCTGGCGCAGATGTGGTGGCGCGAGCTGGGTCCCGACGACGCCCGTTCGCTTCTTGCGGCCTGCAACGAGCCTTCCGAGCACGCCTTCCGGGTCAACACCCTCCGCACCGACCCCGACACCGTTCTGGCCAAGTTGCACGAAGCGGACATCCAGGCCCGCCCCACCGCTTCCGGTATGGGTGGCATGAGTCGCATCGGAAGCGAGGGCGGACCCCTGGCCGCGTCGGAGATGGTCGTGGTCGAGGGGCGGACGGGGGATCTCGTGCCGGAGCTCGTCGCTGCGGGGGAGCTGACCCCGCAGAGCCGTGGCTCGGCCGCCGTGGTCGCGCTGCTCGACCCGCGCCCCGGGCAGCACGTGCTCGACCTCTGCTCGGGGCCGGGGATCAAGACCGGCCAGATCGCGGCGCGGATGGAGGACCGTGGCGAGGTGATCTCGGTCGAGAGCGATCCCGTGCGAGCGGCCGAAGTCGCCGGTCAGGCCCAGCGCCTGGGGTTGCGCAGCGTCACCGTGATCGAGGCCAACGCCGGCGCGGGGGGAATGGCGCCCGGCTTCGACCGCGTCCTGCTCGACCCGCCCTGCTCGGACCTCGGCGCGCTCGCGTCCCGGCCGGACGCACGCTGGCGCAAGTCGCCGCAGGCGATCGAGCGCCTGGCCGAGGAACAGCGGCAGCTGCTGAGGCGTGGACTGGAAGCGCTTCGCCCCGGCGGCCTGCTCGTCTACTCGACCTGCACGATCTCGCGCCGCGAGAACGAGGACCAGGTCGCGGGCCTCCTCGTCGCGGCCGAGTCCGGCGAGGTTCCCGCCTTCACGGTCGACGACCTCGGTGCCCTCGCTCCCGGCCTCGCCTCGCCCGCCGATGGCCGCTGCCTGCAGGTGCGGCCCGACCGCGACGGCACGACCGGATTCTTCATCTGCCGCCTGAAGCGCGATGATGGTCCGGATGACTGAGCCTCCGGCGGCAGAGGGCTTGATGCGTCGGGCGGCCTGCCCGGGGTGCGGCGAGCCCTGGCTGCGGCCGACGCAGCTTCCCGGCCGCTTCCGCTGCGTGTACTGTCTGCGCCGCTTCGAGCTCGTCTCGCAGTGCCCCAACTGCGGCGAGCACCAGACGATCGCCCGGATGAGCACCACCGAGGACATGACCTGCCAAATGTGCGGAGATTCGATGTTGAGGCCGGTATGAGCTTTCGCCTGGGTCGATCATGAGCGAGCGGATGGGAGAGTTGATCGCCTCGCCGCGGGTCGCGCCCTCGATCCTCTCGGCCGACTTCGCACAGCTGGGCAGCCAGCTGGACGAGGTGATGGACGCAGGGGCGCGGGTGATCCACTTCGACGTGATGGACGGGCACTTCGTCCCGCCGATCACGATCGGGCCACTCGTCGCGTCCTCGATCGCCGACCGAGTCCACGCCGCCGGAGGCGCGGTCGACGTCCACTTGATGATCGAGGCCCCGGAGCGCCAGATCGAGGCCTTCGCCGAGGCGGGCGCCGACTCGATCACCTTCCACGAGGAGGCGACCCCGCATGCCCACCGTACCCTCGCCGCGATCCGCGAGCTCGGCTGCCTCGCCGGCATCGCGATCAACCCCGGCACCCCAGCCGAGGCGATCGCCGAGCTGGACGGCCTCGCCGACATCGTCCTCTGCATGACCGTCAACCCGGGCTGGGGCGGCCAAGCCTTCATCGAGAGCTCTCCCGCCAAGGTCTCGCGTTTGAAGGCACTGGTCGGCCATGCGAAGATCGAGGTCGATGGCGGGGTCGACGCCTCGACCGCCCGCTCAGTCGCCGCTGCGGGTGCATCTCTCTTCGTCGCGGGCTCGGCCGTCTTCGGCGCGGATGAGCCCGCGGCCGCATACGCCGAGATAGTCGCCGCTGCCGACGCTGCCTAGCCGCGAGCTATCAACGCTCCGATGGCCTCCTGCCACCACGCTTGCTCGGCGGGGTCGTCGGGACCAACCCGCTGGGCGCGACGTTCGCACCAGTTCGCCAGTGAGCGCCGGTCGCCCACGGCGACCACCGCCTCGGTCGTGAGCGCGTAGCGGCCGTCGGCGAGGGCGACGAGCGCGCTCAGCCGGTCGCGGCGGCTGCGCAGGACCGCGATGACCGCGATGCCGTTTATCGAGCTCGGCGCCGACGGATCCTCGAGATCTCCGCCCGGCCCGACTGAGAAGATCTGCGGAGCGCCACGCGGGGGCAGGCGGGGCGGCGCGGGCGTGCCCACGGGCCCCTCGTGCCAGCGCTTCGTCAGTTCCTCGACCTCCTCGCGCAGCTCGCCGCGGACGAGGATGTGGAGCTCGTCTCCCTCGCGCACGACGGTCGATCCGCGCGGCGGGAGCGCGTGGCCGTCGCGGACGATGACGTTGACCAGCGCATCGCGCGGAAGCCCGAGTTCGCGCACCAGATGGCCGGCCGCGGCGGCGCCGGGCTTGAGTCGGTAGGAGACGACGTCGCCACCCATGCGGCGGATCCGCCCCGACTCGAACAGGCGGCGCGGCAGCGCCGGCTCGTCGGTGGTCAGTCCGAGCCGCTGCGCCAGCGGCTCGAAGCTCGCCCCCTGGACCAGGGTCGAGGTGACGACCACGAAGAAGACGATCGCGAAGAGCTGCTCGCCGGCACCGACCCCGGCGACGGCGGGGAAGGTGGCGAGCCAGATCGGCGTCGCTCCGCGCAGCCCGGCCCAGCCGAGCATCGCCCGCTCACGGAGATCGAGCGGCGAGAGGAGGGTGGAGGCGAAGGCGGCGACGGGGCGAGCGAGGAGGATCAGCACGGCCGAGAGGGCGAGGCTTTCCCAGACGACGTCGCCGAGCGTGCTGGGGAAGACGAGCAGGCCGAGCAGGATGAAGAGGCCGATCTGGGCGACCCAGCCGACGCCCTCGTGAAAGGCGACGATCGTGCGCCGGGCAGGGATGCGGGTCGAGCCGAGGGCGAGGGCGGTGAGGTAGACGGCGAGGAACCCCGATCCGTGCGCGACCTCGGCCAGCCCGAAGGCGAGCCCGGCGATCGCGATCGTCGCCACCGGATAGATCCCGTCGGTCGGCAACCGCACCCGGTCGAGGGCGATCGTGGCGACCCGACCCAGGGCCAGGCCGACCACCGCGCCAATCGCCAGTTTCAGGGCGAGCAGGCTCGCCATGTCGGCGAGGCCGTAGCCGGGCTCCTGGATCCATTCGATGAAGCCGATCACGAGCAGCAGCGCGACCGGGTCATTCATCCCCGACTCGCCCTCCAGCGTGCGCGCGAGCTTCTTTTTCAGAGTCGAGCGGCGCAGCACGGCGAAGATCGCGGCGGAGTCGGTGGCGGCGATCGCGGCGCCGACGATCATCCCTTCCAGCACGCTGATGCCGAAGATCCAGTGAGCCGCGATCCCCGCCGTGCAGGCGGTCACCGCTGTTCCGACCGTCGCCAGCGAGGCCGCGGTCCCGAGCACCGGCCGGATCTCCGACCATCCCGCGGTCAACCCGCCCTCGAAGAGGATCAGGACGAGGGCGATCGTGCCGAGGGTGCGGGCCAGCTCGGCGTCGTCGAACTCGATCCCGCCGATGCCCTCCGAGCCGGCCAGCATCCCCAGCCCGAGGAAGAGCAGCAGGCCCGGGATGCGCATCCGCTCGGCGAGCAGGGCGCCGACGATGCCGGCCGCGAGCAGGCCGCCGCCGATCAGGATCAGCTCGGCGTCGTTTCCACTCACGGGCCGAACCTACGTGTTCTCGTCGACGGCGGCGAGGCGCAGCTCGAGTTCCTCGGGGGAGCCCGGGGCCGGCACGTCCTCGGCGCGTTCGTGGGGGCGGCGGTAGATCAAGTAGAGCAGGCCGAAGAGAACACCGGCGGTGAGCGTGAAGCCGACCTCGACGCGGAGGAACTCGTCGTCGACGAGAGGCACGAAGTTCCACCCGATGAAGAGGGCGGCGCAGGCGATCCAGCGGACCGCGGCGCGGCGTACCTGGCCTTGGGCGACACAGGCCTGGTTGACCGTCACCGACGATAGGTAGAGCCCGGTCCCGACGGCTACTAGCAGCAGTTCGCCGCGCTCGTAGCTGAACTTGTCGCTGAAGGCGAGCTGCATCAGCTGCGGGCCTGCGGCCAGGATCGCCAGCGCCATCACCGCCGTGAAGGCGACGATCCCGAGCAGCACTGCTCGCACCGAGCGATGGAACTCGTTCTCGCTGCCTGGCTCCTCGCTGGTGTGCAGCCCGGTCAGGTGGGGGAGGATGCTGGTCGAGACCGCCTGGAAGAGCTGCAGGGGGGCCCGCGCCAGCATCAGCACGTTGAAGATGAAGCCCGCGGCTTCGGTGCTGTCGAGGGCGCTCACGACCAGTGGCCCGGCGTTGAGGAAGGCCTGTTCGCTGAACATGATCACCAGCACGGCGGCCGCGAAGCCGGTGCCGTGGGCAACCGAGACGGAGGAGTCCTGGCTGTCGAGCTGGGGCGCCGCCGGTGCCGTCCGGGCGCGCCGAGCGAAGACCAGGGGCACGACCATCAACGACAGAGCCGGAGCGGCGACGATCCCGACCGCCACCCACGATTGGCCACTGAGCAGGCTGACCGCGACGAGGACGGCGAAGAGCGTGCGGAAGCAGGACTCGGAGAGGATCAGCGCGGTGAAGAGGCCGAACCGCTTCACCCCCGCGAGGTAGCCGCGGGCGAAGTAGCTGGCGGCGTAGAAGAGGACGGCCGAGAAGTAGACCCAGTAGAGCGTTTCGTTGCCCTCGAGCAGGCCGTCCTGGAGCGGTCCGCGGAAGACCAGCGCCAGGACCGCGAAGAGCATCGCCAGGCCGACCTGGATCGTGGCGGCGTTGCGCGTGGTGCCGCCGATCGGCTCGCCCTTGACCAGGTGCTCTGAGATGTGGCGGGAGAGCAGCTGTTCGACCGGCCGGTAGAGGGTGGAGATGGTGATGAAGACGGCCGACCAGACGACGGTGATCTCTCCGTAGTCGGGCTTGGAGAGGACGTGCGAGGCGATGAAGAAGTAGACGTAGGTGATGACGCCGGTGAGGCCGACGCCGATCGCGAGGAGGCTCGCGGTCTTGCCATAGTCGGCGGTTGCCGAGCTGGCGCCCGCCTGGCCGCCACGGCGGGCGCCCAGCGCCTTGCGCAGCGCCTGCATCAGCGGTCCGCGGCGCCGCGCTCGTAGTGGGAGGGCGGTACGTCGAGCGCCAGCTCGACCCGGCGCACGCGCTCGAAGACCCGTTGCGTCATCACCCGCTGCCCGGCAAGCAGGTCGCCGATCACGCCGAGCGCGAGCAGCTGGATCGCCGCGATGAAGAGCACCGCGCCGAGGATCAGCGACTGGATGTGCCCGGAGCTGTCGCCGTTGAGGACCCAGTCGAGCAGGAAGGGCATCCAGGCGGCGAGGGCCAGGATCGCGACGAGAAGGCCCGCGGTGGCGAAGACCCGCAGCGGCTCGTAGCGGGCGTAGATGCGGAGGATCGAGAGCGCATTGCGCCGCACGTAGCCGCCGGTCGAGCCGAAGAGGCGCGACTCGCGCGTCTGTGGATTGGTTCCGATCGCCACCTGGTCGACGGCGACGAGCATCTTGCCGGCCTGGATCAGGCTCTCCAGCGTGTAGGTGAAGTTGTCGACGACGAGCAGTCCCAGGGCGGCCTCGCGGTTGTAGGAGCGGAAGCCCGAGGTGGTGTCGGCGATCGCCGTGCCGGCCAGCCTGCTGACGACCCAGCTGCCCAGCCGCTGCAGGGCTTTCTTGGAGCCCGAGAAGTGCTCGATCTGGGAGGTGCGGCGGTCGCCGACGACCATGTCGGCCTCGCCGGCGAGGATCGGCGCCACCAGCTTCGGGATGTCGGCGCCGCGGTACTGGTTGTCGGCGTCGGTGTTGACGACGACGTCGGCGCCGAGCTTGAGGCAGGCGTCGAGCCCCGCCTGGAAGCCCGCCGCCAGACCCTTGTTGTTGGTCAGCCGAACTATGTGATCGACCCCCTGCTGACGGGCGACCTCGACCGTGCGGTCGGTCGAGCCGTCGTCGACGATCAGGAGCTCGACCTTCTCGATGCCCGGGATCTCGCGTGGGATGTCGGCGATCGTTGCCGGGAGGGTGGATTCCTCGTTGAGGCAGGGGATCTGGACAATTAGCTTCATGGGAGCCGGGTCAGGGTATCTGCGGCCTCGGCTCCAGCGTCGTCGGCGCGCGGGTCCTGTCATGGGTGAGGGGGGCGCTGCGGGCGGGCCACGGTCCGTCCTCGACCCCCCTCACCCATGCCACCCGCGCGAGGGGCGGGTGTGACGAGGTTCTCTGAGTCCGGGCGGTAGCGGAGTAAGCTTGTGTTGATTGACTCGTCAATCGGTCTTATGAATCCCCAGCTCACAGGCACGGATCGAGGGCATCTCTTGCGAGCGCTGGAGCTTGCGGAGCACGGGCGGGGGCGGGTGAGTCCTAATCCTCTTGTCGGAGCTGTTGTGGCGCGTGACGGGGGAGTGATTGGCGAGGGGTTTCATGCTGAATTGGGTGGGTTGCATGCTGAGCGGGCGGCGCTGGAGGACTGTCGTGAGCGTGGAGAGGACCCGTCGGGCGCGACGATGTACGTGACGCTGGAGCCCTGTGCGCACGAGGGCAGGCAACCTCCGTGCACCGAAGCCATTTTGGGGGCGGGGATCTCTCGCGTCGTCGTCGCCTCGGACGATCCCAGCGAGAAGGCGGCCGGGCGAGGTCCGGGCATACTGCGCGACGGCGGGGTGGAGGTCGAGCTCGCCGCGGGCGAGGAGGCGACGGCGGCTCGGTTGCTCAACCAGCCCTTCCGCAAGCACGCTCGCACGGGGCTGCCGCTGGTGACCCTGAAGCTGGCGATGTCCCTCGACGGCCGCACCTCGACGCCTCCCGGCGATTCGCCCTGGATATCGGGCGAGCGCAGCCGCGAGCTGGTCCACCGCTGGCGCGCCGAATCCGACGCGATCGCGGTCGGCATCGGCACCGTTCTCGCCGACGACCCCCTCCTCACCGCCCGCCCAACCCGTTCCGGTGCGCCTTTTCCCCCTATATCGGGGATAAAGCGCACCGGAACGGATTTGCGGCAGCCGGTTCGGGTGGTTTTCGACCGTCAGGCCCGGTTGCCGCTCGATTCGCAGCTGCTTCGGACGCTCGACCAGTCCCCCGTCGTCGCGGTCGTATCCCCTGAAGCCGATGCCTCGGCGCTCAGAGATGCCGGGGCCGAGATCGTCGTCGCAACCGGTATCCGCCCGGTCCTCGCAGAGCTCGGCAATCGCGACGTCACCAGCCTCTTCCTCGAGGGCGGCCCGACCCTCGCCGCGGCCTTTGCCGACGCCGGCGAGATCGACGAGGCGCGCCTCTTCGTCGCCCCGGTGCTGCTTGCCGGCTCCAAGCGCATCGAGGCCGTGGATCCGGGCGCCGAGGACACCTTGATCGAGACCCGTTTCAGGGAGTGGTGATGTTCACCGGGCTGATCGAAGACATCGGTCGCATCGAGTCGGTCGGGAGAAGCGCCGACGGCACGGAGCTGCGAATCGCGACCCACCTGGCGTCAGAGATCGCCGAGGGCGATTCGGTTGCGGTGAACGGCGTCTGTCTCACGGCGACAGCTCTCGACGCGAGCGGCTTCAAGACCGAGGCGATGAACCAGACGCTTACGGTGACCGCACTGGGCGGCCTGGAGGGAGGGGATCGCGTCAACCTCGAGCTGGCGATGAAAGCCTCCGATCGCCTCGGGGGCCACATCGTCCAGGGGCATGCCGACGGCGTGGGGGAGGTGCTCTCGACCGAGGACGATGGCTTCGCCCGGCGACTGCGCGTGGGCCTCGGTCCCCAGCTTCTCCGTTACGTCGTCGAGAAGGGCTCGATCGCGCTCAACGGCGTCAGCCTCACGGTCGCGGGCCTGGGCGACTCATGGGCGGAGGTTTCCCTCATCCCCGAGACCCTCGAGCGCACGAACCTCGGAACGCTCGCCCCCGGCGACGAGCTGAACGTCGAGTGCGACGTGGTGGCGAAGTACGTGGAGCGATTGATGACACCATTCGCTGGAGAGGAGTCGGTGTGACCCAGATGACAGAGCCGCAGAAGACAGAGCAGACCGATCGGGCTCCGGGCGAGAGCCCGTTCTCGACGATCGAGGAAGCTATCGAGGAGATCCGCCGCGGCCGCATGGTCGTCGTCTGCGACGGCGAGGACCGTGAGAACGAGGGGGATCTGGTGATGGCGGCGCAGTTCGCCACGCCCGAGGCGGTCAACTTCATGGCCAAGGAGGCGCGCGGCCTGATCTGCCTCGCCCTGACCGCGGAACGCTGTGAGAAGCTCGGCCTCAACCTGATGGCGGCCAAGAACGAGGCGCCGCTGCAGACCGCCTTCACGGTCACGATCGAGGCCGCGGGCGGCGTCAGCACCGGCATCTCCGCCCACGACCGCGCCCACACGATCCAGGTCGCGATCGACCCCAGCTCCGGGCCGCGCGACATCGTCGTCCCCGGCCACATGTTCCCGCTGCGGGCCAAGGACGGCGGGGTGCTGGAGCGCACCGGCCACACCGAGGCCAGCGTCGACCTCGCCCGCCTCGCCGGCCTCACTCCCGCCGGGGTGATCTGCGAGGTGATGAACGACGACGGCACGATGGCCCGTGTCCCCGATCTCGGCCCCTACTGCGAGCGCCACGGCCTGAAGATGGTCACGGTCGCCGACCTGATCGCCTACCGCCGCCGCACCGAGAAGCTGGTCGAGCGGGTCGTCGACACCGCCCTGCCGACCGAGTTCGGCGACTTCACCGCCGTCGGCTACCGCTCCCTGGTCGACGACAAGCACCACGTGGCGATGGTCAAGGGCGACGTCGACGGCGCCGAGGACGTGCTGGTCCGCGTCCATAGCGAGTGCCTCACCGGCGACGTCTTCCACAGCATGCGCTGCGATTGCGGCGAGCAGCTGGAAGCCGCGCTGACCCAGATCGAGCACGAGGGACGCGGCGTCCTGCTCTACCTCTCCCAGGAGGGCCGCGGGATCGGCCTGCTCAACAAGCTCAAGGCCTACAAGCTGCAGGAGGAGGGCGCCGACACGGTCGAGGCCAACCTCAAGCTCGGCCTGCCCGCCGACCTGCGCGACTACGGGATCGGCGCCCAGATCCTCGGCGACCTCGGCCTGACCAGCATCCGCATCCTCACCAACAACCCGAAGAAGATCGTCGGCCTCGAGGGCTACGGCCTCTCGGTCACCGAGCAGGTGCCGATCGAGTCCTCGCCCAACGCCCACAACGAGGCTTATCTGCGGGCAAAGCGCGACAAGATGGGCCACTCGCTGCACCACCAGGGCCTAGCCCTCGACGAGGAGATGATCCACGACGAGGACGAGCGCGACGCCGCCGCCGGGGACGAGCGGGCGGATGGCTGAGTCCGGGGCCTTCCTCGAGGCCTTCGGCGAGGAGGAGAAGGCGACGCTGGCGGAGCGCAGGTTCGCCGTCTGCGTCGGCCGCTTCTACGAGGACCTGGCCGAACGACTGCTGAGCGGCGCCCGCGAAGGCTTCGAGATGGCCGGGGTGCCGGTCTCCTCGGTAAGCGAGGTCTCGGTGCCCGGCGCCTACGAGCTGCCCTTCGCCGCCAAGCTCCATGCCACCACCGAGCGCTTCGCCGGCATCGCCTGCCTCGGCGTGGTCATCCGCGGCGAGACCGACCACTACGACTTCGTCTGCGCCGAGGCCGCCCGTGGCATCCAGGACGTGCAGTTGGCCACCGGTGTCCCCTGCGCCTTCGGCGTGATCACCTGCGACACGATGGAGCAGGCCCTTGCCCGCGCCGGCGGCGGCAAGCGCGACCAGGGCCGCAACGCCGCCCTCACGGTCGCCCGTATGGCCCTGCTGAAACAAGAGGTCAACCCGTACCGCTGGCAAGTCCGCGACGGCTAGCTCGCATCACGGCCACCTGATACCGGGCAATTTTCCGATCGGAGGTCACGATCGTCAATCCATCCGTCTGCGCTTGGGCCACGAGCATGCGGTCGAAAGGGTCACCGTGGTGGTGGGGGAGGGACTCGATTGCCCGGGTATGCCGCAGAGAGATTGGCAATAGAGAAATGCGCTCCTCGGCGAGCTGGACATCGAGATCGTCGGGCGGATCGAGGTTGCCGAGCGATTTCTTGATGGCGATCTCCCACGGGCTTGCAATGCTGACGAAGACATCGTTGGTTCCGTCTTGGATCGCCTCCCGGGTCGTGGCAAGGAGGCGGTCGGGCTTCAGCAGGGACCAGATCAGCACTTGCGTGTCAAGCAGGAGCCTCACTCTTCGGTCAAGAGGTTGTCGCTACTGGGAAAGATCTCGCTCTCCTCGAAGAGCTCCTCGACTTCCCTGTCCATCTCCTCCCACTCCGCGTCGGTGGGCATTCGCATCTTGCCCTCCCAGCCGCCGAGCTTGCGCTTCCCGGGTTTCTCTGTGGAAACCGGCACCAGCTTCGCCGCCGGCTTGCCGGCGCGGGTGATGACGATCTGCTCGCCGCTCTCTACGCGGGCGACTAGCTTCGAGAGATGGGTCTTGGCTTCGTGCATGTTCACGCGGTACAAGTCCTCAGCGCTCATTTCTCTCCCCCCTTTCGTCAAGGGACGCCGGGAATTCAATTTTCAGCATTAGTCCACTTAGCTAACTCGCGATCAATGTACCATCCCCGACCCGATGGCCAAGGTTTGTCACAGCTGCGGAAAGGGACCGGCGTTCGGCCAGTCCCGCAGCCACTCTATGGTCGCCACCAAGCGGCGCTTCGACCCGAACCTGCAGAAGGTGCGGATCCAGGAGAACGGCCGCAAGCTGCGCGCCTACGTCTGCACTCGCTGTCTCAAGGCCAACAAGGTCACCAAGGCCGCGTAGAACCGCCCTCGTCCCAGCCGGTCATCAATGAGGCGATCGATCGCCATCCTGTCTGTCTCGGCTCTTTTGGCGCTGGGCCTGGGATTCCCTCAGGGCGCATCGGCGACCGTCAAGTGCCAGCGCAACCCCAACACCCGCGTCCTCTCGGTGACCGTCACCAGGAGTGGCCCGTTTTTGGAAGAAGCCGTACTGCATCGGGTTGGAACCCAGATCCGAGTCTTTGAGTTCCTTGGGCTTCGGGTTGAATGCCGCGGGAATCCGACGGTCACCAACACCGACCAGATCAAGCTGTACGTCGGAGGCCTCAACGAAGTCACGATCGGTCTAAACGGCGGTCCGCTTGCGCCGGGCGCGACCCCCGAGCCCGACGGCTCCCCGGAGATCGAGATCACCGCTCGGGGCAGTTCCGGAACCTACTGGCTCAACGGCGGGGCCGGGGCGGATCACTTCCGCTACATGAGTGAAGCCGGTCGGAACGGCCTCAACCTGAATACCGGCCCCGGTGACGAAGACCTCGACCTCCTCGTACCTCCGATGGCCGAACTCTACGTGGAAGGCAGAAAGGGCCCGGACACGATCGACGTTGCTCCTCCCGTCGACCTGGCGGTCACGGCTTTCGGGGAAGCCGGTGACGACATTTTGATCGGAGGCCCGACTGGCGAGGTCGGGGAATTCAACGGTGCGTTGCTCGAGGGGGGAGCGGGGCGAGACCGGATAATCGGCAGCCCCCTCTTCGACCTCATCCTGCCCGGCGCCGGAGCCGACGTGGTGAGGGCAGAAGGCGGGGCAGACGCAATTCAGATGGGGCGCGACAGGCGCCGGGACAGGATCGACTGCGGCGCCGGTCGCGATGGGGTGGGTCGCCTGCGCAGAGGGGAGGCCATCAGGGACCCATTTGACCGGTTCCGCTCGTGCGAGCGGATCTCAACGGCGCAGCCGGGGGAAGATCCCCGTCAGTTTGGCTGAGGGCCGGTGCTCAGCGGCTAGGTGCTTTCGACCACGGGATGCTCTCCCGTCGGCCTGGGGTCTCCCTCTGCCGGCTCCACGTGCAGCCTCGGCAGGATCTTGTCCAGCCAGGCGGGCAGCCACCAGGCCCGCTCGCCGAGGAGCTGCATGATCGATGGGACGAGGACCGAGCGGATGATCACGGCGTCGATGAAGATGGCCGCGGCGAGGCCGAGGCCGAAGAGTTTGATGATGCGGTCTTCGCCGATCATGAAGGAGAGGAAGACGGTGACCATGATCGCCGCCGCCGCGGTGATCACGCGGCCGGTCAGCGCGAGCCCGCGGGTGACGGCGAGCGTGGCGTCGCGGTCGCGCTCCCACTCCTCGTGGATGCGCGACATCAGGAAGACCTCGTAGTCCATCGAGAGGCCGAAGATGATCGCGAAGAGGAAGATCGGGAAGAAGGAGATGATCGGCCCGGTGCCGTCCACTCCGATCAGGCTGGCGCCCCAGCCCCACTGGAAGACCGCGACGATCAGGCCGAAGGCGGCGCCGATGCTGAGCAGGTTCATGACGACGGCCTTGAGCGGCACGAGGACGGAGCGGAAGACGGCCATCAGCAGCAGCGCCGAGAGCAGCACGACGACGCCGATGAAGAGCGGCAGCTTGTCGGCGATGGCGGTGCCGAAGTCCTCGAAGATCGCGGTGATGCCGCCGACGTGCACCTGGGCGCCGGTCTGCTGCTCGACCGGCGGGATCAGCTCCTCGCGGATGCGGTCGAGCAGCTCGGTCGTCTCCTCGCTCTGCGGTGAGGTCGTCGGGTAGACCTGGAAGACCCCGGTGTTCCCGGCCGGGTTGAGCATCACCGGCGTGGCCTCGGCGACGCCTTCTTCGCCGACGAGCGTCTGGCGCAGCTCGGCGAGCGCGGCATCGTCGCCCTTGTCGGGCAGGGCCGCGACGATCGAGAAGGGGCCGTTGAAGCCCGGCCCGAAGCCTTCGGCGAGCAGGTCGTAGGCCTCGCGCGTCGTCGTCCCGGCCGGATCGGTGCCGGCGTCGTTGGAGCCGAGGCGCAGCGAGAGGGTGGGGATGCAGAGGACCAGCAGCAGGCCGCCGGAGAGCAGCGCGGAGGCCACCGGCCGGCGCTGGATCTCGCGGCTCCAGCGGAACCAGCGGGTGTCTTCGGCCGTGGACGGCCCGCGCCTCCCCAGGCCGGGGATGCGCAGTCGGTCGACCCGGCGGCCGGCGATCGTCAGCAGTGCCGGCAGCAGGGTCAGCGCCGCGATCATCGTCATCAGGACCGCGAGGGCCGCCGCCATCGCGACGCCGTAGAGGAAGGAGAGACCGAGCAGCAGCATCCCCATCAGGGCGATGATCACCGTGACCCCGGCGAAGAGCACGGCGCGGCCGGCGGTGTCGACCGCGGCGATCGCCGCATCGCGAGACTCGAGGCCCTCGTCGAGCCCGTTGCGGAAGCGGGTGAGGATGAAGAGCGCGTAGTCGATGCCGACGCCGAGGCCGATCATTGCCGCCAGCTGGGGGGCGAACTCGGCCGTGTCGAAGACGTGGGTGCCGAGCGTCACCAGGCTGAGGCCGACGCCAAGCGCGAACAGCGCGGTGACGAGCGGCAGGCCCATGGCCACGACCGAGCCGAAGGTGAGCAGCAGGATGACGACCGCGGCCAGCAGGCCGATCATGAACGAGGCATCGCCTTCTTCTTCGGCTCGCGCTTCCTCGATCGGCTGGCCGCCGAGCTCGACCTGGAGGCCCCTGTCGCTCGCCGCCTCGGTGTCGTCGATCAGCTCCTCGGTGTCCCCCTGTTCGATCTCTTCGCTGAAGACGTCGTACTGGACGGTCGCGTAGGCGATCTTGCCGTCCTCGGAGATCGCTGCCGCGCCACCACCCTCATAGGGGTTGGCGACTTCGCTCACGTGCGGGAGCCCTTCCGCCTCGGTGAAGAGGTTCTCCATGGTCTTGCGCACCGCCGGCGCCTCGACCCCGCCCTCCGCCTTGAAGACGATCGTCGTGGTGTCGCCGGATTGCGCCGGGAACTCGTTTTCCAGCAGGTCGAAGGCGTCGGTCGAGTCGGAGGCGGGGAGCTTGAAGTCTTCGGAGAAGTCCGAGCCGACCGAGCCGGCGATCATGCCGATTCCGATCAGGGCGACGATCCAGCCGAGGATGACGGTCTTGCGGTGCCCGGTGCACCAGGTGGCGAAGCGTCTCATCGAGCGTGGCACCGTAGCGAACCGAGCGGCCCGACCCGGCAGTTAGATTTCGAGCCGATGCCCGACCCCTCGATCGAGCGCTTCCGGCGCGTCATCAGCTCGGCCTATGCGCACCTCGAGGAGCGCCGCCAAGAGGTCAACGACCTCAACGTCTTCCCGGTCGCCGACGGCGACACCGGAGACAACATGGCGATGACGATGCGGGCCGTGATGGAGGAGCTCGACCGCCTCGACGGCCTCGAGGTCGACGAGGTCGGCCGCACTCGCCTCGTCCAGGCACTGGCCCGGGCCGCCCTGATGGGCGCTCGAGGGAACTCCGGGGTCATCCTCAGCCAGATCGTGCGCGGCGCCGCCGAGGAGCTGGCGAGTCGCCCCGGCGAGCTGATCGACCCGGTGCTGATCGCATCCGCCTTCGCCAGCGCGGCCGATGCCGCCTACGACTCGGTGCGCGAGCCGGCGGAGGGGACGATGCTGACCGTCTTCCGCGAGATGGCGCACTCGATCGCGCGCCAGCTCTCCCGCCTCGATGCCGAGGAGCAGCGCCTCGACCGCGGCGTCAGCGACGAGCAGCAGGACGCGGTCCTCGCCCAGATCCTCGAGCGCGCGATGGCCGACGGCCAGCGCGCCGTCGAGAGGACCCCGGAGCAGCTCGACGTGCTGCGCGAGTCCGGGGTCGTCGACGCCGGCGGCTACGGCCTCGTCCTGATCCTCGCCGGCGTGGTCGCCGGCCTGCGGAGCGACGGCGCCTCGGTGCCGGAGGTCTCCCACCAGGAGGCGCCGCGGCTGAGCCGTCCCCACCACGAGGACAGCCGCTTCCGCTACTGCACCAACTTCATCGTCTCGGGGACGGGCCTGAGCAGCCGCGAGTTCCTGCCGCGGCTCGAGGGCCTGGGCGACTCCGTCCTCGTCGTCGGCGACGAGGCGACGCTCAAGGTCCACGTCCACACCGACGAGCCCGAGGCCGCCGTCGCGCTCTTCGAGGACGCCGGGGCGGTGACCAACCTCGACGTCGCCGACATGCGCGAGCAGATCGCCGAGCGGCGGGCCCGGCTGGAGGGGGGGCGGACCGGCGCCCTCGCGGTGGCGGCAGGCGAGGGTTTGGAGCGCCTCTTCACCGAGCTCGGCGCCCATGTCGTCCACGGCGGCGAGACGCTCAACCCGTCGACCTACGAGCTGCTGGCCGGCATCCACGAGGTGCCGGCCGAGGAAGTCCTGGTCTTCCCCAGCTCCTCGAACGTGGTGATGGCGGCCGAGCGGGCCTGCGAGCTGTCGGAGAAGCCGGCCCGCGTGGTTGCCGCGACGTCTCTGCAGAAAAGCTTGCTCACCCTGGTCGAGCTCGACCCCGGCGCCACGGTCGCGGACAACGCGGAGCGGCTGGAGGGGGCGCTCGGCACGATCGCCGACGGCGGTATCGCCCCGGCTGCCCGCGACGACGCCCAGGGTCGCTTTCGCAAGGGCGACGCTGTCGGCTTTGCGGAGGGAGAGATCGTCGCCTGGGGCGGCGCTGGCTCGACTTTTGCGGCAACCGTAGAGAAGCTCTCCGAGAGCGCCGAGATCGTTACGGTCATCGCCGGGGCCGAGGCTCCTATCTCTCTGGACGATCTCGACCCGCACGTCCCCGACGGAGTCGAGATCGAGACCCACGAGGGCGGCCAGCCCAATTACTGGTGGCTGCTGGCCGCCCAGTAGTGCGCGCGTTCGGTGGAGCTTCTGAGCTAACGAACGCGCAGCTTCGCGACGCCCCAATTCGCTGGCCGCGGCCGAGTGCCCTCGACGTGTCCCTGCAGGCGCTGGAGGGGGTGGGGCCGAAGACGGCCGAAGCAGCGGTCGCTGCCGGCATCCCCACGGTTGGCGACCTGCTCCTGCGCTTCCCGCACCGGCACCGCGACCTGACCGTTGTGCCAGTGGCAAGTCTGGAGCAGAAGCAGAACGCGACGATCTCGGTTGAGGTGCTAGCCAACGCGGGACGACCCTTCCGGCGAAGGGGCTTGTCGATTCTCAGCGTCAAAGTTGGCGACGACTCGGGATCTGTACGCGCGACGTGGTTCAACCAGCCGTGGCTGACTTCCAAGCTCACGGCGGGGACGCGCCTTCTCCTCACTGGCTCGCGCGACAAACGTGGCTTCCGGGTCTCCGAATACGAGTTCCTCCCTTCCGCGGGTGGCGTGGGGGAGGGGGGGCCGAGAACGGAGGC
>DASUZK010000062.1:0-12434 GCA_036376915.1 Solirubrobacterales bacterium
CATCTTCTCCAGCTTCTGCGCCACCTCGTAGCCGGGCATCTCGCGCTCGAGGACGAGGAAGGAGATGCCGCCGTGGCCGCCCTCCTCCGTCGTCTTCACCGCGCAGACGAGGAAGTCGGCGCGGACGCCGTTGGTGATGAAGGTCTTCGAGCCGTTGACGACGTAGCCGCCGTCGACCTTCCTGGCGAAGGTGGAGATGCCGGCGACATCGGAGCCCGCGCCCGGCTCGGTGATCCCCAGCGCGCCGATCTTCTTGCCGGCGATCCCGGGGACGAGCCAGCGCTGCTTCTGCTCCTCGGTGCCGAAGTTGAAGATCGGCGGCATCGCGATCGAGGTGTGCGCGTTGAGCCCGGCTGCGACGCCGCCGGAGCCACCGCTGCGCGCCAACTCCTCGACCCAGACCGCGTCGTGCAGGTGGGTGCCGCCCTGGCCGCCCAGCTCCTCGGGGAACTTCAGCCCGAGGAAGCCGAGCTCGGCGCAGCGGCCGTAGAGCTCGCGGGGGAATTCGCGCGCGTCCTCCCAGCCGTCGACGTTGGGGGCGATCTCCTTTGAGACGAAGCGGGTGACGGTCTCCCGCAGCTCCTCGTGCTCCTCGCCGAAGGGTGGGAAGGTCGCGCGGGCACCGGTGTCCTTGATTACGGGCATGAATAGCTACACTTTCGTTGCAGACAAAGCACCTCATGCGCGTCGGGGCTTGGTAGCGTCGCCGGCATGGAGCGAACGATGTGGACTGACGAGCGACTGAGCGACAGATTCGACGGGCTGGACCAGAGGCTCGACCGGGTCGACTGCGACCTGCGGGACCTGCGTACCGAGGTACGTGACCTGCGGCAGCTCATATTCATGCTCTGGGGACCCACGATGCTCGGGATCTTCGGCACGATCGCCACAGTACTCGTCACCAGCGGCTGACCGCTCACTGCGCCTCGAGCATCGTGTAGCCGCGGCCCTCGTGGTCGAACCCGAGCAGGTCTCCGCTCGGGTTCTTGGGGCCGCCGTGATGGTAGGCGCGCACCTCGGCGATCAGGCCGTCGCGGAAGACGAACCACTCGGTGCCCCGGTCGAGCCGCTTCTCCCCGCTCTTGGGGTCGCGCCAGGTCATCGTCCACTCGATCACCGCTTCTTCGCCCTCGCCTTCGATCGCGTTCTCTACGAACCACTGGGCCTCGATGCTCTCGACGGCGAGGTTCGTCATCTGCCCGATCGTCTCGGCCCCTTCATGAGGGCCGAGACGCGTGTAGTAATGCGTCGCGTCGTCGGTGAAATGCCGGGCGACCGCCTCGGCATCGCCCGTGTTCAGCGCCTCGTAGTAGGAGCGGATGTGATCGACCCGGGACCCCATGCGGCGTCCCTTCCTAGAGCCCGTAGCTCTTCCCGATCACGTCGAGCATCACCTCGTCGGTGCCCGCCCCGATCCGGTTGAGCCGCACGTCGCGGTAGGCGCGCTCGATCTCGTACTCCTTCATGTAGCCGTAGCCGCCGAGGATCTGGATGCACTCGTCGGCGACCTCGCAGGCCATGCGGGAGGAGAAGAGCTTCGCCATCGTGATCTCGCGCACCGGGTACTCGCCGTTGGCGAAGCGCCAGGCGGTCGCGTAGGTGAACTGCTTCGCGGCCTCGGCCTTCGTCGCCATCTCGGCGAACTTGTGGCGGATCGCCTGGAACTTGCCGATCGGGCGGCCGAAGGCTTCGCGCTCCTTGGCGTACTCGAGAGTTTTCTCGATCATCCGTTCCGCGCCCGCGTGGGAGCCGGCGGCGGCGACCAGGCGCTCGCCCTGGAGCTCCCAGGCGATGTGGTAGAAGCCCTTGCCCTCTTCGCCGAGGATGGCGCTGGCCGGGACGCGGACGTCTTCGAAGGCGAGTTCGCCGGTGTCGGAGGCGTGCATGCCCATCTTCTCCAGCTCGGCCGAGACGCTGAAGCCGGGGACCTTCTCGCCCTTCTCGTCGCGCAGGTCGACGACGAAGAGGGTGATGCCGGCGTGGCGCTCCTCCGGGTTGGTCTTGGCGACGAGGACGATGAAGTCGGCGCGGGGCCCGTTGGTGATGAACGTCTTCGAGCCGTTGATGACGAATTCGTCGCCGTCGCGGATCGCGGTGGTGCGGATGCCCGCCACGTCGGAGCCGGCGCCCGGCTCGGTGATCCCGAGGCAGCCGACCTTCTCGCCCTTCAGCCCGGGTTCGAGGTACTTGCGCTTCTGCTCCTCGGTGCCGAGCAGGTGGATCGGGGGCAGGACCATGTCGGTCTGCACGGCGAAGCCCATGTTGGTGCCGCCGGAGCCGGTGTAGGCCATGCACTCGGCGCGAACCAGCGAGTAGTAGTAGTCGCCGCCCTGTCCGCCGTACTCCTCCGGGAAGCAGAGGCCGAGGAAGCCGAGCTCACCGGCCCGCTTCATCTTCTCGGTCGGCCAGTAGGTCTTCTCCCACTCGTTGCGGTGCGGCCACATCTCCTTTTTGACCCAGGCCTCCATCGACTCGCGCAGGTCTTCGTGCTCCTGGCTGAAGATGAAGTGCTTGCCGCCCGCCTCGAAGCTGGGCTTGATGACTTTGGAGCCGTCGGTCGCGGTCGCCACTGGTCTCTCTCCTCATTCGCAGTTCGCGGTCGCGTGGACAGTAGCACTTCCCACTTCCTACGGAGTCGGCTATGGTCCCTCGCCGTGGACTACGAGGTCGTCAAGTACGAGGTCGCCGACGGGGTCGCCACGGTGACCCTCAACAACCCGGAGAAGCGCAACATGCTCTCCGGGCAGATGCTGGTCGAGCTGGTCGACGCGATGAAGACCGCGCGCGACTCCGAGGACGTTCGTGCAGTTGTGTTGACCGGAGCCGGCGACAAGGTTTTTTGTGCCGGTGCCGACCTGGGCGGCTTTGCCGCAGAAGTGCCGCTGGTAGCCAAACATTTTGCGACTGATCTTTTCCTTGAATTTTTCAGGCTGATGCCGCGCCTCGGCAAGCCGAGCCTCTGCGCGGCCAACGGCCACGTGCTGGCGGGGGGGATGGGCCTCGCCCTCTCCTGCGATCTGCTGATCGCCAAAGAGGGCGCCACCTTCGGCACGCCCGAGATCAACGTCGGCGCCTTCCCCTACATGATCATGGCGATCATCTACCGCAACGTCCCGCGCAAGAAGGTCAACGAGATGATGCTGCTGGGGGAGCGGCTGAGCGCCGAGCAGGCGGTCGAGTACGGGCTCGCCAACAAGGTCGTGCCCGCCGGGGAGTTCGACGGCGCCGTCGCCGAGTGGGCGACGAAGCTGGCCTCCAAGAGCCCGGTCCTGATGCGGCTCGGTCACGACGCGATGTACCGCCAGCAGGACATGGCGGTCGACGACGCGCTCGAGTACCTACGCTCGCAGCTCTCGCTCACCTTCTCGACCGAGGACATCGTCGAGGGCGTCACCGCATTCTTCGAGAAACGCGATCCGCAGTGGAAAGGCAGATAGTGGGGAGCACCGAGCAAGAGACGAAGCACCTCCTTCCGGGCACCGCGCCTCTCGGCGAGCTGACCGAGCAGCTGCACGCGCGGCGCGAGAAGGCGAAGCTGGGCGGCGGCGAGGAGAAGATCGCCAAGCAGCACGAGCGCGGCAAGCTGACCGCGCGCGAGCGGATCGACCTGCTCGTCGACGAGGGGACCTTCGTCGAGATGGGCATCCACGGCCGTCCCCACTTCGCCCAGCGGGCGATGGAGGGCAAAGAGGCACCGGCCGACGGCGTGATCACCGGCTGGGGCGACGTCGACGGCCGCCCCTGCTGCGTCGCCGCCTACGACTTCACAGTGATGGCCGGCTCGATGGGGATGACCGGCGAGCTCAAGGTCACCCGCCTGCGCGAGATGGCCCTCTCCAAGCGGATGCCGTTCATCTGGCTGCTCGACTCGGCCGGCGCCCGCATCCAGGAGGCGGCCGGCTCGCTCTTCGCCGGCTCCGGCCATCTCTTCCGCGAGGAGGTCGAGATGTCGGGCGTGATCCCGATGGTCGCGGCGATGATGGGGCCCTGTGCCGCCGGCACCGCCTACATCCCGGCGCTCGCCGACTTCGTGCCGATGGTCTCCGGCCAGGGCGCGATGGCGCTCGCCGGCCCGCACCTGACCAAAGCCGTCACCGGCGAGGACATCACGATGGAGGAGCTGGGCGGCGCCAAGGTCCACTGCCGCAAGTCGGGGGTGGGGGACCTCGAGGTGAAGGACGACGAGGAGTGCATCGAACGGGTCAAGCAGTACCTCTCCTACTTCCCCGCCAACTGCGAGGAGAAGCCGCCGGTGCTCGACGTCTCCGACCCGGTCGACCGCGCCTCCGAGAAGCTGATGGAGATCGTCCCCGACTCCTCGCGCCAGCCCTACGACATGTACGAGGTGATCCGCGAGATCGTCGACGACGGTGAGTTCTTCGACATCAAGCCGAAGTTCGCCAAGACCCTGATCACCTGCTTCGCCCGCTTCGGCGGCCAGCCTGCGGGGATCGTCGCCAACCAGCCCAAGCACCTGGCGGGCATCCTCGACAACGACTCGGCCGACAAGGCGGCGCGCTTCATCAACCTCTGCGACGCCTTCAACATCCCGCTCGTCTTCCTCCAGGACGTGCCCGGCTTCATGGTCGGCTCGAAGGTCGAGCACGCCGGGATCATCCGCCACGGGGCGAAGATGCTCTACGCGGTCAGCCGCGCCACGGTGCCGAAGGTGACCGTGGTCGTGCGCAAGGCCTACGGCGCCGGCTACTACGTGATGTGCGGCAAGGCGTACGAGCCCGATCTGATCGTCGCCTGGCCCGGCGCCGAGATCTCGGTGATGGGCGCCGAGGGCGCGGTCAACATCATCGGCCGCTCGATGATCGAGGCCTCCGACGATCCCGAGGCGACGAAAGAGGCGATGCTGAACGCGGTCCGCGAGCAGATCGACCCCTACATCGCCGCCGGCAACGCCGTGATCGACGACGTCATCGACCCACGCGAGACGCGGCCCACCATCGCCAACGCTCTCCGCATGGCGAGGAACAAGCACGTGGAGAAGCCGAAGAAGCGCCACGGGGTGATGCCGGTATGACGTTCCGGTGCGCCTTTCCCCCGATATGTCGAGCTAAAGCGCACCGGAAGGAGGAGGGACAGTGAGCTCGTTCGAAGACCCAGTAGTCATCAGCTGCTCGATCAGCGGGGTGATCGCCAACCGGGACCAGTGCCCGGCGATCCCCTACACGCCCGAGGAGTACGCGGCGGAGGCGCGGCGCGCGGTCGACGAGGGCGCCTCGCAGATCCACATCCACGCCCGCAGGCCGGACGGCACGCCCTCCTATGAGGTCGAGGACTTCCGCGCGATCACCGAGGAGATCCTGGCCGAGGTGGGCGACGTGATCATCAACTACTCGACCGGGGCGATCGGGATCCCGATCGAGAAGCGGATCGAGTACCTGCGCGAGCTGAAGCCCGACGTCGCCGCGCTCAACATGAGCTCGATGAACTACGCCAAGTACTCGCCGCGGCGCAAAGACTTCGTCTTCAAGGCCGTCTTCGAGAACAGCTTCGACACGATCATCGAGTTCCTCACCGCGATGAAGGAGCTGGGGATCAAGCCCGAGCACGAGTGCTTCGACGCCGGCCACGTCGCCAACCTCGATCCCCTGATCGACATGGGGCTGCTGGAGCGGACGCCGCTGCAGATCTCCCTGGTGATGGGGGTCAACGGCGGCATCCGCCCGACGCCGCGCAACGTCGGCTTCATGGCGGACCAGATCCCCGGGGGCGCCGAGGGCGAGAACCAGTGGCAGGTGATCGGCATCTCCCGCGACCAGTGGAAGCTGCTCGGCTCCTCGCTGGTGCTGGGCGGCAACGTCCGCGCCGGGGTCGAGGACAACCTCTACCTGCCGAACGGCGAGATGGCCCGCTCCAACGGCGACCTGATCGCCAAGGCACGTCAGATGGCCGAGGACGTCGGCCGCCGTGCCGCCACCGTCGCCGAGGCCCGCGAGCTCCTGGGAGTGCCGAAGCGTGAGCGCACTGCCGCTTAGCGACGTCAAGATCCTCGACCTCTCCCGGCTGCTGCCGGGAGGCTTCTGCTCGCTGCTGCTCGCCGACCTCGGCGCCGAGGTGCTCAAGGTGGAGGACACCGGCATGGGCGACTACATCCGCTGGGCACCGCCCTACTACGGCACGGACGAGCAGCAGGAGCTCGGCACGCGCTCGGCGCTCTACCTCTCGCTCAACCGCGGCAAGCGCTCGATCCGCCTCGACCTGAAGAGCGAGGTGGGGCGGGAGGCTCTGCTGCGCCTGGTCAAGGACTACGACGTCGTAATCGACGGCTTCCGGCCGGGAGTGCTCGACCGCCTCGGCGTCGGCTACGAGCGCATGCGCGAGGCCAACCCGGGCATCGTCTTCTGCGCGATCACCGGTTACGGCCAGGATGGCCCCTACACGCAGCGCGCAGGCCACGACATGAACTACCTCGGCCTGGTCGGGGTGCTGGGGCTGACCGGGGCCAAGGACGGGCCGCCGGTGCAGTCAGGCGGCCAGATCGCCGACCTCGGCGGCGGCGCCCTGATGGCGGCCTTCGGCGTGATGGCGGCGCTGCACGAGCGGCGGCGCTCCGGCGAAGGGCAGATGGTCGACGTCTCGATGGCCGACGGCGCCCTCTCCTGGCTGGCAATGGTCGCGGGCCGTTACTTCTGCGATGGTGAGGTGCCGCGGCGGGGCGAACAGCAGCTCGCCGGCGGGATTGCCTGCTACCTGCCGTACGAGGCAAGCGACGGCTGGATCAGCTGCGGCGCGCTGGAGCCGAAGTTCTGGGCCGCCTTCTGCAACGGGGTGGAGCGTCCGGACCTGATCGAGGAGCAGTTCGCGGCGCCGGGCTCTGGGGCCTGGCAGAAGATCGCCGAGGTCTTCCGCTCCCGCACGCGGGCGGAATGGAAGGCCTTCAACGACGAGCACGACTGCTGCATCGAGCCGGTCTTGGAGATCGACGAGGCGCTCGACTCCGAGCTGGTGCGCGGGCGCGAGATGGTGGTCGAGATGGAGCAGCCCGAGCTGGGGACGATCCGCCAGCTTGGCGCCCCGGTGAAGATGGGCCGTACCCCCGCCGATCCGACCCGCCCGGCCCCCGCCTTCGGCGAGCACACCGACGAGGTTCTGATCGAAGCCGGCTACTCGGCCGAGGAGATCGCCGCGATGAAGGAGTCCGGCGTCGCCGCCGGCCCCAGCGCCGGCGCCGCCACGACCTTCCGCGCATGAGCGCAGCCCGAAAAGGGGCCGATGGGCCGATACGTCAACGTGACGTTGACGTATCGGCCCATCGGCCCAATGGGGACCTGCTGCGCATGGGGGAGCTGGCCGAGGCCTCCGGGGTGCCGGCGCCGACGATCAAGCACTACCTGCGCGAGGGGCTCTTGCCCGAGCCGGTCAAGACCAGCCGCAACATGGCCTACTACCCGCCGGAGTTCGTCGACCGGATCAGGCTGATCAAGCAGCTGCAGGAGGAGCGCTTCATGCCGCTCAAGGCGATCAAGTCGGTGCTCGACGAAGACCCGGAGCGGGCCCGCGCCCTGGTCGAGCTGGAGGACCGCATCCTCGACCGCGCCCTGGCTGGCGAGCGCACCCGTACCAGCGCCGCCGAGGTACGCGAGCGCTACGGCGTGCCCAAGGACGTCCTCGACCGGCTCGAGGAGCTGGAGATCCTCAGCCCCAACAGCCGCGGCTACTCGCCATCTGACATCAAGATCATCGAGGCGATCAGCCGCTTCCGCGCCGGCGGCTACGACGAGGAGATCGGCTTCACCGTCTACGACACCCTGCGCTACAAGACCGCGCTCGAAGACCTCGTCCGCCAGGAGGTCGAGGTCGTCATGGAGCGCCTGGCCGGCGAGGTCCCGCCCGAGCGCGTCGTCGAGATGCTGGAGAGCGGCGCCCAGCCCCTACAGGATCTGATCGCCGCCCTCCATACCAAGCTGATGGTGGCCGAGCTCGAGGGCCACCGGGCGAGCCGGGGCTAGGCGCTCTTATTTTTATAGGTGTTTCAGGACACCACGTTGACGCTCGTCAGTGGTTCGTATAAGCCATACTGGAATCCCGGGCCTTCGCAATCCCCTTCGATGTTTTCGAGTTCGGGTTCGTTCGCTTCGAACATCCCGTTACCCGATCCCGCGGTATGGTTCGCACCTTCGATGCGAAGCTTTGGTTCGCTGGCAAAAACACAGTTGAAGCCGGGGTTGGGACAGTCGACTTCGATTTCATTTTTGGATGATGTGGCTTCGCCGACGTTTAAGCCTATCTTGTACAGATAAAGCACTGCATTTTCGAGCGATTTGATCGTGCACGATTGCCCACCAGTCGTTATGCATTTCGTCCAAGTCAATTCTTCGATGGTGATTTCCTGCGGGGCGCCTAATTCCCCAACAGAGGCAGTCGCTAAAGATTTTTCGCAAAAGGTGTAATATTTAGTTCCTAGGTATTCAACTATCACCAGCGGATTTTTTGTTTCCGTATGGAGACTTGTAACCAGGTTGGATTCTTGGCAGGGCTCTTGATGGACTTTGCACAGCGCTGTCGATTGGTTGCCAACCCCCGCAACGTAGGCGTGTTCTAACGGTTCCAGTAAGAATTCGAGCGTCGAGGGTTTTTCAGGACATTTTGCGCCACTGCCTTTTGCAAGCGGCACGCTGGCTGCGGTTACCATCCCGTGACCTGTGCCTGTTTGATGTAATGCGCCTTCAACTCCGAATTCCAGGCCGGACGTGTCATAGGTGCAGTCAATTTTGGTGATGCCCAAAACGGTGCATTTAAACAGCAGCTCGCCGTTGGCTGCTGTTAACAGGCCTAAATTTTCTGCGGTCTTTAATAGAGTAAATGTAGGCACTTTTTTGAATTCTATAGTGCAATTATTGTGAGCTGCGCTCGTGCCGCACCCAGTGAATGTGATTGTTTCGCTGTTGATTTTCTGGGGAATGCCAACATGTAAGCTTTTCGTATTTGCTAATAGACCTAAGCATAAAGCGTTTACGAATTCGCTTAATAGGTTGAGTGCTGTCCCTTCTTTGTTGAGCAGGTGAAATGTTTCCACCAGGTTGCCTTCTGAGCAGACTTTTTCGTTGCCTTTGCACAGCGCCGTGGTCCCGGTCGCGGTCGCCGACGATGCGCCGACGAATGCCATTGCGACCAGGGCGGTGAGCGCGGCTAGGCCGAGCATCTTTACGAGTCTCATTTGACTTCTCCCTTCTCGGCGCTTGGCGCCGAGCTTTGCCGTATCTGAACCCACGATCCCTAGCCGATGAACACTGCGTGGGTCAAGAATCGCCACCCGAGAGTCGGTAGACGGCCGGCGAATGCCACCGCTTGTCTGCGTTTTCCCCGCATTTCCCTGGATGTGGGGAATGCGCGAGCGCGGGACTGTGTGTCGCGCAAGTTCGGCGCTCGAATCACGTAGCCTGATCGCGTGAAGTCCGTCTTCATCACCGGAGCCTCGACCGGGATCGGCCGGGCCAGCGCGCTGCGGATGGACGCGGAGGGGTGGCGGGTGTTTGCGGCGGTGCGCCGCGAGGAGGACGCGGCGGCACTGCGAGAGGCCGGGTCGGAGCGGCTGGTGCCGGTGATGCTCGACGTGACCGACGCCGGTCAGATCTCCGCCGCGGCGGAGCAGGTTGCCCGTGGGGTGGGGGAGGCCGGTCTCGACGGCCTCGTCAACAACGCCGGGATCGCGGTGCTGAGCCCGCTGGAGACGATCCCAGTTGACGATTTCCGCAAGCAGATCGAGGTCAACCTGACCGCCCAGGTCGCGGTCACGCAGGCGTTCCTGCCGCTGGTTCGCCGCGCCACCGGGAGGATCGTCTTCGTCAGCTCGATCGGCGGGCGCATGGCGCTGCCCTTCGGTGGGCCCTACCACGCCTCCAAGTACGGGATCGAGGCGATCGCCGACTGCTTGCGCCAGGAGCTGCGGCCGTGGAAGATCGACGTCGCCGTGATCGAGCCGGGCTCGATCGACACGTCGATCTGGGAGCGCGGCGAACGCATCGCCGACGAGGTCTCCGAGCGGGCCCACGACTCCCAGGAGGAGCTCTACGGCAAGACGATCGAGCGCTTCCGCGCCGCGGTGATGCGAACCGCCGAGCGTGGCATCCCGCCGGAGAAGGTCGCGAAGCCGATCGCCCATGCCCTCACCGCCCGCCGCCCTCGCACCCGCTACGTGGTCGGCGCCGATGCCCGCGGTCAGGCGATCGCCCGCGGCGTCCTCCCCGACCGCGCCTTCGACGCGCTCGTTCGCAGCATCATGCGGGTCTAGCGGGAGCTACGCCCCGATCAGCTCGATGCGATACCCGTCGGGGTCGCGCAGGAAGCAGATGAAGTGGCCATCGGTGCGGCCACCCGGGCGGTAGGGGGGCTTTTCGGGCTCGATGCCCTTGGCGGCCAGGTCTTCGAGGGTGGCGTCGAGGTCGTCGACGGTGAGGGCGATGTGGTTGTAGCCGGTGCCGAGGTCGTAGGAGTCGACGCCGTGGTTGTAGGTCAGCTCGAGACAGGGGTTTTCGCCGGGGAGCGCCAGGAAGACGTTGATCGCCTCGTCGCCGATCGGCATCCGGGCGACCTCTCGGAAGCCGATCTTCTCGTAGAAGGCGACCGAGCGATCGATGTCGCCGATCCGGTAGCACGTGTGCAGGAAGGCCGCCATTGGCTGGCAAGGCTACCGGCCTCCCTACAATTTGCGGTCGAATGGCCCGCCGGACGCGACGGCAACGACGGTCGCACACCTCTAGCTGGAAGAAGAAGCTGCTGATCCCACTGGGGATCCTCGCCGCCGTAGGTGCGATCGCGGGCGGAGTCGCCGCAAGCTGGGCGATCGACGTCTACGAATCGGCACCTCCGCTCTCCAGCCTCAAGCCGGTGCAGAAGGGCCGCTCCTCGGCGATCTACGCCGCCGACGGCACCCTGATCGGCTTCATCCAGTCCGAAAACATCCGCCAGCCCGTTCCCTCGCGGGCGTTGCCGCAGACGCTCAAGGACGCGACGGTGGCGATCGAGGACAAGAACTTCTTCGAGCACGGCGCGATCGACCCGCCGGCGATCGTGCGAGCGGCATGGAAGAACCTGATGGCCGGTGGCAAGGCCGTTCAGGGGGCTTCGACGATCACCCAGCAGCTGGTCCGCAACCTCTACATCCAGAATCCGGAAGAGACGATCGAACGGAAGCTGATCGAAGCGCACCTCGCCTACGAACAGGAGCAGGAGCACTCGAAGGAGTCGATCCTGACCGCCTACCTGAACACCGCCCCCTACGGGACGGTCGAAGGCGAGACCGCGGTCGGTGCCGAGGCGGCGGCGCAGACCTACTTCGGCAAGCCGGCGAAGGAGCTGAGCCTGACCGAGTCGGCGCTGATCGCCGGCCTTCCCCAGGCCCCCTCCGAATACAACCCCTTCCTCGACCCCCAGGCCGCGATCGAGCGACGCAACGAGGTGCTGGAAGCGATGGAGGACGAGAGCTACATCACTCCCACCGAAGCCCGCGAGGCGATCGCCAGCGGCCTCGGCCTCAACCCCGGCCACAAGTACCGGGTGATCCGCGACCCGTTCCTCTTCGATCTCGTCCAGCAGGAGCTGATCGACAAATACGGGATCAACACCGTGCGCAACGGAGGCCTCAAGGCCTACACGACGATCGACCCCGAGCTGCAGGAACGAGCGCAGGAAGCGGTCGACTCCTGCGGCGTCTGCTACCCCGAAGGCGGACCGGCGGCCGGGCTGGCCTCGGTCGACCCGGAAACAGGTGAGATCGTCGCCCTCGCCTCGACCGAAGGCTACGCGAGCGAAAGCCAGTTCAACTACGCCTGGCAGGCGCATCGCCAGCCGGGCTCCTCGTTCAAGACGTTCGTTCTCGCCGCGGCGATCAAGCAGGGCATCGACCCCGACAGCACCTATTACGACGGCACCTCCCCCAAGACCCTGGAGATCCCCGGTGGCGGTCCCGACTGGGTTGTCAACAACTCAGAGCCCGGCGGCGGCACGATGTCGCTCGCCTCCGCGACCTGGCATTCGGTCAACGTCATCTTCGCCCAGCTCGACCTCGACGTCGGGCCTGAGGAGGTGACCAAGGTCGCGCAGGAAATGGGGATCACCTCAGAGCTGGAATCGGTCCCGGCCGAGGGGATCGGCGGTCTCGCCGTCGGCGTCACGCCGCTGGAGATGGCCGACGCCTACGCGACGCTCGCCAACGGCGGCGTCCACCACGACGCGACGGCGATCGACCGGGTCGAGTTCCCAGACGGCAAGGTCGACGAAACCGATCCCGACGATGGCGAGCGGGTGATGAGCGAGGGCGAGGCCTACGAAGTGACCAGGCTGCTGGAGGGCGTGATCACGCAGGGGACCGGCGCCGGCTACACCTACATGGGCTGCTCGGCGGCGGCGGGCAAGACGGGCACCTCGGAGGACACCTCCGACGCCTGGTTCGTCGGCTACACGCCGCTCTACTCGACCGC
>DASUZK010000063.1:0-7273 GCA_036376915.1 Solirubrobacterales bacterium
CAACGGCTCGATGTGGAAGATCGTCCTCTTCGTCCTGGCGCTCAGCTTCCTCGTCCTGGTGGTGATGCTGCGCTCGCTGCTGCTGCCGCTGAAGGCGGTGCTGATGAACCTGCTCTCGATCGGCGCCGCGTTCGGCGTCCTGGTCGCGATCTTCCAGTGGGGTTGGCTCGACGGCCTGCTCGGCTTCGAAAGCCTGGGGGCGCTGGACACGATCAACGTGCCGCTGATCTTCGCCATCGTCTTCGGCCTCTCGATGGACTACGAGGTCTTCCTGATGTCGCGCATGCGCGAGCGCTACCTCGAGCACGGCGACAACGAGCGCGCCGTCGCCGAAGGGCTGGCGACCAGCGCCCGCACGATCTCCTCGGCCGCGGCGATCATGACCGCGGTATTCGGCGTCTTCGTCCTCACCGGCGTGCCCTCGATCAAGGAGCTGGGGGTGGGCTGCGCAGTGGCGATCGCCCTCGACGCGACCCTGGTCCGCCTGATTCTCGTCCCCGCGGCGATGAAGCTGCTGGGCGCCTGGAACTGGTGGATGCCGTCCTGGCTCGACCGCGCCTTGCCCGATCTCAGCTTCGAGGGCGGCGGTCGCGAGCCCGAGCCCGAGCTGACCTGAATAGGCCCCTCTCTCGTTCCGGTGCGCCTTATCCCCCTATGACGGGGATAAGGCGCACCGGAACCGCTGTGAGTAGGCTTGCCGCGATGAGCGACGATCTCGCGTTCGCAGGGGCGGCGAAGCAGGCGGAGATGGTGCGGGCGGGTGAGGTCTCCCCGACCGAGCTGGTGCAGCTCTGCCTCGATCGGATCGCCCACCTCGACCCGCAGCTGAATGCCTTCCGCAAGGTCCTCGCCGAGAAGGCGCTGCTCGAAGCCCAGCAGGCCGAGGCGCGGCTGAAGGCCGGCGAGGAGCGGCCGCTGCTCGGGGTGCCGGTCGCGATCAAGGACGAAAGCGCGGTGGCGGGCGAGGTGACCATGTTCGGCACCGACGCCTTCACCGAGCCGGCGACGGAGGACTGCGAGATGGTGCGGCGGGTGCGCGACGCCGGCGCGATCGTGATCGGCCTGACGCACTTGCCTGAGCTGGCGATCTGCGGCTTCACCGAGTCGGCGACCTACGGCGTCACCCGCAACCCCTGGGATCCGCAGCGCAGCCCGGCCGGCTCCAGCGGCGGCTCCGCGGCCGCGGTGGCGTCGGGGATGGTCCCGATCGCCTCGGCCGGCGACGGCGGCGGCTCGATCCGCCTGCCGGCGGCGTCCTGCGGGCTCTTCGGGCTGAAACCGACGCGCGGGCGGATCCCGCTCGACCCGCTCGACGAGGGCTGGAACGGCCTCGCCGTCCTCGGTTGCCTCAGCCGCACGGTGCGGGACACGGCGCTGTGGCTGGACGTCACCGCGGGCGGCTCGAAGGAGCCCGGCGCCCCATCGCCGCCAGAGCGCCCCTTTGTCGAGTCGGCGAAGACCTCGCCGGGCAAGCTGCGGGTCGCCTACTCGACCCTGGCGCCCCGCGCCGCCGCCCCCCCGACCGTCGACAGGGTCGTCAAGGACGCGGTCGCCGACGCCGCTGAGCTGATGCGCTCGCTCGGCCACCAGATGGCGGAGCAAGACCCCGACTGGGGTGGGATCGGAAACAACATCACGCCGAGGTTCCTGCGCGGCGTCTCGGAGACCGTCGACGACGTGCCCCACCCCGAGCGCCTCGAAAGCCGCACCCGCGGCTTCGGCCGTCTCGGCCGCCGCCTCCCCGACTCCCTCTTCGAGCGAGCCCTCCGCGGCCGCGAGATAGACGCTGCTCGCATCAACGCCCTCTTCGACTCCCACGACGTCCTGATGACCCCGGTGATGGGCGGCACCGCCATTCCGATCCGCCGCTGGGAGGGCAAGAACGCCATCCGCACCGTGATCGGCATGAGCCGCTTCTATCCCTACTGCGTCCCCTGGAACCACCTCGGCAACCCCGCGATGTCGGTGCCGATGGGCTTCGCGGCCGACGGTCTCCCGCTGGCGGTCCAGATCGTCGGCCGCCCCGGAGACGAGTCGACGCTCCTCTCGCTTGCCGGTCAGCTCGAGGCCGAGCGTCCCTGGGCGGGCGAGCGGCCGCCGGTCTCATAAAAACGCCCGCCGCGGTAGCCGCGGCGGGCGTTGAACTACAGGTACAGCTCGCTACTACGGTTCGCTTGCTTTGACCGCTTCGGGGCTGGCGAGCTGCAGTTTGCCTTCGAGGACCGCCGCGTTGGTGCCAGCCGCGGACGGCAGGCCGACGATCGAGTTGACGAAGGGGTCGATGAGGAAGGAGAAGAGCCCACCACAGCCGTTGGCTCCGGGTGCCGCGAACGAGTTGTTCACGAAGGCGCCTCCGCTCAGGGTGAGGATCGTTCCCGCTTCGTTTTCCGCCGCTGTTCCAGCACTGCCTTTGATGGGTGTATTCGGCGGGGGCGGCGACGTTTCCCCGGTGGTGAAGGGGATCACGACCGGTTTGGCATTCGAGCCGATGTAACAGTTGTTGCCGAGGAACGAGTTGCTCAGCTTGATCTTCACAGGCAGCGTGAGAGCGTCGCCTTCTTCGCTGACCAGGTTCCCGATGTTGACTTTGATCGCTGACGCCGGAGCCGCCAGTTCGACCGTGGCCGTGACCCCGGTGAGCCCTTTGTTGATGGTTTCGTTGAACAGGTCCCGGAGGAATTTAGGCCACCACAGGGGTGCTTCGACTCCCAGCAGGCCTCCCGGAACCGTCTGCGGGGTTTTCACGAGGGTTTCGCCGTTTTCGGCACCGACGAAATCAAGGCCTTCTTCGCCGAGCGCAAGCCCGCCTTGGAGGATCTGAGGGGTTTTCAGCGGAACGGTTTTTTTCCCGACCTGGAAGAAGCCACTGGTCGTTTCCGCGTAGGTGCAGAAGAAAATGGTTTTGTTCAAGGGGCACTCGGCGAACTGTTTGTATTCGCCGGTCGGGTTGTGCGACGAGGCGAACGCCTGCGATACCGGTACCACCAGCGCAGCCGTCAGTGCCGCGGCAATGAAGAGCCTTCTCATTGGACTGGTCCTTTCCGTTGTTTCTCGAGACGGCAGGTCGAGGGGTCGAACAACGACAGACAGCCGTTCCTGACAAAGGGCCCCAACCGCCTTTGTGCAACGAAAAGTCGCTCCATCGGCTCTACAACCGTGCCGCTTTTATGGAAGGAAATCTTTTATCAAATAGAAAAATTTAATGCAAATAGCCAAATCTGGATCGGGGACGGCAGACCTGGCGAAGCTCGGCGGTAGCGGACTCGATTCCGCCTCGGCGGCGAAGATGACGCCCGGGTGCTGAGCGAGACCACGAGAAAGGGCGCCGCGACCCGAAGGCCGCGGCGCCCTTTTGAGTTCGGACCAGCTCTTGCGCCTAGGCGCCGGCGTCGAGCTTGACCGAGTGTGCTTCGCTCTGCAGTCGCTGCACTCCTTCGAAGCTGACCACCGGGCCGGTGCTGCTCTGGAACTTGAGCGTCCCGGCGGATTTGACTTCGTTGTATGCGTGCGACACGTACGACCCGCTGTTGACGAACGTTCCCGGGAACGAGCCGACGAGCTTGTAGGGGCCAACCAGCCCGCCACAGTTTTTGAACGAGAAGCTCACGACATCAGCGCCGTTCGGCGCAAAGGTGAGTTTCGTGCTCGGAGTCGACGTCGGGCCGGTTGTCGATGTCGCTGTCATCGTGTTGAATTTCAGTTCCGATGACGTCAGCTGACATGCTGGGCTCCACATAGCGCAACCAGTCAGTGTCAGTGCGTATCCTTCGAGCTTCGCCTGCGTGCCCGTGTTCGTCATGGTTCCACTGCCGGTGGATCCACTGCACCTGATATTGAACAAGGTTTCGCCCCAGGTGAATCTGATGTCGTATTCAATTTCTTCACCTGTTTCGAGCACATTGCTGGATGTGAACGGGGATGAGGTGAGGTGCTGCCACCCCGAGTCGTTCGCATACCAGTTCGGCGTCCCTTTCACTCCGCCGCTCGCCGCTGACGTCGCCGGCGTGCTGCCGTTGACGTCGGTGGCGGTGACCGTGACCTTTAGTGTCTTGCCCCAGTCTTCGGCGACCGGCGTGTAGCTGGATGTGGTCGCGCCGCCGATTTCCGTGCAAGTTTCGCCGGTGCAGCGCTTCCACTGATACCCGTAGGTGAGCGGATCGAGACGGACGGCTTCGCCCGTTGCGGTGTTTTGGAGGCCAATTGCGCCTTCGGCACTGGCTTTGGGGCCGAATTTGGACCCGATGCGAAGCGCTCCGGTGCCTGAGCTTTCGGCGGTGAATTCGATCCGCGAGAGGTCACTCAGGTAGAAGCCGTTGATCGCCCCCCACAATTTGTAGCTGCCCGGGATGTTGCATTTCCCTCCGGTAAGCGTGTACGTCCCGAGGCTGGTTCCTGTCGGCGAGATCGTCAGCTTCGGCGTTCCTTCGAGTTGCGAGAGGGAGATCGTCACGCCGACTTTTTCGCCGAAGGAGGCCGTGCAGGAGCCCCATTTCCCGCCGGTCGTGCATCCGGTGTATTCGATTTCAAAGGCGCCGGTGCCATTGCCCCCGCCGACCGGGTTCTGGATCGAGGAGTTCGAGAATTTGTTCAGTTCGCAGCTGATGAACCCTTCAAAGCCTCCGACGGTGGCATTGAACGTGATCGGCCCGCTTTGCAGGGTGACGGCGATGCCTTTGCCTTCTTCGAACGCCGTCCCCGACCCGTTCTGCCAGTGGAGGGGCGCTTCGCTGTTCCACGTCCCCTTCGTCGCCGAGGCCGATTTGCCGATTTCCGGCGAGCTCGGCGAGATCGTCGGCGTCGCGGTGTTGACCGGCGGCGCCGCCAGCGCCGCGGAGCTGAACGCCCCAGCGAGCAGCGCGACAGCCAGCCCCGCGGAGCTGAATGCGCCCGCCCGCCCGCCCAGAGATCTGCGTCTCCTGTTCATGAATAGAGCCTCCCAATTGGTTGCCTGGCAGCCCCGAGGATCCGGGGCCGTTCACCGATCCTCCGTGGAACCCAGGCTTGGGCGCCCCACCAATCTGCAAAGAGAAACCGAGATGTTTCTTGTCAGGGGGAAAAAGGGCCGTCGAGGTCATAGAGGCGCAGGGTGACCTCCATCTCGGTCGCGCAGCTCGCCAACGGGCGACCGACGCGGGCGGCGACGTCGTTGAGCCTGTTCGTGACGGTCTGTCGGGTGACGCCGAGGGCTGCCGCGGTCGAGGAAACCTGTTGGTCGGCCGCGAAGTAAGCGCGCAGCGTCTCCCGTAAGACCTCGCCCCTATCGCGATCGCCCTCGAGCACAGAGAGGTACAGCTGGCGTAGCGAGGTCACCGCCAGATCGTCCTGGAGGACAGCGGCGAGCAGGGAGACGTCGACGTAGCGGAGGATCGGTCGGTCGCGATCACGGCGGGTGATCGGGTACGCCGCCTGGGCTTGACGATGGGTGAGGCGCCACCCCGCCAGTCCCTCGCCGGGCTCTCCGATCGCGACGCACGAGCCGGTCGGCAGGCGCGAGGCGACGAGGCTGAACACCTCCCTGGAGTCACGGCGGCGCCTCGCTCCGATCCAGGCCCAGAGAAGCCTTTCGGGTCGTTTCAGGATCAGCAGGCGGGCGTCGAGCTCCCTGGCGACGTCCTCGACCGCCTCCTCGAGATCCTCGCCGGAGGCGATCAGGCCTAAGTGCCATCCCCCGAAGGGGTAGGAGAGCTCGGTCGCGTCGACGAACTCGCCGGCGAGCAGTCGCTGGACCCTCTCTGCCCGGCGCTCCTCTCTGCCCGAGACCGGCGTCGCCTCGCGGTTGTACTCCTCCGTCACGGCCGAGAGGAGATTGTCGAGGGTCGTGGCCTGGATTCGCAGCAAGCTCTTGAGCGCGGTGCTGTCAAACGATATGCCTGCGTTCTCGGCCTCCTCGATCAAGAAGTCCTCGAGGAGGGTGTGGCTTGCCAGGTATCGACGCAATACCGTGTCGAGGCCGATGTCGTTTCGTGCCGCCATCCGCGCCTGGGCCAAGAGTGGGACCGGCACCGCCAGATCGGGTGCGTCACCCCCGCGTTCGAGCTTGGCCAGAGCGAAGTCGAGCCCCGCCGCGACCGCGGACCTCAGGCCCTCGACGTAGGAGGGATCGTCGACCAGCGTGGGGTCGGCGATCGACCGTACTCGGTTGAGCATCGCCTCTTCTACCTCGCCATGGCGAGAGCGGAGGCGCGCAGACAACTCCTTGCTTGGGTTGCCTGCGGATTTTCTCATCCCTAGAGCTCTCGGCCTTGGCTCACCGGAGGCTCCGCGAAGCGGGCGACGGGTGAAACCCTCACCTTTCCCCTGCGCCTCGCCCTGCTCTGTGAGGTGTCCCATGCCTCACGATCACGATGCAGGACCCCAGCCGGACAGTTGTCGAGCATGGAAGTCGTTACGCGCGCGAGAGTAGCGTAATGCTGTAATGCCCGATGCTCGGGCACGACGTTCGGGCCATCCACGCATAACCATGAACCTTCGTGCCATCTGGCGGGCTCTTCTCGTCCTTCTTCTCGACGCGCTCACCTTGCTGCTGCTCTCGGAGGCGATGCCGGGCTTCGTCCTGGACGGAGCGCCGGCCGCGCTTGGCGCGGCCGCGCTGATCGGGTTCCTCAACGCCCTGATCTGGCCGGTCATCGCCCGCTTTGCGTTGCCGCTGACCGTCCTCACGCTGGGTTTCGCGGCGCTCCTGCTGAACGGCCTGCTCGTCACCTTCGCGATCGACGTCCTGCCCGGGGGGGAAATCGAGGGCGTCTTCGAGGGGGTGGTGGTGACGATCGCGATGGCGGCGGTAACCGCGATCGTCTACGCACTGCTCGCGATCGACGAGGATGAGTCCTGGTATCGCTACGTCGTGCGGCGGCAGGCGCGGCGCCGAAAGCGGGCGGTGCGGAGCGAGGTCCCGGGCGTCCTCTTCCTGGAGATCGACGGCCTCGCCCACGACGTCCTGCACCGCGCGCTCGGCGACGGCAGCGCCCCCAACCTCGCCGCCTGGCTGCGCAGCGGCTCCCACCGGCTGGAGAGGTGGGAGACGGACTGGTCCTCGCAGACCGGCGCCTGTCAGGCCGGGCTGCTGCACGGCAGCAACGAGGACATGCCGGCCTTTCGCTGGTGGGAGAAGGACCGCGACGCGGCGATCGTCACCAACCACCCGCGCGACGCGGAAGAGCTGGAGCGGCGGCACTCGAACGGCCGCGGCCTGCTGCACGCCGACGGCGCCAGCCGCGCCAACATCCTCTCCGGCGACGCGCCGCACTCGATGCTGACGATGAGCACGGCGCTG
>DASUZK010000064.1:0-9905 GCA_036376915.1 Solirubrobacterales bacterium
GGAAGGCGATCTCTTGTTTGGGGGCGCGGCGCTTGCCGCTGGAGCCGCCCTTGACGTGGAGGGCGACGCCCGCGGGCTCGTAGAAGACCTTCCAGCCCGCCTGCCAGAAGCGCCGGCACCAGTCGAGGTCCTCCATGTAGAGCCAGTAGCCCTCGTCGAGCAGCCCGACCTCGCGTACCGCCTCAGCCCGGCAAAGCATGAACGCCCCGTTGACCGCGTCGACCTCACCCGCCTCGTCGTCGCCGAGATGGGTGGCGCGGTACTGGCTCAGCGACTCCGAGGCGCCATCGCCTCGGCCGACTCCCGTGAAGTGGGCGAGAGCGCTGAGCGGGGTGGGGAAGGAGCGCTTGCAGGCGTGGTCGAGCTCTCCCGACTCGGTCACCAGCTTGCAGCCGACCATGCCGATCCGCTCGTCGGAGCGCAGCCGCGTCAGCGCCGCGTCGAGCGTGCCCTCGTAGACCTCGGTGTCGGGGTTGAGCAGCAGCACCGCATCGGCCTCGTCCTCGCGCAGGACGACGTTGTTGGCAGCGGAGAAGCCGATGTTGTCGCGGCGCAGGAGCCGTACGGCCGGGAACTCCTTCTCGACCATGTCCGGGGTCGAGTCGGTGCTGCCGCTGTCGACCACGGTGACCCGCATCGAGCCGCTCGCCGGGTGCTCGGCGAGCGAGCGCAGGCAGCGACGCAGCAGCCCTTCGGCGCCGTGGCTGACGATGACGACCTCGAGGTCGAGTTTGCTCACCATCGTTGGATTCTCTAGTAGGCGCCGTCGCCGCGGACGATCGCCCGCGGCGTGCGCAGCAGGATCGCCAGGTCGCCGGTCACGGAGAGGTTGTCGAGGTAGTCGCGCTCCATCGCCAGCCGCTCCTCGAAGGTGAGGTCGCCGCGCCCGTAGACCTGCATCGGGCCGGTCAGGCCGGGCTTGATCGCCAGCCGCGCTCGCTGGCGCTCGTCATAGAGGGCGACGACGGCCTCCTCCTCTGGGCGCGGCCCGACCAGCGACATGTCCCCCTTCAGTACGTTGATCAGCTGTGGCAGCTCGTCGAGGCTGGTCCGCCGCAGGAACTTCCCGGCCCGGGTGATGCGGGGGTCGTTGGGGATCTTGAAGGCCGGCTCGTCGAGCTTCTCCAGGTCGACCAGATCGGCCAGCCGCTCCTCGGCGTCGGCCACCATGGTTCGGAACTTCAGCATCGTGAACGGCGCTCCGCCCTTGCCGGCGCGCTTCTGGCGGAAGAAGACCGGCATGCCGGAGTCGACCACGATCAGCAGCGCGATTGCCGCAAGCAATGGCGAGAGCAGCGTCAGCATCAGGCCCGAGACGGCGATGTCGAGTCCCCGCTTCAGCGCCAGGGTCGAGCGTGGGGGGTCTGAGAAGCGGAAGTCGAGCACGGGCAGCTCGGCGAGGCGGTTGAACTCGATCCCCGGGCCGAGCAGACCGTAGTGACGGGGCAGCAGGGTCAGCCCAAGCCCTGCTGCCTTGCACTCGTCGATCAGGTGCCCAGCATCGGCCTCGCTCATCTCCTGCTCGGTGATCACCACGCGCTCGACGTCGTACTCGCGCGCGATCCGTGAGATCTCTTCGATCGAGCCGAGTCGTGGCAGCGAGGCGCGGCGATCCTTGTCGCGTGGGGCGGAGAGGTAGCCGACCAGTTGCAGGCGGGCCTCGGGGTGGGTGGCGATCCGGCGCGCGACCACGTCGGCCATTGCCGCCGGCCCGATCACGAGCCCCGTTGCGATGCCGGCCATTCGGTGCCAGGCAAAGCGGAGTACGGCGCGGGTCACGAAGCAGGCAAGCAGGGCGCCGATCCCGACCATGATCGCGCTCTTCGGCGAGAGCGGGCCGACCGGGCTCAGGGCCAGAAGCCCGTCGAGGACGATCGTGCCCAGAGCGCTGGCGGAGACGAGCGAGGGCAGCTCGTCGAGGGTGCTGTGGCGGATGCGGCGATGGTCGTTGTCATAGAGGCCGTGCAGCTTGAGGACGAGGATCCAGGCGGGGATGAAGAGCACCGCCCAGAAGAGGTCGCTGACGTCTGTGGTGATCGTCACCGCGGTGGTGACGCAGAGCGCCGCGAGGATCGCCACCCAGTCGCCAATGGCAAGCAGTCGGCGCAGCAGGGCGCCTCGCCGGCGCGAGGCGCTGATGCCGGTCAGCCCGAGCCGGCTCGCCATCTCGGTCGGCTCGGGCCGCGTCGCCTCCGGTGCCCGGGCGCTCATCCGCACGCCCATTCTCCGCGCAGGCACTCCTCGCGCGGGTTGAGCTCGCGGGCACGTTCGAGATCGGCCCGGGCGGCTTCTTCGTCGCCGGCCTCGCGCTCGATCCGGGAGCGCAGGTAGAGCCACTGCCAGTTGCGGTCCTCGCGCTCGATCGCGTGGGTGAGGTGCTCGATCGCGATCGGGTATTCGCCCTGGCGCTCGGCCAGCAGGCCGAGCTGCACGTATGGCGAGGCGGCCCAGGGCTCGATCGTGCGCGCGTTGCCGGCGTGATCCACGGCCGCGCCGATGTCCCCCCGGGCCGCGGCGGCCTGGCTGGCCTCGATCTCGCGCTCGACCAGCAGCGGCCCGATCAGCGCGATCGCGGCGATCCAGGCCACGGCCAGCCCGGCGACGGCAAGGCCGTAGCGGCGCCCCTCGCTTGCCCCGGCCTCGCGGCGCGGGTCTTCTGCTATCTGGGTGCAGCGGGCGGCGACGACGACACCGCCGGCGAGGAAGAAGACCGCGCCGAGGGCGGCGATCTCCCAGAACCAGTCGAAGGCGGCGCCGACGGCGAAGGCGAGCATCGCCGCCGTCAGCGCCGCGTAGCGCTCGCGTTGCGGGTGGGGCGCGGCGCGCCAGGCGGAGAAGGCGCACCAGAGCAGGGTCCCTACGAGCCCCAGCACGAGCAGGCCGCCGACCGCCCCCAGCTCGGCGAAGGCCTCGAGGTAGAGCGAGTGGGCGTCGTGGACGGGCAGTTCGATCGAGCGGTCGCGCTCCCAGGAGAACTGGTAGGTGCCCGCCCCGCTGCCGAGGAACGGCTTTTCGCCGAAGGAGTCGAGCGCGACCCGGAAGAAGTCGTGGCGCCCGGCGCCGGAGAAGTCGGAGAAGTGCTGCTTGGGGTCGTCGGGGAACTGGATGTCGGGGCTGGAGAACTGGTCCCAGGCGCGGCCGCCAACGGCGACGACGGCGGCGATCGCGGCGACGGCGAGGCCGAGCGCGACGCGTTTGAGCACCACGGGGTTGCGGGACGCCGCCAGCGCCCGCCCGGCCAGCCTCCCGTCGCCAACCTCGATCCGGCGCAGCCCGGCGAAGAGAGCCAGCGAAAGGGCGACCCCGGCGAGCAGGATCGCCAGCACCGTGACCCCCTGGTCGACGGCCGCCTGGTTGGCGACGTTGTCGGCAAGGCTGTGCCGCGCCTGCACGGCGAGCACGGCCGGCAGCGCCCCCAGCGCCCCGATCGCGAACGTGCTCAGCATCCAGAGACGGTCCCGGGAGAGGGCGATCAGGCATCCGGTCGCAACCAGGAGGGCCAGCAGCCCCCCCCGCGAGTAGGTGAAGTAGAGGGTGAGCAGCACGGCGGGGATCGCCGCCACCGAGAGCCAGCGCAGGAACGCCCAGGCCGAGCGGCGGCTCGTCCACAGCAGCATCGCCACGGCGATGCCGGCCATCGCCCCGTTGGCGTTCCAGTAGCCGAGCGGATAGCGCAGCCGCGGGCCGCTGCCCAGCGAGTCGGCGACTTCGAGGACGTGCGGCAGCAGGCGGCTGCCGAGGCCGAGCAGCGCGACCAGCGTCGCGGCAATCGCCAGGCCTTCAGCGAAACGTTGGCGCCGTTCGTCGGTTTGGGCGATCAGAAACGCGACGAGGAAGAACGCGAGGCAGGCCAGGACGCGGTCCGCCTCGATCACGCTCAGCTCGACCGACCCCGACCAGAGGGATGAAATTGCGCACAAAAGCGACAGCCCGAGGATCAGCCCGCCCGCCCAGTAGAACGGCCGCTCCAGCTTCGCCCCCGGCGCCGCTCCGAATACGAGCAGGGCGACCACGACGAGCCACGTCGCCAGCCCGGCTATGTGACGACCGGTCACGTCGAAGCCGCCGCCGGCGAGGGCCAGGCCGGCGATCAGGGCGACCGGTGCAAGCAACGCCGCCGTTTGGTCTAACCTTGCGGCCGATGATCGTCGGGAAGCGCCATCGTCCGGCCCCACGTCCGGGCCGCCCCTTCGCGCTGATGTCAGTGTTGGCTCTGCTGGCATTGGCTTGCTTTCCGGTTCTCGCTCAGGCCGAAAACTGCTCGGGCTCGGCCTGCGTGCAGTATCAAGACGCCATTCCTACGGCCGAAGGGAATAACCCTCCCGTCCACGACAAGGATCGCCCGCCGACCGCAAAGGCCTCCGGCGACGGCGGGTCGCCGACGGCGAGCTCGGGATCGGATTCGAATCCCAGCGGGCAATCTTCACAGGAAGGCTCATCTCCGAAGGCTGAAGGTGCGGTGAGGGCCGATGACGGGGGCACCGGGCAGGGTAGCCCAGGCAGCGGCCCCAAAGGTGCCGACGAGGCTTCGGTGCAGCCGAGCGGTCAGGCCAAGGCTGACAGCGCCCCCGCCGACAGCGACGGCGGCTCCTCGCCCCTGGTCCCGATCCTGATCGGGGTCGCTCTCCTTGCGGCGATCTCCGTCGCCGTCGTGATGGTCAGGCAGCGGCGCCAGCAGGGCGGCTCGACCACACCTGCGTCGCCCAAGGCCAGCTGACGTGTCGAGCTATCGGAAGCGCCCCTTCGGGCTGACGCGTACCTGGATTGCCGCGCTGGCGGTCTCCTTCGCCGCCCTCGGCTCGACGCCGCCCCTGGCCGCGGCCGTCCCGGGCAACTTCTGGGGCGTCTCGCCCCAGGGCGTGCCGACGGCCGAAGAGTTCCAGCGACTGCGCGCCGGTGGGGTCGACAGCGTGCGGATCCCGATCGGATGGAGCGCGATCCAAAAGGAACCGGGGGGCGCCACCGACTTCTCCAGCGTCGATCCCCTCGTGGCGGGCGCGGCGCAGGCTGGGCTCGAAGTGCTCCCCTTCGTCTACAACTCCCCGTCCTGGGTCGTGCCGCTGGCCGTCGTGCCCGGCTCCCACGGCACGGTGCGAGCCCCGAAGACGCTGCCGGTGAGGAGCGGCTTCCAGCGCAGCTCCTGGACCAGCTTCCTCAAGCTCGTCGTCGCCCGCTACGGGCCTGGCGGCAGCTTCTGGGCCGAGAACCCGGCCCTGCCCCCGCACCCGGTCCGCACCTGGCAGATCTGGAACGAGGCGAACTTCAAGTACTTCGTGGTCAGGCCCAACCCCGCCGAGTACGGCAAGCTTGTCAAGCTCTCCCACGCGGCGATCAAGAGCGTCGACCCGGGGGCCAAGATCGTCCTCGGCGGGATGTTCGCCCAGCCCCGGGAGGCGCAGTTCAAGCGAAAGCCGCCGCAGGCCTACTTCGCCACCGACTTCCTCGACCAGCTCTACCGCACCACGCCGGGGATCAAGAGCAAGTTCGACGGGGTCGCCCTGCATCCGTACACCGGCGCCTACCAGGAACTGACCCCGGACATCGAAGCTTTCCGTGCGGTCCTGAAGGAGAACCACGACGCCGGCAAGGGCCTTTGGATCACTGAGATCGGCTGGAGCTCCCAACCTCCCGACCCCAAGCACAACGCCTTTGCCAAAGGCCGGCAGGGCCAGGTCAAGCAGCTCAATGGCGCCTTCAAGCTGTTCAAGAGCAGGCAGGCAAAATGGCGCCTGAAGCAGATCTTCTGGTTCTCGGTCGACGATCGCGCCGGAATCTGCAACTTCTGCGACGGGACCGGGCTCTTCGGCGAAGGGTTCGTCCCCAAGCCCGCCTGGTTCGCCTACGTGAAGTTCGCCGGCGGCAGTCCCGGCTGAGGCGCGGGCACCCTGCCGTAAGATCGGTGGGTTGACCACCGTTGCGAAAGCTGGTGCGGGATCCGACCCGCTGGCGCCGTTCAGCGACCCCGTGCGGCGCTGGTTCGAGGCCTCCTTCGAGGGACCGACGCCGGCGCAGGCGGGAGGCTGGGAGGCGATCTCCGGCGGTGCCAACGCGCTGATCTGCGCCCCGACCGGCTCCGGCAAGACCCTGGCTGCGTTCCTCTGGGGCATCGACCGCCTTTCGCGCATGCCCGAGCGCGGGCAGGGCGTCCGCCTCGTCTACGTCTCGCCGCTGAAGGCGCTCTCCTACGACATCGAGCGCAACCTGCGGGCGCCGCTGCGAGGGATCGGCGCCGACATCTCGGTCGGCCTGCGCACCGGCGACACCACCCAGGCCGAACGCCGGGCGATGCGCAAAGCCCCGCCCGACATCCTCATCACCACCCCAGAGTCCCTCTACCTGATGCTCTCCTCCGGGGTCCGCGAGATCCTCGCCACCACCGAGGCGGTGATCGTCGACGAGATCCACGCGGTCGCCCAATCGAAGCGTGGGTCGCACCTGGCGCTGAGTCTCGAGCGGCTGGAGCATTTGGTGAAGGGACGGGACGGGTCGGCCGCGGGTCCTGTCGCGGGGGAAGGGGGGGCGCTGCGGGCGGACGCACAGCGTCCGTCCTCGACCCCCCCAACCCCCACGCCACCCGCGGGAGATGCGCCTCATCTCCAGCGCATTGGTCTTTCCGCGACACAGCGCCCGCTCGAGCGGATAGCTCGGTTCCTTGTGGGGCCGAAACGCGAGTGCAAGATCGTCGACGCGGGGGTGGCCAAGGAGCTGGATCTGCAGATCGTGGTGCCGGTGGAGGACATGGCGGACCCGGGAGCTCCAGCTTTCCCAAACGGCGACGGCAATCCTCCCGAGGGCGAGCCCCTCGTCCACGTCCGCTCGATCTGGCCCGCGATCTACCCCGAGCTCCTCAAGCTCGTCAGAGAACACACGTCAACCATCATCTTCGTCAACAACCGCCGCGCCGCGGAGCGGCTTGCCAAGCGCCTAAACGAGCTTCATGCCGATGAACCTCCCCAGGAGCTCCCAGCCACCGAGCATGCGGGCAACCCCGACTCCTCCCGGGATGAGGACGCTCCTTCCGCGGGTGGCGTGGGGGTTGGGGGGGTCGAGGACGGACGCCGTGCGTCCGCCCGCAGCGCCCCCCCTTCCCCCGCGACAGGACCCGCGGTCGACGCGCCCGGTTCCCTGGAGGAGATCGCCCGAGCCCACCACGGCTCTCTGAGTCACGAGGAGCGGACCGTTGTTGAGGAGCTGCTCAAGTCCGGGCAATTGCCCTGCCTGGTCGCGACGTCGTCCCTAGAGCTGGGGATCGACATGGGGGCTGTGGATCTCGTGATCCAGGTCGAGTCGCCCAAGTCGGTCAGTCGAGGCTTGCAGCGGGTCGGCCGCGCCGGCCACTCCGTGGGCGACGTCTCGCGCGGCCGCATCTTCCCCAAGTTCCGCGCCGACCTTCTCGAGTGCGCCGTGGTCGCCAAGAGAATGCGGGAAGGGGCGATCGAGGAGACGGTGATCCCGCGGAACCCCCTCGACGTCCTCGCCCAGCAGCTGGTCGCGATGGCGGCGTTGGACGAGTGGGAGATCGACGAGGTCGAGCGTCTCGTCACCGCGAGCGAGCCCTTCCACGAGCTCTCCCGCGAACAGCTCGAGAACGTGCTCGACATGCTCGACGGGCGCTACCCCTCCGACCGCTTCGCCGAGCTGCGGCCGCGGATCGTCTGGGACCGCACCGCAGGCACGATGCACGGCCGCAAAGGCGCCCGACAGCTGGTCGTCACCAACGCCGGCACGATTCCCGACCGCGGCCTCTACGGGGTCCACCTGCCCGACGGCCGCCGCGTCGGCGAGCTCGACGAGGAGATGGTCTACGAGGCCCGTCCCGGCCAGACCTTCCTGCTCGGCGCGACCACCTGGAGGATCGAGGAGATCACCCGCGACCGCGTCATCGTCACTCCGGCGCCCGGGGTCCCTGGCGCCGTCCCCTTCTGGAAGGGCGACGGGATCGGCCGCCCGGCTGAGCTGGGCCGGGCGATCGGCGCCTTCGCCCGCGAGGCGGTCGGCCGTGAGCCCAAGGAGCTGGCCAAGGATTACGACCTCGATCGCCGCGCCGCCGAGAACCTGGTCGCCTACCTGCGCGAGCAGCAGGCGGCGACCCGCGTCGTTCCCTCCGACAAGACGATCGTGGTCGAGCGCTTTCGCGACGAGATCGGCGACTGGCGCCTCTGCGTGCTCTCGCCCTACGGCGGCCGCGTCCACGCCGCCTGGGGCCTTGCGCTGGCAGCCAAGATCCGCGCCGAGCGCAACCTGGAGGCCGACGCGATCTGGTCCGACGACGGCATCGTCGTCCACCTGCCCGATGCCGACGAGCCACCGCCGGCAGACCTGGTCCTGGTCGAGCCCGACGAGCTCGAGGATCTCGTCGTCGGCGAGCTCTCGGGCTCGGCCCTGTTCGGCTCGCACTTCCGCGAGAACGCCGCCCGCTCGCTGCTCCTGCCCCGCGCCTATCCCGGCAAGCGCACGCCGCTGTGGCAGCAGCGCCTCAAGGCGCAGAGCCTGCTCGAGGTGGCGCGGGACTTCCCCCGCTTCCCGGTCGTGCTGGAGACCTACCGCGAGTGCCTGCGCGACGTCTTCGACCTGCCCGCGCTGACCCAGCTGCTGGGCGATCTGCACTCGCGCAAGCTCAGCCTGGTCGAGGTCGAGACCCCCACCGCCTCCCCCTTCGCCTCCTCTCTGCTCTTCGACTACGTCGCCACCTATATGTACGAGGGGGACACGCCGAATGCCGAGCGGCGCGCGGCGGCGCTGGCGCTCGACCGCGATTTGCTGCGCGAGCTGCTCGGCCAGGAGGAGCTGCGCGAGCTGATCGACCCCGAGGCCCTGGTCGAGGTCGAGGCCCAGCTCCAGCACCGCACCGAGATGGGCCAGGCCGGCGACCGAGACGCTCTGCAGCAGGTGTTGCGAAATCTCGGCGACCTGACCGCCGGAGAGTGTGCCGAGCGCGTCGCGGAGGGCTACTCGGCCAGCTCGATGCTGGAGAAGCTCGTCGCCGAGCGCCGCGCCGCCCTCGTGCGGGTCAACGGGGAGGAGCGCTACATCGCCGCCGAGCACGCCGGCATGTACCGCGACGCGCTCGGGGTGCCGCCGCCCGCCGGGCTGCCTGACAGCTTCCTCGCCGAGCATCCCGATCCGCTCGTCGCCCTGGTGCGGCGATATGCACGGACCCATGGTCCCTTCCCGACCGCCCAGCTGGCGACCCGCTACGGGGTCGACCCGACTCCGGCGCTGCGCGAGCTCGAGCGGGCCGGCACCCTGGTCCGCGGCGAGCTCTTGCCGGGCGGCACCGAGCGCGAGTGGTGCGACTCCGACGTCCTGCGCCGGGTCCGCCGCGCCAGCCTCGCCCACCTGCGCCGCGAGGTCGAACCGGCCGCGCGCGACCGCTTCGCCCGCTTCCTGCCGAGCTGGCAGAACGTCGACGCCCACCGCGCCGCGGGCGCCGGGCCCGACCGCCTGCGCGAGGCGCTGGTGCCGCTGCAGGGAGTGGCGCTGACGCCGAAGGTCTGGGAGGGCGACGTGCTGCCGCGGCGGCTCGGCGCCTACTCGCCCGTCTGGCTCGACGAACTCTGCACCAGCGGCGAGCTGGTCTGGATCGGCGCCGGCGCCCGCGGTCGCAGTGACGGCCGCGTCGCCCTCTACTTCCGCGACGACGTCCGCCTCGCCGGGCCGCCGCCGGCCAATGCCAAGCTCGAGCGGCCCGAGGGCGAGGTCCACGACGCGATTCGCGAGCGCCTCGCCGCCGGGCCGGATTTCTGGATCGACCTGCTCGCCGACCTCGACCACCCGCTCGAGGAGCTGCACGGAGCGCTCTGGGACCTCGCCTGGTCGGGCGAGGTGACCAACGACGCCTTCGCGCCGCTGCGGGCGCCGCGGCTGCGCACCGCGCCGCCGGCCGAGCGGGGCGGCCGGCGCTT
>DASUZK010000065.1:0-33230 GCA_036376915.1 Solirubrobacterales bacterium
ACCGGTAACGACGAAGTCAGCAGTTCGAGGGCGAGGTTACGGGACTACTGGACCGATATACAGTGCCAGTAATGGCTCACTCAACAGGTCCAGTTGCTGCAGGCGGGCTCCTTCTGCGGCTCGACCGAGGAGCGGAAGCGCCGCTGCACGAACAGATCGAGCGCTCGATCCGTGAGGACATCCGGGCAGGGCGGCTGGTAGCCGGGACGCGACTGCCCTCGACCCGCAGCCTCGCCGCGGAGCTCGGGGTCTCGCGCGGTGTCGTCAGCGAGGCCTATGGCCAGCTTGCGGCCGAGGGGTACCTGCTCGGCGGTCAGGGCGCGCCGACGCGGGTCGCCCTCACCGTTCGCGCGCAGGCGCCACGGTCGCCAGCGCGGTCGCTGCAGCCCAGCCTTCCCTACCGCCTCGATCCCGGCCTTCCCGACCTGGCCGGCTTCCCGCGCGATCGTTGGCTGCGCTCGCTGCGCACCGCCTGGCGGCAGGCGCCGATCGACGCAGTCGACTACCCCGACCCACGCGGCGTCCCGTCCCTGCGCGAGGCGCTGGCCGAGTACCTGGGGCGGGTCCGCGGCGCCGCCGCGGACCCGGAGCACCTACTCGTCTGCACGGGCTTCGCCCAAGGTTTGTCCCTGATCGCGCGCTGGCTGCGCGATCGCGGCGTCGAGCGGGTCGCCCTGGAGGATCCCGGCTGGCACACACACCGGTTGATCGTCGAGCAGGCCGGAATCGAGGTGGTGCCGGTCGCGGTCGACAAAGAGGGGCTGCGGGTCGAGGATCTCGAGGCAACCGAAGCGGCAGCGGTGATCGTCACCCCCGCCCACCAGTTCCCGACCGGGCGGGTGCTGAGCAGCGAGCGGCGGGCGGCCCTGATCGAGTGGGCGGAGCAGGGAGAGCGGCTGATCGTCGAGGACGACTTCGACGCCGAGCTGCGCTACGACCGGGGCGGCGTCGGCGCGCTTCAGGGCCTCGCGCCGGAGCGCGTCGCCTACATCGGCTCGGCGAGCAAGCGCCTGGTGCCCGGCATGAGGCTCGGCTGGATGCTCACCCCGTCCTGGCTGGGCTGGCCGCTGATCTCGGTGAAGGCGATCGAGGACCGCGGCTCGGAGACGATCGGCCAGCTCGCCCTACAGGACTTCATCGCCCGCGGCGAGCTCGACCGTCACCTTCGCCGCATGCGCCTGCGCTACCAGCGCCGCCGCGAGGCGCTGATGGACGCACTAGCGCGCCACCTCCCCGATGCCCGCGTAGAGGAGAGTGCCGCCGGCCTCTACGAGCTGGGGGAGCTTCCCGTCGGCGTCGACGAGCCTCGTCTGATCGCCGCCGCCGCCGACCGTGGGGTAGCCCTCGAGGGCCTGGCCCTGCATCGCTTCAAGCCGGGCGGCCCGCCCGGCCTCGTCCTCGGCTTCGGCGGCCTCCCCGAGCCCGCGATCGAGCAGGGGATTCGGCTCGTGAGGGAGGCACTCGATCGGGCCATGGCCGACCGGCGAGCGTGAAAGAGTCGCGATACCGACCAGACACCAGCAGCGCACCGCTCTCGAAAGGAGCAACCAGTCGTGCAGAACAAGATCCGGCTCGCCACGGCATTCGTCCTCGTCGCCCTTGCCCTCGGCGCCGCGAGCTGCGGGGATTCAAGCTCCGACGACAGCAACTCGAGCAGCTTCCGGGTCGGGCTCGAGGCACCGCTCTCGGGCGAACAGGCTGCGCTCGGCAAGGGCATGCTGAAGGGCGCCGAATTGGCAGCTACGCAGCTCAACGCCGAGGACGGGATCCTGGGCAAACAGGTCGAGATCGTCCCGATCGACGATGCCGCCGACCCGGCAACGGGAGTGAAGGCCGCGAAGTCCGCCATTGCGGCCGGCCTCGACGGCATCGTCGGCCCCTACAACTCGGGCGTCGGCGTCGAAACGCTGCCGCTCTACATCGAAGCCGGCCTGGTGCCGATCAGGCTGACCTCCGACACCTCGACCAACGGCCTCGGATTCACCCTGCAGCCGATGACCTACCAGATCGCCCCCGTCGCTTCACAGGCGCTGACCGGCTGGCTGGGCGCCAAGACCGTCGCCATCGCCTACGACCCGACCCAGAATTACACCGTCTCGGTGTCCAAGGCGCTGAAGGGGTCGCTCGAAGCAGCCGGCGTCACCGTGACCGCCTTCGAGAAGGCGAAGCCCGGCAAGAAGAGCTACGCCGGCGTGGTCGAAAAGCTCGCCGCTAGGAATCCGGACGTCATCTACGCGGCCGTCTACTTCCCCGAGGGAGGTCTGATCGCGAAGGAGATGCGTGACGGAAAAGTCGAATCGCAGTGCATCGCGGACTACGCGTCGTATGACACCGGCTTCGTCGAAACGGCCGGCGTCCCGGCCGCCCAAGCCTGTCCCGTGGTCGGCGTGCCCGCGCCCGAGGACTTCTCCGGCGCGGCTGCCAAGGTAGCTGAGTACCGCGACGAGCTCGGCGAAGCCCCCGGCACTTGGAGCCCCTACACCTACGACTCGCTGAACTTCCTCGCCGACGGCGTCGAGAAGGCGGGCGGCACCGCCTCCAAGAAGCTCACCGCCGCTCTCGACGGCATCAGGGGCTGGCGGGGATGGACCGGGTCGGTCACGATCGATCCCCGCAGCGGGAACCGTCAGCCCGCGACAGTGGTGATCGTCGACACGGACGCGGAGGGCCAGCTCCACGTCGATGAGGACTGGGCCAGGGCGGTCGACGCGCCTTACTAGCTAGGAGTAAGAGGCTAACCTGCCTCGCGCTGGACGAGCTGGACGATCGGGATCGTCCGGTTCGCCTTCGCCGCTTCCCGGCGGTACGCCGCGTAGGGCGCGAAGACGCGGTCGGCGAGTGTCCAGAGCCGCTGGCGCTCAGCCTCGTCGGCGACCACCGTCGCCCGCATCGGGATGCCGCCGAAGGTGACGTCGGGATGGGCCTGGAGGTTGTGGAACCACGCCGGATGGCTCGGGAGGCCGAGTTTCGAAGCGACGACCGTGGCCCGGTCGCCGTCGTGGAAGTAGATGACCACGTTGCGCCGCACTTCGCCGCTCTTGGCACCCCGTGTCTCGAGCAGTGCGGTCGGCATCGCGAGCCCCATCCCGAGGCGCCCTCGGGTAATCCGCATCAGATACGGATCGACCCTCCAAACCAGGTGGACCGACATGAACCGCCCCACGCGCGTGTTGGCAAGCGCGGCGTAAACGCGGCTGAAGAGGCCGGGGCGCTGGTTGGGGTCGACGTACTCGAGCTGACTTGCCATTCAACTGTTCGCCGTGCCCACGATTCGCAGACGCCTGCCCAGGCGCGTCAGGGTCCCCGGCGGGCGCCACTCCGGTGTGCCGTCGGCAGGTTTCCCCGCTTTTTTCCAGGCCGAGAAGACCGCTTCCCGCACAAGCTTCACCTCGGCCGGGAAGTTTGGCAGTTCGAAGAGGACGAGGACGACGTCGAGCTCTGGCGGCCCTCCCCACTCTCTCCCGGTCCGGCCGCTGAAGTGACTGATCGTCACCTCCGCAAACGCCTTGTACCAGTTCGCGAGAGTGATCTCCCCGGTGCCGCTGCCGATTGCCGCTACCCCCAGTGACTCGTACTTTCGCTCCGTCGCAACCTCGAGTGCCGAGACCAGGCACTTCCTAACGGCCTCGGGGGACGACTTCCCCCGCCGGCTCATCGAGGCGACGTGGACGATTCCCTTCATGTGCCTCAGGCCTCCGGCCGAGGTCACCCATGCCTGGCCCAGCTGGAACGGTCGCCCCTCCTGCGCCAGTCGCTCCACGCCTTCACCAGCCGCCGACTTGATCGCCCGCGCCACCTGCGTCCACATCCGCCCGTGGACGTCGTCGTTACTGACCACGGCGTCCACCTCCAGCTGAGCGATGTCGCCGTTGAGCACCCATAGGCCGCCGCGCCCGTAGGAGCGGTAGAGCAGCTCGGCCGGATCGTTTGCGTGCTCACCCGATTCCTCCGCGCTCCCCTCGTCCGGCGGCCGCCAGCGGCGGAGATCCGTTCGCTCGGCTCCGGCCCGCCGCGCCGTCGCCCAGGGTTGCGGCAGGCCGCAGAACCGGCAGTGGTCCACGACCGGCGAGAGGGCATCCTCCCCGCAACGAACACATTCGCTAGCGAGGCGAGAACCGCAGTTGGGGCAGTTCTCCGTCTCGAACGTGAAAACGGTGTGGAGAGCCGCCCGGCCGCCGAGGCGGGTCTTGGCGAGCAGGTCGCGGCGCGCGAGTTCGTGAAATTCGCAGCCGCGCGGACAAACCTGGACAGGGATGCGGTAGCCGCTGAGGTCGTAGTCCTTCCGTCTCCTCGCCCGCCTCCAACGCCAGCTCCGCACCTCCCAGATCGGCCCCATCTCCTCCCGCCAGTCCCGCCTGGCCCTTCGCACCCACGAGCCGTTCATCCGGCCCCTTCTTGGATGCCCTCTTGGTCGACGATCGCCTTGATCTCGTTCCCAAACTCCTCCTGCGTCAGGTTGCGCCGCTGGATGTGGCTGAAGATCGTCACCCGCCCCTCGCGCAGTTTGTTCAGCTTTTCCTTGGTGACGCCCTGGGCCCCGCGGATGTGGCGTTCTTCTTCCTGCGGATTGCGCCGAGGGATCTCTTTTGAGTCGTCGTCAGCCTTCCCGGCCGCACGCAACTTCGCCTGTCGCTCTTCCTCCTCTTCCTCCGCTTCTTTGCGCAGGGTGAAGAGACGGCACTGGCAGATCAACAGGCTCTGGTGCAGCGCCACCTCATGCCGCTTCTCGCGGTGCTCACCGAAGTGGTCTGGAAGCGTGCCTTCGACCTCTTCAACGCCGCTATCGCCCCGTCTTCCCGCAGCTTGAAGTAGCACTCGGCGAGGGCGAAGTCGACCTCCACGCTCCGCCCCCCCAGGTCCTCTTTACAGATCTTCCGCGCCTCCCTCAGGGCCCAGTACCGCAGCAGGTCCGGTTCGTTCAGCCGCTCCCAGAGCGGCGAGCCCAGGAGATCGCTGGGCTTCTCGGGCGATTGGTGCCCGTACACGATCTCGCCCCCCCTCTTGATCGCGGTCTCAAAATCAAGGGGTTCGTCCAAGTGGCTTTTGTCGTATGCAACCCACTCGAAGACGTCGGCGCGGGTGCGAGCGACTTCGAGCTGGGTGTGGATCTTGGCCTGGTGGCTATCGCTCGCCGCGACTTTTTCGGCAAGCTCCTGAAGCTCGTCGAGCAGGGGGGCGACCACTTCGAAACGCCGATGCGGTTCCCGCGGGTCGGCTCTATCTTCTGCGCTCCAGCTCTCGGTCCCGGGGGTCGGCTTGGCCAGAGAGAAGAAGCGCGTCTCGGCCTTGATCCGCTCGAGCTGGAAATACTGCGGGCTGTCATCAGACAGATCGACCTCGTCGTGCTCGAACCTCGCGATCGCCTCTTCGTACTGACCGACGGTGGTGAGTATGTAGCCGAGCCAGTACTCGATGAATTTCTGCAGATCCCCGACTACTCGGCCCTGCGCGGCGAGCTGGAGCGCCTGCAGAGCCGACTCGGTTTCGTCTAGCAGGAACTGCTCGAGGGCTTTGACAAATTTCGCGTAGTCCTTGAGCTTGATGTCCTGCAGGCTCAGATATCCCTCCAGTACCCGCAGTTCATCGCCGATCGCGTGCAGCTCCGCCCGCCGATCCGGGTCCTCGACCACCAGCTCGAACTCGCGCGTGGCGAAGACGTCGAGCATCAGCCTCTGAGCCCGCTCCTCGATCGCGTCGACCCGCAGCTTGGCCTTCTCCGCGACGCTCTTCGCCGCTCGGTCGGTAGCTTCTTTGGCCAGTTCGAGCGTGTCGTTGACGAGTGAGAGCGTCGTCTGGCTCTGCGCCAAGAAGGAGGCATAGCTCTGCTCGCTGCGCCGCTGGGAGGAGACCTCTCCCGTCACCGTCAGCTCGTGCAGCTGGCTCACCCGCCTCTGGTCGCGGATGCTGAAGACGACACCGAGCCCGCCGCCGAGCGCCAGGATCCCGATCAGGAACGAGACCGGGAGGAAAATGCGCTCGAAGTTCCTTTCGCTTTTTTCCAGGTCTTCGTCGAGCTCTTTGATTTCATCGCTTTGCTGCTCCTGAACCGCGGTTTCAGCCGGAGCGGCCGCCGCCACCGGCACGGGAGCAGCCGGAATCAGACCGCTGACGGCCAGCACCATCCCCAACAGCATCAATCTCGTGAGCAGCACTAATTAAGCCTTCTCCACTATTTAGCGAGCGGCACCCTATCGAGCTTGGTACCCGCGGGGTTTCCGCCCTGCCACGGCAAACAGAGCTGGTTCGCTAGGAGAGTCTATTGTTGGCACTATCTTGAACGCAGAGGAATCGGCAAAGCATTACCGGGAAAAATTGCGGCCCGAATACGATGCGTTCGCACGGCGAATCGTAGGTCTTGCGCACGACCTGGTAGACGCCGCGGGAATTTCGGTGGCTCAGATCGATCACCGCGCAAAGACGGCCGAGAGCCTCGCCGAAAAGATCAATCGCAAGCACTACGCGGACCCGTTCACGGAAATAAAGGATCTCGCTGGCGTCCGGATCGTCACCTACTACAACGATGATGCGCAGCAGGTAGCAGACATTCTCAGGGGCGAGTTTTCAGTTAGCGCCGACGACTCGGTTGACAAGTTTGCGGACCTTGACGTCAACGCATTCGGGTATCGCTCGCTGCACGTCGTTTGTCGGATGAACACGGCGCGATCAACCTTGCCCGAGTGGGAGCGCTACGCCGACAAGTTCGTGGAGATCCAGGTTCGCTCAGTTCTGCAACACGCATGGGCTGCCATCAGCCATAAGCTGGACTACAAGTCGCCGTCTCAAGCGCCCGTGGCACTTCGCCGTCAGCTTTTCCGGCTTAGCGCTCTGCTCGAGCTAGCTGACGGTGAGTTCGCCACGATACGCGACCGATCCAGCGACTTTGCGGAGGAATACAGCCAGGCTGTTCCGGCAGGCGACCTCGGCTATGACATCAACGTCCAGTCTCTCGGCGCATTCTTGGAAGAGCGGGTCGACCTCGGCGACTGGGAAGAGGCGGCGCGCCGTGCGGGAGCTCTTCCTCAGAGGCTGAACCCAGGAGAGCATGAACGAACCGTCGAGTTCTTGGTCGATCTTCTCCAGGCCATAGGGCTTCAGACTCTTGCCGACGTCGAGGGGCTTCTCAAAGAGATCGAGGCACACCGCGAGGAGGCGCTCACTCGTGCGGTCGCCGCGCTTCGGGAGCACGGCCTGCAGCTCGAGGATTTCGCGCTGGATGCAATCCTGCTTGTGCTTTTCGCAACGCAAGGCCAGCGCATCTCTCCCACCCTCGAGTACCAGGCGATCTGGCGCCGCGAGTTCTGTGCGGCGCTAGACGAACTTCGGGCATCGGGGTCAAATGGCTCTTGAGGTACAGCCGTATCGGGGAGACAGGATTTGAACCTGCGACCGCTCGGCCCCCAGCCGAGTGCGCTACCAGACTGCGCCACTCCCCGTGACTGCCTTACATTCTGACGAATCCACGCGGCGGTAGCTCAACGGTAGAGCCTCAGCCTTCCAAGCTGATGACGCGAGTTCGATTCTCGTCCGCCGCTCTCGAATAAGGCTGGCACGCGCCCTCCGCGTCGAGCTGGTGGCGGGACTGAGCGGGCCAGCCAGGACTCGAACCTGGAATCCCCGGTTTTGGAGACCGGTGCCTTAGCCAATTTGGCCACTGGCCCAGCGCCCGCCATCGTATCGGCCCGCGGACGCGTCCTATGCGGGCGGAGGGACTTGAACCCCCACGGGCCGAAGCCCACCGGCACCTAAAGCCGGCGCGTCTGCCAATTCCGCCACGCCCGCGTGGCTGCCCGTGACCGGGCTTAACGCGCGACCAATGCCGCATCGTCGCTCCTAGATTCTATGATCGTCGCGTGGCGGTTGGAGAGGTCAGGCCCGGCTACGAACTGTGGCGGCCAAATCGGGAGAAGACCGAGTCGGTCACGACCAAGCTCGTGCTCGTCTTCCTGCTCGCGGCCACGGCGGCGATCGCGGCCCTGGTGACGATCACCGGCTTCTCGCTGATGACCGGCGGCAGCGGCATGGGAACCATCTGCCTGATCTTCGCGGTGCTCTACGCGTTCTTCGCCTTCCTGGTGGCGCGCTGGAGCCGCGGCATCCTCCCGGTGGCGGCCGCGCTCTCGATGATCCTGGCGATCTTCTGCGCGGTCGGCGCCGACAGCTGGTTCGCCCGCGACAAGGAGGGCTTCGAGGAGGCGCTGATCCCGGTGCCGCTGATCGGCCTGCTCGTGATCCTCCTCGTCATCTTGCAGCTGATCACGATCGCGATCTCCCTCTACGCCTTCAACCAGAACTGGCACGTGGAGGAGGAGCGCCCGATCGGCTCGGGCGAGGACTACGGCGCCGGCGCCTCGCCGGACGACGGCGCTCCGCTGCCAGCTTAGCGCTAGCTCGTTAAGGGCCTGTGCCGGGGCTGTGACGAATCGCAGGCAAAGCGCAATTTCACGCATTCGCGACCGGCGCTCGCCGTAGCGTCGATCTAGAATGGCTGAACAGGCGGCGGTGTCCAAACTGGTAAAGGAGGCGGTCTCAAAAGCCGCTGCGCGAAAGCGCTTGTGGGTTCGAGTCCCACCCGCCGTATCCATCGGGCCCGCGAGCCAATGAAGCAAGACGCACAGGTCGAACGGGCTCTTGAGCTTTCAGATGCCGGCTTGAACACCTGCGAGATCGGGCGACAGATCGGCGTCAACCGCCGAACCGTCAGCGACTGGGTTCGGGGTCGGACGCGCCTACGTCGTCCCTTGGACTCCTACAGCAATCCCCGACGCCGCGAAGCCATGACGTGCCCGCGGTGTCCGAACTCGACCGAGTTTCTGCCTGGGATCACCGCCTATGCATACGCGTATCTGCTGGGCCTCTATTTGGGCGACGGCACGCTGTCTGCACATTCCCGGGGAGTCTTTCGCCTGCGGATCTTCCTGGATCGTGCCTACCCGATAATCGTCAGGGAGTGCCAAGCCGCTATGGGCATCGTCTTGCCTGCAAGCAAGGTCGGTGTGGCCCACCACAAGACCGAGAGAGTTGAGGAGGTCAATTCCTTTTCGAAACACTGGCCCCACCTCTTCCCCCAGCACGGCCCCGGGGTCAAGCACAAGCGAAAGATCGAGCTGGAGCCATGGCAGGAGCGAATCGTCGAGCGACACCCTGGGCGGTTGCTGCGAGGCCTGATCCACTCCGACGGCTGTCGCGTCGCCAACCGCATCCGGCACCCGAAGAAGACCTATGAGTATCCGCGCTACTTCTTCACCAACCGCTCGCTCGACATCCAGCGCATCTTCTGCGACACCTGCGATCGGCTCGACATCGCCTGGCGGCAGGACGGGCCATGGAACGTCTCCGTCGCTCGCCGTGAAGCGGTCGCGGTCATGGATCGACACGTCGGCCCGAAGCGCTGAACCCACATAGACTGCGCTGACGCCATGCGCATCCACCACCTCAACTGCGGCACGCTGTGTCCCAATGGGGCACGACTCGTCAACGGCAAGGGCGGCCTGCTCGAACAGGGCCGGGTGGTCTGCCACTGCCTACTGCTCGAGACCGACGACGGCCTGGTCCTCCTCGACACCGGTTTCGGCACCGAGGACACCCGCAACCCGCGCCAGCTCGGGCCCGTCTTCGCGCTCATGCGGCCACGGGCCGATATTGCCGAGACGGCGCTGAAGCAGGTCGAGGGCCTCGGCTTCGCGCCCTCCGACGTCAAGCAGATCGTCACCACCCACCTCGACCCCGACCACTCCGGCGGGCTGCCGGACTTCCCCGACGCCGAGGTGCACATCTTCGGCCGCGAACTCGACGCGGCGATGAACCCCCGCCTGCGCGACCGCCCCCGCTACCTCGGGGCCCACTGGAAGCACAACCCGAAGTGGGTCCGGCACGACGCCGAAGGGGACGACTGGTTCGGCTTCGGCGGCATACGGATCCTCCCCGACCTCGGCACCGAGGTGCTGCTGATCCCCCTCCCTGGGCACGCGCTCGGACACACCGGGGTGGCGATCAAGACCGGCGAGGGCTGGCTCCTGCACTGCGGCGACGCCTACTTCCACCACGACGAGCTCGCGACGCCGCCCTCCTGCCCGCCGGGGCTGCGCTTCTTCCAGAACCTCAACAACGCCGACCGCCGCCAGCGCCTGGCCAACCAGGACCGGCTGCGCGAGCTGGTCGCGCGCCACGGCGAAGACGTGCGGCTGCTCTGCTCGCACGACCCGTTCGAGCTGGACCGGGCACAGGCGAGCGCAGCCGCCGCGGCGTGAGCGACGCCGCGCCCGAGAAGCTCTGGGAGCCGTCCGCCGAGCTGGTCGAGCGCTCGCGCCTGCGCGAGTACATGCGCTGGCTCGAGGCCGAGCGGGATCTGAAGCTCGAGAGCTACGACGAGCTGTGGCGCTGGTCGGTCGACGACCTCGAGGCCTTCTGGTCCTCGATCTGGGACTTCTTCGGCGTCCAGGCCGACGGCGGCTACGAGCGTGCGCTCGGCAACCGTGAGATGCCGGGCGCCGAGTGGTTCGCCGGCGCCAGCCTCAACTACGCCGAGCACGTCTTCGCCGGCAAGGACGACGACGCCGAGGCGGCGATCCTGCACGCGTCGGAGCTGCGCGAGCTCGGCGAGCTGAGCTGGGGCGAGCTGCGCGACCAGGTGGCCGCGACCGCCGCCGGCCTGCGAGCGCTCGGCGTCGAGCGCGGCGACCGCGTCGTCGCCTACATGCCGAACGTCCCCGAGGCGATCGTCGCCTTCCTCGCCAGCGCGAGCATCGGCGCGGTCTGGTCGAGCTGCTCACCCGACTTCGGCCCCGCCAGCGTCGTCGACCGCTTCGCCCAGATCGAGCCCAAGGTGCTATTCGCGGTCGACGGCTACCGCTACGGCGGCAAGGACTTCGACCGGCGCGAGACCCTCTCCCAGCTGCAAGCGGCGATGCCGAGCCTGGCGCGCATGGTCGTCCTCCCCTACCTCGATCCCGATCCCGACCTCCTCCTACGCGACACGATGCCCTGGGACGAGTTGCTCGCCAGCGGGAAGGGAGCCGAACTGACCTTCGAGCGCGTCCCCTTCGACCACCCGCTCTGGGTCCTCTACTCCTCGGGCACGACCGGCCTGCCGAAGGCGATCGTCCAGTCGCAGGGCGGCATCCTGCTCGAGCACCTGAAGAAGCTCAACCTCCACGTCGACGCCCACCCCGGCGACCGCCTCTTCTGGTTCACCACGACCGGCTGGATGATGTGGAACTTCCTCGTCTCGGGCCTGCTGACCCGGGCCGCGATCGTCCTCTACGACGGCAACCCTGGCCATCCCGACATGGGCGTGCTCTGGAGCCTCGCCGAGCGCGCCGGCGTGACGATGTTCGGCACCAGCGCCTCCTACATCGCCGCCTGCATGAAGGCGGGGGTCGAGCCCGGCGCCGGCCGCGACCTCAGCCGGCTCGGCGCGGTCGGCTCGACCGGCTCCCCCCTCTCCCCCGAGGGCTTCGACTGGATCTACGAGCACCTCGGCGCCGACACCTGGCTCTTCTCGACCAGCGGCGGCACCGACCTCTGCACGGCCTTCGTCGGCGGCGTCGCCCTGCTCCCCGTCTATCGCGGCGAGCTGCAGGGGCGGGCGCTGGGCGCCGCGGTCGAGGCCTGGGACGAAGACGGCAACCCGGTGATCGACGAGGTGGGCGAGCTGGTCGTCACCGAGCCGATGCCCTCGATGCCAGTCTTCTTCTGGGGCGACGACGACGGCAACCGCTACCGCGAGGCCTACTTCGAGCATTACCCCGGCGTCTGGCGCCACGGCGACTGGATCGAAATCACCTCGCGCGGCACCGCCGTCATCTACGGTCGCTCGGACTCGACGATCAACCGCTCCGGCATCCGCATGGGGACGAGCGAGATCTACCGCGCCGTGCTCGGCCTCGACGAGATCGTCGACGCCCTGGTCGTCGACGTGCCCCGTCCCGGCACCGAGGGCTGGATGCCGCTCTTCGTGGTCCTCCGCGAAGGCACCGAGGTCGATGACGCGCTGCGTCGCGAGATCGCCAAGCGGGTTCGCAGCCAATGCTCTCCCCGCCACGTCCCCGACGAGGTCTTCCCGATCGCCGAGGTCCCTCGCACACTCAGCGGAAAGATCCTCGAGGTTCCGGTCAAGCGGATCCTGATGGGCACCCCGCCGGAGAAGGCCGCGAGCCGCGATTCCCTCGCCAACCCAGCCTCCCTCGACTACTTCGTCGAGCTCGCCGCCACCCTCGACGCCTGAAGATGAAGTGCAACGTTTTACGGCTCCGACAGCGCCGTAAAACGTTGCACTAGTAGGCAGACCTCAGGCCGGCGTGACCGGGTTGCGCCGTTTGGCGAAGGAGCGATCCTTGCTCGCCGCCATCGCGAAGCGGTTGATCAGGTCGGCGCGTAGGTCGCCCGGCTCGACCACCGCGTCGACGACCATCTCGGAGGCGAGGTGGAGGATGTCGATGTCCTCGGCGTACTCCTCGCGCTTGGCGGCGACGAACGCCCCCCGCTCGGCCTCGTCCTCGATCGCCTGGATCTGGTTGTAGAAGACGGCGTTGATCGCCGCCTGGGGCCCCATCACCGCGATCGAGGCGCTGGGCAGGGCGATGCAGCAGTCCGGCTCGAAGGCCGGCCCCGCCATCGCGTAGAGCCCGGCACCGTAGGCCTTGCGCACGACGACCGAGATCTTTGGCACCGTCGCTTCCGAGACGGCGCTGATCATCTTCGCCCCGTGGCGGATGATCCCCTGCCGCTCGACCGCGGTGCCGATCATGAAGCCCGGCACGTCGGCGAGGAAGAGCAGGGGAACGTTGAAGGCGTTGCAGGTCTGGATGAAGCGGGCCGCCTTGTCAGCGGAATCGACGAAGAGGACGCCGCCGGTGTGCTTGGGCTGGTTGGCGACGACGCCGATCGTGCGCCCGTCGAGGCGCCCGTAGCCGACGATCAGCTCCTTCGCCCAGCGCTTGTGGATCGCCAGGAAGCTGTCGGCGTCGAGCAGGGAGTCGAGCAGCTGCTGCATGTCGAAGGGCCGGTTCTCGTCGGCCGGCAGGATCTCTGCGATCGGGGTGTCCGATGCCGGCTCGGCGGCGGGCGCGGCGGGCGGCTCCTCGCGCCAGCTGCCCGGCATGAACGAGAGGTAGCGCTTGGCGAAGTCGATCGCCTCCTCGTCGCTCTTGACCAGGAAGTGGCCGCAGCCGGAGACCCCGGTGTGCATCTTCGCCCCGCCCATCTCCTCCAGCGTCACCGTTTCGCCGATCACCATCTCCGCCATCCGCGGCGAGCCCAGGTACATCGAGGCGTTGCCGTCGCGCATGATCACCACGTCGCAGAAGGCGGGAATGTAGGCGCCGCCGGCGGCGCTCGGCCCGAACAGCAGGCAGACCTGCGGCACCTGGCCCGAGAGCCTCACCTCGTTGTGGAAGATGCGCCCGGCGCCGCGGCGGCCGGGGAACATCTGCACCTGGTCGGTGATCCGCGCCCCGGCCGAGTCGACCAGGTAGACCATCGGCACCTGCAGGGAGAGCGCCCGTTCCTGGATGCGGAGGATCTTCTCCACCGTCTTCGGCCCCCAGGAGCCGGCCTTGACCGTGGGGTCGTTTGCCATCAGGGCGACGCGACGGCCGTCGATCCTCGCCAGCCCGGTGACCACGCCGTCGGCGCCGAGGCCCTCCTCGTTCCAGTTCGCCAGCGCCGCCTCCTCGGCGAATGAGCCCGGGTCGACCAGCCGCTCGACCCGCTCGCGCACCGGCAGCTTGCCCTGCTCGGCGGTCTTCTCGTGGTGGCGCTGCGGCCCCCCGGCGAGGGCGGCCTCGAGGGCCTTGTGGAAGTCGGACATGGCTGCGGAGCCTATTCGGACTGGCCGCCGCCCCAGTCGACCGGCCCGGCCCGCAGCACGTGCGAGCCGAGGGGGCGCCCAAGCGCCTCCTGCGCCGCGCGCGAGGCCTCGACCAGCGCCGGTAGGTCCACTCCGGTCTCCACCCCCATCTCGTGCAGCATCGAGACCACGTCCTCGGTGGCGACGTTGCCCGTGGCTCCGGGCGGGACCGGGCAGCCGCCCAGCTCGCCGAAGCTCGACTCGAAGGAGTCGACTCCCTGCTCCAGCGCCGCCAGCACATTGGCGAGGCCCTGGCCGCGGGTGTTGTGGAAGTGGGCGGTCAGCTCGACGCCGCCGAGGCGCTCGCGCGCGGCCGCGAAGAACTCGCGGACCTGGCGCGGGTTGGCCATCCCGGTCGTGTCGCCGAAGCCGACCTCGGCGCAGCCGGCCGCGGCCAGCCGCTCGGCGATCCCGAAGACGCGGTCCCGCGGCACCTCGCCCTCGTAGGGACAGCCGAAGGAGGTCGCGATCACGCCCTCGCGGCGGAGCCCCGCATCGCCGGCGGCGGCGAGCGTCTGCTCCAGACCCTCGAGCGACTCCTCGATCGAGCGGTTTACGTTCTCGAGGTTGTGCGTCTCCGAGGCGGAGAGGAAGACGCTGATCTCGTCGAAGCGGTCGCGCAACCCCAGCGCCCGCTCCAGCCCCCGTCGATTCGGGATCAGCACCGAAAAGGCGACGCCGTCGCGGCGCTGGACGCCCGTCAGCACCTCCTCCGCATCGGAGAGCTGCGGGATCACGTCCGGACGCACGAAGGAAGTGATCTCGACCCGTTTCAGGCCACTGGACGAGAGCATGTCGATCAGCCTCACCTTGTCCGCGGTGGCAATCGTCTCCGGCTCGTTCTGGAAGCCGTCACGGGGCCCGACCTCGCGGATACGGACGTTGCTGGGCAGTGGGCTCATCGAGATGAGGCTACGCGGTAGGCGGGCCGGACTGGCCCACCACGCGCCGCTCGTGGGTGCCGACGCCGATCGTGCGCTCGCCTTCGGTCACCTCGACGTCGAAGCGGAGCTTGCGGCCTTCGACGACCTCGCGCAGCGTCGCGCGCGTCCGGCAGGTCGTCCCCTCCGCGGCCGCCGCCACGTGCTTGACGCAGACCTCGAAGCCGACCGTGGCCTTGCCCTCGGGCAGGTGCTCGTAGGCGAGCATCTGGGCGCTGCCCTCCATCATCCCGATCATGCCCGGCGTCGAGAGCACGCCGATGCCGATCGTGCCGCCGACGTCCGTGACCAGCGGCGGCGCGACCGTGAACTCGTCGCTGCGCTCGATCCCCGGAACCAGGCCCTCGGGCTCGCCCATCAGACCATGCCCAGGCCGCCGCTCACGCCCAGGGTCTCCCCGGTGACGTAGGTGGCGTCGTCGGAGACGAGGAAGGCGGCCGCGGCGGCGACCTCCTCGGGCTGGCCGAGGCGGCCCATCTGGGTCGAGGACCTCATCGTCTCGATCACTTTCTCGCCGATCTCGCCGAACTCCTTGGCCCCCATCAGGAGCGGGGTCTCGATCGGGCCGGGGGCGATCGAGTTGGCGGTGACGCCGTAGCGGGCGTTCTCGCGGGCGATCGCCTTCATAAAGGCGACGACGCCCCCCTTCGTCGCCGAGTAGACGGCGGAGCCCTTCGAGCCGACCCTCCCGGCCTCCGAGGAGATGCTGAGGATGCGGCCGTACTTCGCCTCCTGCATGCCGGGCAGGGCGGCGTGGGTGCAGTTGAAGACGCCGACGAGGTTGATCCCGATCAGTCGCTGCCACTGCTCTGGGCTGGTGTAGGTGAAAAAGCCGAATTCGTCGGTACCGGCGTTGTTGACGAGGATGTCGAGCGTGCCCGTCGCCTCGACCGCGGCGCGGGCGGACTCCAGGTCGGTGACGTCGAGCTCGAGCGCGTGGCCGTTCACCTCGCCGGCGACCCGCTGGGCACCCTCGACGTCGACGTCGCCGACCCATACCTCGGCGCCCTCCGCGGCCAGGCGAGCGGCGATCGCGGTGCCTATCCCGCTCGCCCCGCCGGTGACCAGCGCCTTTCGTCCCTCCAGCCTCATGCGCCGGGCAGCATAGACTTCCGCGCCCGTGGCGGACCTTCCCACCATCCCGATCGTCGGCGGCACCGGAGCGCTCGGCGCCGGCCTCGCCCTGCGCTGGGCCCAAGCCGGGGCCTCGATAGCGATCGGGTCGCGCTCGGCCGAGCGCGGCGAGGAGGCGGCAGCGAAGCTGCGCGAGAAGGTGCCCGGCGCCGGGGTCGAGGGCCTGCTCAACGAGGAGGCCGCGAGTCGCGCCGAGATCGTCTTCCTCACCGTCCCCTTCCGCAACCAGTCGGAGAACCTCAACAACCTGCGCGAGACGTTGCGGCCGGGGCAGATCCTGGTCGACTGCACGGTCCCGCTCGCCGCCGCGGTCAGCGGCAAGGCGACGCGCTCGCTCGGCGTCTGGCAGGGCAGCGCCGCCCAGCAGGCACAGGAGATGGTCCCCGACGGCGTCACCGTCGTCGCCGCCCTGCACACGATCGGCGCCCCGACGCTCGCCGACGCGGAGGCCGAGCTCGGCGAGGACGTCCTGGTCTGCGGCGACCGCAAGGCCGACAAGGCCCGGGTCGCCCGCCTGATCGAGCTGATCCCCGGGCTGCGCGCCGTCAACGCCGGCCCGCTGGAGATGGCCCGGATCGTCGAGCAGCTGACGCCGCTGTTGATCTCGGTCAACGTCCGCTACAAGGCACACGCGGGGATCCGGCTGACCGGCCTTCCCGACGGCGACCACTGGGAGTAATCGCGTGCGGGTCACGCTGCTGGCGGGCGGCACCGGGGGAGCCAAGCTCGCCGCCGGGATGCAGGAGGAGATCGGCTCCGACCTGGCGGTGATCGCCAACACCGCCGACGACATCGAGACGCTCGGCGTCCACGTCTCCCCCGACCCCGACCTCGTCACCTACTGGCTCAGCGGCGAGATCGACGAGGAGCGCGGCTGGGGGCTGCGCGACGACAGCTTCACCGTCTTCGACCGGCTGACGAAGCTCGGCGCGCCAAGCTGGTTCGGGCTCTCCGACCGCGACCTCGCGGCCTGCCTCTACCGCCGCCAGTTCCTCGACGAGGGCGGCCGGCTTACCGAGGCCCAGGCGCAGATCGCCCGCGCGCTCGGGGTCGAGGCGAAGGTGCTGCCGATGTGCGAGGCGCCGGTGCGGACCAAGGTGCTGACCGCCGCCGGCAGCCGCGCTCTGCAGGAGTACCTGATCGTCGACCGCGGCGAGCCGGAGGTCCACGGGGTCGAGCTGGCGGGGATCGAGGCGGCCGAGCCGAGCGCCGAGGTGCTGGAGGCGCTGCGCTGGGCCGAGGCGATCGTGATCGGTCCCTCCAACCCGGTGATCAGCATCGGCCCGATCCTCGCGATCCCGGGGATGACCGAGGCGATCGCCGCCTCCACCGCCCCGGTCGTCGCCGTCAGCCCCTTCGTCGCCGGCCAGGTGGTCAAGGGCCCGACCGAGCGCTTCATGCAGGCGCTGGGCCGGCCGTCGACCGCGGCGGGCGTCGCCTCCCTCTACGCGGGGCTGATCGACGCGATGGTCGTCGACGACGGCGACCCCGACCCGCCTCCGGAGGAGATCCCCACGCTCGCGGTGCCGACCCTGATGGAGGGCGCGGGGGGGCGGGCACGGCTGGCGCGCATCGTCCTCGACTACGCAGCTAGCCTCGACGAGGCTTGAACGCAACCGCGGTCCTCCCAGTGAAGCGCTTCGGCGCCGCCAAGCAGCGGCTCGCTCCCGGCATGGGCGCCACCCACCGCGCCGAGCTAGCCGCGGCGATGCTCGAGGACGTGCTGGAGGCGATCGGCGCGACGCGCGCGATCGAGCGCACGGTCGTCGTCAGCAGCGAGCCACGCGCGATCGAGTTGGCCGCGGGCGCCGGCGCGGAGCTGGTAGGCGACCCCGACGAGGGCGGGCACTCGGGCGCGGCACTCGCCGGGATCGCCCGCGCCCGCGAGCTCGGCTCCGAGCGGGTTGTCCTGCTCCCGATCGACTGTCCGCTGCTGGCGACGCGCGAGCTCGAACGCCTGCTCACCGGCATGCCCGAGCGCTACGTCGCGATCGTCCCCGACCGCCATGGCACCGGCACCAACGCGCTCGCGCTCGCGCCGCCGGACGCGATCGCACCCTCCTTTGGAGAGGGCAGCTGCGCTCGCCATGTCGCCGCCGCACGCGCGGCTGGCGTGCCCTTCGGCGTCGAGGAGCTAGCGTCGCTGGCGCTGGACCTGGACACGCCAGCCGACGTCGTCGCCCTGACCATGGAGCTGGAGAGGGATCGTCGGCGGGCCAAGCGGACGGCGAAGGTGCTCGGCATATGAGCGGCGTGGGAGCAGAGCTGCGCGTACTGCCGGTCCGCGGCTTGCCCGAGATCGATGCCGGGACCAACCTCGGCGAGCTGATCGCCACCCGAGCCGAGCTGCTGGCCGGCGACATCCTCGTCGTCTCGCAGAAGATCGTCTCAAAGGCCGAAGGCCGCCTCCGCAAGCTCTCTTCAGTCATCCCGGGCGCCGAAGCCCGCAAGCTCGCCGCCGTCCTAGGCAAGGAGCACGCCCTGGTCCAACTCATCCTCGACGAGAGCCGCGAGGTGTTGCGCGCTGAGCGCGGGATCCTGATCACCGAAACCCACCACGGCTTCGTCTGCGCCAACGCCGGCATCGACAGCTCAAACCTGCCAGAGGACGACACTGTCTGCCTCCTGCCCAAGGACCCCGATGCATCCGCTCGTCAGCTCAGAGCCGAGATCACCGCTGCGATTAGGGAGCAAGGGGTGGGACTCGCCGGACACTCAGCGCGAAGCGCGTCCGCCGAGTCCCACCCCATGCTCCCCCCCACAATCGCAGTGGTAATCGCCGACAGCTTCGGCAGGGCGTGGCGGCTGGGACAAGTGGAGGTCGCGATCGGCTGCGCCGGCCTCATGCCTCTGGACGACTGGCGGGGTCGGCGAGACGCGCATGACCAAGAGCTGGAGGCGACCTTGATTGCGGTTGCAGATGAGGCCGCCTCGGCCGCGGACCTGGTCCGCGGCAAGAGCAGCGGCGTCCCGGTCGCCATCGTCCGCGGTCTGGAGCGATTCGTGACGGCCGGCGACGGTCCCGGCGCCGCCGCCCTGCGCCGCCCTCGCGATGAGGACCTCTTCCGCTGAGCTCCGCCGACGGGCCGATACGTCAAGGCATACTTGACGTATTGGCCCGTCGGCGGTCAGATCTGGAGGACGGCGGCGCCGCGGAGGCTGCCGTCGCGGATCGAGTCGAGGGCCTCGTTGGCAGCATCGAGGGGATAGACCTCGACCTCGGTGCGGACCGGGACCTGCGGCGCCAGGGCCAGGAGCTCCTCGCCGTCGCGCCTGGTCAGGTTGGCGACCGAGCCGAGCGTACGCTCACCCCAGAGCTGCTCGTAGGAAAAGCTCGGGATGTCGCTCATGTGGATGCCTGCGCTGAGGATCCGCGCGCCCTTGGCGCTGGCCCGCAGGGCCACCGTCATCAGGGCGCCGACCGGGGCGAAGACGATCGCCCCGTCGATCTCCTCCGGCGGCGCCTCGTCCGAGGAGCCCGCCCACTCGGCACCCAGCGATCGTGCGAACTCTTGCCCCTCCTCGTCCCCACGGCGGGTGAAGGCGAACACCCGTCTTCCCTGGTGTGCGGCGACCTGGCAGAGGATGTGGGCCGAGGCGCCGAACCCGTAGAGCCCGATTCGCTCGGCGTCGCCGAGGAGGCGCAGCGCCCGGTAGCCGATCAGGCCGGCGCAGAGCAGCGGCGCGGCCCCCTCGTCGGACATGTCAGGTGGGATCGCGAAGCAGAAGCGCTCGTCGGCCAGCGCCAGCTCGGCGTAGCCGCCGTCGACGTCGTAGCCGGTGAAGCGAGCGCGGTCGCAGAGGTTCTCGCGCCCGCCGGTGCAGTAGCGACACTCGCCGCAGGCCCAGCCCAACCAGGGAACGCCGACCCGGTCCCCGACCGCGAACCGCTCCGCTCCCTCTCCGGCCTCGACCACCGTGCCGACGATCTGGTGCCCGGGGACAAGCGGCAGCTTCGGCCGCTCGAGGTCGCCGTCGACGATGTGCAGGTCGGTGCGACAAACCCCGCAGGTGGCGATGGAGATAAGCACCTGGCCGGGACCGGCCGAGGGCTCGGGGAGCTCAGCCAGCCGAAGCGGCTCCCGCTGCCTCTCGAGGATCATCGCTCGCATATGCCTCGATGATCTCGTACAGCGTCGTTCGCTGCGCCGGCTCGCGCCCCGCCGCTCGGGCGGCGCCGATCAGCTGCTCGGGGTCCAGCCGGACGCCGTGCTGGGAGCCGGCCATGCGGGAGATGTTCTCCTCCATCAGGGTGCCGCCGAGGTCGTTCACGCCCCAGCGCAGAGCCTCGGTGGCGGCCTCGAGGCCCATCTTCACCCAGCTCGCCTGCAGGTTCGAGATCGTCCTGCCCAGCGCCAGGCGGAATGCCGCGGTGTGCTTGAGGTTCTCGGAGGCGGAGATCTCCTCGATCCCGTGGGTGCGGCCGAGCATCGTGTTGAAGGGGATGAAGCTGAGCGGGACGAACTCGGTGATGCCCCCGGTGCGCTCCTGCAGGGCACGGACGACCTGCATGTGACGCGCCAGCTCGCGCGGCTCCTCGATGTGGCCGAACATCACGGTCGAGGTCGAGCGCAGGCCGGCCCGGTGGGAGGCCTCGATGATCTCGACCCAGCGCCGCGCCGGCAGCTTGTTCGGCGAGATCCGTTGCCGCACACCGTCGTCGAGCACCTCGGCGGCGGTCCCCGGGGTAGAGCCGAGGCCGCACTCGATCAGGTACTCGAAGACCTCGTCCGCGCTCTTGCCCGAGCGCTCGCACATGTGGTCGACCTCCATCGGCGAGTAGGCGTGCAGGTGCAGCTGCGGCGCCACCTCCTTCGCCAGCCGCAGCCATTTGCCGTACTCCTCCAGGGTCAGGTCGGGATGGATCCCCCCCTGCATGCAGAGCTCGGTCGCCCCGAACTCGACCGCCTCGCGAATCCGCTCGGCAAATTCCTCTTCGGACACCTCATAAGCATCGGGCGACCGCCTCCCCTGCCCGAACCCGCAGAAAGCACAACCGACGACGCAGACGTTGGTGAAGTTGATATTCCGGTTGACCACAAACGTCACCCGGTCCCCCGCCAGCTCTTGCCGAAGCTCGTCCGCAGCGACCCGCATCTCCTCGATGACCTCCGGCCGTGTCTCGGAGAACAGCGCCGTCAGCTCGTCCTCCGTGAGCTCTTGACCCTCACGCCCCTTGGCAATCGCTTCAGGGGCAAGCTTCCCATCCAGGGACTCTTCTGACCGCCTCCCAGACCCCCGCCGGGGGATGAAGCTCCAGTACTTCAGCTTGATCACGTCCAGGACCCCTTGCTCCATCCACTCCGAATCCATGTACTGCGGGTAGACGCAAAGCCGCTCCGTCAGCGCGAACCCTTTGGGCGCCAGCTCCTTCCGCACCTCATGCGGACTCGGAAACGCGTGCTCAGGCGAAATGTGGTCCCCGTTCGCCGACAGCCCGCCCAGATCGGTAGCCCCCGCCTCGACCAGCTCCCCCCAGGCATCCGACAAGTTCGGCGGTACCTGCACTCCGACATCCGGCATCAACCGCTTGCACTCCCGGATCAACCGCTTGATGTCCTCCACGCCGACCGGGCTCGCCCAGCTCGGAAGGGGCGCCGGGGACCCCTCTGATGGGAACTCGCGAAGCAACTCAACCTCTGTACCGCCATCACGATCCCGCTGCGGAGCCCCAGCAGAGGGGTCCCCGGCGCCCCCCCACCGCTCCCGAGCAGCCTCATCCGCGATATCCGCCACTTCAGCCCCGTAGTACTTCGGGTGCGGAACGAAGTTCTGCAGGATCACCTCCTGCAGATGCCCGTACCGGCCGTGTAGATCCGCGAGGGTTTCCAGCGACGCAACCTGCTCCTCCTCGGTCTCACCGATGCCGACCAGGATGCCGCTCGTGAAGGGGATCTTGAGCTCGCCCGCGGCTTCGATGGTCGCGAGGCGCTGAGCCGGATGCTTGGTCGGAGAGCCGGCGTGGACCGTGTCCATCAGCCGCTCCGAGACCGACTCCAGCATTAGGCCTTGGGAAGCCGTGACCTCCCGCAGCCGAGCCAGGTCGGTGCGGTCAAGCACGCCGATGTTCGTGTGCGGAAGCATCCCCCGCTCCAGTGCTCGTTCGCAGCTCCAGACGACGTAGGACGTGAAGTCGTCGTGCCCCCATTCGCGCAGCTTCTCCGCAACGATTGGGTGCACCTCCGGGCGCTCCCCGGTGAGAACCAAGAGCTCCTTGGCATTCCGCTTCAGCGCCTCATCGAGAAGCTGCTCGACCTCCTCGGGCGAGCGGATATGAGCCTGGTGAGTCGCGAAGGCGCAGTACTTGCAGTAGCACTGGCAAGTGCGGGAGAGGGAGAGCGTGTAGTTCCGCGAGAAGGTGACCCGGCGCACGGCGGAAGACGCTACCGCACGCGCCGTCTAGGACCGGCGCGTGCGGCTGAAGATCCGGAGAAGCTCTAGGAGGTGGCTTTTGAAGTCGAGCCGGGCCTGACCCGCTCGGGCGGCTCGGTCGGGGGCAGACCGCCGGGCTCGAGCACGAACCTGAAGACGGCCGCGGCGAGCAGCGAGCCTACGATCGGGCCGAGCAGGTAGGGCCAGACGCCGCCCCACTCGTTGGCGACGAGCGCCGGGCCGAACCAGCGCGCCGGGTTGAAGGCGCCGCCGGTCAACGGGCCGCCGACCATGACGATGAAGCCGAGCGTGGTGCCGATCGCCAGCGGAGCCCAGTCCTTGAGGCTCTTTTTAGAGAAGACCGCGGCGAGGATCACCAGGACCAGGCAGAAGGTGCCGATCGCCTCGATGATCATTCCCTGGAAGTCGCCGGCGAGCAGACCGCTGACCTGGGCGGCGCCGTAATTGGTGGCACGGCCCTCGTCGAGCAGGAGCCCCTTGCAGAGCAGCGCGCCGAGGACGCCACCGGAGAGCTGGGCGAGCATGTAGATCAGGCCGTCGATCGGCGCGATCCGCTTGATCGCCATCGCGGCCAGCGTCACCGCGGGGTTGAAGTGGCCACCGCTGACCACGCCGAACATGACGATCAGCCCGAAGAGCAGGAAGGCGTGGGTGAGGCCGATCACCGCGAAGTCGGTGCCGAAGCTCGCCTGTTCTCCGGTCGAGAGAAAGAGCACGATGACGGTGCTGATGAAGAACACCAGCAAGAAGGTGCCGATCAGCTCAGCAAGGTATGCCGCAAGTCCTCGTTCCTGCACTCTCTTCCTCCTAGATCCCTCGGTTCGACTGGGCGGCGCCAGTCTACCCAGATCGTGAGAAGGAATATGCTGCCCGCCTCAATGAGGGTGTTCGTCGCGCTGCTGGCGGCCGCCCTGCTGCTCACCGGCACAGCCGGCTGCGGCGGGGACGGCGCTGAACCGGGCGCGCCAGTCGGCGCGACGCTGGTGCTCGACTTCATGCCGAATGCCGTCCACTCCGGCATTTACGCGGCGCAGCAGCAGGGCTACTACCGCGAGCGGGGAATCGACCTGACGATCCGCCAGCCCGGCGAATCCACCGACGCGCCGAAGCTGCTGGAGGCCGGCCGCGCCGACTTCGCGATCCTCGACATCCACGACCTCGGCATCGCCCGCGAGCGCGGCCTCGACCTGGTCGGCGTGATGCCCCTGGTCCAGCGGCCGCTAGCCGCCGTGATCGCCGCCGAGGGCATCGACAGGCCGGGCGAGCTGGCGGGGCGGGCGGTGGGCGTGACCGGCCTGCCCTCCGACGAAGCCGTCGTCGATTCCGAGGTGAGCGCCGACGGGGGCGACCCGGCAGAGGTGAAGAGGGTGACCATCGGCTTCAACGCCGTCTCGTCCCTGGCGGCAGGCAGGGTCGATGCCGCGACGGGCTTCTGGAACGCGGAGGGCGTGGCGCTGCGCGCTCGCGGCGTTCCCATCAACATCTTCAAGGTCGACCGCTACGGCGCCCCCTCCTACCCGGAGCTGGTCCTGACGACCAGCGGCGACACCCTCCGGGACGATCCCGAGCTGGTCGAGTCGACGGTCGACGCCACCCGCCAGGGCTACGAGCTCGCCACCCGCCGGCCGGGCCAGGCGCTGGACGACCTCCTCACCGCTGCGCCCGCCCTCGACCGCGAAGAACAGGCGGGGCAGCTGAACGTCCTGCTGGCGGACCTGCGTCCTGCTCCCTTCGATCCCGCGGTGCTCCGCGCCTGGGCTGCCTGGGACCTCGAGCACGGGCTGCTGAAGCGGCCGCTGGACGTCGGCGCCGCGTTCTCCGAACCCTGACGGGTTCCAGATACGCTTCGGCCGTGAGCTTGGCCGCCGACTTCCAGCAGGTTCTCGACTCGCTGCCGCCCGACTGGACGGACCTCGAGCTGGACCTGCGGCTCGACGACGAGAGCCGCTACGTCGACGCGGCGGTGACGCTCAGCCAGGTCAACGCGCGGCCCTACTCAAAGGCCGACTGGGACTGGCGCCTGCTCGTCGCCCAGAGCTTCGGCCACGCCGCCGCGGCGGAGACCGTCAAGGGCACCCTGGCCAAGCTCGACGCCGACGGGATCGGCGCCGAGATGGCGGTTCGCGAGGTCCGCGAGGGCCGCGCCGAGGTCGTCCAGATGTGGGGCCGCCCCGAGAGCGTTCGCGAGGAGCTCCGCGAACGCCGCTCGCTCTAGATGGCGAAGATCCTCGCGATCGTCGGCGACCTGATGCTGGCCAGCCGCGTCGAGGAGGGCCTGCGAGCCGCCGGTCACGACGTAACCGTCACCCCCGCCCTCCCGGACCCCTTGGAAGCCGACGCGATCGTCTGCGACCTGGACACCGCCGACATAGCCGCCCTCGCAGCAACGCCCGTCCCCGTCCTCGGCTTCTACTCACACATAGATGTGGAGACGAAGAAATCCGCCGAAGCCGCCGGAATCACAAAAGCAGTCCCCCGCTCCCGCATGGCGAGGGAGCTTCCAACCCTGGTCGGCAAGCTGCTCGAAGGTTGACCCCCGGCGAGACGGACGGGGACCCCTCTGATGGGAACTCGCGAAGCAACTCAACCTCTGTACCGCCATCACGCTCCCGCTGCGGAGCCCCAGCAGAGGGGTCCCCGTCCGTCCCTACTCGACCGGCGGCAACAAATCCGGCCCAGGAATAGGCGTCCCATGAGGATCGTGACTCGGCTCCCCCAGCTTTGCGGCCATCAAAAGCTCCAGCTCCTCGGAGATGTAGTGCTCCAGCACCTCGGCCTCCTCGTGGACGCGGTCGTCGGGCATCCCCAGCGCCTCGGAGAGGTAGGCCTCGATCAGGCGGTGATGCCGGATCACCTCCAGCGCCACCTTCTCCCCCGCCGGGGTCAGCGTGACGCCCTTGTACGGCAGGTACTCGGCCAGGCCGAGGTCGTCGAGCCGCTTCAGCATCGAGGTCGCGGTCCCCGGCGCCACCCCGAGACGCTCGGCCAGCTCGCCGTTGGTGACCGGGCCGGCGCGCTTGCTGGAGACCGCGTAGATCGCCTTCGCGTAGTCCTCGATCGCCTCGGTCCCCGGCGCCCGCCTCGGGCTTGTCCCGCCGGTCGCCATCAGACCGAGACCAGCAGGCCAGTCAGGTAGAGGAGGGCGATGCCGGCGAGCAGGCCGGCGACCGAGAGCGGATGCAGGATCCGCCCTTCGTCGTTGCGCATCGCCGGGGCGATCTGGACGATCACCCTGGCGATCGCGCCGACGCCGACGCCGAAGAGCAGCGCCGCCAGGCTGGGGTTGAAGGCGGCGGCGCCGATCCAGGCGCCGAGGATCGCCGGGGCGCCGGCGATCAGGCCGAGCACGGCGAGATGACCGAACCGGGCACCGGCGGTTGGCCCGGCACCCTCGCGCAACGGGGCCACGATCGCCAGGCCCTCGGTGGTGTTGTGGATCGCGAAGCCGACGACGAGGAAGGCGCCGAGAGCGAGCGCCCCGGTCGCGTAGGCCGAGCCGATCGCCAGGCCCTCGCCGAGGTTGTGGAGTCCGATCCCGATCGCGACCAGCAGCGCCATGTAGAGCCCACCCTGGGCCATGGTCCCGCCCTCGCTGCGCGAGCGGCGGCGCTGGGCAAGGTAGGCGTCGACGCCGGCGAGCACCAGGTAGGCGACCAGCGCTCCGGCGAAGACCAGGGCGGAGCCGCCGAAGGCGCTCGGCGCCTCGCCGGCGATCTCCAGCCCCTCGAGCGCGGCGTCGATCCCGAGCAGCGCCAGCAGGCCGACGGTGAAGGCGATCAGGGCCCCGACCCAGCGCGCGTCGATGCGGCGCACGAAGGGCAGCCAGAGCAGGCCGAGGGCGATCGGGATCACGCCGACGTAGACGCCGAGCAGAGCCATCAGGCCGTAGAAGCTGAGATCTGCCTCGGGCGTTTCCGCGGCCACCGGGATGGAGGCTTCCACCGTGCCCCCCGAAGCGGTGAGGACGAAGATCTCGTAGGCCTCGCCCTCGATCCAGGGATAGGCGATCGTCAGCGTGGTCGAGCCGAGCCTGCCGATCTCGGTGCCGTCGCTGGCGGTGAAGGAGGCGTAGGCGTCGTTGACAGCGACTTGGGCGAGGTCGACCGGGTCGGGGCCGTCGTTGCGCAGCGTCAGCTCGATCTCGCCGGGCCGCAGCGTCGTGCGTTCGACCACGACCTCCTCGACCGGCGGGCCGGTCCGCTCCCCCAGCCCGGGCCCTCCGAGCAGAGCGAAGGCGCCGATCGCCGCTGCGATCAGGGCCAGGGGAATGACCCCCAGCGCCCAGGCCGGCAGGCGCCCGCCGGCCATCGGCTCGGCTCGGCTCCCGGCCTCCATCAGGCGTTTCTCCCGGCCCCGCCCCAGGGCAGGTCGCAGTACGCGGCCGACGCCGCCGCGGCGGTCAGCCGCGACGGGTTGCCGACCCGGAAGAAGCCCGACCAGCCCAGCTCGGCGAACTCGCTGACGTGGGCGTGGAACATGTAGTCGCCGTCGAAGGGGAACTTCATCTCGGCGATGCCCCGCTGGCCCTGGCCCTGGATCACCGTGTCGGTGTACTCGCTCGGCTCCAGCGAGGTCCCGGTCGGGTAGTACTGGAAGAAGTTGGCGTGGACGTGGAAGGAGTTGAGCGGGTCGTACTCGAGCACGTTGACCAGGTAGATGCGCAGCAGCTCGTCGCGATTGACCTGGATCGGCTCGTCGACGTAGTGGAAGCCGACCGTGTTGACCGCGTAGACCTCGTTGGAGAGGTCGAAGTTGGTGTCGAAGCCGTTCATCACCATCACCATCTCGTCGGCTTCGGGCCGACCCTTCTTCGGGTCGATGATGAAGGCGCCGTAGAGGCCGCGCGAGATGTGGCTGGCCAGCGGCGAGACGTGGCAGTGGTAGAGGTGGAGGCCGAACGGCTCGGCGTCGAATTCGTAGGTGAACTCCTCGCCGGGGCCGACCTGGCCGCCGCCGCGGTTTTCGCCGATCCCCGGCATGCCGTCCATCAGCGCCGTGTGGATCCCGTGGAAGTGCATCGTGTGCGGGTGCTCGGAGGCATTGAGGAAGCGCAGCCGCAGCTTCTCCCCCTCGCGGGCGCGCAGGGTCGGCCCGGGGACTCGGCCGTTGTAGGTCCAGGCTTCGTACTTGATGCCCGGCGCGACTTCGATCTCCCTGTCCTGGGCGACGATCTCCCACTCGCGCAGCACGCGACCGCTGGCCAGGCGCCGCGTCTTGCCGTAGTCGAAGTCGCGCAGCAGCTCGGTCGGGTGAAAGCCGTTGGCGCGGTGGTTGACCGAGCGGCCGGGGGCGAAGCCGGCATGGGGGAAGCCCTCGTGACCGGCATGACCGCCGTGCCCCGCCATCGCGCCGGCGGTGCCGGGACCACCTGACTCGCGCGGCAACAGGCCCTGGACGATCGGCAGGCTGGCGCCCGCCGCCAGAGCCCCACCCAGCATCTTGCGCCTGCTGAGACGTGAGCTCACGCCGCCGCTCCTGTCGGTGATTTAGACACGCCTAAATTATTTTGGCACATCTAAAAGACGCTTGGTGGGCCATGGGGAAACCCCCTCTCTCGCAACCGCGGGGAGGCTCGTTCGGGGGTCATCCCCATGGCCCCGGGGCGGGCTTCCTAGAATCGGGGGATGGCCGAGGCGGTGACAGTCGAGCTCGATGCTCAGTACAGGCAGCTGCGCGAGGAGTGTGGGCTGCTCGATCGCTCCGCGCGAGGGAAGCTGCTGCTCAAAGGCTCGGAGACGGCCAAGTACCTGCAGGGGCAGTTGACGAACGACATCGAGGCCCTCGAGCCGGGAGAGGGCTGCTACGCGGCGCTGCTGGACCGCAAGGGCCACATGCAGGCCGACATGCGCGTCCTCAACTGCTCCGGTGCGCCTTTCCTCCCTATATCGGGGAAAAGGACCACCGGAACGGAGGAGGAGGAGGCGATTTGGATCGACACGGAGCCGGAGACGCTGCCGGTCGTGCGCAAGCACCTCGAGACGTACAAGATCGGGCGCGAGGTCGAGGTCGAGGACGTGACCGCGGAGCGCGCGATCCTCTCCCTGATCGGGCCGCGCAGCGCTGACTTCGCCGGGGCGCCGCCGCTTCCCGAGCACGCCGGCGAGCCGATCGCGGTGGGTGGCACCGAGTGCCTGGCAGTGGGCACCGGCGGCGGCATCGACCTGATCGCGACAGCGGAGGACGCGGAACGGTTGCGCTCCGCCCTCGGCGACGCCGGCGCGGTCGAGGTCGGCCCCGAGGCGGTGGAGATCCTCCGCATCGAGGCGGGGACGCCACGCTTCGGCGCCGAGATGGACGGCGGCACGATGCCCGCCGAGGCCGGCATCGTCGAGAGCGCCGTCGACTTCGAAAAGGGCTGCTACATCGGCCAGGAGACCGTCGCCCGCCTGCATTACCGAGGCAAGCCCAACCGGCACCTCCGCGGCCTGCGACTGGCCTCCCCCGCTGCCGCCGGGGCCAGGCTGAGACTGGGCGACAAGGAGGTCGGCAGGATCGGCAGCAGCTGCGTCTCCCCGCTCCACGGACCGATCGCGCTCGCGATCCTGCGCCGCGAGGCCGAGCCGGGTGCGGAGCTGGCCGCAGGTGAAGATGGCGTTACGGCCCGCGTGGTCGACTTGCCCTTCGGTTAGATTCCGCCCGATGGGTCGTGGGAGCAGATTCGCCGCCGGATGCGTGCTCGCAGCACTGGCCTTGGCCACAGCCGGGTGCGGAGCCCAGGAGAACGCGAACGAACCGCGACCGCAGCCGCCGACCCGCGTCAGCGTCACGATCACGCCGAGGGCGATCACCGTGCAGCCCCCGCGCATCGCGATCGGGCCCGAACCAAACCAGCAGATCCCCCAGAACAAGCACGCGGGCCAGCCCGCGATCGACTCCGACGCGCCGGTCGACGTCGTCTTCGTCACCGCCAACCTGACCGACTTCGACTCCAAGCTGGAGGTCCGGGGACCGAAGGACGCCGCCTCCGGCCTGCTGGTGGCCAACGGCAACGGCTCGATGCTGACCTCGCTGCCGACCGGCGTCTACCGCGTGAGCGCCGCCGACATCCCGGGTGCCCAGCCGGTCCGCTTCTCCGTCGGCTCCTACCGCACCTCCTCGCAGAACGACCTGCTGCTGCCGTAAATAGCGGGTATTGCCGCGGCACCGGTACGTCTGGGTCGATCGTCACCATCGTTCGGGTGACCATCGTCCTCGCGATAGCCGTGCTCGCGCTCGCCGCGGCACTCGTCTACGTCGTCGCCCGGCGCCCCGAGCCGCAAGCCTCAGTCGACCACGGACCGGCGATCCAGGAGGCCACCTCGAAGGCCGTCGCCGATCTGCTCAGGGTCAACGAGGAGTCGCGCAGGGCCGACACGCAGGCGGCGGAGGCGACCCTCGACAAGCGCCAGGCGGAGATAAAGGCGCTGGCGGAGAGGATCGCCAAGGGCCAGGAAAAGATCGAGGCGGAGGTGCGCAAGCGCGGCGAAGGGGACCTGCAGACGCGCACCCTGCTCGAGCAGATGGGACAGACGGTCGGCAACCTCAACACCGAGACCGCCGGGCTGAAGAAGGCGCTGCGCCAGCCGCAGACGCGCGGCCAGTGGGGCGAGCTGCAGCTGCGCCGCTGCATCGAGATCGCCGGCATGACCGAGCACGTCGACTTCGAGATGCAGGAGACGCTGCACACCGACGACGGCCGCCTGCGGCCAGACGCGCGCTTCCTCCTGCCCGAGGGGCGCAGCTTCGTCGCCGATTCGAAGGTCCCGCTCGACGCCTTCCTCGATGCCCAGGAGGCCGAGGTCGAGAGCGAGCGCCGCACCCACCTGGAGCGGCACGCGCGACAGGCGCGCGAGCACGTCCGAGCGCTCAGCTCGAAGGACTACCAAGGGCAGTTCAAAGCCGGCGAGACGCCCGACCTGGTGATCTGCTTCATCCCCAACGAGCCGGCGCTGCACGCCGCTTTCACCGCCGATCCGGAGCTCTTCGACTACGCGCTGAAGCTCAACGTCCTGCTCGTCAGCCCGACCTCGCTGATCGGCCTGCTGCGGACGATGGAGCTCGGCTGGCGCCAGGAGCGAATGGTCGCCGAGGCGGCCGAGATCGCCGACGCTGCCGGGACCATGCACGCTCGCTTCGCCAAGTTCCTCAACGATTTCGACAAGGTCGGCAGGGGCCTGACCTCGGCGGCCAACGCCTATGACTCCGCGGTCGGCTCGATGGAGCGCCGCCTGCTGCCGCAGCTGCGCAAGGTCGAGTCGCTCGGTGTCACCCCGAGCAAAGCGATCGAGCCGCCGGAACCGGTCGAGATCACGGTGCGCGAGATCACAGCACCCGAGCTGCGCGAGGCCGATACCCCCGTGCTTGACTAGGATTCGCGACCCGATCCCAATACCCGCGGAGGACCCAGTTGGCCGTTGACACGAGCGCAGTCGCGAAGTTGGACGTGGAGCCCGGAACCCTGCCCGAGACGATGGCGGCCTGGGTGATCCGCGAGGAGCGCCAGGGCGAGCCCACCGATGCCTTCCAGCTCGAGCAGATCGAGGTTCCCGAGCCCGGAGCCTTCGAGGTGATCGTCCGCGTGATGGCGGCCGGCGTCAACTTCAACAACGTCTGGGCGGCGCTGGGCAAGCCGGTCTCGGTCTTCCCCTACGGCGACCACCCCGAGTACGGCCACCACATCGGCGGCTCCGACGCCTCCGGGGTCGTCTGGAAGGTCGGCGAGGGAGTCACCCGCTGGAAGCCCGGCGACGAGGTCGTCGTCCACTGCAACCAGGCCTCCTACGAGGACGTCGAGGTCCACGGGCTCGACCCGCTGGCGGCGCCGAGCCAGCAGATCTGGGGCTACGAGACGACCTGGGGCTCCTTCGCCCAGTTCACCAAGGTGCAGGCGCAGCAGCTCCTCCCCCGCCCCCAGAACCTCTCCTGGGCCGACTCCTGCGCCTACGGGCTGACCTACTTCACCGCCTACCGGATGCTGATCGACCAGTGCAAGCTGCAGCCCGGCCACAACGTCTTGATCTGGGGCGCGGCCGGCGGCCTCGGCGTCTTCGCCGTGCAGCTCTGCAAGGCGGCCGGCGCCAACGCGGTCGGCGTCGTCTCCTCCGAGGAGAAGGGCGAGCTGATCAAGCAGCTCGGCGCGGTCGACTACATCAACCGGGCCGAGTTCGGCGAGATGATGCGGACCAAGGAGAATCTCACCGACCCCGCCGCCGACAAGGAGCGCTTCAAGGCCTCGCGCGGCTTCGCCAAGCGGGTCAAGGAGATCCTCGGCGACGCCCCCGACATCGTCTTCGAGCACGTCGGCCAGGCGACCTTCCCGACCTCGGTCTTCGTCGTCAAGCCGTTCGGCAAAGTGGTCATCTGCGGCGCCACCTCGGGCTTCCAGCTCGACTTCGACGTGCGCTACCTGTGGATGCGCCAGAAGCAGATCATCGGCTCCCACTTCGCCAACGCGTACGAGTGCATGAAGGCCAACCAGCTGATGGCCGAGGGCAAGGTCCGCCCGGTGATCTGGAAGACGATGGGCTTCGACGGCGTCGCCGAGGCGCACCAGCTCCTGCACGAAAACAAGCACCTCGGCAAGATCGCGATCCTGGTCGGGGCCGAGTCCGAGGACGAGGGCCAAAACGAGGACGGCCCGGGCGCGATCCGGGCGGAGGTGGGAGCCTGATGAGCGAGGTTTGCGTACTCGACTGGCACGTCGCCCCCTTCCGGGCGGACCGCTTTCTCGACCTCTGGGAGCCGGCGGCGGCGAAGATGCCGGCCTACGGCGCCAAGAGCTGGTCGCTGACCCGCTCGACCGACGACCCGCTGGCGATCCGCCAGTCCTCGGTCTGGGAGAGCCGCACCGACTTCGAGCGCTACTGGTTCTCGGAGGAGATCGCGGCGGCCCGGGCCGCCGTCATCGACCTCTACGACCTGCCGCTGCTGCCCAGCTGGCACGAACTGCTCGTCGCCGAGTAGAACCGGCCGACGCTCAAGCTCGCTCCAGGGGCGCCATCGTCAAACCGGCGGAATTGAGCTGCTGCCAGTAGTGCTCGGCCGGCTCGCGCGGCCCCGACCAGACGATCGCCATCCCGTTGTTGTGGATGCTCTCGGCCAGCTGGTGGCCCTTCTCCAGCGAAACCCCCGGCAGCACGCGTGCCAGGGACTGGGCCACGTGGTCGAAGGTGTTGTGGCTGTCGTTGCGGACGATCACGCGCCAGTCGCCGCCCAAGTCCGAGCCCGGCCCGTCGGTGCGGGGCCTCTCCACCGTCGAAGTCGACACGCTCGCCATTATGCGGAAAGTTGCTGCACCGGGGAAGGCGCGACCCCGGGGGCTCCACCATTCGTCTTAAAGTGCACTTAACTACTCAAGTTAGTTATGACTTAGACTCCTTAGATCAATGCAAACTATTCCGAAGACCTGGATTCGTGCGACCGCGCCCTGTCTCGATTGACAAGCGCCTGGCCAAGGCCCTCTCCAGCTCGCTGCGAGCGGAAGCCCTGAACCTCATCGCCGAAGGAGTCGACAGTCCGAAGCTGATCGCCGAAAGGCTAGACCTCGACGTTCGCACCGTCGCCTACCACGTCCGCGTGCTGAGGAACCTGGGCTGCATCGAGCTGGCGAAAACACGACCCCGCCGCGGCGCCGTGGAACACGTTTACCGGCTGGCGGACCAGGTGGTGGAGAAGGGCGAGTAGGAGCCGGGGAGGGGAGGCCATCGGGGGTCCCTCCCCAAAACGCGCGGCAGGAGCCGCGCTTGAGTGTTTTGGGTAGAGGCACCGCCATCCCCTCAACAGCGCACTAGCTTCGGAAGCTCCCTCCCCGAAGCGTCGTCCCGGCTCCCCGAAAAGCTTCAGATGTCCTAAGTGCCGTTACGGGCGCCCCAAGCTTTTTAAGAGCCGGGGACCCTGGACCGGTTTCGCAGTCTGGGGCGTTATCGGGGGACTTCAGG
>DASUZK010000066.1:0-9864 GCA_036376915.1 Solirubrobacterales bacterium
CGGGAGCTCCCGGAGACCCTCCCCCGACGCCCTCTGGCCTCCCAAGGGCTCCCTACGGTTCGATGCGGGTGATCGTGCCATCGTTGTTGCTTGCGACCCACACTGCGCTTGAGCCAACTGCCACTGCGCCGGGGTCGAGCGGAACGCCGATCGGGTCTCCGGTCGCTTCGCCGCTGTGGATGTCGAGCCTGGTGACGACCGCCTCGGCCGTGCTGGCAACCCAGACGGTGGTGGTGCCGGCGCCGATGCCGCCGGGGCGGGCGCCGACCGGAATCGGGTCGCCGAGGATCGCGCGAATCGACGGGTCGATCCGGGTCACCGTGCCGGAGCGGCTGTTGGCCACCCAGACGAGACCGCCTCCGGTGGTGATGCCTGCGGGCCCGCGGCCGACGCGGATCGGGGCGTCGGCGGTGGCGGTGGCGAGGTCGATGCGACGAACGGTCCCAGCAGGGGCATTGCTGACCCAAACCGCACCGGCGCCCGCGGCGAGCCGCAGTGGCGCCGAGCGGGGTGGAACACCGCGCTCGACCCGCCGGTTCGTCGCGGCGTCGATCGCGCTGACGCCGGCGCCCGCCTCGTCGGCGACCCAGAGCCGGCCGCCGGCGAAGGTGACCGCTCCCGGCCTGCCACCAATCGGCACCCGCGCGGTCACGCGCCCGCTGGCGTCGGTCCGCAGCACGACACCGGTGCGCGGGTTGGAGACCCAGACCGAGCCTGCCCCGATCGCGACGCCGGAGACGCCCCGGCCAAGCCGTCGCTTCAGTGCCACGTCGCCCGTCGGCGCGTCGATCGCCGTCAGGGTGCCGTCGGTCGCACTGGTGACCCAGAGCCGGTCCGGCCCCACGGCCAACCGCAGCGGTGGACTGGCGACGGCGATTGGATCGGAGACCGAGACGTCGTCGCCCCCCAGGAAGCTCAGGAGGAAGGCGACCAGCAAGGCGAGAGCAGCGGCGCCTCCCAAGAACGCGAAGAGGAATGCAGCGCCGATCGGCCGTCGCCAACGACTGAGGCCGACGACATCGGGCTCGGTCAGCACCCGGGTGACAGCAGGCATCGCGCCCTGGCACTCCTTGGCCGCCTCGATCAGCGCAGTCGCGGTCGGGTAGCGGTCGGCGGGGCCTTTTGCCACCGCCCGCTCGATCACTGCGTCCATCCCCCGCGGCAGCTCCGGCTCGGCGCCGCCCTCCTTGCGCGCGTAGGGGGCGACTCCCGTCAGTGCCTCGTAGAGGACGCAGCCGAGCGAGTAGACGTCGGCCGCCGGGCCGACCCTCTCGCCGCGCCACTGCTCCGGCGCCATGTACTCGACCGTGCCGACGATCGAGGCGCTGCTACCCGCCTCGCTGCCTTCGAAGAGCTTGGCCAGGCCGAAATCCGAGAGGTAGGCGCGATCGCCCTCCACCAGGACGTTGTGCGGCTTGACGTCACGGTGGACGATGCCGGCGGCGTGGGCGGCGTCGAGAGCATCGGCGACCTGGCCCAGCAGGTCGATCGCCCGGGCCGGCTCCAACGCGCCCTCGCGCCGGATCAGCTTGCGCAGGTCGCCCCCCTCGACCAGGCGCATGGCGACGATCAGCTCGCCGTCCTCCTCGCGGGCGTCGTAGACGGGCACGACGCTGGGGTGGTCGAGGCGGGCCGCGAGGCGGGACTCGCGCAGGAACCGCTCGCGAAAGCCGGCCTGACCGGCGAGCTCGTGGGCGATCACCTTCAGCGCCACCGGACGGTCCAGAGCAACCTGCGTCGCCCGGTAGACGACCCCCATGCCACCGCGGGCGATCAGCGAGTCGATCCGGTAGCCGGCAAGCGTCGAACCGATCGATGGCTCTCCCACGCGGCCGGTTATACCGCCGCGCAACGACGAAGGGCCCCCTCCCGGAGGAGGGGGCCCTTCGCGCTGGAGCCGGGGGAGTCCGTGCAGAGCCCCCCGGAACCCGGGTGGGCTCAGCGCCGCACCGGCTGCCAGGCCATCACGGGACCGATCGTCACGGTCACGCCACCGCTGGTGTGGCTGCCTGCCGCGACGTAGGAACGGCGGCCCGTGGAGACGTCGATCACCGACAGCGCCTCTTCTTCGTCGCTGGCGGTGAATGCCGCGACCTGGCGCCCGTCGGAGGAGAAGACCGCGTTGGTCGTGGCCTGGTCGGGCAGCTCGGCGAGCTTGCGGCCCTTGCCGCCCAGCTGCTTCACCCAGAGGCCCTGATCGCGCCGGAAGAGCAGCGTGTGACCGTTCGCGGCCGCGTCCTCGACGTAGGCCGAGCCGACGCCGGCGATCAGTTTGCGGGCTTTCTTGCCGTCGCTGCGCATCGTGAAGATGTCCGCGAAGGCGCTCGGGCCCTCCGTGCTCTCGCCGCGGCTGAAGACGATCGTCGTCCCCAGGTGGCGGGGGGCAAAATCGTCACGGCCGGTACGGGTGAGCCGGACCAGCCCGGCTCCCGACGGCCGCACCGAGTAGACGTCGTCGGCCGTGCCCCCGCCGGTCACGGCGACGCTGCGGACGAAGGCGATGCTGCGTCCGGTTGGCGAAAACGACACTTCGTGGTCGTCGGCCGCGGAGGCGGCGAGCCGGTGCAGGCCCGCGCCACCGGACTTGACCGTGTAGAGGTCTCGCGGTGTCCCGGCGCCGGCGCGGCGCTCGAAGACGACGAGCCTGCCGTTGGGCGATACGACCGGGCGCGAATCGAGCTCGGCGCCGCTGGTCAGCCGGCGCTGCCCCGAGCCGTCGGCCCGCATCGCGTAGATGTCACCCGCCCGCACGAAGGCAATCGTCGTGCCATCGGCGGAGAAGGCCGGTTCGCTGTCGGCCGGGTCTTCGGTGAGCTGGTTGAGGTGGTTGTCGCGCACCGCGAACAGGCCGCCTTCGGGCGCTTTCGGCTCGGTTTTTTTGCCTTCGACTTCGTCGCCGCCTTTGTCGACGGTGACTTTCGAGAAGACGATCGCGCCGGTTTTCCCGGCGGCGGCCGAGGCCGTTGCGGGCACGACCATCGCGAGGGCGATCAGGAATGCGGCTATGAGCTTCGAGTTGAACATCGGACTCCCCTTTCGGGCGGTTGCATTTGCACAACCGATGCTCGGGGGCGCAGCCGTACGCGCCAACGACAGCCGCGACACCAACCGGGCCAACTCTGGCCCGGTCCGGGTCAGCGGTCGAGACCGAGTTCGATCACGCGGGCGGCGACGAGGCGGGGGCGCTCGCGGCCGGCGTCGCCGGAGACGTCGAGCTTGGCGGCGAGCGCGTCGAGGCGGCGCTGGGCGGTGCGCTCGCTGACGTGGAGCGCCTCGGCCAGCTCGGCGCGGGTGGCGGGACGGCCGGCGAAAGCCCCCTCGCTGCGGTACGGAGCGACGAGTGCCGCCGCCGTTGCCCGCTCCTCTTCGTTCAGCGGCACCGAGGGCTCGGCGGCGGCCACGGTCCCGCCGCCGCGACCCGGGATCGGGTCGGAGACTTCAAGTCGCTGCCCGCCGATCGTCAGCGTGTCGCCGTCGCGCAGGCGCCGCGGCCGGTCGAGCGGCTCGCCGTTCAGGGCGGTGCCGTTGCGGCTGTCGAGGTCGGTCGCCATCAGCACACCACCCCGGTTCTCGATCTCGAGGTGGTTCCAGGAAACCGCCTCGTCGTCGATCGCGATGTCGGCCTCCGGATCGCGTCCGACCACGGTCCTGCCCGGGGAAAGCGCCACCGAGCGCGGCTCTCCTCCTTTGCCCGTAAACCAGATTCGCGCATCCATCCCTCCGCGAGCATAGATATCGATGGTGACTTCGTCGTTAGGTGTGCATATACAGGCCTAACGACGAAGTCACCATCGCCGGGGCGGGGGCTAGAGTGGCCGCCGTGAGCGGGGCGGACGAGGAGAAGCGGATCGCGGCCGAGGCGGCGGCAGAGCTCGTCGAGGACGGGATGACCGTGGGGCTGGGGACGGGATCGACCGTCGCCCACCTGCTGCCGGCGATCGCCGCCCGCGGGCTGAGCGGCATCCGCTGTGTGGCGACCTCGGTGGCGACTGAGGAGCAGGCCCGGGGCCTGGGCATCCCAGTCGAGGAGTTCAGCGAGCTGGAGCGGCTCGACATCGCGATCGACGGCACCGATCAGGTGACCCCGGACGGCTGGCTGATCAAGGGCGGTGGCGGCGCCCATCTGCGCGAGAAGATCGTCGCCGCGGCGGCCGAGCGCTTCGTCGTCGTCTCCGACTCGAGCAAGCCCGTCGATGCGCTCAGTGCGCCGGTGCCGCTAGAGCTCTTCGCCTTCGGTCTGCGCTCGACCCTCGCCCGGCTAGGCCCCGAGGTCGAGTTGCGCGACGTCCCCCCCAGCCCCGACGACGGCGCGATCGCCGACTACCGTGGCGAGATCGGTGACCCGGCCGCGCTCGCGGCCCGCCTCGAGGCCGACCCCGGAATCGCGGCCCACGGCCTCTTTCCGCCGGCTATGGTGAGCGAGCTGCTGGTGGGGAGCGGCGGCGCAGTGACCAGGTCCACGTTCAGCTGATCGCCAAAGGAGGCCCAGATGAGTGACTTCACCGGACTGACGATCTCCGGCCGCGTAGCCACCCCGAGCGACCCCGACTGGGACGAAGCGCGCGCCGCCTGGAACCTGATCGCCGACCAGAACCCCGAGGCGGTGGCGCTGGTCGAGAGCGCCGAGGACATCGCGGCGACCGTCCGCTTCGCCGCCCAGCACGACCTGCGCGTCGCCGGACAGGGGACCGGGCACGGTGCCGCCCCGCTCGGGCCGCTGGATGGGACGATCCTGGTCAAGACCGAGCGGATGCGTGGGATCGAGGTCGACCCGGAAGCCCGCACCGCACGCGCCGAGGCCGGCGTGCTCTCGGCCGAGCTCGGCGCTGCCGCAAGCGAGCACGGGCTCAGCGCCCTGCCCGGCTCCTCGCCCGACGTCGGCGCGGTCGGCTACACGCTCGGCGGCGGCATGAGCTGGCTCGCGCGCGCCCACGGCTTCGCCTGCAACCACGTGCGCGCGATCGAGCTGGTCACCGCCGACGGCGAGGCGCGCACGGTGGACAGCGGGAACGACCCCGACCTGTTCTGGGCGCTGCGCGGCGGTGGCGGTGGCTACGCGATCGTCACCGCCCTGCAGGTCGAGCTGTTCCCAATCGCCGATCTCTACGCCGGTGCCCTGGTCTTCCCGGCGGCGGTCGGCGGCGAGGCGGTCCGCACCTACCGCGACTGGGCGGAAAGCCTGCCCGACGAGGTCACCTCGATCGTTCGCTTCGTCACCCCGCCGCCGATCCCGGACGTGCCCGAGCCGATCCGCGGCGTGCCCCTGCTGACGATCGGCGCCGCCTGCATCGGCGACCAGGTCAGTGGCGAAGCGACGATCGCGCCGCTGCGCGAGATCGGCGAGACGATCATGGACACCTTCGAGCAGATGCCCGCCGCCGGGCTCAGCCATATCCACATGGACCCGGAGAACCCAGTGCCTGGAATCGGCGGCGGAGTCCCGATTGCCACCCTGCCCGACGAGGCGATCGACGCCTTCACGGCTGCCGCCGGCCCCGACTCCGGCTCGCCGCTGCTGCTCAGCGAGCTGCGCCACCTGGGGGGCGCCGTCGGCCGGCCGGCCGAGAACGGTGGCGCGCTCTCGCACCTCGACGCCGGCTACGTCATGTACAGCGTCGGGATGCCGATGACGCCGGAGCTGGGGGAGGCGATCCACGGCCACCTGCGCCATCTGGAGGAGGCGATGTCCCCTTGGGCCGCCGACGGGGGCTACTTCAACTTCACCGAACGACCCTGCGACGTCGACGCGATCCTGCCCGCCGAGGTCTGCGCGCGACTAGCCGAGGTCAAGCGCCGCTATGACCCCCAGAGCCGGATCGTGGCCAACCACGCGGTGACCCTCGCTGGAGGATAGTGGTACATTTGTACCACTATGGCTTTTATAGTTCCGACTCGGGCCGGCAGATATGAGATCCGAGAGTCGCACAGCACCACCAAAGGCCCGCGCAGCCAGACACTGGCTTCCTTTCGTGAGCTGACCGACGAGGTAATCGAGAGAGCACGGGAGAAGGCGACCAAGCCACCCAGCGCAGAGGAGCTTCGGCGTGCCGCTCGGCGGGCCGGAGCACCGGTAGCCCGCCCCCCAGTCGAGCAGGCCGCACGCGAGGTGATCGCTGAACTCGCAAGAGGAAAGAGGCTCGATCCGACCCTGCGGCAGATCCTTATCGAACTGCTCCAGAACGGTTATCGCGAGAGCGGAGATCCGTCACCCGCTAGTGAGGCCGCGCGCTCGGTCGCAATGTGGATGTCCGCAACGCCCGAAGAACGGGGGCGAGCACTCGTCGACCTCCTCCTCCTCGCGGATGCACTTCCGTCGAGCGGGAGGAAGGGCAAGCCCCTCCGCTTTCCCAGGCTCGACTCTGGGGGCATCTCGTGAGCGCATCCCACGCAACACCCAAGCTCGTCGACGACGAGCCGAGCCTTCCAGAGAAGGTCGTCGTCATCCACGAAGCATTTGGCGATGCCAATGTCCCTTGCGCGCTTGGTGGGGCTCTTGCTCTTGCCTATTACGCCGATCCACGAGCAACGATCGACATCGACATCAATGTCTTTCTGCCGACCGAGCGATGGCGCGACGTGGTTGACGCGCTCGGCGAGCTTGGAGTCGATTCCAGCAACGTGGACCCGGCCGCTCTCGAACGAGACGGGCAATGCCGGTTGTGGTGGGGCGACAACGCCGTTGACCTCTTCTTCGCCTATGACCCAATCCATGACGAGATGCGCAAGCAGTCCCGCCAGGTGCCTTTCGCAGGCATCACGGTTTCGATCCTCGCGCCCGAGCACCTGGCCGTCTGCAAGGCGATGTTCGACCGACGCAAGGACTGGATGGACATCGAGCAGATGCTGATCGCGACCGACGACTTGGATGTTTCAGAGATTGAAAGCTGGCTGACCCGGATGGTCGGCCCTGAGGACCCCCGCTTGCAGCATCTGCAAGAGCTCAAGGCGACGGCGCCGGAGGAAACCAGCTAGTCCTGGCGAGTGCCCGCTGCTGCCTCGTCGGCCACCACGGTCATCTTCTCGTTCTGCACCCGGCCGGCGGGGATCAAGGGGTCGCCGGTGAGGAGCCTGGCGAGGGCGTCGCGCTTGTCGGGGCCGGTGACGAGCCAGACGATCTGGCGGGCTTCGGCGAGCGCCGGGTAGGTGAGCGTCATCCGGCGGTGGTCCTGGTAGGCGGCCTCGGTCAGGGCGACGCGGCGGTCGGTCACGTCGAGCACTGGGTCGCCAGGGACCAGCGAAGCGGTGTGGCCGTCGGGCCCGAGGCCGAGGTGGACGCAGTCCAGCGGAGCCGGCAGCGCTTCTTCGTAATCGCGGGCGGCCGCTTCGAGGTCGCGCTGGGTCACCGGCATCGGCCGCAGCGCCACCTGGTGATCCATCGACAGGCCGAGCACCATGTGGGTGAGGTTGCGGTCCTCGCTGCCCGGTGAGGCGATCCGCTCGTCGACCTGGAACAGCTCGGTCTGCTCCCACGGCATCGACTCGTCCTCGCCAAGGATCGCCAGCATCGCCCAGGGGCTGCGTCCGCCGCTCATCGCCAGCGCGAAGGCATTGCGCTCGGCAACCGCGGCCACGCCGATCTCGGCGATCAGCTCGGCTGCCCGGCGCGCCGCCGCCTTTTCGTCAGCGACGACCTGGAGTTCGATGCCCATTCTGCCTTCGCCCCTAGGACGGCTTCTCGTCGTGGCCGCCGAACTGTTTGCGCATCGCCGAGAGCACCTTGTCGGCGAAATCGTCGAGGCCGCGCGAGGAGAAGCGCTCGTACAGCGCCGCGGTGAGGACCGGCGCGGGAACCCCCTCGTCGATCGCCGCGATCGAGGTCCAGCGGCCCTCGCCGGAATCCGAGACCCGGCCCGTGAAGTCGGCGAGGTCAGGTGATTCCTGCATCGAGGCGGCCGTGAGGTCGAGCAACCAGGACCCGATCACGCTGCCCCGCCGCCAGACCTCCGTCACCTCCGGAAGGTCGATGTCGTACTGGTAGTACTCGGGCTGCTCCATGGGCGCGGTCTCCGCGTCGGCCTCGCGTCGGACCTTGCCCGCGTCGGCGTTCTCGAGGATGTTGAGGCCCTCGGCATATGCGGCCATCACGCCGTACTCGATCCCGTTGTGGACCATCTTCACGAAGTGCCCGGCGCCGTTGGGGCCGCAGTGCAGGTAGCCGTTCTCGGCGGGACCGGGCTCACCGGTGCGCCCGGGCGTGCGCTCGGCGGACCCGACGCCAGGCGCCAGCGAGGCGAAGACCGGGTCGAGCCGCCGCACCGCCTCGTCTGGGCCGCCGATCATCAGGCAGTAACCGCGGTCCAAGCCGAAGACGCCGCCGCTGGTGCCGCAGTCGACGAAGTCGATTTCCTGCTCGCGCAGCTTCGCCGCGCGGCGGATGTCGTCGCGGTAGTAGGAGTTGCCGCCGTCGACGATCGCGTCGCCGGGCCCGAGCACGGCGGCGACGTCGGCGATCGTCTTCTCGGTGATCTCGCCCGCCGGGACCATCACCCAGACCGAGCGCGGGCCGCTCAGCTTCGAGGCGAGCTCCTGCAGCGAGGCGGCCGCCTCCGCCCCCTCGCCGGCCAGCTCGGAGACGGCGTCGGGATTGACGTCGTAGGCGACGATGCGGTGGCCGTCGCGCATCAGCCGCCGCGCCATGTTGGCGCCCATACGGCCGAGCCCGACCATTCCCAGGTCCATGTCCCAACCCTACGGGAGGGAGATGACGCGGACTTTCGCGAACCTGCGTGTCTGCGGCGTGTCTGAGCCAACCCACGTCATTTAGCCCAACCCACGTCATTTAGCGGTCTCGCTCAGACACGCCTTGGCGGCAGATAGCCTCAAGTCGATGACGAACCGCGACGATGGAAACCGTCCCGCCGAAGCCGCGGACGTGCTGACGATCTTCGGCATCACCGGCGACCTGGCGAGGAAAATGACCTTCCGGGCGCTCTACAAGCTCGAGGAGCGCGGCAGGCTCGACTGCCCGATCGTCGGGGTCGCGATCGACGAGTGGTCGGTCGAGCAGCTACGCGAGCACGCCCGCGAGGCGATCGCGGCCACGGTCGAAGACCCCGACGAGGACGTCTTCGGCCGGCTCGCCGCGCGCTTCTCCTACGTCCAGGGCGACTACGGCGACCCGAAGACCTTCGAAGGGGTCGCCGAGGCGATGGGAGACTCACGGCGACCCGTCTTCTACCTCGAGATCCCGCCCTCGCTGTTCTCGACCGTGGTCAAGGGGCTGGGCGACGCCGGCCTCACCGGGAACGCCCACGTCGTGATCGAGAAGCCGTTCGGCCATGACCTCGACTCGGCACGGGCGCTCAACGCCGTCCTCTGCGAAGTCCTCGACGAGCGCCAGATCCTCCGCATCGACCATTACCTCGGCAAGGAGCCGGTGATGGACATCGCCTACCTGCGCTTCGCCAACTCGGTGCTGGAGCCGGTTTGGAACAAAGAGCACGTCTCCCACGTGCAGATGACGATCGCCGAGGACTTCGGCGTCGACGATCGCGGCCGCTTCTACGACGCGGTCGGGGCGATGCGGGACGTGATCCAGAACCACGCGCTACAGGTGCTCGCCCTGGTCGCGATGGGACCGCCGACCGGCAACCACCACGACTCGATCCGCGACAAGAAGCTGGAACTCTTCAAGGCGACCCGGACCGCGGAACCGGAGCGCTACGTGCGGGGCCAGTACGACGGTTTCCTCGAGGTCAAGGACGTCGCTCCCGACTCCACCACCGAGACCTTCGCCGCGGTCGAGCTGGCGATCGACAACTGGCGCTGGAGCGGCGTGCCCTTCTTCATCCGCGCCGGCAAGAACCTGCCGGTGAAGTCCTCCGAGGTGACCGTGGTCTTCAAGCGCCCGCCGAAGCTGGGAGT
>DASUZK010000067.1:0-31551 GCA_036376915.1 Solirubrobacterales bacterium
GCCGAGCAGGCCGAGGCGCGCTTCGGCTTCCTGCTCGAGGCGCTGCGCTACGGCGCCCCGCCGCATGGTGGCATCGCCTACGGGGTCGACCGCATCGTGCAGCGCCTGTACGGGGCTGAGACCATTCGTGACGTGATCGCCTTCCCCAAGACCGCTTCGGGTTTCGACCTGCTGACCGGCGCGCCGGCTCCGGTCGACGAGATGCAGCTGAAGGAGCTGGGGGTCTCGCTCCACCAGCGCAAGCTCGCCGGGCACTAGGCGAGATGAGCTTCTTCGGTCGGATCCGGGCGGTGTTCAGGCCGGCGCCGGGCCCGGGGGCGAGATCGGTCCACGTCGACGACCCCCGCTTCGACAGCTGGGAGGTGGTGCGCGACTTCGTCGACGTGCGGACGGCGCGGGCCTGGCACCAGGCCCTGGAAGAGGAGGGCATCGAGGCCGTCCTCACTGTCGACTGGCCGCTCGACCGCTTTGGCCGTGGCGACATTGCCCTGCGCGTCCAGCCGGAAGACTGGAGCGAGGCCGAGATGCTTCTCTCCAACCTGGACCTGGACGATTGATGCGGGCAAAAGAGGCCCCAGCCCGCCGGTACCGCCTCTGGCTTTGATCCCTTGAAGTAAAGGGTGGGGGCCTCCTCGCAGTCCCAAGGGACCGAGAGAGATCAGCTCCCGCGCCGTTTGTGTTGGGTCAAACGGTGAGGCGGCTCGCGCACGGGCTCGAGCCTCTGGCGAACCGTACCACCGTCCGGGTCCTGGCACCATAGGTGCTGGATGTCAGTCGACAGGGAGCTATTCGAGGCTTACCTACAGGATTCGAGCCGGAACGGACCGGTGCTTGACGGTGCCTTCACCGGGGCCGCGGGAGGGGCTGCCTGCGGGGACCTGTCCCGGCTGTCCCTGGGCGTCGAGGACGGAGTCGTTGCTCGGGTGACCTTCGACGCCGAGGGGTGCGGCGCGACCCGCGCCGCGACCGCCGCGGTGGCCGAGATGGTCGACGGCGCGGCGGTGCTGGACGCGGCGCGGATCGGGACCGACGAGGTCGACGAGGCGATCGGGGGGTTGACTCCGGCCAAGCGGCACGCGGCACAGTTGGCTGCGGATGCCCTGCACCGCGCTCTCGCCCAGGCGGCCGCGTCCTCGAAGAGGCTCGCCGGGTCGAGCGGGGACCGGGTGCTCGTCGCGATGTCGGGTGGGGTCGACAGCGCCGTGGCTGCCCTGCTGGAGCGGGAGCGCGGGGCGGAGGTGGTCGGGGTCACGCTGAAGCTCTGGGCCGACCCGCAGACCGACGGGGCGAAGGCGTGCTGCTCCCCGGAGGCCGTGCTCGGCGCCCGCTCGCTCGCACACTCGCTCGGGATTCCGCACCTGACGCTGGATCTCGAGGAGGAGTTCCGACGCCGCGTCGTCGCCGGGTTCATCTCCGGCTACGCGGACGGCAGGACCCCCAACCCGTGCATCGCCTGCAACGGCGAGGTGCGGATCGCGGCGATGGTCGACCTCGCCGAGCGGGTCGGCGCGACCCACCTCGTCACCGGCCATTACGCGCGAATCGTCGACGACGGCGACGGCCCGTTGCTCGCGGCCGCATCGGACGCCAACAAGGACCAGAGCTACATGCTGGCGGCGCTGCCGCCGGGACTGCTGCGGCGGGTCCGGTTCCCGCTCACCGAGCTGACCAAGCCCGAGGTTCGCGAGATCGCCGCCCGCCACGGCCTCGCCGTCGCCCGCAAGCCCGAGAGCCAGGACCTCTGCTTCCTCTCCGGCCAGGGCAAGGCCGATTTCCTGCGCCGCCACGGCGGCCTGCGCGAGCGCGAGGGGGACCTGGTCGACCGCTCGGGCCGCAAGATCGGCCGCCACCGCGGTCATCACCACTTCACAGTCGGCCAGCGGCGCGGCATCGGCGGCGGGGCCGAGGAGCCGATGTACGTGCTGGCCACCGACGCGGCTGCCAACACGGTCACGGTCGGCCCGCGCCGGGAGCTGATGGCGGAGACGGTGCGGGTCCGCGATGCGGTCCTGCACCGCGAGGGCGACCGGGTCGACGCGGTGCGCCTGCGCTACCGGGCGCGACCCGTCCCCGCCGCGGTCTCGGCGGCGGGGACGGGTCGGCATCCCAGGCTCGACATCCGGCTGGGGGAGGGGTTCGCCGGGGTCTCACCGGGCCAGACAGCGGTGCTGCTGGCCGGTGAGGCGATCGTCGGGCACGGCACGATCTGCAGCTAGGGCCCGCTAGGCCTGGGCCTGTTCTTCCTTGCGTTCGTCGCGTCGCAGCTGAGCGATCGATTTCACGCAGCGGCTGAACTCGGTGCCCTTCTCCCCTTTGACGTGCTCCTTGCTTTTGCCCTTACAAGCCTGGCCCGGCGTCAGGTCCTCGTTGCGAGCCGCGCGGGCAGCCGTTTTCACGCAGCGCGAGAACGCGGTCCCCTTCTCGCCCTTGACGTGCTCCTTGCTTTCGCCCTGGCAGTACTTGCCGTAGGCCTTGGCGGGCGGTGGCGGGGCGGTTTCGTAGTTGGGCCCCTGGCCCTGCCCTTTGCCGTTGTTCGCAAGCGCGGTCGCCGGAATCGTCAGCGCAACTACCGCCATGGTGAAGACGAGCTTTGCTCTCAGCATTTCGTGCCTCCTTCGACCTTGGTCGAGTCGTTTGTCCTAGCGCCTGAAACGGGCTTCCCTGCGATAGGTCAGGGGCTACCTTCGGGTTTCCCGCTCGATTCTGCGCCTTTTGCGGGGGATTCGGACGATTGTTCGGGGGCCGGCGCGGGCTGCGCAGCGGGTCCTCCACTCCGGCCGCCGGCCGCGTGGGGCGGCTTCGGGGACGCCTGCGGGGGTGCGCTCGGAGACGCATGAGAGGGGGTGGAGCCGGCTTTCAGCTTCGAATGTCCGCCGGCATGCGCCGAACCGCCGCCCCTGTGCGCGGCGGCCACTTCCCAGCCCCGCTGCGATGCCGCCGGCATTGCGCCGGGAGGGCCCCGGCGGTGGGCACCGGCACCTTCGCGCGCTGGTGCCGCCCTCCCTTCGGCCGGGTCGCCCGCGTTGCCCTTCCCGGTCTTTGTCCGGGCGCTGGAAGTCCTGCCGCCGTCCCGTCCGTTGTCGCGGGCGGGAGGCCCGGTTGGCGAGCCCGCCCAGGGGGTGGCATCTCCCACGGGCTCCAGCTGCCGGACCGGTGCGCCGCTACCGGAGCCGCCCGGCAGCGGTGTTTGGACCAGGCCGCTCCGGTCGGCGGCCGAGGCTCCGACCGCGGCGACTACCACGACGGTCGCGGCCGACTTGGCCACGAGCCCCGCGGAGACGGCCTTGCCCGCACCGGCGACGACCGTCGCGGTGCCGGCCGCCCCACCCGCGGCTCCCGGCGCACCGCCGATCACGGCCTGGAGGATGCCGGCCGAGGCGACGGCGGGCAGCGGGGCGAGGGCGGCGAGGTCGCGGCGGCGCGTCCCGATCGCATCCCGGAACGCGCGGCAATCCGCGCAGGCGCGGAGATGCGCCCGGAGGTCGCGCCTGCGACTCACTCGCCCGTCGCCGTCGGAGAGCCGGTGCATGACCTCCTCGCAGCTCATCTCACGCCCCTCATCCAGCTCCCGCAGGCCAAGGCGCGCTTCGTACACGGCCTGCCGGGCGACCGCCGAAGAGGTGTCGAAGGCCGCGCCGATCTGCTCGAAGGAGAGGCCGCCCAGCTCGCGCATCACCAGCGCCGAGCGCTGCCGCTCGGGCAGCTCCGCCAGGTCGCGGAGCAGCTGCCGCAGGCGCTCGCGCCGTGCCGCTGTATCCGTCAGGCTCTCCGGCGAGGGGATCGCCTCCAGGTCCGCGCCGGTCGCCTCGCGGCGCTTGCGCAGCAGGTTGATCGACTCGTTGTGGGCGACCCGGTACAGCCAGGGCTTCAGCTCGATGTGGCGCCTCTCTCCGGGCAGGGCCTGCAGCGCCTTGACCATCGTGTTCTGCAGGGCGTCCCGAGCGTCCTCCCGGTCGCCGAGCATCGAGAGGCAGAAGCGGTAGATCTGCTGGTGGTAGCGACGAAAGATCGTCGCGAACGCCTGTTCCTCGCGCTTGGCGGCACTCTGTCTCACGCCATAGTGGTTTCGGCACTCTCGGGCGTCCAGTCAAGGGTGGTGGGGAATCTTCTGTCCCCTGAACGCCGGCGCGACCCTTCTGTCAGCCGCCATCGCCGGCGTGGGCGTCACCTGGCGGGACGGCCCCTTAGGCTTGGCTCCCTATGGAAGCCGCCGAGATCCGCCGGACCTACCTCTCCTTCTTCGAGGAGCGAGGGCACAAGATCGTGCCCTCGGCCTCGCTCGTCCCGTCCGTGCTCGATCCCTCCGTGCTGCTGACCACGGCCGGGATGCAGCCCTTCAAGCCGTACTTCCTCGGCCGCGAGGAGCCGCCCGCCCGCCGCCTCGCCGACGTGCAGAAGTGCTTCCGCACCACCGACATAGAGGAGGTCGGCAACACCGCCCGTCACCTCACCTTCTTCGAGATGCTCGGCAACTGGAGCTTCGGCGACTACTTCAAGGAGGAGTCGATCCCGTGGGGCTGGGAGCTCTCAACGCAGGGCTTCGGCATGGACCCCGAGCGGATCTGGGTCACGGTCTTCGGCGGCGACGAGGAGCTCGGGCTGGGGCCCGACGAGGAGGCGATCGAGGTCTGGCGCCGAGTCGGGGTGCCCGACGAGCGGATCGTCCGCCTCGGCCGCGAGGACAACTTCTGGCAGGCCGGCCCGACCGGGCCCTGCGGCCCATGCTCGGAGCTCTACCTCGACCGCGGCGAGGGCTTCGGCGCCCCGGGCGAGCGACCCGGCGACGACACCGACCGCTTCCTCGAGTTCTGGAACCACGTCTTCATGACCTACGACCTCGGCTCCGACGGGTCGCTGGCCGAGCTGCCGATGCGCAACATCGACACCGGCATGGGCCTGGACCGGATGGCGGCGATCCTCCAGGACGTCCCCTCGGTCTTCGAGACCGACCTGATCCGCCCGCTGCTCGACCTCGCCGAGGAGATGTCGGGACGCTCCTACGGGGAGGACGCGGTCGTGACCCGGGCGATGCGGATCGTCGCCGACCACTCGCGCGGCGCCTCCTTCCTGATCGCCGACGGCGTCGTGCCCTCGAACGAGGACCGCGGCTACATCCTGCGCCGGATCATGCGCCGGGCGATCCAGCAGGGGCGCACCCTCGGCCTCGAGGCGCCCTGGCTGGGCCGCTTCGCCGAGCGGACGATCGAGGTCATGGGCGATGCCTACCCGGAGCTGGCGGCCGAGCGCGAGACGATCGCGCGCTGGGTCGGCGATGAGGAGGAGAGCTTCGGCCGCACCCTCGAGCGCGGCAGCGAGCTGTTGGAGCGTCTGGTTACCGAGGCAAAGGAGTCCGAGACCTCCTGGATCGACGCGGCGGACGCCTTCAAGCTCCACGACACCTACGGCTTCCCCTACGACTTGACCAAGGAGCTGCTGGGGGAGCAGGGGCTCTCGGTCGACGACGGCGGCTTCGAGGAGCTGATGGAGGAGCAGCGCCAGCGCGCCCGCACCGGCGCCGCCACCGCGCACGGCTCTGAGGATCGCCACGAGCGGGTGATCGCCTTTGCGGGCGAGACGCCCGCCACCCGCTTCGTCGGTTACGAGACCCTGCGCGCGACGACCGGCCTGGCCGCCGTCGAGAGCGAGGACGGGCGCGCCCTTGTGAAGCTGGAGGAGAGCCCCTTCTATGCCGAGGGCGGCGGCCAGGTCGCCGACTCCGGCGTGCTGCGCTGGGAGGGCGGTGAGGCCCGGGTCGTGGACGTCTACCGGGTTGGGGAGGACCAGGCGCTTGAGGTGGACCCGGCCGGAGAGATCGACCCCGGGATCGCCGTCGAGGCCGAAGTGGAGAGGGAGACCCGCCACGCGACGATGCGCAACCACACCGCGACGCACCTGCTCCACGCCGCCCTGCGCGAGCGGCTCGGCACCCACGTTCGCCAGGCCGGGTCCGCCGTGCGGCCCGACAAGCTGCGTTTCGACTTCACCCATGGCCAGGCTCTCGGCGCCGAGGAGCTGCGCGCGGTCGAGGACCGGGTCAACGAGTGGATCAAGGCGAGCCGGCCGGTGCGCTGGCTGGAGATGGAGCGCGCCGAGGCCGAGCGCCTGGGCGCGATGGCTCTCTTCGGCGAGAAGTACGGCGAGTGGGTGCGGGTGGTCGAGGTCGAGGACGTCTCGCGTGAGCTCTGCGGCGGTACCCACGTCGCCAACACCGCGGAGGTCGGCATCTTCAAGATCTCCTCGGAGGGCTCCAGCGCCGCCAACGTGCGCCGTATCGAGGCGCTCACCGGCCCCGCCGCGATCGACTGGTTTCGCGAGCGCGAGGATCGCCTGCGCGAGGTCGGCGAGTTGCTCGGGGCTCCGCAGGACCCTCTCTCCGGCGCCCGCCGTGCCGCCGAGAGACTGCGCGAGGCCGGGGCGGGAGCGCAGGAGGCCCAGAAGCAGGCCCTCGGCGCGGAGGCGGAGCGGCTGGTCGGCGAGGCGACCGAGGTGGGCGCCGTCAAGGCAGTCGTCTCGGGCGTGCCGCTGGCCGACCAGAAGCAGATGCTCGAGCTCGCCAACCGGGTCCAGTCGAAGCTCGGTGGCGACTCGGCCATCGTCCTCGGCGGGGCGGAGGAGGGCAAGGTCGCCCTGGTCGTCCTCGTCTCGAAGGGCGCGGTCGAGCGGGGTCTCTCCGCGGCCGGGCTCGTCCGCGAGGCGGCCGCGGTCGTCGGCGGCGGGGGCGGCGGTCGCGACGACATGGCCCAGGCCGGCGGCAAGGACCCAGCCAAGCTCGACGAGGCGCTGGAGACCGCGCGCCGGGCAATCGAGCGCGAGGCGGGGTAGCCGGAGGTGCGCGTGCTAGCGCTGGACCACGGGACCGCCCGGATCGGCTGTGCGATCTCCGACCCGAGCGGGACCCTGGCGACGCCGATGGCGGTGATCGAGCCGCCCGAGGCGCGCGCGGTCGCCGAGCTCGTTGCCGAGCACGAGGTCGAGCGGGTCGTCGTCGGGCTGCCGCTGCACCTGAGCGGCGAGGAAGGCAGCCAGGCGGCCCTGACCCGGACCTTCTGCGGTGAACTGGAGGCGATCCTCGACGTCCCGGTCGAGACCTACGACGAGCGGCTGACGACCCGGATGGCCGAGGCGAGCAGGCGCGAAGGGGCCACGGCGGCGCCGGACTCGATCGCCGCCGCCCACCTCCTCCAGGCCTACCTGGCCGGTCGCGCGGCGATGGAGGAGGGCGACGATGAGCGATGAGCGTGCCGCCGTCGAACGCGAGCAGCGGCGTCGCGAGCGCGAAGCCCGCCGCGCCGAGCGCGGCGGCGGGGCGCCGGCCGCGGTCGATCCGCCCAGGTCCCCGAAGCCGCCCAAGCCGCCCAAGATGAAGAAGCCACCCAAGGTGAAGAAGGAAAGGCCACCCGGCTCACCCGGCCGCCGCCTGGGCATCGCCGTCGGGATTGCCGCGATCGTCCTCGGCGTGGTCGCGATCGCGGCGTTCGCCTACCGCCACTTCAACCACGACGCGCCGCCGCCGGTCGTCATCAGGACGATCACGATGACGGTGCCCGAGGGCTACACCCGAGCCCAGACCGCCGAGCTCGCCAGGAGCGAAGGGCTGCGCGGCAGCTACGAGCGGGCAAGCGTCCGCTCGCCGTACCTGGATCCGGCCAAGTACGGCGGCAAGGACGCCGAGAGTCTCGAGGGCTTCCTCTTCCCCGACACCTTCGAGCTGGAAAGGCGCGCCGAGGCCGCGACCCTAGTCCAGCTGCAGCTCGAAGACTTCAAGCGGCGGATCAAGGGGGTCGACATGAGCTACGCGCGCTCGAAGAACCTGACCACGTACGACGTGGTGACGATCGCCTCTCTGGTCGAGGAGGAGGCGCAGCTCGCCGACGAGCGTCCGCTGGTCGCGGCGGTGATCTACAACCGCTTGCGCGAAGGCATGCCGCTCGGCATCGACGCGACGGTCCGCTTCGCCACCGGCAACTACACCGAGCCGCTGACCGAATCCGAGCTCGCCGTCGAATCTCCCTACAACACGCGGCTCAACGCGGGCCTGCCACCGGGGCCGATCGGCAGCCCCGGCCTGGCCTCGATCGAAGCCGCGGCGCGGCCGGCCAAGGTCGACTACCTCTTCTACGTGGTCGAGCCGGGCAGCTGCGGCAGGCACGCCTTCTCCTCGAGCGAAGCCGAGTTCCAGCGCGACGTCGAAAGCTACAACTCGGCCCGAGAAGCGGCCGGTGGCAACTCGCCCGACAGCTGCGGGGAATAGGCGTGAAGCGGCTCGCCGTACTCGGGCACCCGGTCGGTCACTCCCGCTCGCCGGCGATGCACAACGCGGCGCTGTCCGAGCTTGGGCTGGGGGGTGCTTGGCGCTACGAGGCGATCGACGTCACCCCCGACGCGTTCGAGGCGCGGGTGCAGGCGATGCAGGCCGAAGGGTTTGCCGGGGCCAACGTCACCGTTCCCCACAAGGGCGCCGCGCTCGCACTCGCCGACGAGCTCTCCGAGACCGCCCGTGAGATCGGCGCGGCCAACACGCTGGTCTTCACGGAGGGGGAGATCCGCGCCGAGAACACCGACGCCGAGGGGCTGCTGCGCGCGCTGCCGGGCTCGCCGGCCGGCAAGCGGGCGCTCGTGCTAGGTGCCGGCGGCGCGGCGCGCGCGGTCGTCTGGGCGCTGCTCCGCGAGGGGGCGACGGTCGCGGTCTGGAACCGCACCGAGCTGCGCTCCCGGCACCTCTGCCAAGAGCTGGGCGGAGAGCCGGTCGCGTCCCCAGATCAGGCTGGGTATGAGCTGATCGTCAACACGACCGCGGTCGGGCTAGGGGGAGAGGACCCCTTCGCGGAGCTGCCGCTCCTCGCCGCCGCCTTCACGCCTGGCCAGACCATCGTCGACATGGTTTATGGCGCCGAGCCGACGACGCTCTTGCGTGCCGCCCGGGCGGGGGGTGCCACCACCGTCGACGGCTTGGAGATCCTCGTCCAGCAGGGCGCCCTCTCTCTCCAGATCTGGACAGGCCGCGAGCCCCCTCTAGACACCATGCGCGCCGCCGCGAGGACCTGACAAGCCCGCCGACGGGCCGAGACGTCACTATGCGTTGACGTATCGGCCCGTCGGCGGGGGAGATAGCCTTGCGGAGCGCATGAGCGGGTTCAGGTTCACAACGGCAGGGGAGTCGCACGGGCCGGGGCTCGTCGCGATCGTCGAGGGGGTGCCGGCAGGGCTCGTGCTCGACCGCGAGGCGCTCGACCGCGACATGGCCCGCCGCCAGCTGGGCCACGGCCGCGGTGGGCGGATGAAGATCGAGACCGACACCGTCGAGGTCCGCTCCGGCTTGCGCCACGGCCGCACGCTCGGCAGCCCGATCGCCGTCCTGGTCGCCAACCGCGACTACGCCAACTGGGAGGAGCGGATGAACCCCTGGCCAGTCGAGGCCGAGGTCGACGAGGTCCACCTGCCACGACCGGGGCACGCCGACCTGGTCGGCGCCCAGAAGTACGGACACGACGACATCCGCAACGTGCTCGAGCGCGCCAGCGCCCGCGAGACCGCCGCCCGCGTCGCAGCCGGCTCGATCGCCCGCGGCTTCCTCACGGCTCTCGGCGTCAGCGTCCACAGCCACGTCACCCAGATCGCCTCCGTGACCGCACCCGAGCAGCCCGACCTCGGTCCCGAGGATTTCGCGGCGGTCGACGACGATCCGGTCCGTTGCCTCGACCCCGACGCCAGCGCGGCGATGGTCGAGGAGATCAACCGCCTGCGCAAGGCCAACGAGAGCCTCGGCGGCACCTTCGAGGTGCGCGCCTTCGGCCTCGTCCCTGGCCTCGGTTCCCATATCTCTTGGGAAGACCGCCTCGACGGCCGCCTCGCCGGCGCCGTCGCCTCGATCCAGTCGGTCAAGGGGGTCTCGATCGGGGAAGCGTGGGACGTCGCCGGCCGGCCCGGCTCCGAGGCCCACGACGAGATCTTCTGGTCGCGGGAGCGCGGCTACTTCCGCGAGACCAACCACGCCGGCGGCGTCGAGGGCGGGATGACCAACGGGCTGCCGCTGTCGGTGCGCGCCGCGATCAAGCCGATCTCGACCCTGACCAAGCCGTTGCGCTCGGTCGACACCGAGACGAAGGAGCCGGCCCAGGCGCTGCGCGAGCGCACCGACTCGACCGTGGTGCCCGCGGCGGCGGTCGTCGCCGAGGCGATGGTCTGTCTCACCCTGGCCGGGGCCTACCGCGAGAAGTTCGGCGGCGACCACATCGACGACGTGCTCGCCGCCGTCGATGCTTACAAGCAGCGCATCGACTTCCGGGGCTGAGCCGTGAAGCCGGCCCTCGTCTTCATCGGGTTCATGGGGGCCGGCAAGAGCACGGCACTCGCCGCGGCGCGCGACGGGGGTCTGGAGACGACTGAGATCGACGCCCTGATGGAAGAGTCCTTCGGCAAGCCGATCAAGGCGGCGTTCGAGGAGGACGGGGAGGAGGCGTTCCGGGCGCGCGAGGCCGAGGTGGTCGGTTCGCTTTTGGAGGAGGCCGACGGCGGGGCTATCGCGCTTGGCGGGGGCAGCGTCCTCTCCGAGCGGGTACGGGAGGCGCTCGACCGTCACGTGGTCGTCTGGCTGCAGGTGGGGGCGGATCAGGCCTGGGAACGGATCGCTCGCAGCGACCGCCCCCTGGCGACCAGCGCCGAGGACGTCACGCGTCTGCTGGAGGAGCGGTTGCCGCACTATGAGGCGCTTGCCGATGCGATCGTGCCGTCGGGGGACCGCGAAGTGGTCGCCCGCGCGATGCCATCGCTGCTGGCCCTTGCCGGCATGCCCTCCGGGACGAAGATGCTCTGGGCGGCAAGCGCCTCGGGGGAGTACCCGGTGTGGGTTGGACCGGGTCTTCTGGAAGAGGGGGAGTGGCCCCTGTCCGGACATCGCTTCTGCGTTACCGACACCGCCGTGGGGGCTCTCTACGCCGAGCGTCTCGAGCCGCTTGCCACCAGGGTCGAAGCCGAGCCGGGAGAGTCGGCGAAGACGATGGCCGAGGCGGAGCGGGTCCTGCGCGAGCTGGCCCGTGCCGGGATGACCCGAGAGGACCACGTGGTCGCCCTCGGCGGCGGCGTGGTCGGCGACCTGGCGGGACTCTGCGCCCACCTCTACCAGCGGGGGGTTCCCGTCGTGCAGGTCCCGACCACCCTCGTGGCCCAGGTCGACTCCGCCTACGGCGGCAAGACCGGCGTCGACCTCCCCGAGGGCAAGAACTACGCGGGCGCCTACCACCTGCCGGCGGCGGTGATCGCCGATACCTCGACCCTGGCGACGCTGCCGGCTGAGGAGCTCGCGGCCGGCTTCGTAGAGCTGCTGAAGACCGGATTGCTCGCCGGAGGCGAGCTCTGGGAGCGGGCGAGGACGCTCGAGTCGCTCGACCCGGAGTCGCTCGCCTCCCTGGTCTTCGCCTGCGCGCGCTTCAAGTGCGAGGTGGTCGCCGCCGACGAGCGCGACGCCGGCCTGCGCGCCGTCCTCAACCTCGGTCACACGGTCGGCCACGGGATCGAGGCGGCGAGCGGCTACGAGCGATACCGCCACGGCGAGGCGATCGGGCTGGGCCTGCTGGCGGCACTGCGGCTCTCCGGTGCGCCCGAGTTGCGCGAGGAGGTCGAGTCGATCCTGGGCCGTCACGGCCTTCCGGTTGCGCTCGACTCCGCCGTCGACGTCGACGCCACGCTCTCGGCGCTGGAACGCGACAAGAAGCGCACCGCTGCGGGAGTCGGCTTCGTGCTGCTTTCCAAGCCGGGGGAGCCCCGTACAAGGGAGCTGGTCGATCCGGCTAAGGTCCGCGCAGCCGTGGAGGAGCTGATCCAGTGACCAGTGCCCACAACCGCGTCGCCGTCCTGCACGGCGTCAACTTCGACATCCTCGAGCGCCGCGACCCCGAGGTCTACGGCGGTCTCTCGCTCGCGGAGCTGGAGCGGAAGATCGGCGGCTGGGCACGCGAGCTGGGCCTGGAAGCGATCTTCTTCCAGACCAACTCCGAGGGGGAGTTCGTCGAGTACCTGCATAGGGTTCCCGAGTTGGCCGACGCCACGCTCGTCAACGCTGGCGCCTGGACTCACTACAGCCGGGCGATCGCCGACGCGCTGGACGTCGCCCGCCTGCCCGCGGTCGAGGTCCACCTCTCCGACGTCGAGGCACGCGACGACTGGCGCAAGCTCTCCGTCTTCGACGGCCTGGTCCTGGCGAAGATCTCCGGCAAGGGCCCCGACGGCTACCGCGACGCGCTCGAGTTGCTCGCGACCGAGCTGGGCGCGAGCGCCCCTTGACCGAGTCCCGGGGAGACCGCCTCGCCGCCCTCGTGGCCGAGCGCGAGCTCGACCGCCTGCTCGTCACCGACCTGGTCAACGTCCGCTACCTGACCGGCTTCGGCGGCACCAACGGCGCCTGCGTCTGCGGCGGCGAGGCGCGCGTCTTCTTCACCGACTTCCGCTACACCGAGCGGGCCGAGGCCGAGGTCGACGGATGGGAGGTAATCACGGTCTCCGACGACTGGCTCGGTGGGATCGCCGCCCACCTGGCCGGACGGACCGGCTTCGAGGACCAGCAGATGGCCGTTCGCACGCTGGGGAAGCTCGAGGAGAAACTGCCCGACGGCGTCACCCTGGAGGGCGCGGGGGGGGCGGTCGAGAAGCTGCGTCGGGTCAAGGACGAGGCCGAGCTGGCGGCGATCGCCGCCGCGGCCGAGCTCGCCGATGAGGTCTGGCGCTGGTCGCTGGAACGCGGGCTGACCGGGCGCACCGAGCTGGACGTCGCCCGCGCCGCCGAAGCCCGCATGCGCGAGCAGGGGGCAGAGCCGTCCTTTCCCGCTATCGTCGCCGCGGGCTCGAACGGCGCCCTGCCGCATGCCGAGCCGGGCGAGCGTGAGATCGGCCGCGGCGAGCTGGTCGTCTTCGACATGGGGGCGAAGCTCGACGGGTACTGCTCCGATGGCACCCGCACCTTCGCCACCGGCGAGCCCGACGAGCGCGGCCGCGAGGTATACGAGGTCGTGCGCGAGGCGCAGGAGGCGGCCCTCGGCGCCGTCCGCGCCGGCGCATCCGCCGAGGCGGTCGACGCCGTCGCCCGCGAGCGGATCGCAGCCGCCGGGCACGGCGAGCGATTCGGCCACGGCCTCGGCCACGGAGTGGGTCTCGAGGTGCACGAGGAGCCACGTGTCTCGCCGCGTTCCGAGGACGTGCTCGAGGCCGGCGAGGTGGTGACGATCGAGCCGGGGGTCTATCTGGCCGGTGAGCTCGGCGTGCGCATCGAGGATCTGGTCGTCGTCACGGCAGATGGCCACCGAAACCTCAGCAGCCTGCCCAAGGAGCTGCAGCTCGTCGAGTAGCGCGGTGCAGACAAGACGTCTAGGCGAGAAGACCGCTGCCAGTTTCAAGTAGCGGCGCCGAACAGCCGATGTCACCGCGTGATCGCAAGCCCCAAGATCGCGAGCGCAGTGTGCGCCCCCGCCGGGGCGGGCGCCTTGCGGCAGCCGGATTCGCTGGCGGAGATCCGCGACGACGCCCGTCGCGAGCGCCTGCTCGACATGCAGGTGCGGCTGCGTCCCTACAGGGCCGCTAGCTTCGCGATCCTCGCCTTGGCCCTGGCCTCGGTCTCCTCGGAGATCGGCTGGTGGTGGATCGTGCCGCTCACGGTCGGCTTCGCCGGGTTCACGGTCGCCGACCATTTCATGAAGAGCAGCAGCCATCCCGGTCTCTGGGCTGCCACCGCCTGGGGGATCCTGCCACTGCTCCTCGCCGACGCGGTCGTCACGACCGGCGGTGCCGACAGTCCGGTCCTGATGTGGTTCGCGCTGCCCGCGGTGACGCTTGGAGCGCGATTCTCCCCCCGCGGGATGGCCCTCGGGACCGCGTACATCTTGGCCCTGCTGCTCGTCGGCACCTTTGGGCTGGACCAGGCGACGGCATCGGAGCACCACAAAGAGGTGATCGCCGCCACCGCGTTGGTGCTCAGCACGGTGATCCTCTCCGGCGCTCTGGTCGAGTCCGACCGTGCCCACAGGCGCCGCTCCACGCTGGATCCGCTGACCGGCCTCTTCAACCGCAACGCGCTGGAGCAGCGCCTCGCAGAGCTCGACGGCCAGCCAAGCAGTGAGAAGTGCGGGCTCTCACACGCTCTGCTGCTCTGCGACCTCGACCACTTCAAGCGGGTCAACGACCAGCTCGGACACGCTGCCGGCGACAAGGTCCTGCAGGACATCGCCTACACGATGCGCTCCGTTCTGCGCGCCGGAGACTCGATCTACAGGATCGGCGGCGAGGAGATCCTCGTCGTCCTGCCCGGCGCCAGCAAGAAGGACGCGGCCGTGGTCGCCGAGCGCCTGCGCAAGGCGGTGCGCGAGCGGCGGCCGGTGGGGATGAAGGTGACGATCAGCATCGGCGCCGCGGTCTCCAGGTCGGACGTGGTCAACACCGACGACCTGGTCGCCCGGGCCGACGCCGCCCTTTACTCGGCGAAGGCGCACGGCCGCGACATGGTCTTCATGTCGAACTGACGGCCACAGGGGTCGTCATGCGGCGTCCTCGGTCGCTCACGTGCAGAGCACGCTTCGCTCCCTGCGTCCTTGCCTGACGGCCCCTGTGGCCGTCAGTGGATTCAGCGACTGAGGTCGACGTCGCCGTCGATTCTCGCGGCAAAGGCCGCGATCAGCTCGACGGTCGCCTCGACGTCGGCCAGGTCGACCATCTCGACCGGGGAGTGCATGTAGCGCAGCGGGATCTCGACCAGGCCCGTGGGGATGCCCGAGCGGGCGAACTGGACGGCGTCGGCGTCGGTGCCGGTCGAGTTGCCGGAGGCGCCGAGGGTGTGCTCGATCCCGGCCTCCTCGGCGGTCTCGACCAGCAGCTCGAAGACCTTGGGGGAGAGGGTGGAGCCGCGATAGATCACCGGCCCGGAGCCGAGCGTGTGGGTGCCCAGCTCCTTCTCGTCGACGCCCGGCGCGTCGGTGGCGTGGGTGACGTCGACGACCACGGCCAGGTCCGGCTTCACGGCGAAGGCCGAGGTGCGGGCCCCGAAGAGGCCGATCTCCTCCTGCACGGCGGCGATCGCGGCGAAGCTGCCGCTCAGCGAGCCGCGCTCGTGGCAGCGGCGCAGCGCCTCCAGGGCGACGTAGGCGCCCAGCCGGTTGTCCATCGAGCGGGAAACGACGCGAGAGCCGCCGGCGAGGCGCTGGGGCTCGCTCGCGATCACCACCGGGTCGCCGACCCGGACCAGCTTGGCGGCCTGATCTCGATCGGCGGCGCCGACGTCGATGTGAAGCCCCTTCAGCTCGACCACCTTCTTGCGCGCTTCGGCGTCGAGCAGATGCAGCGGCTTGCGCCCGACCACGCCGAGCACCGGGCCGTCAGGGCCCTGGACCTCGACCCTCTGCCCGACCAGGATCTGCGGGTCCCAGCCCCCGATCGGCGCGAACCAGAGGAAGCCCTTCTCGTCGATGTGGCGGACGACCAGGCCGATCTCGTCGATGTGGCCGACAACGGCCAGGAGGGGTGAGGCATCGCCGATGCGGGCGACCGAGGAGCCGATGCCGTCGGTCGAGAGCGAGGCGAAGGAGGCTTCCTCCCGCCAGACGGCGGCCGCGGGCGCCTCGTAGCCCGAGGGGGCGGGAACGCGGAGGAGCTTGTCGAGCAGTCCAGGGGTCTCGCTCACGGCGCGGCAGTATGTCGCATCGAACAGACGTCCGCTTCTGGCCGGTTCGAATAGTTTTCTGAATCATGAGCACTCTCGGCGTCACAGCCCTCGTGACCGGCGCCTCCAGCGGCATCGGAGAGGCCGCGGCGCGGCGGCTCGCCCGCGAGCCTGGCATCGAGCTGATCCTCGTCGCCCGGCGCGAGGAGCGCCTACGCGCCCTCGCCGAGTCTCTGCCCTGCAAGGCCACCTACGTCGCCGTGGACCTGACCGATGCCGACGCGCCCGAGCGCGTCCGCGCCCACGTCGCAGAGCACGGGGGCCGGCTGACGCTGCTGGTCAACAACGCCGGCGCCGCCTGGCGCGGGACCTTCGGCGAGGGCGGCCACGCCAACGTCCACCGCCACATGGAGCTCAACTTCGACGCGGTCGTCCGTCTCACCGAGGCCCTGCTGCCGGCGCTGCGCGCCTCGGCTCCCAGCTCGATCGTCAACATCGCCAGCACCGCCGGCCGCGTTGCCCGCGCGGGCACCGGCGCCTACTCGGCCAGCAAGTTCGCGCTGATCGGCTGGACCGACTCGCTCTACGCCGAGGAGCGCTCCAGCGGGGTCCATGTCGGCCTCGTCCTACCCGGCTTCATCGCCACCGAGGGCTTCCCGGCGACCGAGCTGCGCGAGAAAGCGCTGACCCGGTGGATCGTCTCCAAGCCCGAGCGGGTCGCCGAGGCGATCGTCGAGACGGGCCTGCGAGGGAAGGCCGAGCGCTACGTCCCGCGTGGCTACGCGATCGTCGCGGCGCTCCGGGTCCTCGCGCCGGGCCTGGTGCGCCGAGTCCTCGCGGGCGGTTCGGCGGCGAGGCTGACAACCACCACCGCGGCGGAAGCCGAAGAGCCCCGCCGGTAGCACGCCCGCTGTGCCTCCGCTCAGGTGAAGCGGGAGGGCGTTATCCGGCAGTAGCGGAATTCGAAGGCGAAGCTGACGTTGTTGGCCGCGTTGGCGCTGCGTTCGAGCCGGATTCGTTCGTGCGCGGCGCGGATCTTGTCCTCGGCCTTCAGCGCCTTGCCGACGTTGCGCAGGTTCGCCTGCACGATTCGCATCTGGTCGAGCCACCTCAGCAGCCGGGCGTCGTCTTCGGACGGGCGGGGCACCGCGGAGAGCTTGTCGACGGTCGAGCCGAACGCGGCCGAGGCGTGGATGAACTGCGCCCCGGCCTCCTTCAGCTTGCCGTTCCGCGCCTTGGCCTGGACGTTCTTGAGGATCCGCTTGTTGGCGACCGTGTTCGCTTCGCAGATCGGCTCGACCTGCGAGACGTATTCGGCCCGGCTCGGCCCCGTTTCCTCCGCGCCGGCGCCCGCGACGAGCAGCAACGTCGCGGCGGTGGCCAGCAAGAAGATCCGAGCAGACACCCTCATTCCCTGGTCGCCAAGCTTACGGCCTCCCGGTGACGACGCCCGCAGCCAGTGCCACTAGGATTCGCCGCCGTGATCTCCACCAACGAATTCAAGAACGGCTCGCACATCGAGATCGACGGCACGATCTTCCGCATCGTCGAGTTCCAGCACGTCAAGCCCGGCAAGGGCGGCGCCTTCGTGCGGACCAAGCTGCGCAAGATCGAGGACGGCTCGGTCCAGGACAAGACCTTCCGCGCCGGCGAGAAGTTCCGGCCGGTGCGCACCGAATCGCGCAAGATGCAGTACCTCTACGACTCCGGCGACGCCGCCGTCTTCATGGACAGTCGCGACTTCGAGCAGATCGAGATCCCGCGCGAGGTTGCCGGCGAGTCGATGCAGTGGGTGCTGCCCAATGCAGAGGTCGACGTGCTCTTCGTCGACGAGCGGCCCAGCGACGTGCAGGTGGCGAGCGCGATCGAGATGAAGGTGACCCAGACCGAGCCGGGCGTGAAGGGCGACACCGCTTCGGGCGGCGGCAACAAGCCGGCCACCCTGGAGTCCGGCGTCACCGTCCAGGTCCCCCTCTTCATCGAGGAGGGGGAGACGATCCGCGTCGACACCCGCAGCGGCGAGTACGTTTCGCGCGCGTAGCGCCCGACCGACCGGCGGAAGCGCGAGAATGGAGAACCCATGCGTAGGTCCGACCAGCGCCGCGACGCCGTCTTCGCCTGCTATCAGCGCGACGTGACCGGGCGTCCGCTGGAGGAGCTGGTGGCGGAGTCGCGCCCCTTCACCCGTGAGCTGGCGGCCGGGGTGGAGGCGCACCGCGACGAGCTCGACGCCTCGATCGCCGCCCATGCCAAGGGCTGGGAGCTGGAGCGGATCGCGCCGCTGGAGCGCAACGTGATGCGGGTGGCGCTGTACGAGATCGAGCACTCCGGCGACGTGCCGACCGAGGTGGCGATCGACGAGGCGGTCGAGATTGCCAAGGAGTACTGCGGCGTCGACGCGCCGGGCTTCGTCAACGGCGTGCTCGGCGCGATCGCCCGCGAGCGGGAGGGCGTGCGGTGAGCCGGCTGCGGGAGATCTCCGAGCGGCTCGGCGCGATCGCCCGCGAGCTGGAGGGCGGCGAGGCCGGCGACGCGCGTGCCGCGGAGCTGGCCAACGAGGCGGCCGAGCTCTCGGCCGAGGCGGTCGAGGAGGCGAACCGGCGCATCCGCGAGGGCGAGGCCGCCGAATGACCCAACCCTTCCGGTGCGCCTTTCCCCCGAATAGCCCGGATAAAGCGCACCGGAAGCCGTGAGCTACCCCGAAGACCTTCGGGCTCTGGTCGATGCCGAGCTGGAGCGGCTTCGCTTCGCCCAAGCCGGCCCGACCGCTGGCCTGGAAGAGGCGATGCGGTACTCGCTGCTGGCCGGGGGCAAGCGCGTGCGCCCCGTGCTGGCGCTGGCAACAGCCCGGGCGCTCGGCGCCGAGCCCGAGCGCTTCCTGCCGGTCGCCTGCTCGATCGAGCTGATCCACACCTACTCGCTGATCCACGACGACCTACCGGCGATGGACGACGACGAGCTGCGGCGCGGCCTGCCGACCTCCCACGTCAAGTACGGCGAGGACGTGGCGATCCTCGCCGGCGACGGGCTCTTCGCCGAGGCGGTGCGGCTCTTCTGCGAACAGCCGGGCGAGCCGGCACTGGTGCTCGCCGCGCTGCGGGAGCTGAGCGCGGCGACGGGGGTCGACGGGATGGTGGGCGGCCAGTACGTCGACGTGGCCGGGGGGCAACGCGATGCCGAGGAGCTGCGCGCGCTGCACGCGCTGAAGACCGGCAGCCTGATCGCCGCGAGCGTCGGCGTCGTGCTCGCCCTCGAAGACTTGGGCGAACCTGAGACAATGCCGTTTCGCCGGTTTGCCAGCGAGCTGGGCGTTCTCTTCCAGATCGTCGACGACATCCTCGACGTGACCGGGAGCGACGAACGGCTCGGCAAGCCGCGCGGAAGCGACGAGCGACATGGCAAACTCACATACGTCAGCCACTTCGGCCTCGAGCGGGCACGCCAGCTCGCGGCCGAATCCCATGCGAAGGCGGTCGACTCCCTCGACGAGGCCGCCGGCGATACGTCCGACCTGCGGCGGGTAGCCGACTACATCTTCACCAGGAACGAATGAGCGACAACGGACACTCGGCAGACCATCAAGGCGACGGGCCGCGCCTGCTCGACGGCATCGACGGGCCGGCCGACCTGCACGACCTCGACGACGCCCAGCTGCAGCAGGTGGCGCAGGAGATGCGCGGCTACATCATCGACACGATCGGAGAGATCGGCGGCCATTTCGGCGCCAACCTCGGCACCTGCGAGCTGGCGGTGGCGCTGCACAGCCTGCTCGACTCGCCGCGCGACAAGGTGCTCTGGGACGTCGGTCACCAGGCCTACCCGCACAAGATCCTCACCGGCCGTCGCGAGGACCTGCCGACGATCCGCCAGTACGGCGGCCTCGCCCCGTTCTGCTCGGTCTTCGAGTCCGAGCACGACATCATGGGCGCCGGCCACGCCTCGACCTCGATCGGCTACGCGGTCGGGCTGAAGGAGGCGATGCGCAAGGGCATCGGCGAGGACGGGAAGGTCGCGGCCGTGATCGGCGACGGGGCATTGACCGGCGGCGTCGCCTACGAGGCTCTGCACGCGGCCGGCGGCCTGCAGACGCCGGTGGTGATCGTGCTCAACGACAACGGCATGTCGATCTCGCCCAACGTCGGAGCGCTCTCGCGCTACTTCAACCGGGTGCGGCTCAACCCGCGCCTCTACCACGCCCGCGAGGGGGTCGAGGACCGGCTCACCAAGCTGCCGCTCGGCCTCGGCAGGCGGATCGAACGGCTCGGGCCCGAGATCAAGTCGGCGATCAAGGCCTACTGGGCGCCGGGCCTCTTCTTCGAGGAGCTCGACCTCGCATACATGGGCGTGATCGACGGCCACGACGTGCATGCCCTGCGAGAGGCCCTGCGCGAGGCGTTCGACGCGGACCGGCCGGTGATCGTCCATATCCACACGGTCAAGGGCAAGGGCTTCTCCCCGGCCGAGGAGGGCGGCCTCGAGGGGATGGAGAAATGGCACGCCGCCAAGCCGAAGTCGATCGTCAACGGCGCCCCCGCCGAAAACCCCGCCGACGGGCCGATACGTCAAGGTGGCGTTGACGTATCGGCCCGTCGGCGGCCGGTTGGGGTGCAGGAATCAGACTCGCCGGAGGGGATCGCGCCGGAGCGGCTCGAGGTTCCGCCGGCGCCGAGCGCGCCGCCCCAATACACCCAGGTCTTCGGCGACGCGATCGTCGCCGAGGCGCGGCGCGACATGCGCGTGATCGGGATCACCGCGGCGATGGCGGGGGGGACGGGGCTGCAGAAGCTCGCTGACGAGGTGCCCGGGCAGTACTACGACGTCGGCATCGCCGAGCAGAACGCCGTTCTGCTCGCCTCGGGCCTGGCGATCCAGGGCGCGAAGCCGGTCTGCGCGATCTACTCGACCTTCCTCCAGCGTGCCTACGACCAGATCATCCACGACGTCTGCCTGCAGGACCTCGACGTCACCTTCGCGATGGATCGGGCCGGGCTGGTGGGCGACGACGGGCCGACCCACCACGGCGCCTTCGACGTCTCCTATTTCCGCCCGATCCCCAACGTCGTCGTGATGGCGCCGCGCGACGAGGCGATGCTGGTCCACATGCTGCGCACGGCGGTTGCCCACGACGGCCCGGCGGCGTTGCGCTATCCGCGCGGCTCGGCCGAGGGCGTGGAGCTGCCGGCGGAGCCGCGGGAGATCCCGATCGGCACCGGCGAAGTGTTGGCGAGCGGCGAACGGGTCGCCCTGCTCGGCTTCGGCTACGGCGTCGCGGTCGCCCTCGAGGCGGCCGGGATCCTTGCCGGGCACGGGCTCGAGGCGACCGTGGCCGACGCCCGTTTTGCCAAGCCGCTCGACGGCGAGCTGACCGAGCGGCTCGCGCGCGAGCACGACTTGGTCGTGACGATCGAGGAGAACGTCCTGCCCGGGGGCTTCGGCTCGGCGGTGCTGGAGCACCTCGAGGACGCCTTCACCGATCGCCCTGGTGACCGCGCCCACGTCATCCGGGTCGGTCTCCCCGACCGCTACGTCACCCACGGCAAGCCAGCCTTGCTGCGCCAGGAGGCCGGTCTCACCGGCGAGGCGGTGGCCCAGCGCGTCCTTGCCTCGCTGCGCTCCGGCGAACCCGCCCTGAGCTGATCCGTCCCAGACCCGCGCTGGGCTTGCGTCAAAGCGCTCAATCGGCTAGCCTTTCCCGGTCTCTTCTGGGGTTACTCGAGGGAGGAGAGACATCTCTATGTATGTGGCTTCGCACGTCAGGGAGCGTCGCGGATCCACTACTTTGACCGCGCCGGTGCCGAGAGCATCGCGTCGCGGTGCTCGGTGGCCGCCTGGGCGCCCACTCTTGAGGCTCGGAAGGCACTTCGATAGGGGTCGAGGGGCGCCGGGTGTCGATCGGTATGAGAAACTTGGACGGTGACCGATGCTTCGATGAGTGAATGGGTGTCTACCGCAGCCAGTTGCGTAGCGGCTGGGGCAGCGGTTGGGCAGCTATTTGCGGGTCGAGGGGTAGGGCGCTTAAAAAAAAATCGCAAAACCTTGTCAAGAATTGATGTAAGCATCGCTTTTTTTAACGAGGGCTGAGAGGTATCGACGATGCCCTCGCTACTGGATTTGAGCGAGGGCTACGACGTTCGTGCGGCCGGACCGTGGCTGAACAGGCGCATCGCCAGGCAGGCGAGCAGATAGGCGATCGCCGTCGCGAGGAGGATGAACTTGCAGGAGGCGAATATCGTCGCCAGAAGGGGGAACGCCGCACCGGAGCCGTCGAGCGTCAGCAGCAGGCAGACGTTCTCGAGCGCGTCGAAGGCGGCCACTAGGGCGCCGAACGAGACCGCGACCCGCCCTATCGCTCCGAGCCGGCGCCAACCCCGTCGGATCGCGAAGTCCCGCGTCGCGGCGAGCGCCAGGGTGAGGAAGGCTCCGTAGGCGAGCAGGAAGCCGAAGTCGATCCAGAGCGACTCGCGAGCGGCGTCCTGGCCGTCCTCATCCCATTCGGCGAGGATCTCGTCGGCCCGATCCTGACCGCCTGTGAGCTCAAACGGAATCATCCCCGGGCCACCTGTGTCCTTCATCCGGTTCTCGGCGGGCGACATCGCCAGGAGCAGGAGCAGGCTCGCGATTCCAGACACGATCAGCCCCCGCTTGCGAGTCACGCGGGCATTATCGCCATTGGCGTTGGCCGAGTCGTGGACTCGACCAGGCCAAGAGCTGGGTCGCCGGATAGGCCGGCTGCCTCCGGCTTGCCATACTGCCGCCTTGTCTGACGAGGGAGTCGCGATACGTAGCTGCCGGCATGAGGACGCGCAAGCGGTTCTGGAGCTTTGGGCTCAGGCTCGGAGTGAGCACGCGTCCACGGCCGACCGCCTCGATGACGTCGAGCGCCTGCTCGAGGATTCTCCGGCCGTTCTGCTGGTGGCGGAGCGCGACGGCGAGATCGTCGGCGCCCTGATCGCCGGCTGGGACGGCTGGCGGGGGAACATGTACCGGCTCGCTGTTCACGAGGAGCACCGGCGGCAGGGCATCGGGATCGCCCTCACGCGTGCTGGCGAGGAGTACTTGCAAAGCTGCGGAGTCCACCGCGTGACCGCTCTGGTCGCCTTCGAGGACGACGCCGCCGGGGCATTCTGGGAGTCCGCCGGCTATCCCCAGGATCAGGAGATCGGCCGCCGAGTCCGCAATCTGTAGGCCATTGGCGAAATCAGCGGTAGTCCGACCGCCCGCATTTGGCTCTGGACCGCCTTCTCTTGATCTGTCCGACACTCCCGGTAACCTCACCGCCCACGGGGACGGCGATTTTCGAAGGGCGGGCCTTTAGGCCTACCCGCTTCGCGGCGCCCTTCGAAAATCGCCGTCCCCGTGGGCGGCATGGGCAACTTTTTTCCATCCGGCTTTAGCGCTCTAGTAGCCTTTCCGATAGGAATTCGTATGGCCACCGTTGAAGACATCAAAGGCAGCGTTCAGAAGACCGTCGTTAACGGTCCTGCCGTCGTTGCCGCGGCCAAGAAGCCAGCTGTCGTTTCTTTCTGGGAAAAGGCGCGTGCATACGGTGCCAGCATGAGGGCCGCTGGGCGCGACCACTCACGCTGATCCCCTTAGCTAAGGAAGGGGGATATAGAGGCGTTTCAAGCTCTCGTCAGTTGATGACGGAGTATCGGTCGGCTCAAACCCCCACTCACGCCACATGCGGTCAGTGGCAGCGTCGTAGGGATCGAGCGTCAAGAGCCCCTTTCCCTCCTGAAGCGCAAGCTCGCTGGCGACGGAGCCAGCGTGAAGAATCGCGGCGGCCGCAGCACCAGTCGGAGCGTGCTCGGCTCGCGCGATCCAGTTGATGTGCGATGAGCCGATCTCTGAGCCGCCCAAGAGCCTGAGGACCTCCCGCTTTGAGGCATCTCGAATCTCGGCTTGCCCTGAGGAGAGCGTGTAAAACGCGACGACCTCGCCATCGTCGAGCAGGACGCGAGTCACAGACCCCCGGTCGTCAATCGCAAATTCCCTCAGCCATCTGCTGGCCCCGGCAGCTCCATCCGTGCCGGCGGGACCATCCTCACTGGCTTTGAATCGCTGTGCCGCTTGGGCAAGGGCGGGCTCTGAAGCCACAACATGGAAGTCGAGTCGATGCCAGACTCCCCCTTTGTAAGGAGTCGCCTTGCTCATCTTCGCCATGAGATGAATTTACGGAGCGGCTCGGCGCCCCGGCGTAGCCTCTGGCAAGCCGACTATGGCGGGGCCAGAAATGGCAGCCACGAAGGTCCGGGACGGAGGGCGGGGGGCCTGCATTTGGCTCTATGAAGCCAACCAACAGAAAACGCCCCGCCGGGGAGGCGGAGCGTCTTCTGGGGTTACTACAGGGAGGAGAGATATTTATCTCTATATATGTGGATCCGTGGGAGGTAGGTGGGCCCTTTGATGTGCCGCTGGAACGTCATCGTGGGAGGCGATGGCGCATATGGGCGGCGCCAGACCCGACCAAGAAGTTAGTTATTCGTGTCCCTTATCGGTTGTCCTTTGCGAATCCTTGAGCAGCATACGAACATATGTGCGCTTTGTCTGTGAGTGGGATCACAGACCCGTTGTCCAAATCGGTCGACTACCCGATCCTCTGTCATGCAATCAGGTTAAACCAAAGCTTGGATAAAAACCTGTATCTCGCGTTAAGCAGCGTCGTTGCGCCCCGCCGGCGCTACCGTTCCGGCGGATGAAGAAGGCCCGGATAGACGCGGTTTTGGCCGAGCGGGGCCTATTCCCGTCGCGCACCGCCGCCGCGGTCGCGGTGCGTGCAGGCGCGGTGCGCGTGGGCGCCGACGGGCCGATCGCGCTGCGCCCCAGCCAGCTGGTCGAGCCGGAGGCAGCGTTCGTCGTCGATTCGGGGCCACGCTTCGTTTCCCGCGGCGGCATCAAGCTGGAGAACGCGCTGGAAGCGCTGGGGATAGACGTCGCCGGGCGCGACTGCCTGGACGTGGGCGCCTCGACCGGCGGCTTCACCGACTGCATGCTCCAGCGCGGCGCTGCCCGGGTCGCCGCGGCCGACGTGGCCTACGGGCAGATCGACCAGGGGCTGAGAGAGGACTCCCGCGTCACGGTGATCGAGAGGCTCAACGCCCGCGACATGCTGCCCGTGGATCTGCCCTTCGTCCCCGAGCTGGCGACGATCGACGTCTCCTTCATCTCCCTTGTGAAGGTACTGCCCGCGGTCGCCCGCTGCCTGAGCGCTGACGGCGAGTTGCTCGCCATGGTCAAGCCCCAGTTCGAGCTGGGGCGGGAGCGGGTCCGCAAGGGGGTCGTCCGGGACGCGGGAGATCGGCGCGAGGCGATCCTCGGCGTCGCGCTCGCGGCACGCCAGCTCGGCCTCACGGTGCGCGGCTTCGCCTCCTCGGGCCTGCCCGGCCCGAAGGGCAATCGCGAGACCTTCGCCTGGTGCGGCCACGGTGGCGGGGAGGTAGGCGACCTCGAGGCGGCTGTCGCCGCCGTGGAGGAGGACGAGTGAAGACCGCCGCCCTGATCACCCATTCCCACCCGCCAGCCGCGACCGAAGCCGTCGCCGTGGCCACCGCCGTCGCCCGCGATGCGGGCTGGCGCCTCGTCGCCACCGAGGGGGAGATCTCCAAGCACGACCACGCCGCCGCGGGCGTCGAGCGGGTCGACTCGCTGCCGACCGATCCCGACCTCTGCCTCGTGCTCGGCGGCGACGGCTCGATCCTCTACGCGTTGCGCCGCTTCGCGCGTACCGGCGTGCCTGTCTTCGGCGTCAACTTCGGCACGGTCGGCTTCCTCGCCGCGGTCGAGCGCGACGATGCCGAGGCGGGGATTCGCCGGGCGTTGGGCGGAGGGGCCGAGACGATCGACCTGCCCGCGCTGGCGATAGAGGTCGACGGCGAGGAGCAGCTCGCGTTCAACGACGTCAGCTTCAGCCGCCGCCCTCACGACCGGGTCGCCGAGCTGAGCTACCGGATCGCCGGCGAGGAGGTAGGCAACGTGCGCTGCGACGGGCTCGTCGCCGCCACCCCCGCCGGCTCGACCGGCTACAACCTCGCCAACCAGGGCCCGATCCTCGCCTGGGGCGTGAAGGGGTACGTGGTCAGCTACATCTCGCCCCATTCCCTCACCGCACGCGCCCTGGTAGTCGCCCCCGGCGACGTGCTCAGCGTCGGCAACGCCCCCGGCCGCGAGCCGGTAGACGTAGCCATCGACGGCGCTCATGCCGCTTCCCTCGCCCCCGGCGCCGGGCTCGACGTTCGGTTCGTCGATGCCGCCGGCAAGCTCGCTCAGCTCCCCGGTGCCAGCTTCTACCACCGGATTCGGGAAAAGTTCGGCCACCTAGCTGTGTAGAGAGAGGCCTCAGGGTCGAGTAGGCACGTTGTCTAGGCTGCGGCGATGGAGCGAAAGTGGTGGACCCTCGTCCTGATCTCGATCGCGACGTTCATGCTGCTGCTGGACATCACGGTCGTCAACGTCGCCCTGCCCGACATCCAGCGCGACCTGGACGCCAGCCTCTCGAGCCTGCAGTGGGTCGTCGATGCCTACTCGCTTACTCTGGCCGCCTTCCTGCTCACCGCCGGCTCGCTCGGCGACCGCCTCGGCCGCAGGCGGGTCTTCTCGATCGGGTTCGCGATCTTCACCTTCGCCTCGTTCCTCTGCGGCATCGCCGGCGACCCGACCTTGCTCAACCTGGCGCGGGGGCTGCAGGGAGTCGGCGGCGCGGCGATGTTCGCGACCTCGCTGGCGCTGATCGGCCAGGAGTTCCACGGCAAGGACCGGGCGACGGCGTTCGGTGTCTGGGGAGCGACGGTCGGCGGCGCCGTGGCGATCGGCCCGCTGGTCGGGGGCCTGATCACCGAGCATCTCGGCTGGGAGTGGATCTTCTTCGTCAACGTGCCGATCGGCGCGCTCGCGATCGCCCTCACCGAGCGCAAGCTCGCCAACGTCGCCGCCCAGGACGCCGCGCCGATCGACCTGCCCGGCCTCGCCACCTTCTCCCTCGGCCTCTTCCTGCTGATCTTCGGCCTGATCCGGGGCAACCCCGAGGGCTGGGGTAGCGGGGTGATCGTCGCCTCGCTCGGCGGCGCGGTCCTGCTGCTCCTCGCCTTCCTCGCGATCGAGGCGCGCAGCCCCCACCCGATGCTCGACCTCACCCTCTTCCGCAAGCCGGCGTTCAACGGCGTGTCCGCCGTGGCCTTCGGTCTCTCCGCCGGGATGTTCGCGCTCTTCCTCTACCTGACGATCTACATGCAGGGGGTGCTCGGCTACTCGCCGCTGGAGACGGGCCTGCGCTTCCTGCCGCTGACGGTGCTCTCGTTCGTCGCATCGCCGATCGCCGGGGCGCTCTCCCACCGGATTCCGATCCGCGTCCTGCTCGGCGTCGGGATGACGGCCGTCGGGACCGGCCTGCTGCTGATGCATGGGCTGAGCGTCGACTCGGCGATCGGCGACCTGCTGCCCGGCTTCCTCATCGCCGGGATCGGCATCGGGGTTACCAACCCCGGCATCGGCCAGGCGGCGATCGCCGTCGTCCCGGTCGAGAAGGCCGGCATGGGCTCGGGCATCAACACCACCTTCCGCCAGATCGGCATCGCCACCGGCATCGCCTCCCTCGGCGCGGTGTTCCAGTCGCGCGTGGCCTCGAGGCTCAACGAGCTGCTGCCGAATGCCCCCGACGGGCTGGCCGAAGCGGTCTCTTCCAGTGGCACCCACGCGGCCGCCGGCTTCGCGCCCCCCGGTCAACAGGCCCGGATCGTCGAGGCATCGGAAGCAGCTTTCGTCAGCGGCTTCAACGAGATCCTCCTGATCGGCGCGATCCTCTCCTTCGTCGTTGCGGCAGCGGGATTCATCCTGGTGCGTTCCAGCGACTTTGTGCAGCCGACTGAGGTTGTGCCGGAGGCGGCTGCCGCGTAGCGCATCGGGCGCGGTGGGTCCTGTCACGGATTTGGTGCCACCACCCCTGCGGTCGCTAAAGCGTCCTCGGGGTGGTCCCCCAAATCCGCGCCACCCGCCGCGAGATGCGGGTTGGATCAGCGATCTGCGTCCGCTCTCGCTGGTACACAAAGCTCGTGCTCCGAGAGTTGCGGATCGAGAACCTGCTGCTGATCGAGCGGGCGGAGCTGCGCCTCGGCAAAGGGCTGAATGCGATCACCGGGGAGACTGGGGCCGGGAAGACCGTGCTGGCGCATTCGCTCGATCTGCTGATGGGGGGGAAGGCTCGGTCCGGGATCGTGCGGCCCGGGGCGGAGGAGGCCTGGGTGGAGGGGGTGTTCGATTTGCCGGAGGGGTTGATGGCGGAGCCTGAGATGGCGGAGCTGGCTGAGCGGCTACCTGAAGATGCCGACGAGGTCGTCCTCGGCCGACGGGTCTCTGCCGGTGGACGGACGAGTGCTTTCGTCGGTGGGAGGGCTGCATCGGCCTCGGACTTGAAGCTCCTCGGAGGTCGACTCTTGGCGTTCTACGGTCAGCACGAGCATCGCAAGCTGACTATCTCCTCGGCGCAGATGGAGGTGCTGGACGGGTTCGCGGGCGTCGACCACCTGGAGCTGCGCGAGCGCTATCGCGAGGCTCACCGGGAGTGCCTGCGGCTGACGGCTGAGCTGGCTGAGCTTCGCGAGCGCGACGGCTCGCGCGAGCGCGATCTCGACCTCTGCCGCTATGAGCTCTCCGAGATCGAGGCGGTCGCTCCTGACCCGGCTGAGAAGACCGAGCTCGAGACCGAGCGCGAGCGCCTGCGCCACGCCGAGGGGCTGCGCGAGGCCGCGGCGGGCGCGCATGCGGCGGCGCTCGGCACCGAGGAGGGCGGTGGGGGAGCGGCGGAGCTCCTCGCCCGGGCTGAGGCCCTGCTGCGGGGCGCCGGCGGGGTCGACCAGGATCTCGATGCACTCTCGGCACGGCTGGGCTCACTGACGATCGAGCTGGGCGACGTGGCCGGCGGGCTGCGCGACTACGCCGAGGGCCTGGAGGCCGACCCGGGTCGCCTGGCCGCCGTCGAGGAGCGCCTCGACGGACTGGACCGGCTCGAGCGCAAGCACGGCGGCAGCGTCGAGGCCGTCCTCGCGCACGCCGAGCGCTGCCGGGCTGAGATCGCCCGCCTGGAGAGCGCCGAGGAGCGCGGCGCCGAGGCGGAGGCGGCGCTGGCCGAGGCCGAGGCGAGCCGCGCCACGCTGGCGGCCGAGCTCGGCAAGGCGCGGGCCAAGGCGGCCGCGCCGCTGGAACGCGAGGCGGCGCAGGAGCTGGAGCGGCTGGCGATGCCCGGCGCGCGGCTGGAGGTCGTGCTGGAGCCGCATCCCGACGGGTTCGGCCCGAGCGGGACCGAGTCGGTCGAGCTGCGTCTCGCCCCGAATCCCGGCCTGGAGCCGGCGCCCCTGCGCGATGCCGCGTCCGGCGGCGAGGTCTCGCGGGTGATGCTCGCCCTCAGTGGCTTCGGCGGCGCAGGGGGTGCCGGAACGCTCGTCTTCGACGAGATCGACGCGGGCGTCGGCGGCAAGACGGCCCGCGCGGTCGGCGAGCGGCTGCGGGCCCTCGGCGAGAGCCGCCAGGTGCTCTGCATCACCCACCTGCCCCAGGTCGCCTCCCAGGCCCAGACGCACTTCACGCTCGAGAAGGATGTCTCCGGCGAGCGCGCCAGCGCCACCGTGCGGCGGCTGGAGGGCGAAGGCATAGTCGCGGAGATCCGCCGCATGCTCGGCGGCGAGCAGTCCGACGAGGCGGCGACCCAGCACGCCAGGGAGCTGCTCGCCGCGGCCTGAGAACCTGCCTGAAGCGGATTGCGGCGCTTGCCAGAGCGGTTAACCTGCTTCGGTGGCAACCGCCAGTCGCCGTCGTCTTCCTGCCCTCTTCTCTCGCCGCAACGGTGGGTCCCCAGGCGAGGCGATAGAGGGCACGGTCCGGCTCGGCCGGCGCACCAAGCACCTGGTCAAGCGCTTGGGCCCCGGCGACGTCGCGATCATCGACCACGTCAACGTCGACCGAATCGCGGCCGAGGAGCTGATCGCGACGGGCGTCCGGGTCGTGATCAACGCCGCGCCGTCCTCCAACGGCCGCTACCCGAACGCGGGCCCGCTGTTGCTCGCTCGCGCCGGCGTGATGTTGGTCGACGCCGACAGCGCCGATCCGTTCGAGCTGCTCGGCGAGGGCGAGCGGGTGACCGTCGCCGACGGCGCCGTCCTCGCCGGCGACCGGGAGATCCTGCGCGGCCGCGTGCTCGGGGTCGAGGAGCTGGAGATCCAGCTCGAAGAGCAGCGCGAGCGGGTCGACGAGGCTCTCGCCGAGTTCGCCGAGAACACGGTCGCCCACGTGCGCCAGGAGACCGACCTGCTCACCGGCGCTGTCGAGTTCCCGCCGACGCGCGCCTCATTCCGCGACCGTCACGTCCTGATCGTGGTCCGCGGCGAGCACCACCGTCGCGACCTGCGGGCGCTGCGCGCCTATATCCGCGACGTGCGCCCGCTGGTCGTCGCCGTCGACGGCGGCGCCGAGGCGGTGCTGGAGGCGGGGCTGAAGCCGGACCTGATCCTCGGCGACATGGACTCCGCCGGCGACGAGGCGCTGCGCTGCGGGGCGGAGCTGGTCGTCCACGCCTATCCCGACGGACGCGCTCCCGGTCGGCAGCGCCTGCTCGACCTCGGGCTCGACCACACCGTGCTGCCCGCCGCCGGCACCAGCGAGGACGTCGCGATGCTGATGGCCTTCGAGAAGGGTGCGGCGCTGATCGTCAGCGTCGGCGCCCACTTCAACCTGATCGAGTTCCTCGACCGCAAGCGCGGGGGCATGTCCTCGACCTTCCTCACCCGGCTGCGGATCGGCGAGAAGCTGGTCGACGCGAAGGGCGTCAGCCGGCTCTACAACCCGAGCTCCCCCTTCGGTCCGCTCGTCCTCTTCGTGGCTGCCTTCGCGATCCTGGTCGCGATCGTCGTCATCACCGCACCCGCTCTCGGCGACCTCTTCGACCTGGTCTGGCTGAAGGTCAAGATCTGGCTGGGGCTTTAGATGGCTGAACCCACGACCTCGCACGCCTGGATGACGCGCATGGCGCTGCGCATCTCTGCGTCCTCGGGTTTGCCTTTGGCGCCGCCAAAGGCTGCACCCTGCGTCCTTGATCTGCTTGGCCACGCGCGCCCCCAGTCACACGCGGTCGTGGGTTCAGCCATCTAGCGTCGCCCAGGTAGCCTGCCGCCGTGGGCTACAGCGCCAAATACCACGCGACCTCGATGATCGCCGTGTTCCTCGCCCTCGCGATCGGGATCCTGATCGGTGCCGAGTTCGGCGGCGACGCGTTGACCAACACGCGCCGGGACCTCGAGCGCAGCCTCACCGGCAACCTGCAGGACGCCCGCGACCGGGCCGACGAGCTGAGCGCCGAACTGGCGCGCTCCAACGAGTTCGCCAGCAGCGTCTACCCGGCGCTGGTCCGCGACCGGCTCTCCGGGCGGCGGATCGGCGTCGTCGCCCTCGGCGACCTGCCGGGCGATACCTCGGCGGCGATCGAGGACGCGCTGGGGCCGACCGGGGCGCGGCTGGTCGGTGTCGGCGTGGTGCGGGAGCCCGTCGACCTGCGCGCCCTCGCCGGCGATCTCTCGAAGACCCGCTTCGCCGGCCTGCGCCGCGACCCCGACGCGCTCACCGCCTTCGGCGTAGGGCTGGGACGGCAGATCGTCCGCGGCGGCACCCTGCCCGAGCTCGTGCGCGGCCACCTCTTCTCCCGGGCAAGCGGCAACTTCGGCGCCCTCGACGGGGTCATCGTGGTGCGCGACGTGCCCGAGGACATGGGCCCGGTGCAGCGCTCCAACGCGAGCCGGCTCGAATCGGCGCTGATAGCGGGCATCGAGGGAACCCGCACGGCCGCGGTCGGCATCGAGACCTCCGGCGCGGAACCGTCCTCGATCTCGTTCTTCAACGCCAACGACCTGACCAGCGTCGACGACGCCGAGCTCGCG
>DASUZK010000068.1:0-49982 GCA_036376915.1 Solirubrobacterales bacterium
AACACGGGTTATTGCGAACTCGACGCGGGTGGGATGCTTTCGGGGTGAGGATTGCCTCGCTCGAAGTCATCCCCTATGCGCTGCCGTTCCTCCGGCCCTACGTGACCGCGCGCGGCCGGCTCGACCAGCGCGAGATGGTGCTGCTGCGGCTGCGCTCGGACGACGGCCTGGTCGGCCTCGGCGAAGCGGTGCCGCTGTCGCTGCGTGGTGGGGCGGCGCTGGCGCAGGTGGTCGAGGAGCTCGAGGCGCTGAGCGGGCGCGACTCGCTCGACGAGGCGACGCTGCGAGGCAACGCCGTCGCCCTCTCCCCTCCCGCACGCTGCGCGGCGCTGACCGCTCTCCTAGACCTGCGCGGACGGATGACGTCGAGCGAGACCGCGGCACCGGTGCCGTCGCAGCCGGTCGAGTGCAACGCGACCCTCGTCGCGGGCGAGCCCGCCGCGGTCGCAGCCGACGCCCTGGCCTGGGCAGAGGAGGGATTCACCAGCTTCAAGCTGAAGCTGGGTGCCGGCGAAGACGTGGACCAGGTGAGGGCGGTGCGCGAGGCGGTTGGCCCGCAGGCGCGGATACGGGTCGACGCCAACGCGGCCTGGGACGCCGACGTGGCGAGGCAGACGCTGGCCGCGCTCGAGCCCCTGGACATCGAGCTCGCCGAGCAGCCCGTCGCCAGCCTCGAGATGGCGGCCGAGGTCGCGGGCGCCACCTCGATCCCAATCGCCGGTGACGAGAGCATCGAGAGCCGTGGCGACGCCGAACGAGCCAAGGACCTGAACGCGTGTGCGCTTGCCGGGATCAAGCTCTCGAAGGTCGGCGGCCCGGAGGTCGCGATCGAGATCGCGGAGGTGTTGCCGTCCTATCTCTCGAGCGCGCTCGACGGGCCAGTGGGGATCGCCGCCGGCGCCCAGGTCGCGCAAACGCTGGATGCCGGAGTCGTGGGGCAGGGATCCCTGGCCCACGGCCTTGCGACCCAGCGGCTCTTCTCCTCGACGATCGCCTCGGTCGAGTGCGAGCTGCATGACGGCATGCTCCACCCGCCGGCCGGCCCCGGCCTGGGGGTCGAGATCGACGAGGAGGCGCTGCGAGCGCATCGTCTCTGAGCCTCTGGCGAGTTATGCGTCTATATGACGCATAACTCGCCAATAGGCTTCTCCGATGGACACGACCAATCGCAATACAGCCCTTGCCTCGGCCTTCGTCGAGGAGCTTGGTCGGGGCGGGCTGCGCCAGGCCGTGATCTCTCCCGGGTCGCGCTCCACCCCGCTCGCCGTAGCTCTCTGGCGCCAGCCTGAGATCGAGGTGAGCGTGATCGTCGACGAGCGCTCGGCCGCATTCTTCGCCCTTGGCGCCGCGCAGGCGACGGGCGCACCGGTGGCGATGCTCTGCACCTCCGGCACCGCGGCCGCCAACTTCCACCCGGCCATCTGCGAGGCCGACGAATCGGCTGTGCCGCTGATCGCGCTCAGCGCCGACCGCCCACCCGAGCTGCGCGGCATCGGCGCCGGGCAGACGATCGACCAGGTGAAGCTCTACGGCTCCTCGGTCCGCTGGTTCTGCGAAGTCGGCACACACGAAGCCGACGACGACGGCCTCCTCCACTACCGCTCCGTTGCCTGCCATGCGCTCGCGGCCGCCCGCGGCGAGCCCCGGCCCGGCCCTGTCCACCTCAACCTTCCCTGGCGCGAGCCGCTCGCGCCGGCTCCGGACACCGAAGCGGTGACGGCGACCGACCCGCTGGCGCTCGAAGGGCGGGATGGCCGCCCGCTCACCGCGGTGACCCCAATGGACATGGAGCCCTCGCAATTCCTGCTCGACGAGGTCGCCGCGCACATCGGAGAGTCGGACTTCGGCGTGATCGTCGCCGGCCGCCAGCTCGACCCCGAGCTGCGCGAGCCGCTCACCCACCTGGCTCGCGCCGCCGGCTTCCCGATCCTCGCCGAGCCCACCTCGCAGCTGCGCTGCGGCCCCCACAACCGCATCTACGTCATAAGCGCCTACGACCATCTGCTGCGCGACGAGAGCTTCCGCGAGGAGATGAAGCCCGACCTCGTCCTGCGCTTCGGCGAGATGCCGACCAGCAAGCCCCTGCGCACCTGGCTGGCGACCTCGGGCGCGGACGAAATCGTCGTCGACCCGAGCTGCGGCTGGAACGAGCCGACCCGCCGCGCCGCCGCGCTGCTGCGAGCCGACCCGACGGAGCTGGCCTCGGGCTGGGCGGCGCGACTCGGTGAGGACCGGCCCCCGCCGGCCCGGTGGCTGGACGCCGAGCGAGCCGCGTGCGAAGCGCTGGAGACGGAGCTGGCGGACCTCGCCGAACCGACCGAGCCCGGGCTCCACCTGGCTCTCGGCCGTGCCCACCTCGGTGGCGATCTGGTCTACACGGCGTCGAGCATGCCGATCCGGGACCAGGAGGCCTTTCTCGCCCCCTCGGCCGCTGACGTCATGTTCCTCAGCAACCGCGGGGCAAACGGCATCGACGGCCTCCTCTCCTCGGGGATCGGCGCCGCGCACGCCTCGGGCCGGCCGACCACGATCGTCACAGGCGACCTCGGCCTCCTCCACGACGTCGGCGGCCTGGCCGCCGTCCGTGAGGTCTCCACACCCGTCCGCATAGTCGTCATCGACAACGACGGCGGCGGGATCTTCGGCTTCCTCCCTCAGGCGGAGGCGCTGCCCGGCGAGGAGTTCGAAGCGCTTCTCGGCACCCCCCGGGGAGTCGACGCGGCCAGGGCGGCGGCACTGTTCGGCCTTCCGCACCGCCGCCTCGACTCGCTCGAGCACCTGCCCGCCGCGCTGGACGCGGGCACGGGCCTGATCGAGGTCAAGGTCGACAGACGAGCCAACGTCGAGCTGCACCGCCGCCTCACCGCCGCGGTCGTCGCGGCGGTGAGCGGATGAGCCCGCCACGGCTGCACCACCTCGACGCGTTGCGCGCCCTGACCCTGGTGTTGATCCTGCCCGCTCACGCCGTCGCCATCGCGGGCCTCAACGGAGGCTGGAACGACGCCGAGGCGTCTGTCTTCTGGCTGATCCACGTCTTCCGCGTCCCACTCTTCTTCCTCCTTGCGGGCTTCTTCGCCGCGCTTCTGCTCGATACCCGCGGCAGCGAGGGGCTGCTGCGCAACCGGCTGGCGCGGATCGGCCTGCCACTCGTCGTCACGGTGGTGCTGGTGGTGCCCGGGTTGAGCCTCATGCTGGACAGCGTGTCCGCGGTCGACCCGCGGCCGGGGAGCGAGGGGCTCGGCGTCCTCATCGACTTCCATCCCCATTACGTGTGGTTCCTCTGGTATCTGGTGATCCTCTACTGCGGGGCGCTGCTGGTGCACCACCTCCTCGGCCGCCTGCCGACCGTGCGCAGCAGCCTCGGTCGTCTCAGCACCAGCCTGCTTCCCCACTCGATCGCGCCGCTACTGCTTGCAATTCCCTGTGCCCTGCTCCTCTACCGGGAGCCGGCCTGGATCGCCGAAGCGCCCGCCGGGAGCTTCGTGCCCCGCTTCGAGCTGCTCGCCTACTTCGCGATCTTCTTCGCCTGCGGTTGGGTGCTCCACGCCATCCGTGGCCTGCGCGACGCGATCGAGCGCCGACCGGGCCGCTACGCCCTGCTCGCCGCGATCGCGTTGCCCCCGGCGCTGGCGCTTTACCTGCTGCAGAGCGAGCCGGCGATAGGCGCAAGTCGCTGGGCCCACCTCCTTGCCCTCGGGCTGTTCTCGGTGGCGACCTGGTCGTTGACCTTCGGCCTGCTCGGTGCCTCGCGCAGCTTCCTGCACGAGGCCAGCCCGCGCCTGCGCTACATGGCCGACGCTTCGTACTGGATCTACCTGAGCCACTTCCCGGTGATGGCCGCGCTCGCCCTCGTCCTCTTCGACCTGGCGATGCCCAATGCTCTGCGACTACCGCTCCTAGTCGTCGCCACCTTCGCGATCATCTACCCGGCCTACGGCGCCTTCGTCCGCCACACGGCGATCGGCCACATCCTGCACGGCCCGCGGCCCCCGGAGCCGGAGCCGGAGAGGCGGCGATCCCGCCGGCAGCTCACTCGGCCAACAACGGCAGCAGGGCGCTGAGCTTGATCTCGGTCTCGGCCAGCTCGGCCGCGGGATCCGAGCCGGCGACGACGCCGACCCCCGCGTAGAGGCGGGCCTCGCGATCGCGCAGGACCGCGCTGCGCAGGGCGACGCAGAACTCGCCGTCCTCGGTGGCGTCCATCCAGCCGACCGGGCCGGCGTACCAGCCGCGGTCCATCCGCTCGAGCTCGGCGATGGCGGCCTTCGCCGCCTCCCTGGGCTCACCGCCGACGGCAGGCGTCGGGTGCAGCATGCCGGCCAGCTCAACCGCGGAGCGCGGCTCGGCCAACTGGGCCACGACGGGGGTCGCGAGGTGCTGGATGTTCGCGACTTTGACGATCTCCGGCTCGGCCCCGGCCTCGACCCAGACCGCATGGGGACGCAGGGCCCGGGCGATCCGCTCGCCGACGATCGCGTGCTCGCGGCGGTCCTTGTCGCTGCGCAGGAGCTGCTCGCCGAGGTGGTCGTCGACGGCGGGGTCGGAGCTGCGCCGGGTCGACCCGGCGAGGGCGACGGTCGAGACGCTGGCCCCGGAGCGGCGTACGAGCAGCTCGGGGCTCGCGCCGATGAAAGCCGCCTCGGGCGTGCCGCAGCAAAAGCAGAAGCAGGAGGGAAACTGCTCGCGCATCGCACCGAAGACGGCGGCCGGGTCGTGAGCCGCGCCGGCCGAGACGAGCACCTCGCGGGCCAGCACCACCTTCGACATCTCCCCCGCCTCGATCCGCCCGGTCGCGGCCGCCACGGCCCGCTCGAAGTCGCCTGGGGGGCGGACGCTGGCGATCTCGACCCACCCCGTCGGGTGGGGATCGAGCATCGGCAGCGGATCGGGGCGCAGCCCCGAGAGGCGAGCCGCGATCGCGCTCGCCTTCGTCTCCGCGTCATCGCCGGGATGGACGACGGCGTTGACGGTGAGAAAGGCACCCTCGCCGCTGCGGCAGAGCGAGAGCTCGGGTAAGACCAGCGAGGCCGGAGGCAGGGAGGACCACGTCGAGGAGGAGCCGCCGTCGGGATCGAAGGCGAAGCCGCCCACCCAGACGGCTCCGGCACCCGCGGGCAGGCCCCGCGGCTCCTCGAAGATAGCCTCGGCGCCCAGGCACTCCCGAGCCACGTCGCGAAAGCGATCCGGTCCGCGCGACGTCACCTCCTGAGCGACACCGAGCCCGGCCAGCGAGAACTCTCGATCGGGCTGCTCCCAGCAGAACCAGCGGTCCGATGCCAGCCGCGAGGCGAACACGGCCGCGCAGGGGTCGATCGCCTCGACCGGCGTCGTGACGCTGACCACCGTTCGGCGGTGGCGTTCGCTGGCGCGCTCCAGCGCCCCGCTCAGCTTTGCGAGGAGGAGGCTCTCAGTCGCTGCCGCGAGCAATCGCGATCTCGCCGGTACGGACCATCTCGATCAGGCCGTGGGGGCGGATCATCCGCTCGAAGGCCTCGATCTTCTCGGCGGAGCCGGTGACCTCGATCGTCAGCGCGCGACGGGAGACGTCGACGATCTTGGCGCGGAAGATCTCGGCGAACTGGATGATCTCCGAGCGGCTCTCGACCGCGGCGGAGACTTTGAACATCGCCATCTCGCGGGCGACCGTCTCCTCCGGCTCCATGTCGCGGATCTTCAGCACGTTGACCAGCTTGTGCAGCTGCTTGGTCACCTGGTCGATCGGGTGCACGGCACCGTCGAGGGTGAGGGTGATGCGGGAGATGCTCGGGTCATCGGTCGGGCCGACGGCGAGCGTGTCGATGTTGAAGCCGCGCCGGGAGAAGAGCCCGGCGACGCGCGCCAGCACTCCGGGCTTGTTCTCGACCAGGATCGAGAGGATGTGCTTGCGCCCACTGAGCTGACCGGGAACGCGCAGATCCTCCAGCTTCACGACTTGGGGGGTTCCAGCCTCCATCAACTCCACCCCGCCGATGACGTGCGTGACCAAGCAGATCGAGGATGCAAGGAGCGCCGCGTGCTCTGCACGCAAGCGACCGAAGACGAAGATATGCGCAGCGTCACGCGCGTCACCTCAGCCCACCATGTCCCTGGCCGCGGCCCCCGCGGGGATCATCGGGAAGCAGTTCTCCTCGGGCGAGACGCGCACGTCGAGCAGCACCGGGCCGTCGGTCTCCAGCGCCTTGACCATCGTCTGCTCGAGGTCGGCGGAGTCCTCGCAGCGCAGCCCTGTGGCACCGAAGGCCTCGGCGAGCTTGACCCAGTCGGGGCTGGGACCCATCTCGACCGAGCTGTAGCGGCGGTCCCAGAAGAGCTCCTGCCACTGGCGGACCATGCCCATGTAGCCGTTGTTCATCAGGAAGACCTTGACCGGGATCTCTTCGGCAACGCAGGTCGCGAGCTCCTGGCAGTTCATGATCAGGCTGCCGTCGCCGGCGAGGCAAACGACCGTCTCCTCGGGGCGGGCGACCTTGGCGCCGACCGCGGCGGGAAGGCCGAAGCCCATCGTCCCCAGCCCGCCCGAGTTGATCCAGCGCCGTGGCTCCTCGAAGCCGTAGTACTGAGCCGCCCACATCTGGTGCTGGCCGACGTCGGAGGTGACGATCGCGTCACCCCGCGTCGCCCGGTGCATCGCCTCGATCATGAACTGAGGCTTGATCTCGCCGTCCTTGCCCTCGTCGTAGCGCAGCGGGAACTCGTCCTGCCAGGCCTTGATCTGCTTCCACCAGCCGTCGAGGCGCGAGCTGTCGGTCTGCAGCGCCCGGTACTCGCGGGTCAGCGCCGGCAGCACGAGCTTGGCGTCGCCGACGATCGGGATGTGGGCGGGGACGTTCTTGGAGATCTCCGCCGGGTCGACGTCGATGTGGATGAACTTGGCGCGCGGCGCGAACTCGGAGAGCTTGCCGGTGATGCGGTCGTCGAAGCGGGCGCCGATCGCGACGATCAGGTCGGCCTCGTCCATGGCGTAGTTGGCGGCGCGGGTGCCGTGCATGCCGAGCATGCCCAGCCAGTTCTCACCGGAAGCGGGATAGCTGCCGAGGCCCATCAGGGTCGAGGTGACCGGAAAGCGATCGGCGGCGGCTAGCTCGCGCAGCTCCTCGGAGGCATTGGCGTTGACCACACCGCCTCCCGTGTAGAGGATCGGCTTGCGGGCGTTGGCGATCGCCTTGGCGGCGATGCGCACCTGCTTGACGTTGGGGGCTCCCGGCGGTTTGTAGCCGGCCAGCTCGACCGGCTCGGTGCGCGGCGCGTAGTCGATTTCGGCGCGCGACAGGTCCTGTGGGATGTCGAGCAGGACCGGGCCCGGGCGTCCGGTGGAGGCGACGTGGAAGGCCTCGTGCACGTACTCGGGGATCTGGCGCGGGTCGGTGACCGCGAAGGAGTGCTTGACGAAGGGCAGCGTCGCGCCGAGGATGTCGGCCTCCTGGAAGCCGTCGGTGCCGATCAGCTCGGTGCGAACCTGGCCAGTTATGAAGACCGTCGGAACCGAGTCCAGCATCGAGTCGGCGATCGCGGTGACCAGGTTGGTCGCGCCCGGGCCGGAGGTGGCGAAGGCGACCCCGACTTTGCCCGAGGCCTTGGCGTAACCCTCGGCGGCGTGACCTCCTCCCTGCTCGTGACGAACCTGGATGTGGCGAAACTCCGCGTCGACGAGCGCGTCGTAGGTGGGCAGGTTGGCGCCGCCGGGAATGCCGAAGACGTGCTCCACGCCCTCGGCTTTGAGGCTTTCCATCAATGCGTCGGCGGCTCTCATGGGAATCGCGATGGTACCAGCGGGCTTACGCCTGTCCGCAGGCGATTTAGAGCTGCACGGGCTCGCCGGGCTTCCAGCGAGTCTGGGGGTCGATGGCGGTCTCGATCGCGCGGTCCTTGTGGCGCTCGATCGCGTGGATCATCGACTCGACCAGCTCCTCGCCGAGCAGCGTCGGCTCGAGGCCGAGGTCGAGGAGCTTGGTGTGGATCGCGTTGTAGTAGTGCTCTTCCTTCTCGACCCGCGGGTTGTCGTAGTGCTGGATCTCGACCGAGTAGCCGAGGTGCTCGCCGGCGTGCTTGACCAGCTGGGCGAGCTCGAGCACCGAGAACTGCTCGGTGAACTGGTTGAAGACGCGGAACTCGCCCGCCTCGGCCGGGTTCAGCGCCGCCAGCTCGACGCACTGAAGCGTGTCGCGGATGTTGAGGAAGCCGCGAGTCTGACCGCCCGTGCCGTAGACGGTGAGCGGGTGCCCGATCACGGCCTGCACGCAGAAGCGGTTGAGCACGGTGCCGAAGATCTCGTCGTAATCGAAGCGGGTGATCAGCCGCTCGTCGCCGGCGGTCTCGTCGGTCTCGATCCCGTAGACGACGCCCTGGTTGAGGTCGGTGGCGCGCAGGCCCCAGGTGCGGCAGGCGAAGTGGATGTTGGTCGAGTCGTGGACCTTGGAGCAGTGGTACAACGAGGCCGGCAGCTTGGGGAACGGCAGCGTGTCTCTGCGCCCCTTGTGCTCGATCTCGATGTAGCCCTCCTCGATGTCGATGTCGGGCTGGCCGTACTCGCCCATCGTGCCGAGCTTGACCAGGTGGCACTCGGGCACGTGGTCGCGGATCGCGAAGAGCAGGTTGAGGTTGCCGATCACGTTGCCGTGCTGGGTCTCGACCGCCTTCTCACGCGAAGCCATCGAGTAGGGCGCCGAGGCCTGCTGCCCGTAGTGGACGACCACCTCGGGCCGGGTCTCGGCGACGACTCCGTCGAGGAACTCGCCGTCCTCGACCGAACCGACGAAGCAGCGGATCTCGTTGCCGGAGACCTCGCGCCAGGCGTCGATGCGCTCGGCCAGCCCGCCAATCGGCGTCAGCGAGTCGCTGCCGACGCCATCGACCCAGCGACGGCGAACGAAATTGTCGACGACGGTGACCTCGTGGCCCCGAGCGGAGAACCTGAGGGCTGTCGGCCAGCCCAGGTAGCCGTCGCCCCCAAGAATGAGAACGCGCATAAGTCGCGGCAGCGTAGCGGACGGGGGCGACGGCCGACGGCCATAGCATCCCGCGCCATGAGCGGGCTCGCGGAGCGCAACGGCGGCATGGTCGGCCTGGCCGCGCTGGCCGCGATCCTGCTGCTCGGGCTCGGCCTGCGAGTCGGCGAGGCCTGGGACGGCCGCGCCCCGGTCTTCGACGCCGCCGCCTACGCCGAGATCGCCCGGAACCTCGACGAGGGCGAGGGATTCACACTCGGCTCGACCGCCACCCAGCCGGCGAGCAACTACTCCCCCGGCCTGCCGCTCTTCGCGGCCGGCATCTACGAGCTGACCGGGGGTGTCCACGAACGCACGGTGCGGCTGGCGCTGGCCCTGTTGGGGACGCTCGCCGTGCTGTTCACCTTCCTGATCGGGCGCCGACTGTCGGGGTCTCTCGCGGGCCTTATTGGAGCTGGGGCCATAGCTATCTACCCAGCACTACTCGAGTACCAGGGCATGCTCATGGGAGAGCCGCTTGCGGCGACGCTGCTCTCGGGTGGAGTGCTGGCAACTCTCTGGGCGGCGGGACCGACGTCGCTGGCCCGCGGGTCCTGTCGTGGGGCAGGGGGGCCTGCGGGCAGTCCACGGGCTGTCCTCGACCCCCCTGCCCCACGCCACCCGCGGGAGAGATGGTTGTTGCCCGGGGTCCTGTTCGGATGCCTGATGCTCGTCCGCCCGGAGTACCTCGGGATCGTCTTGCTCGTGAGCTTGGTTGTGCTGGCGAGGGATTGGCGAAACGACTGGCGCAGGTCGCTAGCCGTGACGGGGATCTTGTTGGTCGGGGTCGCAATCGCGGTCTTGCCCTGGACGGTGCGGAACGGGGTTGCACTTGACCGGTTCGTTCCGGTGTCTACGGGAGGGGGACAGGTGCTGTTTGCCGGGACTTACCTGCCGTCGGATGGCGATCCGGAAAAGGTCGGGGCGGAGGTCGTCGAGCGGCATCCCGAACTGTTTGCGGCCAACGCCGTACAGCGCCTCCGGCTCGAGCAGATCCTTGCTCGGTTGGCCGAGAGTCGCTATCCGCGGATGGAAACCGACGAGGCGCTGGGGCGCATGGGGCGGGAACAGCTCTGGGACGACGTCACCGAAGAGCCAGTCGAGTATGCGGGGTTCGTGGCGACGAAGGTCGGACGGATCTGGCTGCACGGTCCGCGGGACGTGATGCGCCAACCCGGTTGGGAACTGCTGCACTGGGCGCTGGTCGCCTTCGGGTTCGCTGGCCTGATCTTGCTGGCGGCGCGGCGGCGCTGGGAGGCACTGCTGCTGGCGACGATCTTCGTCGGGATCACCGCGGTCTGCGCCCTGCTGGTCGCCTCTCCCAGGCGCGTGCTGGTGACGATGCCACTCGTCGCAGCGCTGGCCGGCGTCGGATTCGTTGCCCTCCGCGACGTGCGAAGACAGCGCATCCGACATTGACCACACCCCAGTGGGGTGAATGTCGGATGCGCGGACCGGGATAGCCTGCCGCGATGGACTCGCTGAGGGGCTGGCTGCGCGGACTCCCGGAGCGCCACGGGCGCACGACGCTGCTGCTGCTCGTCGCCATCCTCGTGCTCGGCTTCGGCCTGCGGGCGTACCGCGTGATCGAGCCGCTGCCCACGCCCGGCGACGACGCCCGCGCCTACTACGCGCTCTCCAAGGCCCTGTACGAGGAACAGAGCTTCGGGGGGCCGACGTTCGACGACTCCAGCGACTGGTCCCCAGGAGCACCGCTTCTCTACGCCGCCAGCTTCTACGCCACCGGTGGGGCTCGCGAAGGCACGGCGAGGATCGTCGAGCTGCTGCTCGGACTCGGCGCGATCGTCGTCGTCTTCCTGCTCGGAAAGCGGATCAACTGCCGCCCCACCGGCCTGCTCGCGGCCTTCGCCGTCGCCGTCTACCCCCCGTTCATCCACTCGACGGGAGCGCTCTTCAGCGAGCCGCCGGCGATCTTCACGCTGCCCGCCGCCGTCCTCGCCTTCCTCTGGGCCGGAGAGCGAGAACGCCTGCGTGCCTGGCTTCTGCCCGGCTTTCTCTTCGGCCTCACCGCGCTGATCCGGCCCGAGTACCTGCTGGTCGGGATCGCCTTCGCCGTGCTGGCGCTGATCAGGGTCGGCCGGGAACGCGGCTGGCGACCGGGCCTGGCCGGTGCGGCTCTGCTGACCGTCGCGCTGCTCCTGCCGATCGTGCCCTGGGCCGTACGCAACCAGATCGCCCTCGACCGCACCGTGCCGATCTCGACCGGCGGCGGCAAGGCGCTCTACGTCGGCACCTTCCTCCCGGCCGACGGCGAATACCAGCGGGTCAAGGCGATCCTCGTGCAGCGCTACCTGCACCGCGACCTGGACCCGCACTCCCAAGCGCTCGAGGACGTGAACCCGACGCCTCTCTTCGACCGCGTCGCCGAGGAGAGGTATCCCGAACTGCCCCGCGACTCCGCCCTCGGCAAGGTCGGCAAGCAGAACCTCTCCCACTACCTCGGCGAGGACCCGGTCGGCTACGCCGCGATGACCGCGCGCAAGACCTGGCGGATGTGGAGCGCGGGGATCGGCGAAGCGATGAGCAGCACCGCGGGGCGGGTCGTGCAGACGCTGATCGTGGCGCTGGCGCTCGTCGGCCTCGGCGTGCTCGGCTGGCGGCGGCGCTGGTGGGTACTGGCGGCGATGGCGACGCCGCTGGCGCTCGTCACCGCGGTCGGCGCCGCCTCCCTGGCGGCTCCCCGCCGCAACGAGGTGCTGATGACGCTGATCTTTCCGCTTGCCGCGGCGGCGCTCTCACGGGGGACCGCCGCCCTATTGTCCAGGCGGCAATGCCCCTCTACGCAGGCATCTTCCCCGCCGAGCTGACGGCGCTCCGCAGCCTCGGCCTGATCGCCGCGATCGCGCTCGTGGCATACGCGGTGCTGCGCCGGCGCACGCTGCGCAACGTCGACGTGCTGATCCTGATCGCCGCCGGCCTCGGCCTGGCGCTCGTCTCGGGCACCGAAATCACCGACGAGCTGCTCTCCGCCTTCTCCTTCGAGAAGGGCAACGGCGGCCGCATCCTCGGCCTCGCCGTCTTCTCCATCTTCATCCTCTTCATGCTCGTCCTGCGGGCGCTCTCGCAGGCGGCCCGCAACGCGCGCCAGCTCTCCGCCGTGCTCGAGGGCCTCGCCTGGGAGGAGTTCCGGCAGGCGGACCTGCCCGAGCGCTTCCGCGGCAAGGTCGCGGTGCTCGTCCCCGCCTACAACGAGGCGGAAAACGTCGGCTACGTGCTCGACCTGATGCCGAAGGAAGTCTGTGGCATGCCGATCGCGGTGCTCGTCGTCGACGACGGCTCGCGCGACGGCACCGCCGACGTGGCGGCCGAGCACGGTGCGGTCGTCGCCCGGCACGTGATCAACCGCGGCGGCGGCGCTGCCCTGCGCACCGGCTACCGACTGATGGTCGAATCGGGTGCCGAGGTGGTCGTCACCCTCGACGCCGACGGACAGCACCTGCCCTCCGAGATGGAGCGCCTGGTCAAACCGATCCTCGACGGCGAGGTCGACGTCGCCCACGGCTCGCGCGTGCTCGGACAGGCCGACCGCAACCACCTGTCCCGCGAGCTCGGCATCGTCTTCTTCAACCGGCTCGTCTCCCTCATCACACGGACCAAGGTGAGCGACTGCTCCAACGGCTACCGCGCCGTGCGGACCACCGTCCTGCCTCAGCTCGTCCTGCGCCAGGAGCAGTTCCACACCTCCGAGTTCATGATCGAGGCGATCAAGCGCGGGATCCCCGCCAAGGAGGTCCCGATCACGGTCGAGCGCCGCCTCCACGGCCACTCGAAGAAGCCCGCCGTCGTCCGCTACGGCCTCGGTTTCGCCAACGCGATCGTCAGGACCTGGCTGCGGTAGGGAAACAGCGAAAACCGTCCCCACCCCCGATATATGTGGGCTGAGACGGTTTCGCAGCGCCTATCGGACGCCCGGGTGGCGGACGGCGGCCGGGTCGGGCAGGTAGAGGTCCATGCCGCAGCGGGGGCAGACCTGGACGTAGAGCTTGACCGCCTTGTGGCAGTTGGGGCACTGGCGTTCGGGTTCGTCCTTCTCGGAGCGGTAGAGGATCACGGCGATCAGGCCGAGCGGGGGCAAGACCGTGCCGATCAGCAGCCAGAGCCAGAACGAGCTGCCCTTGCCCTTGCCGATGATCGCCGTGGCTAGGCCGAAGAAGAAGGCGATGACGAGGTACTCGAATCCCACGGGTCCATTGTCGCGTCTAGGCGCTTCGGGTGACCGATCGAGCCGACCTCGGAGATGTCGCGGCGGAAGGGCAGGCTGGCGGTCCAGTCGATCACGGCGCGGGCCTTGCGGGCGACACCCGGGATCTGGCTCATGTGGTAGGTCCGGGCCATCCACCACGCCGGGAAGCCGCGGAAGGTGCGTCCGCCGACCTTGCCGACCGCCTTGTAGCGGCCGAGGTTGACGAAGGCGGCATTGCCGCGGTAATCGAAGCGCTGGGCGGAGCCGACGCCGAGCTCGGCCGCGATGTTGCGGGCAGCCACCGGGCCCTGGCGCACGGCGTGCTGCGCGGTCGGCGGGCAGAGTCCGCCGCGCGGGTCGGGAGCAGCCGCGCAGTCGCCGATCGCCCAGACGGCGTCCATGCCCTTGACGCGCAGGCGCTCGTCGACCGGGACGCGGCCGCGCTCGTCGAGCGGCACCGAGAGCTGGCGCAGGCTCGGGTGCGGGGCCACGCCCGCGGTCCAGACGACGGTTCGGGTGGGCAGCGTCTCGCCGGTGGCGATGCGGGCGCTGTCGGCCCGCACCTCCTCCAGGGTCGTGCCGAGGCGAACGTCGATGCCACGGCCGCGCAGCTCGCGCAGCGCATAGTCGGCCAGCTCGGCGTCGATCTCCGGTAGGACGCGGTCGGCGGCCTCGACCAGAACCCAGCGCATGCCGTGCAGGCGGGCCCGCGGGTAGCTCTCGATCGCGTCGGCGGCGAAGTCCTGGAGCTCGGCCAGGGCCTCGAGGCCGGCGTAGCCGCCGCCGACGAAGACGTAGGTGAGCAGCTCCTCCCGGCGGGCGGGGTCGTCGGTCGCGTTGGCCGCCTCCAGCGTCTCGATCACGTGGTTGCGCAACCAGATCGCGTCGGCCAGGCTCTTGAACCCGATCGCGTGCTCGGAAAGGCCTGGCACCGGCAGCACCCGCGAGACCGACCCCAGCGCAAGCAGCAGCTGATCGTAGGGAAGCTGCTCGGCCTCGCCCTCGCGAGTGCGCAGCTCGACCGTCTTCGCCACCGGATCGTGGCCGGCGATCGAGCCCAGGCGCAGGTACGTCCGGTCGAGGATCTCGCGCAGCGGCGTGACCACGTGCCGCGGCTCCAGCGTCCCGGCCGCGGCCTCGGGCAGGAACGGCGTGTAGAGCAGGAAGTTGACGTCGTTGACGAGCACCAGCCGGGTCGACTGCCGCGGCAGGATCCGCTCCAGCTCCCGCGCCGCCATCGCGCCCCCGAATCCACCACCGGCGATGACGACGTTCCAGGCCATGCATTCAACTTAGCACTTTGTAACAAGTTGTTACAAAGTATCGGAACGCACTTTCGCGGCTGCACCCCGTGCTCGCCGATGCAGCGCTAACATTTCGGCCCTGGTTGTATTCACGTGAACGGCCCCGGGCGACATTCCCGGGGCCGTTTCTTTTGCGGCGCGTTCCCCTAGCGGTCGGAGAGCTTCGATGCGAGCGCTATCAACGCTCGCAACACACCCGCGTAGGCCAGGAGAACCACCGCGCTGGTGGTATTCACGCCCCCCTTAAGCCTCGGGCGCCGCAGATTGACCCCCTCCCGAGCTACAGCCCAAGTTGCTCGCGGATCAGGCGGTTGACCTCGCCGCCGTCGGCGCGGCCCTTGGTCTCCTTCATCACGGCGCCGACGATGGCGCCGATCGCCTTCTGATTGCCGGAGCGGATCTGCTCGGCGGCCTCCGGGTTTGCATCGACCGCGGCGGCGACGATCGACTCCAGCTCGCCGCTGTCGGAGATCTGGGCGAGGCCCTCGCGCTCGACGATCGTCTCGGGGTCACCGCCTTCAACTACGAGGGTCGCAAGCACGGTCTTGCCGCTGCCATGGGAGATCTTCTTCGCCTGGACCATGCCGATGAGCCCGGCCAGGGCACTTGGCTCGACCTTCGACTCCGCCGCAGTGGCCTCCCCCCCGTCCTGACGAAGCGCCGCCGCCAGCTCGCCGGTGACCCAGTTGGCGACCACTCGCGGCTCGACGTCGCCCACTGCCCCGGCCACCTGCTCGAAGTAGCCGGCGGTCTCGGGGTCGGCCGCCAGCAGGGCGGCGACGTCCTCTGCCAGACCCATCTCCCCCCCGTAGCGAGCCGCTCGCGCAGCCGGCAGCTCCGGCAGCGACTCGCGTGCCTCGCGGATCATCTCCTCGGTAGGAGCGATCGGGACCAGGTCGGGCTCGGGGAAGTAGCGGTAGTCGTGCGCCTCCTCCTTGGAGCGCAGCGGGTGCAGGGTGCCGTCCTCGGGGTGGAAGTGGAGGGTCTCCTGGACCACGGTCCCCCCCGCCTCGATCAGCTCGCGCTGCCGCGCCAGCTCGGCTTCCATGCCGCGCTCGAGGAAGCGGAAGCTGTTCATGTTCTTCAGCTCGGTCTTCGTCCCCAGCTCATCGCTTCCCGCGGGCCGCACCGAGACGTTGGCGTCGACCCGCAGGCTGCCCTCCTCCATGTTGACGTCGGAGACCCCGAGCTGGCGGACGGTCTCGCGCAGCAGCCGGGCCCAGGCCGCCGCCTCGGCCGCGCCGCGCAGGTCGGGTTCGGTGACGATCTCGACCAGCGGCGTGCCGCCGCGGTTGAAGTCGACCAGGGAGGCGCCGGAGCCGTGGATGCGGCCCGAGTCGCCGACGTGGATCATCTTCGCCGCGTCCTCCTCGAGGTGGGCTCGGTTGATGCGGACGTCGCCGAGCCGGCCGTTGCTGGCGATCGGGATGTCGTACTGGCTGATCTGGTACGCCTTCGGGCTGTCGGGATAGAAGTAGTTCTTGCGGTGGAAGATCGAGCGGGGGGCGACCTCGCACTCCAGCGCGGCGGCGATCTTCAGCGCGTAGAGGATCGCTTGCTCGTTGGTCACCGGGAGCACCCCGGGATGGGCCAGGCAGACGGGGCAGGTGTGGACGTTGGGCTCGTCGCCGAAGGAGAGCTCGCAGCCGCAGAACATCTTCGTCTTCGTCGCCAGCTGGACGTGGATCTCCAGCCCGATCACCGCCTCGAGCTCAGCCATTGCCCTCACCCCCCGTTCCGGTGCGCTTTTCCCCCGTCATAGGGGGAGAAGGCGCACCGGAAGGCTTGGCGTCGAAGCCGATTGCCTGCTCCAGGGCGTGGGCGGCGTCGAGCAGCTTCTGCTCGGCGAAAGCCGGGGCGGCGATCTGGAAGCCGACGGGGAGCCGTGGCCCCCCTCCCTGCGGCTCGGCCAGGCCGGCCGGGATCGAGATCGCCGGGATGCCGGCGAGGCTCATCGGCACCGTGAAGAAGTCGTTGAGGTACATCGCCAGCGGGTCGGCTGTCTTCTCGCCGAGCCCGAAGGCGACCGAGGGCGAGGTCGGGGTGACGACGAAGTCGAACTCGGCGAAGGCGGCGGAGAAGTCAGCCGCGATCTTGGTCCGCACTTTCTGCGCCTGGCTGTAGTAGGCGTCGTAGTAGCCGGAGGAGAGCGCGTAGGTGCCGAGCATGATCCGGCGCTTCACCTCGGTGCCGAACCCCTCCGCCCGGGTCGCCTCGTACATCTCGATCAGGTCACCGCTGCCCTCGCTCCTCATGCCGTAACGGACGCCGTCGTAGCGGGCCAGGTTGGAGGAAGCCTCGGCCGGGGCGATCACGTAGTAAGCAGAGATCCCGTGCTCGGCATGGGGCAGCGAGGCCTCGGCGATCTCGCCGCCGAGCTGCTCGATCCGTGCCAGCGTCGCCTCGAAGACCTCGCGAACGCCGGGCTCGATCGCGTCACGGGCGAGGTCGGAGGGGACGGCGAAGCGCAGGCCTTTCAGGTCCTCGCGGTCAGGCAGGCGAGGAGCCTCTTTGAGCCCGACCGAGGTCGAGTCGCAGGGATCGGCCCCTTGCAGGATCGCCAGCAGCAGCGCGGCGTCCCTGACGTCGCGTGTGAGCGGGCCGCATTGGTCCAGCGAAGAGGCGAAGGCGATCATGCCGTAGCGGGAGATCGCGCCGTAGGTGGGCTTGAGGCCGACGATGCCGCAGAGCGCGGCGGGCTGGCGGATCGAGCCGCCGGTGTCGGTGCCGATCGCCCAGGGCGCCAGGCCGCCGGCGACCACCGCGGCCGAGCCGCCCGAGGACCCGCCCGGCACCCGACCGCGGTCCCAGGGGTTGAGCACCGGCCCGTAGGCCGAGTTCTCGTTGGAGGAGCCCATCGCGAACTCGTCCATGTTGGTCTTGCCGAGGACCGGCGCCCCGGCCTCGACCAGGCGCCGGACGGCGGTGGAGGTGTAGGCCGGCCGGTAGCCCTCGAGGATGCGCGACCCGGCGGTGGTCGGCACCCCCTCGGTGCAGAAGATGTCCTTGACGGCGACCGGAGCCAAGCTCGGCTCCGCAACCGCGATCGCCTCCCCGTCACCGTTGCCGTCCCGCCACAGGTACGCATTGAGCTCGTCCCCGGCCGCAGCCTCCACCCAAGCCTTCCCGTACTCGGCCGGCGAGAGGTCGCCAGCGGCCATCGCCTCCTGCGCCTGCACGGCGGTCAACTCGAGCATGTCCGCCATCTATCCCTCCGCCTGCGGCGAAGGAACCCGGAACGTCCCGTCAACCGGATCGGGAGCCTGTGCCAGCGCCACGTCCCGATCGAGGCTTGCGTGCGGGTCGTCCGCCCTGAGCACGTTCTCCAGCTCGACCACATGCGACGTCGGCGGCACGTCGTCCAGCTCAAGCTCGCCGATTCGGTCGACGTGCTCGAGAATCCCCGAAAGCTCCCCGGCCATCCGCTCGACTTCCCCCTCGGACAGCCCGAGTCGCGCCAGCTTGGCCACGTGCAGAACTTGCTCCCGCTCGATCACGGCGGCCGATTCTAGGGACCCGGGCAGGGGGTGGAGCGTCTTGTGCTTGTTCGCCGACTCCGCCCGCGCGCCAGCGATCACCGCCCAACGAAAAAGTCAAGCGGAACCCCTGCCCGGTCCCTCCTAACCCTGCGGTGGGTTCGATGGAGGAGGAGGCGGAGGTGGGGGCGGCACCGAAGACGACGGCGGCTGTGCCGGTGGCGGAGGTGCATCAGTGCCAGGACCGCTGGAAAGCCGATCCGCCGCGTCGCCGAAGGTCATCCCTTCCTCCCGCATGGCGCTGTAGCCGCCGTAGGCGATTCCGCCGGCGGCGATCAGGCCGAGGAAGATGCCGATGCTGCGAGTCGCGTCGACCGAGACGCCGCCGACGCTGCCGAAGCTGGGCGGGTCGACGATCCGGAAGAGGATCAGCAGCACCGAGATGACGCCGAGGACGGTGACCACGGTGTTCGCCGAGACAGGGGGCTCGTAGTCCGCGTCGGTGAGCCGCAGCGCCGCCACGCCGAGCGCGACGAGAATCGTCGCCAGGAGGACGAACGGGATGAAGTCGAGAGCCTGCCAAGCGTTTCCTCCGTCGCCGGAGATCGTGCCCGAGAACCCTCCGACGCCCGAGACCTCGACGCCGAACCAGTTGAAGAACATGAAGACGAAGAGCAGGATCGCGGAGACGGATGCGATCTTCTCACCGGTGCTCAGCCTGTCCAGGTCCATCTGCTACCTCCGTGGGTCTGGGATTCGGTTCGACACTACACCCGCGCCCGGGCGGCAGCCACCGTGTTGACGAGCAGCATCGCGATCGTCATCGGCCCGACGCCGCCGGGAACGGGAGAGATCGCCCCGGCCACCTCCACCGCGGCCTCGAAATCCACGTCGCCGCGCAGCCCGTCGTCGGTCCGGTTCGTGCCGACGTCGATCACCACGGCGCCGGGCTTGACCGCGTCGGCGCCGATCAGGCCGGGCGATCCGGCCGCCGCCACGAGGACGTCTCCGCGCCTGCACGTCTCGGCGAGGTCGCGGGTGCGCGAGTGGCACATCGTCACCGTCGCGTTCGCCGCCAGCAGCAGCCGGGAGACGGGCACGCCGACCAGCTTCGAGCGACCGACGACCACCGCCTCCGCGCCCTCCAGCTCGACCCCCTCGTGGCGGAGCAGCTCCATCACCCCCGCCGGCGTGCACGGGACGAGCCCCGGCATCCCGTGGGCGAGGAGGCCGGCGTTGACCGGGGTCAGCCCGTCTACGTCCTTGGCCGGATCGATCGCGGCGACGACGCGATCCGGGTCGATCTGGTCGGGCACAGGCAGCTGGACGAGGATGCCGTCGACGTCGCGGTCCATGCCCAGCTCCGCGACCAGCTCCAGCAGCTCGTTCTCGCTCGTCTCCGCAGGCAGGCCGTGGTGAGCCGAGCGCATCCCGGCCTCCTCGCAGGCGCGGTGCTTGCTGCGGACGTAGATCTCCGAGGCCGGGTCGTCGCCGACGATCACCGTGACCAGCATCGGCGTGCGGCCACGCTCGGCCTCGTACGCGGCCACCTCCTCGGCGACCCTGGCCCGAACCGCCGCGCCCACCGCTTTGCCGTCGATCACGCGAGCCGCCATCAGCGCCTCCGGATCGGCGCGTAGTCGGCCATCAGCTTGCGCTCGGTGCCGTCGGTGGCGAAGCGCACGACGACGATCCCGCCGGCCTCGACCGCGGTGACCACCCCGTCGCCGAAGGCCGCGTGGACGACGTCGTCGCCGGTCCGCAGCTCCAGGGCCGGCCCGGGGTCGATCGCCGTCGCGGCGTCCGCGCTCGTCGTCTCCCAGCCGAGGCCCGCCGCCGCTCCAGGCGCGCTGGAGTGGCGCTCGGTCAGCTCCGCCGGCAGCTCGTCGACGAAGCGCGAGGGCAGGTTGCGCTCGGCCCGTCCGAAGAGCCGCCGTTCGCGCGCCCAGGTCACGTAGAGGCGCCGGCGGGCGCGGGTGATGCCGACGTAACAGAGCCGCCGCTCCTCCTCTTCCCCTCCCTCTTCCAGCGCTCGCATGTGGGGGAAGGCGCCGTCCTCGCAGCCGATCAGGAAGACCGTGTCGTACTCCAGCCCCTTGGCGTTGTGCAGCGTCATCAGCGTGATCAGCGACTCCTCCGCCCGCAGCTCGTCCTGCTGGGTGTAGAGGGAGATTTGCTGCAGGAACTCCTCCAGCGGCGAGGACTCCCCTTCGCCCTCCAGCTCGCGGTTGGCGTCGAACTCCGCCGCCATCCCGACCAGCTCCTCGAGGTTCTCGGCCCGGCCCTCCGCCTCGATCGTGCGCTCGGCCGCCAGCGCGTCGAGGTAGCCCGTCTCGCGCAGCACGGCCTCGAGCAGCTCGGACACCGGCGCCTCGTCGGCCCGGGCCCGCAGCCCCTCCATCGTCTCGTGGAAGCGGGACACCGCCTTGATCGCAGCGGCGCTGAGGCCCGGCACCTCCTCGACCCTTTCGGCCACCTCCCAGATCGTGAGCCCCGTGGTGTTGGCGTGCGAGGCGAGCCGGCCCTGGCTGGTGTTGCCGATGCCGCGGCGCGGCGAGTTGACGATGCGGGCGAAGGAGACCTGGTCGGCGGGGTTGGCCAGGAGGCTGAGGTAGGCGATCGCGTCCTTGACCTCGGCCCGCTCGTAGAACTTGGTGCCGCCGATCACCTGGTAGGGCAGCTCGAAGCGGACCAGCGTGTCCTCCAGCACCCGGCTCATCGCGTTGGTCCGGTAGAAGACCGCGACGTCCTCGCGCCGCACGCCCTCCTCCTCGCCGAGCCGCTCGATCTCGCCGGCGACCCAGCGGGCCTCCTCGTGCTCGTCGGAGAGCTCGGAGAGCCGCACCGGCTCGCCCCCCGCGATCTCGGTCCAGAGCTGCTTCGGCCGCCGCTCGCGGTTGCGCTCGACCACCGCGTTGGCGGCCGAGAGGATCGTCTGGGTCGAGCGGTAGTTCTGCTCCAGCTTGACCACCTCGGCCTCGGGGAAGTCCCGCTCGAAGTCGAGGATGTTGCGGATGTCCGCGTGGCGGAAGCCGTAGATCGACTGGTCCTCGTCGCCGACCACCATCAGGTTCCCGTGCTCGGCCGTGAGCAGCTGCAGCAGCCGGTACTGGGCGTGGTTGGTGTCCTGGTACTCGTCGACGAGGACGTGGCGGAAGGTGCGCCGCCAGCGCTCGCGCGCCTCGTCGGAGATCTCCAGGACGTTGACCGTGCGGACCAGGAGATCGTCGAAGTCCAGCGCGTTCGCCGCCAGCATCCGCTTCTCGTAGAGCTCGTAGACGGCGGCGACCGTTTCCTCGAAGACGCTGCCCTGGGCCTGGGCGTAGGCGGGCGCGTCGACGAGCTTGTTCTTCGCGCCGGAGACCTGGGAGCGGATCGAGCGTGCCGGGTAGCGTTTCGGGTCGACCCCGAGCTCGGCCATGCAGCGCTTCAGCATCCGCAGCGAGTCGGACTCGTCGTAGATCGTGAAGCTGCGCGAGTAGCCGAGCTTCTCGGCGTCGGCGCGCAGCATCCGGGCGCAGGCGGAGTGGAACGTCGTCACCCACATCGCCCGCGTCGCCCGGCCGACCAGCTGTTCGACCCGCTCGCGCATCTCGCTCGCCGCTTTGTTGGTAAAGGTGATCGCGAGGATCTCTCCGGGGCGGGCGACCCCGGTCGCCAGCAGGTGGGCGATGCGGTGGGTCAGGACCCGGGTCTTGCCCGAGCCGGCCCCCGCCAGGACGAGGAGCGGCCCCTCACCGTGCTCGACGGCCTGGCGCTGGGGCTCGTTGAGGCCGGCCAGCAGCCGCTCGGCCCGGTCGGCGCCGGGTTCGATCGGCGCGCCCTCGGCGTCCACGGGCGTCTCGGGCTCGGTTTGCAGCACGAGTCCGAGAATAGCTTTGGACCCGGCCGGGTCTCGCGGCCTCAGCCGCCGGCCGAGGAGCGGCCGGTGCGCTCGCGCAGCTCGGTCGGCTCTCCACCCGGCCCGTTTCCGCCGTCGAGCTCGGCGAGCCGCTGCTCGAGATCGGCGATCCGCTGGGAAAGCGTCTTGATCGCCTCGGCGATCGGGTCGGGCAGGTGGATCCAGTCGGCGTCCGGGCCCTCGACGCGCCTGCCGTCGACTTTGACGGGGTGGCCGGGGTTGCCGACCACGGTCGCGTGCGGCGGCACGTCCTCGATCACGACCGTGTTGGCGCCGATCTTGGCACCGTCGCCGACCGCGACCGGGCCGAGCAGCTTGGCGCCGGAGCCGACGGTGACGTTGTCGCCCAGGGTCGGGTGGCGCTTGCCGCGCTGGAAGCCGGTCCCGCCCAGGGTCACCCCCTGGTAGAGGGTCACGCGCCTGCCGATCTCCGCGGTCTCGCCGATCACCACGCCGGAGCCGTGGTCGATGAAGAACTCGCGGCCGATCTTCGCCGCCGGGTGGATCTCGACCCCGGTGACGGAGCGGGTCACGTAGGCGAGCGCCCGCGGCACGAAGGGGACGCCGGCCTCCGAGAGCGTGTGGGCGACCCGGTGTGCCAGCAGCGCCTGCACCCCGGCCCAGCTGAAGAGGATCTCGACGGTCGAGACGCCCTGGGCCGCGGGGTCGCGATCGCGCGCGGCGCTGACGTCGGCGCGAACCTCGGCGACCAGTCTCTTCCAGCGATTCACGGTGAGAAGAAGGGTAGGGACACGTAGCGCTCGCCCGAGTCGCAGACGACGGTGACCACGCGCTTGCCCGCCATCTCCGGCCGGGCGGCGACCTCGAGCGCCGCCTTGACGTTGGCTCCGGCGGAGATCCCGGCCAGCACCCCCTCCCTCTGAGCGGCGAGGCGAGCGGTGTCGAGCGCGTCCTCGTCGGAGACGGAGAGGATCTCGTCGATCACCGAGCGGTCGAGCACGTCGGGGACGAAGCCGGCGCCGATCCCTTGGATCTTGTGCGGTCCGGGCCGGCCGCCGGAGAGGACGGGAGAGCTGACGGGCTCCACCGCCACGATCAGGGTCTCCGGGCTGCGCTCGCGCAGCACCGTCCCCACGCCGGTGATCGTGCCTCCGGTGCCGACCCCGGCGACGAAAGCCCCGACCTCGCCGTCGGTGTCGCGCCAGATCTCCTCCGCGGTCGTGCGCCGGTGCACCTCCGGGTTGGCGGGATTGGAGAACTGTTGAGGCATGAATCCCTTGCGCTGCTCGCAGATCTCCTCCGCCAGCTCGACCGCCTCGGTCATCCCGCCCAGCGATGGCGTCTCCCGCACCTCGGCGCCGTAGGCGCGCAACAGCTTCGAGCGCTCCCGGCTCATCCCCTCCGGCAGGGTCAGGATCAGCTCATACCCCCGCGCCGCGCAGACCATCGCCAGCGCGATCCCGGTGTTGCCGCTGGTCGGCTCGACGATCACCGAGCGCCCCGGCTCGATCAGCCCGTCGCGCTCGGCCGCGTCGATCATCGCCACCCCGATCCGGTCCTTCACCGACCCACCGGGATTGAGGTACTCGAGCTTGACGCAGACCTCGCCCGGCAGGCCCTCGCCGAGACGCGAGAGCGCGACCATCGGCGTCTCGCCCACAACAGCTGCTGCGCTCTCGCCAATTGCCATTGGATCAACGCTTTGCTGAATTTCGGACGCCTGGGCCATCCCAGACTGCTGCTTGTGAGGCACTAAGACATAGCCGGACAGCTTTATAGCTTTCGGACATGGACCGCATTTTTTTGGGAGCGCTTGCCGGGGGAATACTCACCTTGCTGACGACAATAGTCGTCCAAGCCCTCAATGAGCGAAAGCAGAGACGCAGAGCCCTTGAGTTGGTCAAGCTCGAGCTCATAGAGATCTCCATTGCCGCATGGCAAACGCCTGGTGCATTTCGGTTCCCTCTTAGATCCGTAGCATGGGAGACAGGTAAGCAACTGCTTGTCGGAAAAGTCTCCGGTGACGACATTTCGACTTTGTCCGCGTTCTATATGCAGAATGAACTCGTCGAGAAGGAGTTGGACCTTCTTCCATCAAGTCGAGATGTGCAGCTCGAAGCCATGGAACTTGTGTGTCTCATGCACAGGCTGCTAGAGCGCTGGTGGGAACCATGGATTAGACGTGCCAGATCAAGCCTCCGAATGACCCTCAACCCCCCCACCCCAGAGGATGAAGAGAACTATCACCGCGTATACCGAGCCACCAATTTGTGACAAGCATCCAATTGCTAGATGAAGTACATCCCCGACCCAGCCGCCTCGGCCTCGCGGCGGGCGACTTCGGCGATCGTGGTCTGGCCGAAGACCTTTCGCAGGGCGGTGACGCCCTCGGCCCAGATGCCGCCGGCCTCGTCGGCCTCCTGGCCGACCTTGCCGTCGAGCGCCTGGACGACCTCGAGGACGGTGATCTCCTCGGCTGGGCGGGAGAGCGTGTAGCCGCCTTTCATCCCGCGGTGACTTGTCAGCAGGCCGCCACGGCGCAGGGTCGAGAAGAGCTGCTCTAGGAACTGCTCGGGGATGCCGCGCCGCTCCGCCAGCTCCTTGATCGGCACCGGCCTCTCGCCCGAGCGGGCGAGCTCCGCCATGGCGACTACCGCGTAGCGAGACTTCGAGGTGATCGAGATCACATCCGCTTTCTACCGCACACCCCGGACCGGCCTGGGTTAGGATCGGGGGGATTCGGGCTCCAGGGCTGACGGTGGAGCCGTCAGCGAACCCGAGAGATCGGAAGCAGTCCTGAGCGAGCGACCCCAGTGCCTAGTCATCGACGGTCATCCGATCGTCCGTCTCGGCGTGCGCCGGGCACTGCAAGACAGCTTCGACGTCGAAGAGGCCACTTGCCGCGAGGAGGCGGTCGAGCTCGTGCGGGACGTCGGCAGCATCGACGTGGCGATCCTCGACATGCGCCGCTGGACCGGCAACGACCATCCCGAGCCGATCGGCGCGATCGATGCGATCAAGGCCCTGCTCAGGTCCGAGCCCACGCTGGGCATCGTCGCCCATGGCGACCGTGCCGAGCGTCATCTGGCCAGCGCCGCCCTGCAGGCGGGCGCCAGCGCCTACGTGTCGCGCACCGCCGGCGCCGAGGAGCTGAGGCGGGCCGCCAAGGCCGCGCTGGACCAGGAACGCTTCGTCGACCCCGCCGTCCCGCCGCGCGGCAGCCGCGGCAAGCTGACGAAGCGCCAGCGCGAAATCCTCCAGCTCCTCGCCAACGGCGAATCGACGACCGTCGCCGCCCGCGAGCTGGATCTCAGCGAGGAAACGGTCAAGACCCACACCAAGAACGCCCTGGGGCGGCTGGAGGCCAGGAACCGGACCCACGCGGTTGCGATCGCCTTGCGCGAGTGCCTGATCGAGTAGGCGCTGGCCCGCGGGTCCTGTCGCTGCAGGGGACCCACCGCCCCTTCCGGTCGCTAAAGCGTCCTCAGGGGCGGTTCCCCCTACAGCGCCACCCGCGGGAGAGGCGCCGAAGCAAACCCACCCCACCCCAGCTACGGCGAGGAGACTCCCGCACAGGCCACCATCTCGCTTTTGCGGGCGGGCTTTTAGAGACGTTCCTCCCGCGGGTGGCGCCGGGGGTAGGGGGTGTCTCCGCCGTCCGTAGGCTGCTGAGGGCGGGGCTTCATAGCCAGTACCGCAATGTGCCTCTGCCCGAAGCAGCGCGAAGGACAAGGAGGGCACCCCCTACCCCCGGCGACAGGACCCGCGGGCGAGCGCTCGTTAGATCCAGCCGCGGTCGCGGGCGGTGAGGACGGCCTGCGCCCGGTCGACGGCGCCGATCTTGCCGTAGACGTTGTGCAGGTGGGTGCGGATGGTCGAGACGGAGAGCTGCATTTCGCCGGCGATCTGCTTGTAGACCATCCCCTCGGAGAGGTGACGGAGGACGTCGAGCTCGCGAGCCGAAAGTGGGCAGGGCTCCGTCATCCGAGGTGAGTCGTTACCCGCTTGGGGCATCTCGTAGAGGAGATCGCGCAGCGCCTCGGGGTCGAGGCCGCAGCGTTTCGCACAGGTGCGCAGGCGCTCCGGGTTGACCGCCTCGGCCTGACCGTAGTGGGCGATCATGTCGGCGGTCGCGATCATCGCCGCCAACCCATCCGCGTCGGCGGCGTGATGGCGCTCGATCGCGACGGCGAGGTGCGGTGGCATGTTCCAGCGTCGCGCGAGCACGCCGCCGACCAGGGCATGGTCGATGCCGAGCCGGTCACGCTCCTCGCGCACTCGCTGCTCGGGCGTCTTCGCGACCGCGTCGAACTGGCCCCGATCACCCGGGTGCAGGCTGCAGATCACGAGGCGGCCGACATCGTGCAGGAGAGTGGCGACGGCCAGCTCGTCACGGCGGTCCCAGCCGACGGTGCGGCCGAGCCGGTCGCCGGCCCGCTGAGCCGCGAGGGCGTGGACGCGGAAGCGCTCGGGACGCATCTCGCGGCTCCCGTTGGGCTCGAAGAAGTCGAAGACCGGCGAAGTGCCGGCGATCGCCAGCACACCGGCTGGCTTCAGCACGTCGACGGCCTCGGGGATGCTGCCCACCGATCCGACGACGTCGCTGCTTCGGTTGGCGAAGCGCAGGACCGCGATCGCCAGGCCGACGTCCGACTCGACCGCCTCGACCACCTCGGAGACGCGAGCGGTCTCGGCCGTCGCGGCGCGCATCACCCGGGCTCGCGACTCCATCAGGACCGGGAACTTCTCGACAGCGTCGAAGGCGGCGGCCAGGCGGGCTCCTGGAGTCGTTTTGGCGCGGCCGCCGTTGGAGCGAGCGCCGTTGGTGGGCGCCGCCTCGGGCTTCACTTTGCCGTTGGTCTGTGGCTTGGTCGACTGCATGCGGGAAAAACCTGCTCGCAGCCTTCATCGGCAGGCGAGGACGCACGGTTTAGCCTTGCCATCCCCAAAACTGGGGTGGTCAGTCGGGGTCATTTGTCCACTTGGGTGAGCCGGGAGCCCTCCCGTTGTCCGCTAGGAGGCGGGGTCGCCAATGCCGCCCACGCGGGTTTCGCTAGTCGCTCCTAGGACCGGAGCCGCGTGAGGGCCGCGTCGATGCGGGCGAGGGATTCGCCCCGCCCCAGCGCCGCCAGCGACTCGAAGATTCCCGGCGACACCGTGGTGCCCGCGATCGCGACGCGAATCGGCTGATAGACCCGGCCAGGCTTAGCGTCGAGCCGGCCCGGTAGCGGCTCCAGGGCTTTCTCGACCGCACCGACGTCGAATGTCTCGACCTCGGCCAGGGCCGAGCGCACAGCCTCCAGGGCAGCCAGCGCACCGTCCTTCATCACCTTGGCCCATGCCTTCTCGTCGTCGACGGGCGACTCGAAGAGGAATCCGATCAGCGGCCACACCTCGTCGAGCGTCTGCGCTTTCTCCTGCACGATGGCGCAAGCCCCGCGCAGACGGTCGTCCGGCTCTCGCCCCAGGTGCCTCGCCACCGCTTCCATGTAGTCCTCCAGCGGCATCTCGCGCATGAAGCGGCCGTTGACCCAGCGCAGCTTCTTCTCGTCGAAGATCGCCGCGGCCTTGCCGACGTCCTGCACCCGGAAGCGCCGGACGAGCTCCTCGGTCGGCATCAGGGTCGTGTCGTCGTCGGTTCCCCAGCCGAGCAGCGCGAGGTAGTTGCGGACCGCTGCCGGCAGGTAGCCGGCCTCGCGCAGCTCCTGCACCGAGGCGGCGCCGTGGCGCTTGGAGAGCTTCTTGCCGTCGGGCCCGTGCAGCAGCGGCAGGTGGGCGTAGCGCGGCGGCTGATGGCCGAGGGCGTCGAGAACCAGCAACTGCTTAGGCGTGTTGGAGAGATGGTCGTCGCCGCGCACGACCTCGTCGATCTCCATCTCCGCGTCGTCGACCGCGACGGCGAAGTTGTAGAGGACCGAGCCGTCCCCCCGGGCGATGACGAAGTCGTCGTAGCTGCGATTGGGGAAGCTGACGGGCCCGTGGATCAGGTCGTGGACCACGGTCTCCCCCTCATCAGGCACCCTCAGCCTGACCGCCGCACCCGGCTCGTCGACCGGGGTGCCCCGGTATCCGCGGTTCGCCCCGTGCTCGGCCTTCCAGGCCTCGACCTCCTTCGCCGTGGCCGAGTCGCGGTAGGCGGCGCCGGACTCGAGCAGCCGCTCTAGCGCCGCCGCGTGCCGATCCGCGCGCGAGGCCTGCGAGACCGGCCCCTCGTCCCAGTCCAGCTCGAGCCAGCGCAACGCGTCGAGGATCTGGTCGACGTTTTCCTCGGTCGAGCGCTCGCGGTCGGTGTCCTCGATCCGCAGCACCAACTCGCCGCCCGAGTGACGGGCGGCGAGCCAGTTGTAGAGAGCTGTCCGTGCGCCGCCTATGTGCAGGGCACCGGTCGGCGAAGGAGCGAAGCGCAGGCGGGACGTCGTGGCAGCCATCGCCGCGGATGTTTCCACAGGCGATCGGGTCCGTGGCTCTCCGGGCGTTTGGCCTTCCATGCAACGGGAACTTCCATTTTGGGAAGAGGAATCGAACCCGTCGGAGAGGTGGAAGAAAGATGGCGCAGCAGACTAGGCGCAAAAGCGGCCGCGGCCGCAACAAAAGCCCAACCCCGCGGAAGAAACGAAGCTCGAACGGGAAGGCTCGGAACCAAGGCTCCAACAAAACCGTGCCGGAGCGCATGTATGAGGACTACACGATCATCGACCCCGGCGAAATCAGCGATACCGACGAGCCAGACGTCGTGGTCGACATCCCAGTGGTCAAGGTCGACGAGCTCCATTTCGAGCTCGACGACCTCACGGCCCGGATCTCGCTCCACGCCGAGGTGCTGGACCTGGTCAGGCTAAGCGTCGGCGTCCATGCCGAACTGGGGAAGGTCGAACTCAACCTCAAGGGCGTCGAAGCCCAGGCTCTGCTGCGGGCGCGGCTCGACCACGTGACGGCGATCATCGACCGGGTGCTGACCACGCTCGACCGCAACCCGGACGTGCTGAAGGAGATTGCGCACGCGCTGGAACCGGTCACCGAAGGAGCGGGCAAAGCGGTCGGCGAGGTCGGCGAAGGAGCGAACAAAGCAGTCGGGCAGATCGGCGAAGGCGCCGGCAGCGCGGTCGAGGACGTCGGCGAAGGCGCCGAGGGAGCCGTCAAAGACGTCGGCAAAGGGGCTGGCGGGGCGGTCGAGGAGGTCGGTGGCGGTGCCGGCAAGGCGGTCGGCGAGCTGGGTCAAGGTGCTGGGCAGGCGGTCGGTGGCCTCGGTCAGGGCGCAGGCGCACTGGGCGCGCTCGCCGGGGGCGGTGGCGGCGGGGGCAACGGCGGCGAAGGCGAAGGGGGTCAAGGGCCCTCCAGCGGGCAGCTCGCCAAACATGTCGCCAAGCTCCTCGCCAAGGAGCTTGGCGCCGCGGCCAGCGACGAGGCGAAGGAGCTGGGCCTCGCTGCCTCGCAGAAGGCGATAGAGATGGGCGAGCGGCGACGTCAACGCCGGGCGACCAAGCACAACGCCACCACGGGGGCGCTGCGAAAGGCCGAGGAGCTGAGGCTCGACATCGACGAGGTGGAAGGATCCGGCGCCGAAGGACGCATCACCGTCCACGACGTCGAGAAGGCGGCGACTGCCGGATGAAGGGCCGACCGGACCTCGACTTTTTTACTTCCGTCAAGGCGAAGGAGCTGAAGTTCGGCCGGGTTCCGGAGAAGAAGGTCCGCTACTACGGCGAACCCGACCATGAAACCGAGGTCGAGGTGGAGCGGGACAACATCCCCGAGAAGCCGGAAGAGGGGGTCACCTACCGCGATGTGGAGGTGCGTTGGTCGGTGGCGCAACGGATCGTCCACCCGGCAGACGAGGAGCCAACCGACGCAGACTGAAAGGGCGGCAGCGCCTGACCGCTGCGCCGCACGTCAATAGGATCGCCGCGATGCTGATCGGCGCCCACGTATCGACCTCCGGCGGGCTCGACAAGGCGATCGAGCGGGGGACTGAGCTCGGATGCGAATCGATCCAGATCTTCAACCAGAGCCCGCGGATGTGGCGGCCGACCCGATACGGGGCGGACGACTTCGCCGCCTTCAAGGAGACGATGGCCGGCTCGCCGGTCGAAGCGGTCGTGATCCACGCCGTCTACCTGATCAACTGCGCCTCGAAAGACAGGGAGCTGCGCAAGAAGTCACTGGCTTCACTCACCCACGCCCTGCGCATCGGCGACGAAATCGGCGCATCCGGGGTCGTCCTGCACCCGGGGGCACAGGTCAAGGAGCCACTTGGCCCTTCGATGAAACGGGCCGGGAAGACGATCGCGGCGGCACTCGCGGACAGTGAGCGCTGCCCCCTCTTGCTCGAGCAGACCGCCGGCCACAAAGGGCTCCTCGGCCGCGACTTCGACCAGACCGCCGAGCTGATCGAGCTGGCGGGCAGCGGCCAGCGCCTCGGCCTCTGCCTCGACTCCTGCCATCTCTTCGTCCAGGGCTACGACATCACCGACGAGCAACATCTTGCCGCCGTCGTCGACGAAGCCGACGCCAAGGTCGGCCTCGATCGCCTCCGTTGCCTGCACGTCAACGACGCCGCCGCCCCGCTCGGCTCCTGCCGCGATCGTCACGCCAACCTCGGCAAGGGAGAGATGGGCAAGCAGGGCTTGGCCGCCTTCCTCTCAGAGCCGAGGTTCGAGGGCCTCCCCGCAACGCTGGAGACCCCGGGGCCAAACAAGAAAGGGGCAGACCGCAAGGAAGTGCAGGCCGCCAAGCGCCTTAGGAAAGCCGGGCTCAAGCGGCGGGATTAGGCTCCTGCGCGTTCGCTATTTGACGTGGACGCCCGAGATAGCGCGGCTGATGACCAGGCGCTGGATCTCGGAGGTGCCCTCGAAGATCGTGTAGATCTTCGCGTCCCGGTGCATCCGCTCGACCGGGAACTCGCGGGTGTAGCCGTTGCCGCCGAGGATCTGGATCGCGCGCTCGGTCGACCAGACCGCGACCTCGCCCGCCTTCAGCTTCGACATCGAGCCCTCGGCGTTCTCGAACTTGTGGCCGTTGCGGCCCATCCAGGCCGCGCGCCAGACGAGCAGGCGGGCGGCGTCGATCTCCAGCTTCATGTCGGCGAGGGTGAAAGCGATCGACTGGTTCTCGACGATCGCCCTGCCGAACTGCTGGCGCTCTTTGGCGTAATCGAGCGAGTACTCGTAGGCGGCGCGGGCGATGCCGAGCGCCTGGGCGCCGACCGTGGGGCGGCTCGCCTCGAAGGTCTGCATCGCGGCCTGCGACTTGGCTTTCTTGCCTTCGCGGACCCGGGCGAGCCTTTCGTCGAGCTTCTCTTTGCCTCCCAGCAGGCAGGCTCCCGGCACGCGGCAGTCGTCGAGGTGGACGTCGGCGGTGTGGGAGGCGCGCAGGCCGTGCTTCTTGACCTTGGCGCCCTGCTCGCAGCCCTTGGTCCCCGGCGGGATCACGAAAGCCGCGTGGCCGCGCGAGCCGAGCTCGCGGTCGACCGTGGCGATGACGACGTGGACGTCGGCGATGCCGCCGTTGGTTGCCCAGGCCTTCTGGCCGTTGATGACCCACTCGTCGGTCGCCTCGTCGTACTTGGCGGTGGTGCGGATCGCGGACACGTCGGAGCCGGCATCCGGCTCCGACGAGCAGAACGCGGCGACCTTGGGATCGTCCGCGCTGCCGAAGCACTGCGGGATCCACTCGCCCATCTGCTCCGGGGTTCCCTGCCCGAAGATCGCGGCGACGGCCAGCGAGGTGCCCATGATCGCCATGCCGATGCCGGCGTCGCCCCAGAAGAGCTCCTCGTTGGCGATCGGCAGCGTCAGGCCTGTCTCGTCAGCCCAGAACTGGCCGAGCGCTTCGAAGCTGTAGAGGCCGATCTTGGCGGCCTCCTGGATCACCGGCCAGGGCGTCTCCTCGCGCTCGTCCCATTCCTCGGCCGCGGGACGGACGACGCCCTCGGCGAATCCGTGCACCCAGTCGCGGATGTCCTTCTGGTCCTGGTTCAGCTCGAGGGTGAACTTCGGCCCCTCGCTGGAAGCACCGCTGTCGCCGGCTGCCTCAGTCACCAGCTTCTCTGCCTCTGCCACTGCGGAAGTCTCTGTCATGCCGCGATTCTACACGGAACGATGTCGTGGTTACCCCACTCAGATGTCGCGTAGGTCGAACGCCTTGATGCCCTCGGGGCCGCCGTCCGAGCAATCGAAGAAACGACGATTGACGCAGTCATAGGACTCACCCGAGCCCTCGTACGCGCGCTCGACCGAGAACTGGCAGTGCGGCAGGGCATCTCCCGTCATCTTCACCCCGCCGAAGCCACCCGGCTGGAGAACGGCGTCGAGCTCGACCTTGGCGGCGAAGACATCCTGCATGCAACCGACGTACTGCACGCCGTTGAGCATGTCGACGAAGCTGTAGAGGTAGCGGCAGCGCATTTCGACGCAACCGCGCGGCTCGACCATCTTGTCGCAGAAGGAACGGCACTGGCGACACTCGCCCGTCTTCTCGCGGATGGCTGGCATGAAGGAAGTCTAGAGAGGCACGGAGCTGGAAACCAGCTTTGCGCTGGCTATGCAGCCAGTGCAGAGGCGTTGTCAAGCACGTGATCCAGCTCGCTGCGCAGCCCGCCGGAGGGGCGCACGCGGTAGCCCTCGCCCAGCAACAGCCGCTTCGATTCGCCGGTCGCGGTGCGGATCGCCAGGTGGACCTCGGCGTCGCCCTTGTGGTGTTCGAGCACCGCCTTCAGCTCCTCGATCAGGGCATCGGTGAGCCGCGCCGCCTCGACCTCGACCTCGACCGGGCCGCTTGGGCCGCTCGCGACCTCGGGTGCGCGGGCGATCTCCTCGGCGTCGGGTTCGAAGCGCTCGGCCTCCTGCACGACGAGCTTCGTCTCGCCGCGGTCCTTGTGGTCGAGGCGGCCGCGTACGACGACGATCGCGTCGGGGGCGATGATCGTGGCGCTCTCGGCCTCGTCGGCCTTGAAGACCAGCATCTCGACCTGCCCCTCGACGTCGTCGAGGGTGGCGAACATCATCTGGCTACCGCTCTTGGTGCGGATCTTCTTGCACTCGGTGACGATGCCCCCCACCGTCACCCAGGAGCCGTCCTGCTTGTTGGCGAGGTCGGCGAGGCCGCAGTCGACGCGGGCGCGCAGCGCGCCCCGCACCTCGGTCAGCGGGTGCGAGGAGAGATAGGTCCCCAACGTCTCCTTCTCGAGCGCCAGAAGCTCGGCGCGCTCGAACTCCGCCGCCGAGATCGGCGGGCGGTGATGAGCCTGGGCGGCCGCACCGGCCCCGCCGCTCTCGCCGTCGCCGAAGTCGAAGATCGAGCCCTGGCCGAGCTGTGCGTCCTCCTGCGCCTTCTGCCCCGCCGACTGCGCCGCCGGCAGCGCCTCGAGCATCCCCTTGCGCGTCGCCCCGGTCGAGTCCAGCGCCCCGCACTTGATCAGGCATTCGATCGCGCGTTTGTTGACCGCGCGCGAGTCGACCCGTTCGCAGAAGTCCCAGATCGAGTCGATCCGGCCGTCCTCTCGGGCGCGCAGGATCGCCTCCACCGCGGCGTGGCCGACGTTCTTGACCGCGTCGAGGCCGAAGCGGATCGCCTTCTCGGAGACGACGAAGTCGTGGTCGGAGGAGTTGACGTCGGGCGGCAGCACCTCGATCCCCATCTCCTCGCAGCGGTTGACGAAGAACGGGACCTTGTCCTTGGTGTTCATCACCGAGGAGATCACCGCCGCCATGTACTCGGCCGGGTAGTTGGCCTTGAGATAGGCGGTTCGGTAGGAGATCAGCGCATAGCAGGCGGCGTGGGACTTGTTGAAGGAGTAGTCGGCGGCCGCCTCCATCAACGACCACATGTCGTTGGCGACCTTGCTCGCCGTGCCCGAGGCCTGCATCCCCTCGAGGAATTTCGCCTTCATCGTCGCCATCAGCTCGCGCTTCTTCTTGCCGATCGCCTTGCGCAGGTCGTCGGCCTCGGCGGGGCTGAAGCCGGCCATCCGCTTGGCGATCTCCATCAGCTGCTCCTGGTAGAGGACGCAGCCGTAGGTGGGCTCGGTGATCGGCCTCAGGCGCTCGTCGGGGTAGGTGACAGAGGAGGGGTTGCGCTTGCCCTTGGCGTAGTCGGGGATGTAGCGCATCGCGCCGGGGCGGTACAGGGAGACGAGCGCGACGATGTCGTCGAACTCGGTCGGCTTCACCTTCTTCATCGCCTCGCGCATGCCCTCGGACTCGAGCTGGAAGACGCCCGTGCCCTCGCCGCGGGAGAGCATCTCAAAGGTCTTGGCGTCGTCCATCGGGATCGCGCTCATGTCGACCTCGACGGCGCGCGAGCGGCGGATGATCTCGACGGCGTCCTCGATCACGTCGAGGTTGCGCAGCCCGAGGAAGTCCATCTTCAGCAGACCGATCTCCTCGATCGGGCCCATCGAGTACTGGGTGACGATCTTGTACTGGCGCTCGGCCTTGCCGCTTCCGTTTCCGTTCCCGTTCCCGTTGCCGTTGGCCGGCGCCGGGGCGCTGCGGTCCTCAGCCAGCTGCAGCGGCACGATCTCCTGCAGCGGCCGGTCGGCGATGACGACCGCGGCGGCGTGGATCGAGTTGTTGCGGATGATCCCCTCGAGGCCCTGGGCGACGTCGAGGATCTTCTTGGCGTCTGGCTCGGAGTCGTAGGTCTTGCGCAGCTCCTGGCCGGGCTTGAGGCATTCTTCGAAGGAGGGGTTGCGGCCGAGGATCGGCTCCGGGATCTGCTTGGCGAGCCGGTCGCCGCTGCCGTAGTCGAAGCCGAGAACGCGGGCCGCGTCCCGGGTCGCCGCGCGCGGCGCCATCTTGCCGAAGGTGATGATCTGGGCCACCGACTCGCGGCCGTACTTCTCGGCCACGTAGCGGATCACCTGCTCGCGACCGCGGACCGAGAAGTCGATGTCGATGTCCGGCATCGACTTGCGGCCGGGGTTGAGGAAGCGCTCGAAGAGCAGGTCGTTGGCAAGCGGGTCGATGTCGGTGATCGTCAGCGCGTAGGCGACGATCGAGCCCGCCGCCGAGCCGCGGCCGGGCCCGACGGCGACGCCGTTGTCCTTGGCGTAGCGGACGAAGTCCCAGACGATCAGGAAGTAGGAGGAGAAGCCCATCTCCTCGATCACGCCGAGCTCGAAATCGATCCGCTCCTGTGCCTCGGCGGGGACCGGGTCGCCGTAGCGGGCTCGCAGCCCCTCGGCGGCGATCCGGCGCAGCATCTGCTCAGGCTCCTCGCCGTCGGGCGCCGGGTAGCGCGGCAGCAGCAGCTTGCCCAGCTCGATCTCGGCGTCGCAGCGCTCGGCTATCTCGAGCGTCGTCGGCACCGCCTCCGGCCACTCGGCGAACGAGTCGGCCATTTCCTCGCTGCTCTTCAGGTAGAACTCGTTGGTGTCGAAGCTCATCTTCGGCGCCGCCAGGGTCGACTTGGTCTGAACGCAGAGCAGCGCCGAGTGGTTGTCGAAGTCCTCCCGCCGCAGGTAGTGGACGTCGGCGGTGCCGACCAGCGGCCGGCCCAGCTCGCGGGCGTAGCGGACGATCCCCTCGTTCGCCTTGTCCTGCTCTGGGATCCCGTTCTTCTGCACCTCGAAGTAGACCTGCTCGGGCCCGAAGGCCTGGATCAGGTCGTCGAGGTGAGCGCGCGCGTCGTCGGGCCGCTCCTCGACCAGGCGGCGGCAGAAGCGCGACTGCAGACACCCGGTGAGCACGATCACGCCCTCGGAGTGGGCGGCGAGCATCTCCATGTCGACGTTGGCCTTGCCGCGTGAGAATCCTTCGAGGAAGCCCGCCGAGGTGAGCTTGACCAGGTTGGCGAGGCCACGGTCGCTCTCGGCCAGCAGCGTGAGGTGGTTGCGCTCGTATTTGGGCTTTTCCTTGAGCGTCTTGACGTCGTCGACGAAGTAGGCCTCGAAGCCGGCGATCGGCTTGATCCCGTGCTTCTGGCAGGCCTTGTAAAGATCGACCGCCCCGTTCATCACGCCGTGGTCGGTGAGGCCCAGGGCTGGCTGGCCCATCTCCGCGGCACGGGCCGCCATCGCGTCGATCTTGCAAGCGCCGTCGAGCAGCGAGTACTCGCTGTGGGCGTGGAGGTGGACGGCGGAAGGCGTGCTCACGGTGCTGAGCGATCATGTCAATCAGCCCAGATGGAGCGAGCGGATTTCTAGCGTCTTCCGCGCACCTTCCGTGTGTATTTCGGAGGCAGGTGGCCAGTCAGGCGCAGACCCAGGCGCCGCCGCCGGAGTCGGCCCAGATTTCTGCTGCTATGCGGTCCTGTTCTTCCTTCGAAGCTTCGTGTGGAGCCCCCTCGCCCCCGTACAGCTCCCAAGTAGATGGGAGGATCTGGTAGGCGCCGCCGGCTCCCGAGGAGGGGTTGATGGCGCTGTAGTTGCCACCGGACTCGCACATCACGATGTATGTGGGGATCGAGTAGGGACCGCCTAGCCAGCGCTCTACGGTGGCTTCGGCTTCGGCACGACTTGCCGCTTCCGCCGCCTCTATGTCGTTGGCCCAGGAGTCGATCTTTGATTTGAGCGTGGCCAACGAGGCGGAGCGGGCGGCGGCTACGGAGTGCAGTCGGGCGGCTGCCGCTTCGGCTTCCTGGCGGACGCCGGCAATTTCGGAGCGGGCGGCGGCGAGGCGAGCGTTGTAGGCGTCGGCTTTTGCCTTCAGCGCAGCGATCCGCTCGAGGGCGGCGGCAACGGTGCTGCGCACCTTGGCCACGCGCCCGGCCAGGTCGGAGTCGGAGCGCTCGATCCGCTCCAGGTATTCGGTGCGGGTGGCGAGCTCGTCGAAGCTGTCCGAGGCGAGGATGACGCTGGCGGTGCTCGGGCTACCGCTCTCGTAGATCGCGACGAGGCGCGCCGCGAGCGCGGCGCGGGCACGGTGCAGGCGGCGCTTCTCCGACGCCAGGCGGCGCTGCGTACGGCGCACGTCCGCCGCCAGCCGCGCGGCGCGCTCTTCACCTGTCGCGAGCAGTTCAGTGAGCTGCGCCTCGCGGGCGCTCGCCGCGTCGGCCTCCTCTTGGGCGGCGACCAGTTCGGCCTGGGCCGTCTGCAGGCTCACCTTGAGGGTGCTGGCCTCGCCGCGAGCAGCCGAGACCTTGGCCTCGAGCTCGGAGATGCTCGCGGCTCCGGCAACGGCCGCCAGCAGCAGCGCGAAGCCGGCCAGCGCGCATGCGAGAGCGGCCAGGCGCGAGGGCTTCCCTGCCTTTATCGCCAGCGATCCAACCACGAAGCCGACGAGGCTAGCGAAGTTTGTTAGCGAACCCTCACAACTTGACGATAACCCGCAACAGATCTTGCGTTTCGGGAGCGTCCCCACCCTTCCGGTGCGCCTTATCCCCGCTATACGGGGATAAGGCGCACCGGAAGGGTGGGTTGGGGGATCAGCCCTCGGGGACGTTGCGGCTGGCGACGTAGGCGGCGATCGCCAGGCCCGCGGCGGTGACGCCGACGCCGATCCGGATCTGACTGCGGTAGCGGCGCCGCACGTACTTGAGGGCGAAGCGGATCGCCATCTTGCCAAGGGGGTCGTAGGTCATGACTACTCCTCTTCCCCGCGCTGGCGGATTCGATGCGCCATCCGCGACTGCAGCGACCAGAGCTCGATGAAGCCGGGCGAGGCGGTCTGCGAGAAGAGACCACCGGACTCGGCGAAGGAGGCGAGGTCGGCGTCGTATACGGCGTTGGGCGAGCTGCGGGTTACCACCCGCACACTCCCTTTGAAGAGCTTCAGCCCGATGGTTCCCGTGACCTGGGCGTTGACCGCGTCCATGTAGGCGTCGAGGTCGGTGCGCAGCGGCTCCCACCAGAGGCCGGCGTAGACGAGGTAGGCCCACTTCTGGTCCAGCGAGGGCTTGAGCTGATTTTGGTGGATCGTGCCGACCAGCTTCTCCAGCTCCTGATGGGCGGGGAGCAGGATCGCCGCCGCCGGCACCTCGTAGATGTCGCGCACCTTTAGCCCGACGATGCGGTCCTCGATGTGGTCGACGATGCCGGCACCGTGCCGGCAGCCGATCTCGGCGACTCGCTCGATCAGGTCGACCAGGCCCAGCCGCTCGCCGTTCAGCGCCACCGGGACACCCGCCTCGAACTCGACCTCTACCGTCTCGGCCTCGTCGGGAGCCTCCTCGGGGCGGGTGACGAGCTGGAAGACGTCGTCCTCGGGCGCATGGCCCAGGTCCTCGATCCAGCGCCCCTCCGAGGATCGGCCCCAGAGGTTGTCGTCGATCGAGTAGGGCGCCACCTCGGTGCCTCCCTTGACCGGGATGCCGTGCTCGCGCGCGTAGGCGATCTCCTCCTCGCGGCCCATCTGCCAGGAGCGCACCGGCGCGATCGTCTTCAGCTCCGGTGCCAGGGTCGCGACCGTGGCCTCGATCCGCACCTGGTCGTTTCCCTTGCCGGTGCATCCGTGGGCGATCGTGTCGCAGCCGGTGCGGCGGGCGTACTCGACCGCCAGCTTGGCGATCAGCGGGCGACCGAGCGCGGTGAAGAGCGGGTAGCCGCCGCCGTAGAGGGCATTGGCCTTGATCGCCGGCAGGACGTAGTCGGACGCGAACTCCTCGCGCGCGTCGGCGACGTGGCACTCGAGCGCGCCGAGCCGCTTCGCCTTGTCCTCGACCACGGCGTAGTCCTCGCCGGGCTGGCCGAGGTTGACCGTGAGGCAGACCACCTCGGCGCCGTAGGAGTCCTGGATCCACTTCAGCATCACGCTCGTGTCGAGGCCGCCCGAGTAGAGCAGCAGGACCCGTCGCACCTCGGCGGGGTCCGCCTCGTAGGAGGCGGTGCGGATCTGTGCGGGAGAGTCGGCCACCGCTAGGGGGCGGGCACTCCGCCGCTGCCGGGGCCTTCTTCTTCGGGCGGCGTCGTCGTGGTGGTCGTCGTCGTTTCGGTGGTCGTGGTCGGCGCCGTCGTTTCCGTGGTGGTCGGCGCGGTGGTCTCCCCGGTCGACCCGGTGGTCGTCTCGGTCGTCGGCTCGGTGGTTTCCGTCGGCGCCGTGGTGACGGTCGAGATCGTGCCGCCGCCACCGTCGTCACCGGCGATCACGGCGATCGCGATCACCAGACCGACGATCACGGCGATCAGGCCGGCGACGAGCAGGCGCATGTTGCCGTGCGGCTTGTTGCCGTCGGGCTGGCTCATCATCCGTGTCGGGTCCTCGTGCATCCTCAGTCCTCCGGTCCGAGTATCGCGTCGAGCATCTCGCCCGTGTCCTCGATGTCGAATCCGCTTCTCAGCCGCTGCTCGATCTCCTCTCTGCTGCTCCCCGACACGGCCATCTGGGTGGCGAGCAGACGGGCCCCGGCCGAGCCAGAGCGGGGGGCCTCCTCGGGCTCGGATGCCGCCTCGACCGGGCGCAGGTGGTTCTCGCGACGGGCCGCCGCGGGCGGGTCGAGCTGGTCGGCGAGCGCGCGCAGGCGCTCGGCGACGATCCGGTCGGCGCGGGCGCTCGCGTCTTGGAGCTGGCGGCGGGCCTGCTCCTCGGCGTCGTCGATCACCTTCGACGCGGCCTGCTCAGCCGCCTCGACGATCACCGCCAGGCGCTCCGCGGTGCTGCTGGTCAAAGCGCGCGGCTCTGGGGGTCTCTTCTTCGAACTCATTGAGCCGCGTAGCTTAGGAGGGCGGCGGCGATCGAGGCAATGGCGCGCTCGACCTGGTCCGATTCGACCGTCAGCGGCGGCAGCAGCCGCAGGGTGCCCGGCTCGGGGACGTTGACGATCAGGCCACGGGCGAGCAGGTCGGCCCCGATAGCCGCGGCGTCGATCCCATCCTCCAGGCCGACCCCCAACATCAGGCCCCGGCCACGCACCTCGCGCACACCGTCGAGGACCAGCAAGCCGTCGCGGAGCTGAGCGCCGAGCTCGCGCACCCGACGCAGCAGCGCGGGGTCGTCGACGATCTCGAGCACGGCGAGGGCGGCGGCGCAGGCGACCGGGCCGGCGGCGAAGGTGGAGCCGTGATCGCCGGGCTCCAGCACCTCGCCCGCCTCGGGCGTGGTCACGCAGGCGCCGATCGGCATCCCGCCGCCGAGCGCCTTGGCGCTGGTGAGGACGTCCGGGCGCACTGGGGTCTGCTCGAAGGCCCAGAGCGAGCCGGTGCGACCCATCCCGGTCTGGATCTCGTCGAGGATCAGCAGCGCACCCGTTTCGTCGCAGGCCTGCCTGGCGGCGAGAAGCGCCTCCTCGCTGACCGGGTAGATCCCCGCCTCGCCCTGGATCGGCTCGATCAGGACCGCGGCGGTGCTCTCCCCCACGGCGGCGCGCAGCGCCTCGGCGTCGTTCAGCGGCACGGAGCGGAAGCCGGGCAGCATCGGGGCCAGGGCGGGGTTGGCGGCAAGCGCCGGGGTCGCCGAGAGTGCCCCGTAGGTGCGGCCGTGGAAGTCGCGCTCGAAGCTGACGATCTCCGGCGCCTCGATGCCCCGCCGGTGGGCGTGCTTGCGGGCGATCTTGATCGCGCACTCGTTGGCCTCGGTGCCGGAGTTGGAGAAGAAGGCGCGGCCGCCGAGGCTCGACCCCGAGAGGCGCTCGGCAAGCCGCACCATCGGCTCGGTGTAGAAGAGGTTGGAGGTGTGCATCAGGCGACCGGCCTGCTCGCGCACCGCCTCGACCACGTCGGGGTGGCAGTGCCCCACCGTGCAGACCGAGATGCCGGCGAGGAAGTCGAGGTACTCGCGGCCCTCGGCGTCCCAGAGCAGGGCACCCTCGCCGCGGACGAACTCGACCGGCGCCCGCTTGTAGGTGCGCATCAGGTAGCGCTCCTCCAGCGCTTGCAGGTCCGTCAGGTTCACGGGGTCACCATCGTCCCGATCCCCGCGTCGGTGAAGAGCTCGACCAGCAGCGAGTGCGGCTTGCGGCCGTCGATGATGTGAGCCGACTGGGCGCCGCCGCGGATCGCGTCGACGCAGGCGGCGAGCTTGGGGCGCATGCCCCCTTCTATGTCGCCCAGCCGCTCCTCGACCTCCTCGACCGTGGCGCGCGAGATCAGCGAGGACTCGTCGGCGGCGTCGGCGCGCCAGCCCTCGACGTCGGTGAGGAAGATCGCCTTGTGGGCGCCGAGCGCGGCGGCGACCTTGCCGGCGGCCTCGTCGGCGTTGACGTTGTAGGACTGGCCGGCACGGTCGGAAGCCGAGGACGCCACGACCGGGATGTAGTCGGCGGCGATGTGGTTGAGCACGTCGACGTCGACCCGCTCGATCGAGCCGACGAAGCCGACCTGCTCGGCGTTGGCCACGGGCGCCACCTCGAACATCGAGCCGTCGCTGCCGGAGAGGCCGACGGCTGGCTGGCCGTGGCGGTTCAGCCGCTGCACGATGTCGGAGTTGAGCTTGCCCAGCAGGACCATCTGCGCGACCTCGACCGTCTCCGCGTCGGAGACGCGCAGCCCCTCGTGGAAGCGCACCTCCATGCCGAGCCGGCCCATGTACTCGCTGATCTCGGGCCCGCCGCCGTGGACGACGATCGGGTTCATGCCGACGTACTTGAGCAGGACGACGTCGGTGGCGAAGGCCTCGCGCAGCTCCTCCTCGCGCATCGCCGCGCCGCCGTACTTGATCACGACCGTGCGGCCGTGGAACTCGCGGATGTAGGGCAGGGCCTCCATCAGCGTCTCGACGCTGACTCCGGCCGCCCGTGACTGCGGTGCCTGCTCGGTCATCTCCGCCCCCTCACGTCGTGTACTCCGCGTTGATCCGCACGTACTCGTAGCCGAGGTCCGAGAACCAGACGTGGGCGCTGTGCTCGCCGCGATCGAGCCGCAGGCCGAGCTCCGCCTCGGCGACCTCCTCGCCCAGCTCCGCGTTGTCGATCGCCTCGCCACCGATCTCCTCCAGGTCCTCGCCGGCGAGCGCCTGCCCGGCGGCCTGCGCTATCCGGCCCCAGTTGGGGTCACGGCCGAAGAGCGCGGTCTTGACCAGGGGCGAGTTGGCGATCGCCCTGGCGACGCGCTCGGCCTCCCCGGCACTCGCGGCTCCGTCGACCTGGACCCGGCAGATGCGATCGGAGCCCTCGCCGTCGGCGACGACCTCGATCGCGAGCTGGAGCAGGACGGCCTCCAGCAGGCCCTCGGGCAGCGGCGCCCCGGCCGCACCGGTCGCCTGCAGCAGGACGGTGTCGTTGGTGCTCATCTGGCCGTCGACGGTGATCCGCTCGAAGGAGGCGTCGGCGGCGGCGCGCAGCGCCGCGTCGGGGTCCTCCACCACGGCATCTGTCTGGACGAAGCAGAGCATCGTCGCCATGTTCGGCTGGATCATGCCTCCGCCCTTGGCCTGGGCGGAAAGCGTCACGCCGCCGGCGCGCAGCGTGCAGCGCTTCGGCCAGCGGTCGGTGGTGAGAATCGCGTCGGAGAAGGCGGCCCCGCCGGTCTCCGAGAGGCTCGTCGAGGCCTCGCCGATGCCCGCCAGCACGGCCTCGATCGGCAGCGGCACGCCGATCACGCCGGTCTCCGCCACCGCAACCGTCTCTGGCTGCAGGCCGAGCCTCGCCGCCGCCTCGTCGCACATCGCGACCGCGTCCGCGTAGCCCTGCTCCCCGGTCTCGGCATTGGCGTTGCCGGCGTTGACGACGGCCGCGCGAACGGCGCCCCGCTCGACACGCGTCCGGCAGACGCGCACCGGGGCCGCCGCCGAGGCGTTGCGAGTGAGCAGGACCGAGGAAGTCACCTCCGGCACGTCGCAGACGAGCAGGCCGATGTCGGTCTTGCCCCCGCCCTTGAGGCCACAGTGGGCACCGCCGGCCCGAAACCCGGGGGCAAGTTGGGCCGGATCGAACTCCTCGACCCCACTCGGGGGATCGACCCAGCGCGATTTGAAGAATCCGCTCACGCGAACCCCTTCCGGTGCGCCTTATCCCGGTATAGAGGGGCAAAGGCGCACTGGAACGTCATAGGAGGCCCTCCGTCTCGTCCAAGCCCAGCATCAGGTTGAGGTTCTGCACTCCCTGCCCGGAGGCGCCCTTCCAGAGGTTGTCGAGCGCGGAGAAGGCGAGCACCCTGCCCCGCTCCTCGACCGTGACGTAGACGTGACATTCGTTGGTGTCGCGCACGTCGCGCAGCCCGGGTGGGCCATCGACGACGTGGACGAAGGGCTCGCCGGCGTAGCGCTCGCGGTAAAGGGCCTGCACCTCCTCCTTGGTGACCGGCTCGCTCGTCTGCGCGTAGCAGCTGGTCAGCTCGCCCTGGTCGAGCGGCAGCAGGTGCGGGACGAAGGTGACCGGCGCCGGGCTGCCCAGAGCCGCCAGCTCCTGCTCGATCTCGGGCCGGTGGCGGTGTCCCTCGGTCTTGTAGGGGAAGGCGTTCTCGTCCATCGAGACGTAATGCATCGCGTCGCCGCCGCCGCGGCCGGCGCCGGAGACGCCCTGCTTGGCGTCGATCACGACGTCGGCGATCAGGCCCTTCTCGGCCAACGGCGCCAGGGCGAGCACGCTCGCGGTCGGGTAGCAGCCGGGCGTGGCGACCAGCTCGGCCTCGCGCAGTTGATCGCGGTAGAGCTCGGTGAGCCCGTAGACGGCGCCCTCGAGCAGCTCCGGCGCGCCGTGCTCGCCGTACCAGCGCTCGTAGGTGGGCAGGTCGCGCAAGCGGAAGTCGGCCGAGAGGTCGACGACGAGCGCGCCCAGCCCGCGCAGAGCCGCGACCGCCGGGGCCGAGGCGCCGTGCGGGTAGGCGACGATCGCGGCGTCGACCCCCTCGATCCGGTCGAGGTCGAGCTCGGTCAGCTCCAGTGGCACCCGGTAGCGCGGGTAGAGGCTGTCAAGACGCTTGCCGGTGTCGCTGCGCGAGGTGACCGCGACCAGCTCCAGCCGCGGGTGGCGCCAGACGATCTGTGCCGCCAGCGCCCCAGTGAACCCGGAGGCGCCGGCGACCAGGACCCGCGCCGCGGGATCGCCGTCGAGCGGCTGTGCAGGCCGATCAGGCACGCAGCTCACCCCCGATCTTCGCCAGCTCGGTCTCGATCGCGGAGCGCCGCTCGGCGACCTCCTCGTCGGTGAGGGTCCGGTCGGGCGCGCGGAACTCGAGGCTCAGGGCCAGGCTCTTGCGATCCTCGCCCAACTGCTCGCCTTCATAGAGGTCGAAGACCTCGGCCGCCCGCAGCAGCTCGCCACCACCGGCGATGACCGCCTCGCGGACCGCGGCAGCGGGAGTGTCGGCGGGAACAACCACGGCCAGGTCCTGATAGACGGCGGGAAAAGTGATGACGTCCTCGTAGGACTCCTCACCCACGGTCGCCGCGTCGATCAGCGCCCCCGCTTCGAGTTCGAAGGAGACAGCCGCTTCGATGTCCCAGTCTTGACAGACCAGCGGGTGCACCTCGCCCAGCCATCCAACGGAGACGCCATCGAACGAGACCGCCGCCGCACGCCCCGGGTGCAGGAACGGCTCCTCGCCAGGCGCGAAATCGAGCTCGATCCCCAGTTGCGTCGCCAGTGCCTCGATCACTCCTTTGAGCGCGAAGAAGTCAGCGGCCTCTCCACCGTCGCGCCACGAACGCGGAGTGAGCGAGCCGATCGCTATCCCCGCAAACCGGTGCGGCTCCAGAAACGGCGGCGGTCGATCGCCCGCAAACCTCCCAGCGAGCGGATCGACGGGCTTGTATCCCGACATGTAGCTGGGTTGCAGGCCAGGCAGCTCCATCTCGTCGATCTCGATCAGCCGATGGCTCTCCCTGTCGGCGTTGTCCGGGACCGGCGCCTCCGCCAGGTAGACCCGGGACGATTCGAAGAGGGTGAGGCGGTCAGCACCGCGAGCGAGGTTGCGGGCCGCGATGTCGAGCAGCGAGCCGAGCAGGATCGTCCGCATCGCCGACTGCTCCTCAGAGAGCGGGTTGGCGAGCAGCACCGGCTTCGCTCGTGGGTCGTCGGCCGGGATGCGCAGGCGCGTGGCCTCACCGGGATCGGTGAAGCTCCATCCCACGGCTTGGTCGAAGCCAAGGTCGCGAAGGGCGTCCTCGGCGCGACGGCGCAGCCATTGGTCGCGGCTGAGGCCGCCGGCGGATCCGACCGCGGGGAAGGTAAACGGCAGGTGCTCGAGACCGTGCACCCGCGCCACCTCCTCGATCAAATCGACCTCACGGGTGATGTCGTAATGGCGGTCAGGCGGGACGCCCACGAAGAGATGGTTCCTGTCGTCAACCTCCACCTCGAAGCCCAGCGCCTCCAGGTAGACCTTCTGCGCGTCCTGGGAGATCTCCATCCCCAGCAGCCCCTTGACTCGCGCCGTCCTCAGCTCCAGCCAACGCCGCTCGGGAATCTCGGCGGCGACGTCGATCGTCCCCGGCACCAGCTTCGCGCCGCAGAGCTCGACCATCAGCCGCGAGGCGATCCGCTGCGCCCGCATGCAGAGCTCCGGGTGAAGCTGTTTCTCGAACCGCGCCGACGCCTCCGAGCGCAAGCCGAGCATACGCGAGGTGCGGAGGATGTTGGTGCCGTTCCAATTGGCCACCTCGAGCAGAACCCGCGTCGTCTCCTCGGACACCTCCGACCTCTGGCCACCCATGATCCCGGCGACCCCGGAAGGGCCCTCGCGGTCGCAGACGAGGACGGTCTCGGCGTCGAAGGTCCGCTCGACGCCGTCGAGCGTGGTCATCTTCTCGCCCCCCTCCGCGGTGCGGACGATCAGCTCGCCGCCAGGCACCTCGTCGAGGTCGAACGCGTGCAGCGGCTGGGCGGTCAGCAGCATCACGTAGTTGGTGATGTCGACGACGTTGTTGATCGGACGCTGGCCCGCGGCGGAGAGCCGCGCCTGCAGCCACAAAGGCGAGGGGCCGATCGTGACGTCGGTGAAGACGCGAGCGGTGAAGCGCGGGCAGAGCTCGGGGACCTCGACCGTCACCGAGCCGTAGTTGGAGGCCTCTCCCTCTCCTTCGGCCGGCGCGTCCTCGGCCCAAGGCTCGGGCGCCAGCGGGGTGCCGGTATAGATGCCGGTAACTACGTGCGCCTCACGGGCGACGCCATAGACGCCCAGACAATCGCTCCGGTTGGGAGTGACCTCGATCTCCAGCACCGGCTCAGCCAGCGGCAACACCTCGCTCAGCGGCGTCCCAGCGACGAGGTCGCCGTCAAGTTCGAGGATGCCAGCGTGGTCGTCGCCGATCTCGAGCTCGTCGGCGGCAAGGATCATCCCTTCGGAGGGAACCCCCCGCAGCTTCGCCTTGCGCAGCTTCTCACCGTTTGGCATCGTCGCTCCCGGCAGAGCGACCGCGACGGTCTGGCCGGTGGCAACGTTTGGCGCTCCGCAGACGATCACCCGCTCGCCGTCACCGGTGTCGACCTTGCAGACGCTGAGCCGGTCGGCGTCGGGATGGGGCTCGGCGACCACCACCTTGCCGACGACGAAGCCCTCGGCCGAAGGCGGGCCGACGGTGTCGACCCGCTCGACCTCGGTCCCGGTCATCACCAGCCGATCGGCGAGATACACAGGGTCCAAAGCCGGCTCGCAGTACTCGCTCAGCCAAGAGAACGGGACTCTCATGAGAACTGCTCCAGCATCCGCACGTCGTTGTCGAAGAAGCGCCGTAGGTCGGGGACCCCATGGCGCAGCATCGCCACCCGCTCGACCCCGATCCCGAAGGCGAAGCCCTGGACCTGCTCGGGGTTGTAGCCCTGCGGCTCGACGAAGCCGAGCACGTTGGGGTCGACCATACCGGCGCCGAGGATCTCGATCCAGCCTTGGCCCTTGCAGAGGTTGCAGCGCTCGCCGTCCTCCAGCTCGCCCCTGCGATTGCACTTGAAGCAGGTGACGTCGACCTCGACGCTCGGCTCGGTGAACGGGAAGAAGTGCGGCCGCAATCGAATGTCGCGAAGGGGCCCGAAGAGCGACTTGCACATCGCCAGCAGCGTTCCCGACAGATCGGCGAGGGTGAGGTCTCTGCCGATCGCCAGACCCTCGACCTGGTGGAACATCGGGCTGTGTGTGGCATCGGAGTCGCGCCGGTAGACCTTGCCGGGGACGACGACGAAGATCGGCGGCGGCTGCATCTCCATCGAGCGCACCTGCATCGGCGAGGTGTGGGTGCGCAGCAGCACCTCCGGGTGGGACTGGACGTAGAAGGTGTCCTGGAGCATCCGCGCCGGGTGGCCGGGCGGATGGTTGAGGGCGGTGAAGTTGTAGTAGTCGTGCTCGATCTCCGGGCCTTCGGCGACCTGATAGCCGAGGCCGACCATCGTGTCCTCGATCAGACGCGTGGTGCGGGTGATCAGGTGGGCGTGGCCGACCGGCCGCGGTGGGGCCCCGGGCAGGGTCACGTCGATCCGATCGGTGGCGAGTCGCGATTCCAGCTCGCTCGCGTCGAGAGTGGCGGCGCGCTCCTCGAGCAGCGACTCGAGCTCCTTGCGGGCCTTGTTGGCACCGGCGCCGACCTGGCCGCGTTCCTCGGCGGGGAGGTCGGCGATCCCGCGCAGGATCGTCGTCAGCTCCGCCTTGCGGCCGAGGTAGCGGACCCGCAGCTCCTCCAGCTCCGCGGTGCCCGGCGCTGCGCCGATCGCCGCCGCGGCCTCGGCCCTGATCTCCTCGATCCGCGCGAGTCCCTCAGGCATTGGCGGCGTCCTCCGGCATGGCGAGCGACGATATCCGCTCGGCGCAAATTGCGGCCACGGCAGCCACGTTGAGCGACTCGGCCCCGTCCGGGCGCAGGGGGATCGTCACCCGCGCGTCGCAGGCCGCGAGCACCTCGTCCGGCAACCCCTCGCGCTCGGCGCCGAGGCAGAGCGTCCCCACGCCTCGCAGATCGGAGACGCCTTCGCCGCCATGGGCGACCAGCGCAACCCGGGGCGCCGGCGTCGCGGCGACGCCCGCCCGTGCCACGGCCTGGGCGAAGATCGAGCCCATGCTCGCCCGCACCGCCTTCGGCGAGAAGGGGTCCGCGCAGCCGGGCCCGAGCACGACCGGGCCGTCGAGGAGGGCGTGCGCGGTGCGCACGATCGTGCCGACGTTGCCGGGATCGCCGACCCCGTGCAGGTAGATGCAGGGCGAACCGCCCGCCTCGGCCCAGCGCTGCGGCCAGACCGCGATCGCCCGCGTCCCCGAGCCGAGCGCGGAGGCCCCGGCGAGGAGATCGGGGGCGACCTCCTCGCCGCCGAGCCCGCTGCCGGCGGCCGTGAGCAGGAAGCGCGGCTCGGCCCCGGCCGCCAGCCCCGCCTCGACCAGGTCCTCGCCCTCGGTGACGAACGCGGACTCGCGCTCGCGGTGCTTGCGCTCGCGCAGCTTGCGGACCAACTTCAGCTTCTCGTTTTGCGGGCTCTCGATCATTTCTGGGCGGTGACGGTGGTGTCTTCGTTTCTCCGGTTTCTTCTCCTGGAACGAAAAAGCGGGCCGTGTAGACGGCCCGCCCGGGAAAGTGGAGTATTGGCTGCGGCTAGGCGGCCGCACCCTCCCGGGCTAGCTCCACGAATCGGCGGAACGCATCGCGGTCGTTGACCGCGATCTCAGCGAGCATCTTGCGGTTCACCTCTACCCCGGCCCCGTTGAGGCCGTGGATCAGCTCGGAGTAGCTCATGCCCTCCAGCCGCGCGGCGGCGTTGATCCGGGTGATCCAGAGCCGGCGGAACTCGCGCTTGCGGTTGCGCCGGTCCCTGTACGCGTACATCCCCGACCGCTGCACCTGCTCTTTGGCGAAGCGGTAGGAGGAATGCTTGCGCCCGAAATAGCCTTTTGCTTCCTTGAGAACCTTGCGGCGCTTCTTGCGCGCGTGGACGGAGCGCTTGACGCGGCTCACTTGGTGCCTCCGAGGAGGTGGCGCACCGACTTGACGTCGGACGGTGCGATCTCGACCGGCCGCGCCATCCGCCGCTTCCGCTTCGGCGACTTCTTCTCGAGGATGTGGCTCGAGTACGCACGCCGGCCGCGCAGCTTGCCCGTCGCGGTCTTGCGGAAGCGCTTCTTGGCGCCGGAGTGAGTTTTCATCTTGGGCATCGGGATCGCTATTGAAGCAGACAAGCGCCCCTCGCCGCCTGCGCAACCCGCCGATGGGCCGATACGTCAAAGCCACCTTGACGTATCGGCCCATCGGCGGGCGCAGTTACTGTGGCGCCCGATGCGCATCGTCTACGTGGTCGGAACGCGACCGAACTTCGTCAAGACGGCACCGGTGATCGGTGCCCTGCGGGAGCGGCTGCCCGAGGGGCGTCACGCGCTCGTCCACACCGGCCAGCACTACGACCGCTCGATGTCGGAGGTCTTCCTCGAGGAGCTGGGGGTGCCCGCGCCCGACCACATGCTCGAGGTCGGCTCGGGCAGCCACGCGCAGCAGACGGCGCGCGTGATGGAGCGACTGGAGCCGGTGTTGGCGGATGAGCGCCCCGACCTGGTGATCGTGCCCGGCGACGTCAACTCGACCGTGGCGGCGACACTGGCCGCGGCGAAGATGGGGATCCCCGTCGCCCACGTCGAGTCGGGCCTGCGCAGCTTCGACCGCACGATGCCCGAGGAGCTGAACCGGATCGTCACCGACCAGCTCTCCGACCAGCTCTTCCTGCACTGCCAGGACGCCGTGGACAACCTGAGCGCCGAGGGAATCACCGAGGATCGCATGCACCTCGTCGGCAACACGATGATCGACACCCTGGCGGCGCTGGAGGAGCGCTTCCGGGCAGCGGGGGCCGCGGGGCGCCTCGGAGTCGAGCCCGGCGCCTATGTGCTCGTCACCCTGCACCGTCCCGCCCTCGTCGACGGCCCGCTGCTGGGGGAGACGATCGCGCAGCTGGCCGCCCTGGCCCGCGAGATGCCGGTCGTCTTCCCGGTCCACCCTCGCACGCGCAAGATGATGGAGGCGACCGACTCAGAGCACCCGGGTCTCCTCCTCTGCGAGCCCCTCGGCTACATCGACTTCCTCTCCCTGTTGGCCGACGCCGGCGCCGTCCTCACCGACTCCGGCGGCATCCAGGAGGAGACGACCTACCTCGGCATCCCCTGCTTCACCCTGCGCGACAACACAGAGCGCCCAATAACGATCACCGAAGGCACCAACACCCTCCTGGGCCTAGACCCCGCCGCGATCTCCGGAATCCCAGCAGCTCTCGCGAAGCGCCCGGCAAAGAGGCCCGACCCGCCGCCCCTCTGGGACGGTCAAGCCTCAGAGCGAATCGCCGACACCCTCACATAGAGGGCGTCGGGGTGAGGCAAGAGGGCGTCGGGCACCCCTCCCAAAACCCTCAAGCGAGGCTCCTGCCGAGCGTTTTGGGAGGGGTGCC
>DASUZK010000069.1:0-2901 GCA_036376915.1 Solirubrobacterales bacterium
CGACGACGAGTTTCGCCCCCTCGTTCTCGCCCTGATCGACGTAGCCCTTGACCTTCGCCAGATGCTGCGCCGTGACCAGCGGCCCCATGTCGGACGACCGGTCGCTTGCTGGCCCGATCTTGAGAGCCTCGATCTTCGGCACCAGCTTCTCGATCAGCGCGTTCGCCGTCGCCTCGCCGACCGGCACCGCCACCGAGATCGCCATGCAGCGCTCGCCGGCCGAGCCGTAGGCCGCGCCCATCAGCGCGCCGACCGCCATGTCGATGTCGGCGTCCGGCATGATGATCGCGTGGTTCTTGGCGCCGCCGAGCGCCTGCACCCGCTTGCCGTTGGCGGTGCCGGTCGCGGAGATGTAGCGCGCGATCGGGGTCGAGCCGACGAAGCTGACCGCCTTGACGTCGGGGTGCGCCAGCAGCGCGTCGACCGCCTCCTTGTCGCCGTTCACCACGTTGAAGACGCCCGCCGGGATCCCGGCCCTGGTCAGCAGCTCGGCGATGAAGAGCGGCGCGGAGGGGTCGCGCTCCGACGGCTTCAGCACGAAGCAGTTGCCGCAGGCGAGCGCGACCGGGAACATCCACATCGGCACCATGCAGGGGAAGTTGAACGGCGTGATGCCGGCGACGACCCCGAGCGGCTGGCGCAGCGAGTGGCTGTCGACGTTGGTGCCGACGTTCTCCGTGACCTCGCCCTTCAGCAGGTGCGGGATGCCGACCGCGAATTCGACCACCTCGAGCCCGCGCGTCACCTCGCCGAGCGCGTCGTCATGGGTCTTGCCGTGCTCTGCCGAGATCAGCTCGGCGATCTTGTCGGCATTCTCCATCAGCAGGAACTTGAACTTGTCGAGGATGCGCGCCCGCCGCAGCGGCGGGGTCTTCGCCCAGGCCGGCCAGGCCGCCTTGGCCGCCGCCACCACCTCGCCGACCTCCGCTGCGGACACGAGCGGCACCCGCTTCTCGACCGCACCGGTCGCGGGGTTGAACACGTCCGCGAACCGGCCCGGGCGGCCCGCCGCGAGCGCGCCGCCGACATAGTGGTGAAGATCGTTCATTTTCCCTCCAGGGTCCTGATACAGCCGCCCAGACGAACGGTCGCGCGATGATTCCAAGAGGCTCAGCTCCCGCCTCTTTCTAAATAGAAACTGGCTCCACGGTTGAGATTGAGCATGTGAAGCCGAGGCGCTCGATCTGTCTTGCGAGGGCTTTCGCCCGGGTGATGGGCTCGCTCCTTCGGAAGTGGTCGTGTCCTGGATCGGCGTAGAACGCGCCGTCGGTGAGCATGTGGTATGCGGCGGTCAGCATGGAGGCGGCGACGGCGCAGATGGCCTTCCTCGGTCCGCGGCGGGCGCGCAGGCGCTGGAATTGGGCCTGGAGGTAGCTCTGCTTCTTGCGGACCGCCGCCCAGGCGGCCTGGACGAGGGCGGTCTTCAACCAGGGCGCGCCCTTCTTCAGGCGGGTGGAGCGGCGCTTGCCGGCGCTCTCGTCGTTGCGGGGACAGAGGCCGGCCCATGAGAGGAGGTGGCCCGCGGTGGGGAAGCGGCTCATGTCGCGGCCGATCTCGGAGAGGATGACCTCGGCGGTGAGTTCACCGACGCCGGGGATTGTGGCGAGGAGCGCGACCACCTCGCGGAAAGGGCCGAGGTCGCGGTCCACCTCGGCGTCGATGGCGTCGATGGCGGCGGCGAGCGCGTCGATCTGGCCGAGGTGCAGGGCGAGGAGGAAACGGTGGTGCGGGCCGGGCCTGCCGGTCAGGGCGGCGCGGATCGCTTCCGGGCTCGCCTTCACCCGGGAGGCGACGAGCGCGCGCAGCCGGTCGGGATCGGTCTCGCCGGCGGCGAGCGCGTCGAGCACGGCCCGGCCCGATTGTCCCATGATGTCGGTGAGCACGGAAGCGAGCTTGAGGTTGGCGTCCTCGAGGGTCTTCTGGATGCGCTGGACGTGGGAAGCCTGCTCGCGCACCAGCTGCTTGCGCGTGCGGAGCAGATCGCGCATCGCGCGGGTCCCGGCATCCGGCACGAAGCTCGGCCGGATCAGGCCGTGGGCCAGCAGATCCGAGAGCCAGACCGCGTCGGCGACGTCGGTCTTGCGGCCGGGCACGTTCTTCACGTGCGCGGCGTTGGCGAGGACGAGCGTGCGACCCTCGCCGGAGACTTCGGCGGCGAGCACCTGCCAGACCGGCCGCCAGTAGATGCCGGTCGCCTCCATGGCGACGCAGGAGCAGCCGTGGCCTTCCAGCCAGTCCGACAGGGCGACGAGCCCCGGCGTCGTGGTCGCGAAGGTCTCGACCTCGCGCCGGACCGACCCGTCGCCTTCGATCAGCCGCACCGCCGCGACGACCGTGTCCTTGTGTACGTCGAGCCCCGCACAACGGGGATGGAGAACCTCCATGGCGACCTCCCTGATCTCACGCCGCCGACGCAGGCTCCCGGGAATCCAAAGTCTGAATGGCGCGCTCTCGGCACTGGCAAGCCAGCCCCGGACGCAATCGAGGGTGCTGCGGGGAGCCCGGGTCCAACTGATACGCGGGTTCCCGACACCAAGGACAAGCCCGACCTCTCCGCCGGCGGCCCCCGCAGCATGCCACAGGTTTCGTCCACCAGGGTCCGCGAAGTCGGTGACAACTGATACCCAGACCGGAGGCCCGAAAAACCCCGACCACGCCAGCCGTCCCGCGGCCACCGTCGCCCGACGCCGCAATCACGCACGATCCCGAACCGCTTCGCCCGCATCACCCGGAGCGTCTTCATTGGCAGGCTCTCAGCCGAGGCGTGGGTCTTCGTCGCCCACATCCGCCTCCTGACCCGACGCCTCGCAAGGTATGGCTATGACGCGTAGAGTTTCGAGTCGGGCTCTGAAATTGACATGCGCCGGAGCCCTCCAAAGCTCCGACCATCGCCGGTCACGT
>DASUZK010000070.1:0-47722 GCA_036376915.1 Solirubrobacterales bacterium
GTGGGACGTTTCAGGCCCGTCGGCGGCTAGAAGGCGCTGCGGAGGAGGCCGCCGTCGAGGGGGATGACGGTCCCGGTCAGATAGGCGGCGCGCTCGGAGCAGAGGAAGGCGACGAGGTCGCCGTACTCCTCGGGGCGGCCGAGGCGTGCGGCGGGGACTTCGCGACGGGCTGCCTCTTCGGCGCCCTCGAGCGAGCCCGAGGCATCGGCCAGGCGCTCGGTGCCGAAGCGTCCCGTGGCGACCGTGTTGACGGTGATCCCGTCGGCGGCCACCTCGCGCGAGAGCGTCTTGAGGAAGCCGACCGCGGCCATCCGGTGGGAGTTGGAGAGGTTGAGCCCTTCGATCGGCTCGCGGGTGGAGCTGGAGCCGACGTTGACGATCCGCCCCCAGCCGCGCTCTTTCATGCCGGGCACGACGGCGCCGGCGAGGACGCGCGGGGCGAGGACGAGCGATCGGTAGGCGGTCTCCCACTCGTCGAGGTCGTGGTCGAGCGCGCCGCCGAACGGGGGACCGCCGGCGTTGGCGACCAGGATCTCGACCGGCCCGAGCGCGGCCTCGACTTCTCCGGGCAGGGCGGCGAGGCGGCCGAGGTCGGTGGCGTCGGCGACGAAGGGCGTCGCCGACTCGCCGATCTCCGCTGTCGCCTCCTCCAGCTTCTCCCGCGAGCGGCTGGCGATCGCTACTCGCGCTCCCTCTCGTGCCAGCGCGGCCGCGATCGCGCGGCCGAGGCCACGGCTGGCTCCCATCACCAGCGCGACGCGTCCCTCGAGCCCGAGGTTCACGCTTCGAGCCTCAGGCCGGTTTCGCGCTCCGATACCTCCCAGAGACGCGCGATCGCGCCGTTCATCCCGATCCGCCGCAGGATCGGCTTGCGCACCGGCTGGCCGCTGTTGACGAAGAGGGGGCCATAGAGCTCGCCACCCTTCGCACCGGGGTCGGTCGCCGCCCGCAGCTGCGAGAGCGCGCCGGTCGCCGGTGTCATGCCGACCGAGCGCGCCAGCGTCAGGAAGAAGCGCTGCGAGAGGCCGCCCCCGGTCTCCTTCACGCTCACCGCCTGCAGCTCTGTGTTGGAGAGGCCCGGGTGGGCGATCAGGCTCGCCGCCGGAGCTCCGGCGTGCCTGAGCAGGCGATCCAGCCCGAGGCCGAAGTGGAAGTTCGCCAGCTTCGCCTGGCCGTAGGCGCGCCAGGGCCGGTAGCGACCGTGCAGGTGGGGGTTCTCGGGGTCGACGGCGCGGCCCATGTGGTGCGCGGTACTCGTCACGGTGACTATCCGGGCCGCCTCGGCGCGCAGCAGGGCCGGCATCAGCAGGGCGGTCAGGGCGAAGTGGCCGAGGTGGTCGACGCCGAACTGCATCTCGAAGCCGTCGGCCGTCTTCTGCTCGGGGATGCCCATGACCCCGGCGTTGTTGACGAGGACGTCGACCGTCTCGTGCGCGTCGAGGATCTCCGTGGCGGTCTTGCGGACGGACTCCAGCGAGCCCAGATCGAGCTCCGCCAGCCTCAGCGAGGCGCCCGGCACCGAGGCGCGGATGCTCTCCATCGCCTCCGCCGCCCGCTGCTGGTTGCGGGCCGCGAGCACGACGCCCGCGCCGGCTCCGGCCAGGGCACGGGCCGTCTCCAGCCCGAGTCCGCCGTTGGCTCCGGTGACGACGGCGGTGCGGCCGGAGAGGTCGGGGATGTCGGCGACGCCCCAGCTCACGTGACCTCGGGCCACCCGTTCGGCACTCTCATCGGGGCAGAAGGCTAACGGCGGAGTCCCGCGCGCAGAGCCAGGCGAACAGCCCGACGGCGATGAGCACCCCGAGCCAGTGCAACCCCGCGAGCACCGCGAGGCCGCTGACGATCCCGGCCAGCAAGGCCCGCACCAGCGCCGGCGGCGGCTCCAGACCGACGACCCTGGCCGTGGCCCAGGCGCAGCCGAGCCAGGTGGCGGGACCGGCTATCCAGCCCCAGTCCTCGAAGAAGCCGTGCGAGAAGACAAGCGCCAGCAGCAGGGAGGCCACGACCACAGCCGCCAGCTGCACCACCGCCACCCGCCAGAAGACCTCGATTCTCACGCGCGGATTCTCCCATCCCTGGTGGCCGCGCCACCGCCCGGCCCCGCGTGTTTCATAATCGACGACGCCTGGGCGGTTAGCTCAGTTGGGAGAGCGCCTGCCTTACAAGCAGGAGGTCACTGGTTCGAGCCCAGTACCGCCCATCGCCGCGCCGTACGATCCCGGCATCGCTGTTTCGGATCAGAGCACGGTGTCGGTCCCGGGCCGGTTCAACGGGCCGCTGGCCAGCGGAAACGGGGGGTACAGCGCCGGGGTGTTCGCGGCCCTGCTCGACGGGCCGGCTGCGGTGAGCCTGCGCAGCCCGGTTCCGCTCGATCGCGAGCTGGCGGTCGAGCGGGAAGGGGAGGGCCTGCGCGTGGCCGACGGCGAGACGCTCGTCGCGATCGTGGAGCCCGCGACGGAGTTGGGCCTAGACGTGCCCGAACCCGTCTCGGTCGAGGAGGCACGGGCGGCCGCCGCTCACTACCGCGGCCTTGCCGACGGCGAGTTCTGCCGCTGCTTCGTCTGCGGTCGCGCGCGCGAGGACTCACTCGGCGTCTTCGCCGGCGCGGTCCCCGGGCGCGACGTCGTCGCCACCCCCTGGGTGCCCCCGCCCTGGACGGCCGGCGCGACCGGCCAGGTCATGCCCGAGATCGTCAGCGCGGTCCTCGACTGCCCCACCTACTTCGCCCTCTACATGCACGGCGACCTGCGCACCAGCTTTCTCGCCCGCTTCCAGGTGCGCATCGACGCCCCCGTCCCGGTGGGCGAGGAGCTCGTCGCGATCGCCTGGCCGATCGAGGCAGACGGGCGCAAGCTGCACGCCGGCTCTGCGCTACTCGGTGCGTCGGGGGTTGTTCTTGCGGTAGCTCGTGCGCTGCTCGTCGAGCCGCGTTAGCCGGATCGGGAGCCGAGGCGCCCTTGGCCCTTAACATGGACTCACGAAGTCCTCGTTATCTTGGGGCTAGGGCAAGGGAGAGGAGAGGCAGGATGCGCAGGAAGATCGTTCTAGGGGTGGTGCTCGGCGCGCTCGTTGCGGCAGCGGTGGCAAGCGCGAGCACGTTTACGGCACATGTGCGGCTCGGCGACCTGGTGCTCGACGCGCAGGGTGGGTTCGAGCCGAACGCGCTGCCGAAATTCAAGAACGCCCCGATCATCACCCACGGTGGCGGCAAACTCTCCACGGTCTCCGGCGAAATCCCGCCGATCCTGGACAACTTCGTCCTCGAATTCGACAAGCACGGCGCCGTCGACACGACTGGAATCCCGGTCTGCACGCAGGGCAAGCTCGTCGCCACCGACGTCCCCGCCGCGCGCCGCGCCTGCGGCGACGCGATCGTCGGCAAGGGCTTCGGGAAGGCGGTCGTGAAGTTCCCGGAACAGGGCCCGATCGTCGTCGGTTCTCCCATCACTCTCTTCAACGGCCCGAAGAAGGGCGGCGACGACACGATCATCGCCCACGCCCATCTCGATTACCCGGGGCCGGCGACGTTCATCGTCCCGGTCGTGATCGAAAAGATCAACAACGGGGTCTTCGGCTACCGGGTCAACGTGAAAATCCCGAAAATCGCCGGCGGTTACGGCCACCCGCTCTCCGGCTCGGCGACGGTGGGTCGCAAATGGACCTACAAAGGCAAGAAGCACAGCTACATCAGCGCTCGCTGCGAAACCGGCCGCTTCCAGGTCAAGGGCCAGTTCACCTTCAAAGACGCCGACAACACCACGCTCACGGCGAATTTCGTCCTTCCCTGCAAAGTTCGCAAATAGAGGAGCCCCATCAGCCCCATGCAGAGATTTCGCGCTCGTAAGAGGCTGACCGCCCTGGCTGTCCTGGCGCTGGCGGCGCTGGCTTTCGCCGCCACGGCGGGGGCTGTCAAGAAGGTCGAAAAAGTCGAACTTCGCCTGGGCGACCTATTGATCGTCGGCAAGGGCGGCTTCAAACCGGAAACCCTGCCGAAGGACCGCTTCGCGCCGATCGAAGTCTACGGCGGCGGCAAGCTCTCGACGGTGTCGGGCGAGCTCCCGCCGATCCTCAACGAGATCACCTTCGAATTCGACAAGGACGGCCTGGTTGACACCAAGGGGCTTCCCATCTGCACACGGGGCAGGCTCGTCGCCACCGACGTCCCCGCCGCGCGCCGCGCCTGCGGAGACGCGATCGTCGGCAAGGGCTTCGGCACGGCGGTCGTCGCCCTTCCCGAACAGGCTCCGATCCCGGCGAGCACCGGCATCACGCTCTTCAACGGCCCGAAGAAGGGCGGCAACGACACGGTGTTCGTGCACGCGCACCTCGACGTGCCCGCTCCCTCGACGGTCCTCTTCCAGGTAGTGATCGAAAAGATCCACAACGGCCCCTACGGCTACCGCGCGGAAGCGAACATCCCGAAACTGGTCAACGGCTTCGGGCACCCGATCTCCGGGCGTCTCTCGATCAACCGCAAATGGACCTACAAAGGCAAGAAGCACAGCTACGCCAACGCTCGCTGCGCGAAAGGCCGCCTGCAGGCCAAGGGCCGCTTCGGATTCGAGGACGGCACGGTGCTCAGCGGCACGTTCGTGAGGCCGTGCAAGGTGCTCAAATAGGGGTTGATAGAGAGTGTCGGCCCTGAGCGCGCGGGGCGCCAGGACGTGGCTCCTGGCGCTGGTCGCGGTGGGCGTGACCCTGTTCGCGCTAGCGGGAACCGCCGATGCGATCAAGGTCCATCTGCGCCTGGGCGACCTCTTGATCACCGGCGAAGGCGGCGTCACGCCGACCCGGCTGCCGAAGGACCGAGACGCGCCGATCACGATCTACGGCGGGGGGACGATCAGCACCGTCTCGGGTGCCTACCCGCCGGTGATCAAAGACATCAACTTCGAATTCGACAAGCACGGCTCCGTGGTCACGACCGGCCTCCCGGTCTGCACGTCGGCCAAGCTCCAGGCCACGACCGTTGCGGCGGCACGCAAGAACTGCCCGGGCGCGATCGTCGGCAAGGGCTTCGGCCGCGGCGTCGTCGTCTTCCCCGAACAGCCGGCGATCCCGGTCTCCTCGCCGATCACCCTCTTCAACGGCCCGAAGAAGGGCGGCAACGACACCGTCTTCGCCCACTTCTACACGACCGTCCCCGCCCCGGTCGCGTTCGTCATCCCAATCGTGATTCAGAAGATCAGCAAAGGCGTCTACGGCTACCGGACCGAGGCGCGGATCCCGCCGATCGCTGGCGGCAACGGCATTCCCCTCTCGGGCCACCTGACGATCGGCAAGAAGTGGACCTACAAGGGCAAGCGCTACAGCTACGTCAACGCGCGCTGCGCGACCGGCCGCCTGCAGGCGAGGGGCGAATTTGGCTTCCGTGACGGCACCCTGCTGAAGGGCACCTTCTTCCAGCCCTGCCAGGTCAAGAGGGACTCTTAGGCGCTGACGCGGAGCTGCGGCGTGCGGGTGCCGCCGCGCTGCTGCTCGGTCTTGGTGACCACGTCGAAGAAGACGTCGTTGCGGCCGCGGCGCACCGGACGGGGAAAGAAGCGCCGGGCTCGACGGTGAGCGGCGGTCATCGCCCGGTAGGCGGTCTCGTGACCGCGGCCCCAGCGGATGCCGAAGATTTCCCGCACGCGCGGCGGCAGGGTGCCCTTGATGATGTGGTTCTGAGCGACGATGTTGCCGCGGGCCGCCGCCGGCACCGGCTGCTCGAAGGCGACCAGAGGGGCCATGTCGAGGCCGTGCTCGGTTGCCTGCAGGTCGGGTGAGGACATCCGCGACTCCCACCAGGCGCTGAACTCGCGGTAGCTGCCCGGGACGTCGCCGCGGGGCAGGCCGAAGAGCTCGCCGAAGCGCACGTAGTCCTGCCAGAGGCCCTCGCGCTCGACATCGGTGAGCGGCCGCACCATCGCCTCGTACATCGCCCGGCCGGAGTCGGCGATCACGGCCAGGGTCCAGAGCATCAGCTCGGGGTCGAAGGCGGAGTAGGCGGTGCCGGCGGGGTGGCTTCCGGCTGCCTCGGGAAGGGTGCCCTTGACTCGTTCGTGCAGGCGGTTCACTACGGCGAGGGCCTTGTCGGCTTCCTCGCGAGTGCCGAGCAGGATCGTCTCCTGGATCTTCGCCGTGCGCGCCAGTCGCCGGAAGGGACGGTCGGCGGCGGCGGTGCTCAGCATCGTGCCGGTGTAGGTGAGCGGCTCCAGGGCGCCGATCAGGAGCGCCCGTTGCCCGTAGAGCAGGCCGACGGCGCGCTCGCCGTGAACCCGTCGCGCCATCGAGCGGCCGGGGGGGAAGTAGTAAAGGGAGTCTTCGTCGCGGTACGCCATGGGTACCGGAGAACTTTACTTCGGCTCGGCGGACTCCGAGGCAAGCGCGGCAGCGCGCTCGCTCGCGCCCATGCCGATCTCCGCGTTCAGCTCGTGCGCGGCGAAGATGTGGTCGAGATCCTCGCGGGTCAGCGTCTCGCGCTCGAGCGCGTTCGTGGCCAGGTCGTCGAGGCAGCGGCGGTTGGCGGCGAGCAGAGCCCGGGCACGGCGATGCGCGTCGCGAGCCAGCGTCATCGCCGCCACGTCGACGTCGCGGCGGGTCCGGTCCGACATCGCGTAGTCGCCGGTCGGCAGCGCGATCGGCGGGGCCCCCTCGGCCCCCAGCGCCACTCCCATCCCGAACTCGCCGACCATCTGCTTGCAGACCGCGTGGACCCGCGCCAGGTCGCCCGAGGCGCCGGAGTAGGAGGTCCCGAAGACCTCCTCCTCGGCCGCGCGCCCGCCGAGCAGCGTGACGATCTCGTTCTGCAGCTCCTCCCTCGACTCGAGGTAGCTGTCCTCCTCCGGCGAGGAGGCGACGAAGCCGAGGGCGGGACCGCGCGGGATGATGCTGAGGATCTCCGGCGGATCGCCGCCGACCAGGTGCCTGCAGAGCGCGTGGCCGGCCTCGTGGTAGGCGACGATGCGGCGCTCTTCGGCGTTGAGGCGACGGGCCTGCTGGGAGCCGACCGACTGGCGCAGCAGCGCCTCGTCGAGGTCCTCGCGAGCCATCGCCGGGCGCCCTGCGCGCCCGGCGATGATCGCCCCCTCGTTGAGCGCATTTGCGAGCTGGGCCCCCGTCATCCCAGTCGTCTTGCGGGCGACGTCGCGCAGGTCGAGGTCCGCTCCCAACGGCTTTCCCTTTGCGTGTGCCCGGAGGATCGCCTCGCGTCCATCGCGATCAGGCGGTGAGACCAGCACCTGGCGATCGAAGCGACCCGGTCGCAGCAGCGCCCGGTCGAGCTTGTCGACGTGATTGGAGGCGGCGATGACGATAACCGTGCCGGGATCGCGCTCGAACCCGTCGAGCTCGACCAGCAGCTGGTTGAGAGCTTGCTCCCGCTCGCTCGAACCGCCGTCGCCGCCTCCTCCACTGCGCGCACCTCCCACTGCATCGAGCTCGTCGATGAAGATCACCGCACGTCCCGACTTGCGCGCTTCCTTGAACAGCCGCCGGATCCTGGCGGCACCCCTCCCCACAAACATCTCGACGAAGCTCGATCCAGAGGCGGCGAAGAAATCCACGCCAGCCTGCGCGGCCACGGCCCGCGCCAGCATCGTCTTACCGGTCCCCGGAGGACCGAAGAGCAGCACCCCGCGTGGCGGCTGGGCGCCGAGCGCGGCGAAGCGCTCCGGGTCGCGCAGCCACTCGGCGACGTCCATCAGCTCGTCCTTGGCGGCGTCGACGCCCTGCACCTGGTCCCAGAGCACCGGCTCGGTCTTGCTCGCCTTCACCGTCTCCGGCTTGGTCGAGCCGACCGTGCTGCGCATCAGCCTCAGGAAGACGAGCAGCAGGCAGGCCATGAAGAAGACCCCGAAGACTGGATACCAGTCGAAGAAGAATTCCTGGATGCCGGTTGCTGTGATCGCCTGGGTCAAGTGCGCGTTTCCGTCGTCTTGCTTGAGCTTCGCCGTCGAAGCGAGGAGGGCAGTGTGGGGGTAAACGGCCCGTACTCCAATCGCACATGCGTCCAGAACCGCCTGAGACGGCTAAAGGTCCCGGATCTGGGGCGGAAAGTTGCGCCTTCTCAGGCGCGCTCGACCTGGGAGCCGCCGACGATCGCCTCGGTCCCGTCGTCGCCGAAGACGACCCAGGCCTTGTTGCCGCCGTCGTAGTCGGGTGCCCACAGCTTCAGCGTCGCCGGGCGGCCCCAGACCGTCACCTGCTCCTCGCCGGTCTCCGCCTCGCCGCGCCAGATCCGCACGAAGGGGTTGCTTTCGCGCTCTGCGCCGATGGTCGTCGGCTCGCGGTGGCCGGGGTGCACGACGGTCTCGGCCGGCAGCTCCATCAGCCGCATCACCGAGTCGCGCAGGTCGTCGAAGCCGCTGGCGCCCGGCGCCATCGTGCCGCCGACCGTGCCCTTGAAGAGGACGTCGGCGGTGAAGAGGTCGGTGCCGTCGACGAGGAAGGCGACGTGGCCGGCGGCGTGGCCGGGGGTGAGGATCGCCTCGATCTCCAGGCCGCCGGTGGCGAGCCTCTCGCCGTCGGCGATCGTCTGGGAGACGTCGAGGTCCATCTCCGCCGCCGCGTCTGAATGAGCGACCGTCGGCACGCCGCCGAGCCGCTCGCGCGCCTCCGCCAGCCCCGCCACGTGGTCGGGGTGGGGGTGGGTGACGAGGATGTGGGTGATCTCGATCCCGTCGCTCTCGGCCCGCTCGAGCAGCGGCCCGAGGTCGTCGTTGCCGTCGATCAGCACCCCCGTGCCACCGGCTTCGTCGGCGACGAGGTAGGCGTTGGACAGCCACTGCGGATTCTCGGTTCTCTCGACGATCATGCCGGGAAGTATTGCGGTCCCTGCCCCCGACCCTCTTTCACTGCAACGTTTTACGGCTCTCATGGAGCCGCTACGCGTTGCACCTGGCGGGGCTCGCGAGATGCCGATCGCCAGATACCGGCGGGCGAGATCGGGTACCTCGTTGTCGGCTGGATTTCCCCACCGGTGGCGGCCTCCTCGCTACCGTGTTCGCAGTTGACGTGAAGCCCAGATGCAACGTGGCTGAGAGTTCCCCCGTTGCTCGTGGCGACCTTCACCTTCTTCGCAATGACGCTGACCGCGTACATGCCCACTGCTGCCTGCGCAGTGCCGGGAAGAGCCGGGCGCCCGCCCGAGGCAACGGGTGAGCGGATCCCCTTCGTCCACGCCGGGCAGATCGTCTACGGGGAACGCCCCGTAGCCGGGGCCAAGGTCGGCGCCGCGGCCGCGCGCCGCGGCGCCGGCAGCCTCGTCGTCGGCGCCGAGTCCCACGCTCCGCTCTCGTCCTCGCTCCCCGCAAAGGCCTACGAGACAGATCCGGGCCCCGCTCCGTGAGCCGGCGCCCGGCGGGGGCGCTTGCGGGCATAGCCATTGTCTTCCTCCTCTTCACCGCTCCCGGTGGAGCGGTTGCCGGCCGCCCCGGCTCGGCGGACGCGCTCGAGGTGCCGCGGCCGGCGGCACCGATGCGAGACGTCGTATGGGGCGCGCCAGGCGTTGCGGCGGCGCGGATCTCGGCCACTGCGTCGTCGCAGCGCTATGCGATCGGGGACGGCAGCGGAGCGACGATCGAGGTCGCGGTCACCGCGGCCTGCGCGATGAACTGCACCGACGCCGACCCGCAGCAGATCGCCGACCTCGTCGGCACGTTCGTTCACGGCCCCGAGGTCAGCCTCGTCGTCGTGCAGCTCGACACCCCGTACCAGCTCGCCTTCGAGTGCGGCTTCGGCGCCGAGGCCTGCTACTTCCCCGGCGAGGACAGGATCGTGCTCAGCGGCAACGAGGAAGTCGACGAGGACGGGGCCGACCGCGACTTCGTCCTCGCCCACGAGTACGGGCACCACGTCGCCCAGCACCGCGACCTGCCGGCGCCGTTCCCGAGCGCGGTCGACTGGGGGACCGAGCGCTGGGCCAGCCTCGAGGGCGTCTGCAGCGGCCGGCGGCACGGCCGCTTCTTCCCCGGCGACGAGGGCTACCACTACTTCGAGGACCCGGGCGAGGCCTTCGCGGAGGCCTTCGCCCACAACCGCTTCCCGGAGGCGGCGGTCCGCTGGCGCTGGCTGTCCGAGCTGGCGCCGAGCGCCGAGTCCTTCCGCGCGATCCAGGAAGACACCCTTTCGCCCTGGCGGGCACGAACGACCTTCGTGCTGTCGGGGCGCGTGCCAGCCAGGGGGGAGGGCGCAGCCGTCGAGCTACTGCCTACGCCGCTCGACGGAACGGTGACCCTGCGCCCGGTAGGCCTGCACAGGCGCGGCTACGACCTAGCCCTCCGTAGCCGCGCCGGCAGGCTGCTCCGCAGCCTCCGCCCCCGCCCGACCGCCCGCAAGCAGCTGGACTTCACGGTCTGCGGCCAGTCCCGCCTCCGCCTCGAGATCCGCTCCCGCTCCCCCCGCCCGACCCCCTACCGACTGCAAATCCAGCGACCCTGAGATAATCCCCGCCGGGCGCAGTCTGCCCATCCCCTGGGGGCGTAGCTCAGCTGGTTAGAGCGCCGGCCTGTCACGCCGGAGGTCGCGGGTTCGAGTCCCGTCGCTCCCGCTCTTGAAGTGCTGCGTTTGGACACAAGGAGTTTCAGAGCTTCTGAGACGCTCGCTACGGGAACAGCGGTGCAGGGCTCCGTCTCCTTGCGCTCGGTGTGGCGCCTCCGCGATGGTTGCCCTCCTAGGCAATGACCAAGAGGTGCGTTCTGCCAATCTCCCACCCATCGCCCTGGGCGAATAGTCCACCGAGGCACGTTTGAGGCCGCATCCCGGTCACGTCGGTATACGAAATGGACGCTCTTTGGCTTAGCGCAACCGGTCAGCATCCTTCTCGATTGCCTCTAGTACAGATCTGATTTCATCGGGAATCTCGCTCTTACGCAGGCTTTTTGCAAGACGCTGAATGCGCACAGGGTCATGTTTAGCTTTTTGCAGCCGCGTATTCAATATCCGAAACAAGTCCTTTCCTCCGCACGCATGCAGTCGGCGTTGCGGATCCTTCCAAATTGCGTCTGCACGCTTCTTTGCTTCCTTGAGAATCGTTGCTTGATCTTGACCTGTCTTTCGAAAGTATCGTGTGTACTCGGCTTGAATCTGGGCGTAAACGTCATCTTCCAGATGGTCGACGCATTCCGCGAGAGCTTCTTCGACCCATGTCTCAGACGCTCCGGATAGCCGAGCAATTGCATTTGCGTTCAGGAGATAGTTCTCAATCTCCTTGCGTCGCCAGACATGAGGCGTGATCTCAGCATTTCTAAGCTGCCGACGAACACGATCAATTGCGTCGTCAATTCGATAATCCCTGTCGAGAATAACGTGTACTGATGCAGCATCCTCAAAGAACTCCGACATCAACCACTTGAACGGCTCAACGTGTTCCCATCTGTCAAACCCTCCAAGGGGTATAACGGCAACTCCTCGTTCTCGTTGCAACCTTTTGAAGCCGAGTGTCCTTGCTAGGTGATTTAGAATCTTTATGTCTTCGCCCTCGACAAACAGGACTGTTTTTGTCTTAAGCGCGCGTGCAAGGCGTAGATTGAACTGAGTACCAAGTGCAACTGAGAGATCGATGAGCAGATCACGTTTTGGCTCTCGGACCGCTCTTGTTCGCTCGCGTGATACCCAAACTATTGATCCGCTCGGTGCGTCGCTGACAACTTCAGCTGAGTGAGTGGCCATAATGGTTTGACATGGCAGCTCTTCGAGAAGGCGCACCAGACGCCTCTGAAGATCAGAGTGCAAGAACACATCTGGCTCATCGAGAACGATTGTGTCCATGTCCTTAAGTCGATAGAGGTGCAGCAGTAGCTGAAGCCAAATCTGTATTCCGTCCCCGGTCCAGAAAATCTCCTTCTCATTACGACTCCCAGGCTCTAGGTAAAAGAGATCTAGGCTTGCCCCATCCTCGCCATACTGCACACGCAGATCGGTGAGTTCGAGCTCAGATACCCAGGGTTGTGCAAATTGCTTAAAGTCGTGGAAGTCTGGAAGTAGGCGCAACTGATTTCGAAAGTGGCGACTAGAGAGACGACTGTCGAAATTGCTTCTGACGTGATTTTCAGAAAGCAACGGCTCCACATGGTCTACTGGAGATAGCACTGGCACAAGACCAATGCTGGGGAGCGTAGCTCGTACGTCCTTCGGGGAGCGTAGGTTGATGTCATTGTCCAATATGTAGAAGAAGCCAGCTCCATCATCTGGAGGCCAGATTGCGTCAATGACGCCATCGCCTTTGAACTTCGCAGATAGCCTTGTCTCTACCTCATGCATCTCATAATGAAGATTCTCTTCGATTAGACCAACAGAGTTGCCGGAAAAATCAAAGCCCAGTCGCTCTACACCTCGAACGACTTGGATGCTTTGTGGCTTTAGTCGCGCTGCCGTCCTTGCCATGCTGGCTGTTGCGCGAAGTGCGGCTATAAGCGTCGACTTACCAGCGTTGTTAGGTCCCACGAGGATGGAATCCTCGGGAAAGCGAATTGTGAATCGCTCGAAACCCTTGAAGTGATATAGATCTAGCGTTCGAATCACTGTTACCGAACATACCCGAGGGGGTTGACGTCAAAATACGCTGCCCACCCAGCTGTTAGGCAAATGAGTTGCGTGAGCGTTAGTGCCAGAATCAAGTCGTATAGTAGTTGCCTTGGAAACTACTGCCCAAAACGCACATAGATCGACCGCAACTGCGCCATTGGCTAATGTGGCAGCAGCTTAGACCGCCCCTATCACCCCGAAGGTTGCGGGGGGTTTTCCCGTCGCTTCCACTTCGAGTTTCGGTGGGTCTTCAACTCCTAGTTGAAGACCCCGAACTCTCGCCCGCTTTGCATTTTGAAGGCCGTACCTTGCAGCTCCGACTGTTCTTTCCAGACTTTGGGCTCGTCAGAGGCGCCAACCTTGAATCGAAACGAGCCCTTTTTCCGACGCTCAAAGAGGAGAGTCTCATTGGCATAGGTGGAGGGTGCCCCTTCGGTTCCCGGATTTGGAAGATAGATCTTGTCCATCGAATTGTTGCCGTAGCGAACGTGGCGGGGCACGGTTTTTAAACACCCCCAGTAGGCCAGGCCAATCTCGCCAAGGAGCTCCTTCGGCGGGACCTTGCGGTTCGAGAATCCAAAGAAAACACGGCTTCCCGCCGTCATGTCGACCTGATTTCCACCGCTACTGAGATTTTTGTACATATTGCCTGTCTCGATCCAGAATTTGGTCGCAGAGCGCAGGGCAGCTGCAAGCTCAAACGACCCGGCATTCATCCGTTTCGCATCGCGAATCATCGCTTGCCGCTCCTGCTCGGGCCAGGGATGGTATTTGCGGACCCGCTCCCGTACCTTTTGGTACTTTTTCAGCACTGCATCATCGAGTCTCGTTGCCGTGCGCCAGACTCGATCAAACTCTTTTACTTGGGTTTCTGCGGTGACCAATCGGGCGCGGTCGCGCTGACCGAGTGGGTTGGTCCAAGATGCCACAGTCACGGCCTCGAAATTGCTGCTGAGGGCGCTGACCGTCAAGTTTGCTGAGCCCACCAAAAGGCCAAGGGGGGCGTCGCCAGCCAGCCTGCGACGCTGATCCAAAACCAGGGCCTTTGCGTGGTGGGTAGCACGAGGCTTCAGCAGGTGTTCGAGGAGGTGCGCTGCATCGGGAATTCGGACCTGGCTATTTGGCAAGCCGGACAGCGCGCGTAGAGCCTGCGGCTCAGTGAATCCGAAGTCGGCGGAGATCAGCCACCGCTTCTGTACTGCCTCCCACTCACCGGTCCAGCCTTCGGTGAGACTCTCAATAAGCTCTTGGGTACCGCTCTCGGTGGCAAAGGCGAAGATAGCTCGGAGGCGATCGAAATCACCGCTAGCCGCGAGCTGCTCGATCTCCGTCGCGATGCCCTTGGGTGCGCTAGGACTCTGAACGACCAACTCATATTGGAACACGACACCTCCCTCGCTGCTAGGCCACCGGTTCGACGTGGCCCGCTGCTTTCCTGCTGAGGGGGGCTACGATATGGACCTCAGAGAACTCCGCAGACTTTAGCTGTGATCGAATTCATCTCTGGCATCAGATCCTCAAGCGGGTCAAGTTGCTTCGCACGAGTCCGCGCCGGCGTCTTCGCCTCGAACCGATCATGGGCAATTCGGGAGATCTCGGCGAGCCGCTTGTGATCATCGTTCGTGGATTCGAACTCGGGGATGGCGACGCGTTCGAAGGGGCGTCGGTGAATGTGTCGCGCGCCCCAGGCCCCTTGGGTCTGTGCGCTCTTGATTGCGTCATTCACAAAGTCCGAGTTCAATAGCCCAGCGAGATAATGGGCCTCCGACTCGCTGCGCACATCGATCCAATAGGTGTTCATGTCGTAGATGATGCCCCGTGGCTTCGGAACAACCGACTCGAGAATCGGCTTGGGATTAACGACGACGGCTCGCACATGGCTACCGTCAGATCCGTACACGAGGCGTGTTCCGCCAAGGCGCTGACGAGTGAGGTTCTTGTGGTTGTCGAGGTATTGGAAGAGAGGAACACTCTGCGAGACGCTTGCCTTCCGGTGCTTTTCCCACAGCCCTTCCGCTGCCTTGAGCCATTTGTAGAAGCCGCTTCCACCTGCGCGCAGTACTTCCTGCGGAGACAGCAGGCGAAGAGTCTTTTCCGTCGCCACGGGAAGAGCGCAAAGCTTGATCGGCCCGAGCTGGAAGGCATACACCGCGAGTACGGTGGCGAAAATGAACTCGCTCTCGATCTGACCCTCAAGCGAGATAATTTTCCATGGATCCTTCGCTTTGCGTATAGACTCTTCGTCGGTTACGCACCATGGTCGATCGGAGGTTTGCCCAGACTCGGCCTTGATGAACCAAAAAGGCCGTGGCGCCAGCGTCGCCCCCTGTAGCGCTTTCTGCAGGTAGAAGCTCTCAAGCTGCGCGCTAGCGGTCAGCTCCTGTGCGGTGGAGAAGCTGAGACTGGAGCAGGCGTCATGCTCGCTGACGTTCCTCGTCGGCAAGGTCCCACTGACAGTCTGGACGGGCCAGTGGACCTCCTTCGGTTTTCCTTCCTTTCGGATTATCAAGGCGGTCGAAGGCACGTTGAATAGGGGGTCGACGTCGGCAAGGTCAAATGCCTTTACCGGAGCGAATGACGGGGATACCTCCAAGCGGCGGAAGGGCTCATGCTGCTTAGCGCCGAAGAGGACGCCACGAGGAAGGACAAATGCAAGCTTGCCCTCGGTCTTCAAGTAATGATCGATCGAGAAGCACGCGAAGATAGTCGCGAGCTCCAGCGCTCCGGTTTGCCAGCCTCGTCGCTCTTTCAGCAGGCCGTACTCCAAAGCGAGTTCGGTGAGCTGACCCTGATAGGTGGCATCCGCAATATCGCGCAGCGCAAGCCATGGCGGATTTCCGACGACGAGATCGACCGGGTTCTGCGCGACTACCTGCGGCCGCACCGCATTTGAGAGGACAAACCCCCAGATCGTGTCCCGCCCTTCGCGAACGAGCTTGCGAAAGAGCCGTAGATTGGCAAGCCAGATATCGCTGAAATTCCCAACCCCCAGGTCGTCGAGCTGGGTTGACAGAGCTGCGTCTGCGTCTTTGTCATCGATGCTGGGTTCTGAGAGCTCTCGCACATGTCCCACGGTCTGAGCGAGACTTCCGGGGACTACTTCCTCCATCTCCGTAGGAAGTGTGAATCGCTCGGACGCCCCCGTCGGTGACTCTGGGACTGGGACCTCGATTGGCCGTCCGAAACGGAGCTCTGGAACTGCAAGTGAATTTGCCATCCAAATCGGAATCGACACAGTGCTCTTTGCGGCTTGGAGATCCTCGCGTAGGGCAAGTACAAAATTGGCTCGCGCGACCGTAACGGCAAGGGGATGAACATCGAACCCGACGAGGTGCTGTTCGGCCTCGGTGACAAGGGCCTGGCCTTGAAGCCCAGATTCGCGGAGTACGCGAACGGCGAGAAAAAGGAACGTCCCAGAGCCACATGCAGGATCGAGCAGCCGCTGTCCGGGGCCGTAGTTGGCTTCGCGAAGCACAACTGCTGCCAGCCAATCGGGTGTGTAGAACTCGCCAAGGTCATGGCGGTCGTCCGGGTCGACCAAGGTCTCGTAGAGCTGCTTGAGGAGATCCTCGTCGACGAGCTCAGTTGCATAAACGGAGAGATGCCGCGCTATCCCCTGCCCCAACCGCCTTGCTTTCGTCTCGATGCCCGGCTCGCTAATCCAGCCAAAGAAGTCCTCCTCTACCAGATTCTCTATGCCCAAACGATGGAAAGCCCTTCCTGTGATGACTTCCGTGACTTCGTTTGATGCCGGTGGCGCCTGCTTGATAGCTAGGAATGCGAAGAGGCGGGAGACGATTGCAAGGTAGGTATGGCGCAGGAAGAGACTGTCGCTCCCCTTTGAGGAGCCATAGACAATTCCAAGAAGTCGGTCCCACTCGGCTCGCTTCGTTTCCGCTGTGAGTTTCTGTTTCGCCTCGTCCCACATTTCCCCGAGTTCGTCCTCTGCCGACAGGAAGACAGGACTGTGCGGGCCGAAACGTCTGACGACACTCTCCGCGGTAGGCGCAATTGCTTGCTGTGTGAACAGAAAGGCATCAAGCCATTGGATTGCGGTCTCATCGTCCACTTCCTCCAGGCTCAGCTCATTGACGAGCACGACCTCTTTGGAGACGAGGCGGTACGCCTCGAAACGCTGTCCGTCAGCGGCTATTGCGAAGGCACGATTGTCGAGGCTGCTTAGGTAGAGGTGCAACTCCCGGATGACATCCTCATGCTCTCGCTTCAGGTCGCGCTTGACCTCAAATACGAGGTTTCTGTAAAGCAGATCGATGCGCCCGCGTACCTCGGCGAATCGGACATTTCGCTCCAGCTCCACTTCGTCTGCCTCGACGCCAAAGCCGTCGCGCAGAAGTTCCTGAAGCTGAGCACGTCTCTTGTCGTGGTGCAGATTCTCTTGTACCGCGACGCGACTCATGGCCCGATACCGGGCGAATGCTTCGTGCAGAGACATAGCGGCCACGATACGAGTGGCCGCAGACGATCTGTGTTCCTCTCGAAACCAGCTGAATCTTGGCCGTCGCAAGATCAGGGGCATCTAGCATTTGCAGAGACTTGAGGCGAGCACGGGAGGTCGGCTGCCCTGCCTGCTACCCCACGTTGACGGCGGAGATCGGGTAGCTGAAGAATCCTCTGACCTGGCGCTCGTCGTGATGTCCCGGCCTCGTGGAGTGCATCGCATCGGGTCGAGGACTACCGCCACTCCTCGCGCAGTCCCCCCACGCGCTCGTGCAGGTTGCCGCCGGTCTCAGGCAACCGGAGTAGCGGGTCGACCAGCTCGTCGTCCCGCGTCAGGACGACACGCCCGGTTCCCTCGGCTTTCTTGGTCGGTCCACACTCGTTGGGTCAGCTCGGGAGCCACGCCGCAGCATGCTGTAGTCACCTGCGCCGCCCATGATTGCGGCCGCAGCGATCAGGGCTAGGTAGGCGCCGATCTCGGGGTCGGCGCTCGCTGGGAAGTCGAAGAGGATGAGCCAGGCGAGGAGGAGCGTTGCCACTACTCCGAGCAGGTCGGTCGCTGCGTTCATTGACAGGTCGGGGCGGAAGAAGCTGTGGCGGCCGCCGGTGATAGCGGCTCCGATCGCGACTAGGCCGGCGATCAGGAAGAAGACGTCGGCCATCGTTGAGAACTCCCAGCCGGTTTGGCTGACGCCCTGGATGTCGGCCCAGGGGAGGAACAGGGAGACGATTAGCAGGACGCCTCCGGCGCCCGCGATCAGTTGACCGATGCCGGGCTTGCTCATGTTCATCGTCCTCCTCTGTTTGGCGGTGTTTGCGAGTCGACGTTTCGGCGGTCGCTGGCCATGCTCTCGAGCGTCTCCGCGGTTGCCGCATCGGCTGGGAAGAGCGACTCGATCGAGAGCTCGGAGGTCGTTACCTCGCCTGCGAAGCCGAAGGTGGCGACCGTGCCGACGAACGAGAGTTCGTCGCCGTCGGGAGTGCGCATCCGCAGCGGCGTGAGGATCTCCCTCGCGGCCGCCTCGACGACAGGGAGCTGCTCGTGCTCGGGCGCGGGGTAGCTCGCGACCAGCTCGAGCAGCTCAGCCAGATCGTCATCCGCGGTGATCGCGACCTGACGCTGGAGCCGCTCGAGGAAATACGCCCGAACCTCCCCGAGGTTGAGGACCAGGGGCGCCAGCCCGCGCGGATGAAGGCCCATCCGCAGCGCGTTGACCGGCGGCTCGAGCAGCTCCGGGTCGACCCACTCCCCGAACGCCCTGAACGCCGAGTTGGCGGCGACGACGTTCCAGCTCCGGTCCATGGCCATCGCCGGGTAAGGCTCCTGCGCGGTGAGGACTCGGTCGAGCGCCTCTCGCACCGGCTCCAGCTCTGGCTCCTCGAGCGAGCGCTCGGGGAATGCCGGGGCGTAGCCGGCGGCGAGCAGCAGCTGGTTCCGCTCCCGGAACGGCATTTCGAGTTGCTCGGCCACCCGCAGTAGCACCTCGCGCCCCGGCTTCGAGCGGCCTGTCTCGACGAAGCTCAGGTGACGGGCGGAGGTTCCCGCGTCGAGCGCCAGCTCGAGCTGGGTGAGTCGCCGCCGCTCGCGCCACTCCCGCAGCAGCGGCCCGACATCGGCATTGGGGCTTGCGGTCGGCATCTGACGGCGACTCTAGCCCGGCCGGGCGCGCCCGTCGATTACCTCGGGGTAATCGACGGCGTCACCCTTCCTGGCCCAGCAACGGATGCACCAGACCGTGCTCGGCGCAGATCGCTGGCAGGCTCTCCATGTCGAACTCGATCGCGAAGCGCTCGCCTAGGGCTACCGGGTCGAAGGTGCCGTCCTTCTGGGTTCGGTCGAACTCGCGGAAGAAGTGCTCGAAGCCGGCGGGGGAGATGATCTCGAGGATGCGGAGGGGCTCGTCGCCGGCGTTCCAGAAGGTGTGCCACTGGTCGCGGGGCTTGAAGGCCAGGTCGCCCGCCTCGGCGTAGATGACGTCGTCGCCTAGCAGGGCGCCCATGCGGCCCTCGAGGACGAAGCTGTACTCGTCGACTCCCTTGTGGCGGTGGCGGGGGGCGCAGAGGGAGCGGGGCGGGACCGGGTGTTCGACCAGGGAGAAGCCGCCTCCCGATTCCTCCCCGAAGACGAGGAAGCGCGCGTCGCAACCGCCTAGCTCGGCGACGAGGCCCTCGTCGGGGCCGACCTTGCGCGGGCCTTGGGAAGCGTCGAAGCGGCGGAGCGTCGCGGTGAACTGGGCTGCGGACATCGTGGAACCTCCATTTAGTTGAACAGTGATGTTCGCGAAAGTAGCATGCCGCCTCCGGCTCTGTCAAACTTCGTCGAACAAGAATGTCTAGCGAAAGAGGAACAGCAGCAGCCACCAAGCGGCAGTACCGCAAGCGCCGCCGGGCCGAGCTCGAGGACGAGACGCGGCTTCGCATCACCGAGGCCGCGGTCGAGTTGCACGGGTCCCTCGGCCCCGCGAAGACGACGATCAGCGCCGTCGCCGAGCTGGCCGGCGTGCAGCGCGCCACCGTCTACAGGCACTTTCCCGACGAAGAGGCCCTCTTCGGCGCCTGCTCCATGCACTGGCTCGGACAGCACCCCCTGCCCGATCTCGCCGAGTGGGCCGCGGTCGCCGACCCCGACGAGCGCCTGCGGCTCGCCCTGAGCGGTCTCTACGCCTGGTATGAGTCCGGCGAGGAGATGCTGGAGAAGACGACGCGGGACGCCAGCCTCGTCCCCGCGATGCGCGTCCCCGTGGAGCTCAGGCAAGCCTGGCTCGCGGAGGCCGCGGCGACGATCGTCCGCGGCCGCCCCGAGCGCGGCGCGCGCAGGCGCAGGATCGAGGGCGCCGTCGGCCACGCGATCTCGTTCGCCACCTGGCGCTCCCTCGTCCGCGACCAGGGCCTCGCCACCTCAGACGCGGTCGACCTGATGCACGGGCTGGTCGCGCTCGCCGCCGCGAGGTGACGGCGGCCTCGGCTTACGCCTTGACCGCGGCGCGCGCACCGGGGCCTTCGCGGACCTCGAAGCGGCGGGTCTTGGGCCACTGGCGGAAGAACGCATCGGCGTCGGAGGCGGTGAGGGGGCGGGTGAAGAGGAACCCCTGACCCCTGTCGCATGCTTCGGACTTGATCAGGGAGAGATCCTGCGGTCGCTCGATTCCCTCGGCGGTCGTTTCGATGGCGAGCGCTTTGCCGAGCTGCACGAGGGTGTGCAGGAGGATCTCCCCCTCGCTGCCTTCGGAGAGCTTGGAGATGAAGGAGCGGTCGATCTTCAGCATGTCGACGGGGAACTGCTGGAGGTGGGCAAGCGAGGAATAGCCGGTGCCGAAGTCGTCGACGGCGATCCGGATCCCGAGGTCCTTGAGAGAGGCGAGCCTGCGCGCGGTCTCCTCGACGTTGCGCATCAGCGTCGTCTCGGTGATCTCGATCGTCAGCGCACTTGCCTCGAGCCCGCTCGAACCGAGCGCTTCCTCGACGTGCATGAGCAGGTCGTCGGTGTCGAGCTGGAGGGCGGAGACGTTGACCGACATTCCGAGGGAGTAGCCGTTGTCTTGCCACCTGGCCGCCTGGGTGCAGGCCTCTCCGAGCACCCAGGCCCCGACGTCGACGATCATCCCGCTCTCCTCCAGCAGGGGGATGAAGTCCTCGGGCTGCACGACGCCGCGCCCCGGCCGGCGCCAGCGGATCAGCGCCTCGACCCCCGTCGGCGTCATGCTCTCGAGGTCGAACGTCGGCTGGTAGACGAGGAAGAACTCCTCGCCATCGAGCGCCCCCTGGAGGTCCATTTCGATCTCCATGCGGGACTGGACTTCGTCCTGCATCTCGGACTCGAACACGAGGTAGCGATTCGTGTCGCTCCACTTGGCCCGGTACATGGCGATGTCGGCGTCGCGCAGCAGCTCTTCGGCGGAGGCCCGTCCGCCGGTGGCGATGCCGATGCTCGCCTTGACGAAGACGCGCGAGTCGTCGGCTCCGCTGAGCGTGAACGGCTCCTTGAACGCTTCCAGCAGGCGCTCGGCGATCAGCTCCGGCCCGGCGGCCAGCGAGAGCCCGTCGGCGACGACCACGAACTCGTCGCCGCCTAGGCGGCCGAGCGCATCGGTCTCGCGGATGACCCCCTCGAGGCGGCTGGCGACCGCGCAGAGCAGCTCGTCGCCGACGCCGTGCCCGAGCGAGTCGTTGATCGCCTTGAAGTTGTCCAGGTCGATGAAGAGGGCCGCCACCGGTTCCTGGTTCAGCCGGGTTCGCGTCAGCGTCTGCTCGATGCGGTCGAGGATCAGGGTCCGGTTGGGAAGCCCGGTGAGCGCGTCATGCGTGGCGAGGAAGACCAGTTCCTTCTCGCGGCTGGCCAGTTCCTCGTGCGAGCGTTGGCGCTCGCCCTCGAAGGACTCGCACATCCGCACGAGAGTGACGTCGAGGCTGCGCTGCAGCATTCGCAGGGCTCGCTCGAGCACCTCGGCGCCGAGGTCGAGATCGCTCGCGCAGGCCCTCAGCACCGATGCGGTGGAGTCGCGCCAGCGCATGCACCGCTTGGTCACCTCGTTCAGCGGCGCGGCCCGCTGCGAGGCGAGCTGGGCGAAGATGCGCCAGGACTCCTGGCCGACCTCCCGCGCGACCGCTTCCCCCTCGCCGGCCATCCATCGCGCCACGGCCACCGTGGACACCGCCCCGACTTTCTCGAAGCTCTCTTCGACGTGCCTGTCGAGCATGCGCCCGGATGACGCCGAGCGCTCCATCATCTGGCCGACCACGTCGGCGGTCCGTGCGTTCAGCGCGCTGCCGAGGCGACGGAGCTCGCGCTCCATCTCGCTGTCCTGCCGGTCGACTCCGGCAGGAGCCCGACTGCCCGTCATGAACGGGTTATCGGCGATCGGGTCAAGGCTCTTGACCAAACAAACGTTGAGTCAGCCGAGTGGCCGGTACTCGCCCCCGCTGAACACCAGCGGATCGCCCTCGCCGCTCTCCAGGTCCCGCACCTCGCCGGTGACGATCACGTGGTCGCCCGCGGCGATCACGTCGCGGAGGTCGCAGGCGATCCAGAGCAGGGAGCCTTCGATGGCGGGGATGCCGGCCCGCTCGCTCCAGCCGACCCCGTCCCACTTGTCGGCCACCGGGGCCTTGGTGGCGAAGGCGCGGGCGATCGGCTCCTGACCCGCGTGCAGGACGCTGACGCCGAAGTGGTTGGCGGCCTGGACGGCGAGCAGGGTGCGCGAGCCGCGGTCGAGGCAGGCCAGCATCAGCATCGGCTCTATGGAGAGCGAGCAGACGGCGTTGGCGGTCGCTCCGGCCGGACCGTCGGGACCGCTGGCGCTGACCACGGTGACGCCAGTCGGCAGCATCGCCATCGCGGCTCGGAAGCGGGCTGAATCGGGCGTCGGCATCGTGGAGGAACCGGATCGGGTCAAGACAATATGATGCGCGCCGCGTGCGCCCTGCACTGATCACAGCCACGGTCGTCCTCGCTGCCCTCGGGCTCGCCGCCTGCGGATTCGGCGAAGAAGGCGTCTCGGTCGCCGAGAACGACCCCAGCCACGGGGGGGCCACCCTCTTCGCCACGCACTGCTCCGGCTGTCACACGCTGAGCGCCGCCGGCACCCAGGGAAGCGGCAATCGCGGCCTGCGCACGCAGGGTCCCAACCTCGACCAGCGAACCGAGACGTATGACGACGCTCTCTTCGCGATCCAGAACGGCGGCTTCTCCGGCGCGATCATGCCCGCCAACATCGTCGTCGGCGACGAGGCCGACGAAGTCGCCCGCTTCGTCGCCGAGTACGCGGGCGGCGAAGCCGAAGAATCGCCCCGTCCCGGCGCCCAGCCGGCGCCCTAGCCCTTCCGAGCGATGCTCGACCTGAAGCTGATCCGCTCCGACCCCGAGCGGGTCAAGGCGGCGCTCGCGCGCCGCGGGGCCGCCGAGCAGGTCGACGAGCTGCTCGGCCTCGACGCCCGTCGCCGCGAGCTGTTGCCCCAGATCGAGGGCGCCCAAGCCGAGCGCAAGACGCTCTCCAAGCAGATCGGAGAGGCGAAGCAGCGCGGGGAGGGCGCCGAGGAGCAGATGCGGGCCGTGGCGACGCTGAAGGAGACGATCGAGTCAGGCAAGGCCGAGCTGGAGCAGGTCGAGGCCGACCTGCAGAGGCTCGCCGGCGCGCTGCCCAACCTGCCCGACCCCGACGCCCCCGAAGGGATGACCGAGGAGGACGCGGTCGTCCTGCGCGAGGAGGGCGAGCGTCCGAGCTTCGACTTCGAGCCCCGCGACCACCTCGAGATCGGCACCGAGCTCGGCCTGATCGACATGGAGGCGGGTGCGCGCCTCTCCGGCTCGCGCTTCGCCTACATAAAGGGCGACCTGGTGATGCTGGAGCTGGCCCTGGTCCGCTTCGCCCTCGACCTGGTTCGCGGCGAGGGGCACGAGCCCGTCGTCCCGCCCGTCCTCGTCCGCGAAGAGGCGCTCTACGGCACCGGCTTCCTGCCCGGCGACCGCGACCAGATCTACGAGGTGCCCAAGGACGAGCTCTTCCTCGTCGGCACCTCCGAGGTCTCCCTCGCCGCCCTGCACGCCGACGAGATCCTCGCGGCCGAGCGGTTGCCCCTGCGCTACGCCGGCTTCTCGACCTGCTTCCGCCGCGAGGCCGGCGCCGCCGGCCGCGACACGCGCGGCATCTTCCGCGTCCATCAGTTCGACAAGGTCGAGATGTTCTCGTTCGTCGAGCCCTCGGAGTCCGCGGCCGAGCTCGAGCGCCTGCTGGCGATCGAGGAGCGGATCCTCTCGGCGCTGGAGATCCCCTACCGCGTCGTCAACGTGGCCGCCGGCGACCTCGGCGCCCCGGCGGCGAAGAAGTACGACTGCGAGGCCTGGATCCCCAGCCAGGAGCGTTACCGCGAGCTGACCTCCTGCTCCAACACGACCGACTACCAGGCGCGACGCCTCAGTTGTAGGTATCGGCCCGGCGACGGCGAATCACCGGAGGCGGTGCACACCCTGAACGGGACGGCGGTGGCCGTGGGACGGACGATGATCGCGCTGATCGAGAACCGGCAAGAGCGGGACGGCGGGTTCACGCTACCCACTATTTTGCATTCGTACGGCGCGCCTGAGAGGATCGGGACTCGATGAATTTGCGTAGGGAAGGCTTCCTATGAGCAGCGGCGTGCGCGACGCCAAGCGCGTGGTCCTCTGCGACGACCACGAGATCGTGCGCGAGGCGATCAAGGCCCGGATGGCCAACTCGAGCACGGTCGAGATCGTCGGCGAGGCCGGTGACGGGCGCGACGTCGTCGACGTGGTCAAGGAACTCGAGCCCGACGTCCTCATCATCGATGTCGAGCTGCCCAAGCGCGACGGGATCGAGGCCACCAAGGAGGTGCTGAAGGCGCGCCCCCGCACCAAAGTCGTCGTCTTCACCGCCCACGCCCAGCCCGACCTGCTTGCCCTGGCGCTGCGCGCGGGAGCCTCCGGCTACGTGCTCAAGTCCGCACCGGCGGAGGACATCGCCCGCGCCGTCAAAGCGGTCACCGGCGGCGGCACCTTCCTCGGCGGCGACTTCGCTGGCGGCAAGCCGTCGGAGGTCGAGAAACTGCTCACGCTCTCGCCCCGCGAGCGCCAGATCCTCGAGCTCCTCGCCGAGGGCCTGCGGGTGAAAGAGATCGCCGAACGCCTGGCGCTCAGCCCCGCGACCGTGCACACCCACGTGCGCAACGCGATCGGCAAGCTCGAGGTGGACACGCGCACCGAGGCGGTGGCGCTCGCGGTGAAGTTCAGCTATCTGGGTGCTGGGGGGAAACCTTGAGCTCCAGCGCACAGCCGTTGATGCAGTAGCGCTGGCCGCCCCGCTCGGGCGGGCCGTCGTCGAAGACGTGGCCGAGGTGGGCGTCGCAGTGCCTGCAGACGACCTCGGTGCGGCGCATGAAGAGGCTGTTGTCGGGACGCAGCTCGACGTGCTCGAGGTTGGCCGGCTCGGTGAAGCTGGGCCAGCCGGTGCCGGAGTCGAACTTGGTGTCGGAGGAGAAGAGCTCGGTGCCGCAGCACACGCAGTGGTACATGCCCTCGGCTTTCTCGTCGACGTAAGGACCGGTGAAGGGGCGCTCGGTGCCGGCTTCGCGGGTTACCTCGTACTGCTCGGGGGTCAGTTGGTCGCGCCATTCCTGGTCGGTTTTCTTGGTCTTGTCCATGGAGGTGATGGTAGAGGGCGGTGGGGGGCGCCTCTCCAGTCCCCATTGCACCGCCGGAGGCGGTGCAACCTGGAGCCCCCTTCGGGGGCTGGGGATCACCCTGCGGTGCTGGGGAGGGACTGGAGAGGCGCCCCCCACCGCCCTTACGATGCGCCGCGAATGAACGAGGCGTTCTATATCCCGAATGGCGAGGGCAGCTTCGTTGCCAGTGAGCTGACGCGGGGGCCGTGGGATCCGGGGGCGCAGCATGCGGGGCCGCCGTCGGCATTGCTCGGGCGTGAGATCGAGGAGCTTGTGGGATCCGAGGAGTTTCAGGTTGGGCGGATCGTGATTGAGATCCTCAGGCCGGTTCCTATCGGGGAGGTTCGGGTCGAGTCGCGGGTGGTGCGGCCGGGGAAGAGGGTGCAGTTGGTCGAGGCGTCGCTTTCCGGTGAGAGTGGGGAGCTGATGCGGGCCACGGCTTGGCTGCTGCGGGTCTCGGAGGTGGAGATGCCGGCCGAGGCGGTTGCCGCTGACGCGCCGCCGCAGGGGCCCGAGGAAGGTTGGACTCCCGAGTTCTTCGCTACGGGCCAGAGCGTCGGCTACCACACGGCTATGGAGTGGAAGTCCGTCTCCGGGACCTTCCTGGAGCCTGGGCCGGCGACGGTCTGGATGCGGATGCAACACCCGCTCGTGGGCGGCGAGGAGCCGACGCCATTGCAGCGAGCGCTGATCGCGGCCGACGTCGGCAACGGGATCAGCGCCGTGCTCGACTGGCGCTCATACGTCTTCATCAACGTCGACCTCACCGTCCACTTCGAGCGCATGCCCGAGGGCGAGTGGGTCTGCGTCGACGCCGTCACCCGTCCCCAGCCCAGCGGCATCGGCACCGCCGAGTCGGTCCTCTCCGACGCCCGCGGCCGCATCGGCCGCGCCGCCCAGTCGCTTCTAATTGCCCAGCGCTGACCCCAGGTGCAACGTTTTACGGTCCTGTGGGCGCCGTAAAACGTTGCACCTCGGCTGGCGGGTCAGCGAGTGGCCAGCAGGGCGCGGCTGCGGGGGGCGATCACGAAGGCGATCGTCGCGGCCGCAACCAGGGCGATCGAGGCCGAGACGAGGAAGGCCCCCTCATAGCTGATGACCGCGGCGATCAGGCCGGCGATGGGCGCGCCGAGGCCGATCCCGGCGTCGAAGAAGGCGGTGAAGGTGCCGAGCGCAGCGCCGCGCCTGGTCTCGGAGACGCGGCTGACCACGATCAGCGACAGCGAGGGGTAGAGGAGCGAGAAGGCCGCCCCCATTGCGAGGGCGCCCGCCAGCGCGACCGGGATGCTTTGGGCGAACCCAAGCGTGGCCAGGCCGATGGCCTCGACCGAGGCGGCGACGATGGCGACCCGGGCGGCGCCGACCCGGTCGGGCAGGTCGCCGCCGATGAGCCGCGTGAGCACGACCATCGTCGCGAAGGCGCCGAAGACGGCGGCGCCGTGCCCGACGCCCCGTGCGTCGAGGTGAAGGACGACGAAGGCGGCGATGGTCGCGTAGCCGATCGAGGCGAGGGCGAGGGCGATCCCGGGGCGGATCGCCTCGCGCTCGATCAGCGAGTGGTGCTCCTCTTCAGGATGTGGAGTGGAGTGGAACGGATCGGGGAGCCTGGTGGCGATCACCGCTCCGAGCAGGGGCACCGCTCCCGCGAAGAGCCAGACAACGGTATAGCCGGAGGCGTTGAGGAGCAGCTCGCCGACCAGCGGCCCGATGCTGAGCCCGGCCCAGACCGAGAGGCCGTAAAGGCCGATCAAACGCCCCCGTCGGGAGAGCGGGGCCAGGTCCACGACCCAGGCCGAGCTGGCGGTGAACACCGTCCCCTCGCCGGCGCCGAGCAGGAGTCGCGCCGCGATCAGGCCCGGCACCCCCAGCGGCAACAGGTACATGAAACCGCCGATGGCAACCAGGATCGAGCCGAGCAGGACGGTGGGCTTGCGGCCGCGATGGTCGGCCAGTCGGCCGGCGAAGGGGCGCAACAGCAGCCCCGTGATCGCGTAGGAGCCGATCACGATCCCGACCGCGACATTGCCCCCGTCGAGTGGGCCGTGGACGTAGCGGGGCAGTACCGGCAGGACGGCGCCGACCGCGACCAGGCCGCAGAAGGTGACGACGAAGACGCCGGCGAAGGCGATCCCCGGGCGGGGGACGAGGGGTCCCGACTCTTCGGTTGCGATGCTCATCGCAGCAGTCCCAAGAGGTTGTCGACAACGCGGTCGGGGGGAGGGTCGGCGGCTTCGGCCTGCTCGCGCGAGCTGGCGCCGGTGAGGACCAGGATCGTCGCCAGCCCGGCGCGCCGGCCGCCCTCTATGTCGGAGGCGATCCGGTCGCCGACCATCGCGACCCGCTCGGCGCCGCCGATCAACGCCCGCGCCTGCTCGAAGAGGTGGCGCTCGGGCTTGCCGCCGATCTCGGCGGGGGTTCCCGAGGCGGTCTCCACCGCGGCCAGCACCGCGCCGGTGCCGGGCCATGGGCCGCCGGGCATCGGCAGAGTGGGGTCGCGGCTGGTCGCGAACAGGGCGGCGCCGTGCTGCAGCGCCAGCGTCGCGGTCAGCAGCTCCTCGTAGTCGAACTCGCGGTGGCCGGAGACGAGCACGACGCCGGCCTCGCGACCGGCCTCGCCGTCGAGAAGCTCCAGGCCGGCCTCGGTTGCGGCCTCCTTGAGCCCGGGGGCGCCGATCACGAAGGCTCCCGCGCCGGTCCCCACTCGTTTCACCGCCAGCCGCGCCGTCGAGACCCCGGCGGTGACGACACGACCGTCTCCCACCGGGATGCCCGCCCCCCGTAGGCGGTCGGCGTAGGTGGCGGGCGGCCGCCCCGGGTTGTTGGTGACGAAGACGACCTCCTTGCCTGCCTCGATCAGCGCCCGCAGGGCCTCCGCCGCGCCGGGCACCGGCTCGCGGCCGATCCAGACGACCCCGTCGAGGTCGACTAGGAACCCGTCGAAGTCATCTGCCAGTGCCACGCAGGGCAGGCTATCTGGGCATGTTGAGAATCGATTTGTTTCGCCAAGCACACCGTCTTCCCGCCCTCCTGTCTCGATACGGTGCGCGCCATGGAGAACTCGAACGGGCAGGTGGTGCAGGCCAGCGGCGTATCCCGCCGCTACGGCGAAGGCGAGGCGGCGGTCGACGCGCTCCTCGACGTCAGCACGGCATTCGACCGCGGTCGCTTCACCGCGATCATGGGTCCCTCGGGCTCGGGCAAGTCGACCCTGATGCACATCCTCGCCGGGCTCGACAAGCCGACGGCGGGCACCGTCGTCCTCGACGGGCAGGAGATCACCAGCCTCGACGACACCGAGCTGACCAAGCTTCGCCGCGACAAGCTCGGCTTCGTCTTCCAGTTCTTCAACCTGCTGCCGGTCCTGACCGCCGAGGAGAACCTGGTGCTGCCGCTCTCGATAGCCGGGCGCAAGCCCGACCAGGCCTGGCTCGACCAGCTGGTCGACACCGTCGGCCTCGGCGACCGCCGCACCCACCGGCCCTCCGAGCTCTCCGGCGGCCAGCAGCAGCGCGTCGCCGTCGCCCGGGCCCTGATCTCCAAGCCGACCGTCGTCTTCGCCGACGAGCCGACCGGAAACCTCGACTCGAAGGCGAGCGCCGACGTCCTCCGCCTGCTGCGTCAGGCGGTTGACGAGTTCGACCAGACGGTGATCATGGTTACCCACGACCCGGCTGCCGCCGCCCACGCCGACCGTCTGATCACCCTTCGCGACGGCAGAATCGTCCACGACGCGGCCCCCGGCTCCACCGACGAGGTGATCGAGCTGATGAAGACGATCGACTAGTTGGCCGGCCTCGCCCTCAAGAGCCTCTGGGCGCGGCGCATCCGCGCCCTGACGACGATCCTGGCGGTGGTGATAGGCGTCGCCTTCGTCGCCGGCACCTACATCCTCACCGACACCACCTTCGCCGCCTTCGACGAAATCTTCGAAGACTCGCTGGCGAAGACCGATGTCGTGATCACGGCGAAGGAGGAGGTGCGGCAGGAAACCGGTGAGGTGCCGAGCTTCGGGGCCGAGGTCCTGCCGAAGGTGAAGCGGGTGCCGGGAGTACGGGTGGCGGTCGGGCAAATCTTCACCGAGGGCGCCTTCTTCGATGCCGAGAACGATCAGATCGGGGCCCAGTTCGCCCCCCAGTTCATCACCTCGGACCTGCCGGAGAGCCTCGAAACCCAGACCTACGTAGAGGGCCGTCCGCCCCGTGACGCGAGCGAGGTCGCGCTGGACCAGAGCGCCGCCGAAGAGGACGGCCTCGGCCTCGGCGACGCGCTCAAGCTGGCCTCGGTCGAACGCGTCGCCGCCTACCGGATCGTCGGCCTGACCAAGCTCGGTGCCGCTTCTTGGGGCGGCGCCAGCATCGCCGGGCTGATCCTGCCCGAGGCACAGCGGATCACCGGCAAGCGCGGCGAATTCGACCAGATCCTGATCGCCGCCGAGGAGGGGGTCTCCGAAGCGACGCTGAGACAGCGCGTGCAGCGCGCGGCGGCCGACCCCTCGCTGCTGGTTGAGACTGCCTCCGAAAACGCCGAACGCAACTCCGACCAGATTCGCGACGACCTCGGCTTCCTGCGCATCGCCCTGCTCGTCTTCGCCTTCGTCGCCCTCCTGGTCGGTGCCTTCCTCATCTTCAACACCTTCTCGATCACGGTCGCCCAGCGGATCAGGGAGTTCGGCATGCTGCGCACGCTGGGGGCGGGGCGGGGGCAGATCCTCGGCTCGGTCGTGGTCGAGGCGCTGGCGATCGGCGTGCTGGGCGCCCTGGTCGGTCTCCTTGCCGGCTACGGCATCGCCGTCGGGCTCAACGCGCTCTTCGTCGCGATCGGCATCGACCTGCCGACCACGGCGCTGGTGACCAAGGACCGGACGATCGTCGTCTCGCTGCTGATCGGCATCGGCGTCACCCTGCTCTCCTCCCTCGTTCCCGCCCTGCGCGCGACCCGGGTGCCGCCGATCGCCGCCCTGCTGGCGCTGGAGCTGCCCCAGAGCCGCCGTCGCGGCGTCGTCGTCGCGGCGCTCGCCGTGCTGCTCGGGCTGGCCGGGTTGGCGATGGTCCTCGCCGGCCTCTTCGGCGGCGCCGACGGTGGCGGCGCCGCCGGGCTGATCGGTGGCGGCGCGGTCGCTGTGCTGTTCGGCGTCTCGCTCTTCAGCCCCCGACTCGTGCGCCCACTCGCCTCTTTCGCCGGGCGTCCATTGGAACTGCTGCGACGCCTCACTGGCCGCCTCGCCCGCGAGAACACGCAGCGCAACCCCGCCCGCACCGCGGTCACCGCGGCGGCGCTGATGATCGGCCTCGCCGTGGTCGCCTTCGTCACCGTCTTCGCCGCCGGGATCAAGAGCTCGATCTCCACCGCGGTCGACGAAAGCTTCCAGGGTGAGCTGGTGCTGCAGAACTCCGACGGCTTCTCGCCGATCTCTCCGCGAGCGGCCGGCGCGGCGCGCCAGGTGCCCGGCGTCGGGCTGGTCTCGACGCTGCGCGCCACCCAGGCGAAGCTGGTCGACAGTGGCGGCAGGGAGCGGGTCTCGGCGCTCGACCGTGACGCCAACGCGGTGATTCGAATCGAGTGGACCGAGGGCGGGCCACAGGCCCTGCGCACGCTCGCCGACGACGAGGTGGTGGTCGACAAGTCGCTCGCCTCCGGCAGCGATCTCGAGCTCGGGGACCGCGTCCGCTTCCTCACCCAGATCGGCGCGCGGCCCGAGCTCACGGTCGTGGGCGAGTACGAAGACAAGGCGGAACTGCTCGGCGGCGCGATCGTCACCCAGCGGCTGATGGCCACCGCCTTCGACCAGCGCGACGATGCGATCGATTTCGTCAAGCTCTCTCCGGGGGCGAACGCGGAGAAGGTCCAGGCGGCCCTGGTCAAGGCGATGGACCGCGAGTTCCCCGTGGTCGAGGTGCGCAACCAGCAGGAACTGAAGGAAAACCAGGAAGAGCAGATCAACCAGCTGCTCGGCCTGATCTACGCCCTGCTGGCGCTCGCCGTGATCGTTTCCCTGTTCGGGATCGCCAACACGCTGGCGCTCTCGATCCACGAGCGGACGCGGGAGCTGGGGATGCTGCGGGCGATCGGGATGTCACGCCGCCAGGTCCGGACGATGATCCGCTACGAGGCCGTGATCACCGCTCTGATCGGGGCCCTGCTGGGGATGGTGATCGGGGTGATCTTCGCGGCCCTGATCGCCCAGCCGCTGAAGGACGAAGGCTTCGCTCTCTCCTATCCGGTCGGCCAGCTGCTCGGCATGCTGGTCTTCGCCGCCTTCGCCGGGGTGGTCGCCGCGATTCCGCCCGCCCGGCGCGCCTCCCGCCTCGACACGCTCGAAGCCCTGCAGTACGAGTAGCTCAGCCGCGTCTGAGCAACCGCTTGACGGCCCCCATCAGCTCATCCGTGCGTTCTCGCTGCTCTCCGGCGGCAGCATTCACCACGCAGTGGGCGGCATGGTCGGAGAGCAGCTCCAGGGCGACCTTGTCGAGCGCCGCCTGGATCGCCGTCACCTGGGTGACGACGTCGATGCAGTAGCGGTTCTCCTCGACCATGCGCTCGACGCCGCGCACCTGGCCCTCGATCCGGCGCAGCCGCTTCAGCACCGCATCGCGGTCCTTGGTGTAGCCGTGGGTCGTCGGGGCGGTCACGAGAGCAGCTCCGCAATCAGCACGGCGCTGCCGAAGACGCCCGCCGCGGCGGCCACGTAGGCGACGAGCTTGACCGGGGGCCCACCGTGGATCCCGGTTTCGTGCACCGCGACGTGCCCCTTGCCGCGGGCTATCAGCCAGCGGTTTACGGGCATCGCCACGGCTCCGGCGACGACCAGGGCAAAGGAGAGGCTGCCCCAGAAGAGCAGATCGCCGAGACCCGCCTCCATCGCTCCGGGGATCGTGAGGACGATGACGTTGTCGACGATCTCCATCGTCGCGATGCTGAGCGTGTCGGAAGCGAGGGCGATCGGGATCACCGCCGAGAGCGCCATGCCGGCGCGCAGCAGGGGGATGCTGGTCAGGGTGTAGCCGAAGAGGAAGGCGAGGGCGACGGCGAGGGCGATCGTGCCCAAGTCAGAGAAGCCGGCCGCGGTGCCGATCGCGAGCCCGGTCACCTCCCCGATCGCACACCCGGTCAGGCAGTGGAGGGTGGCGCTGATCGCGACGGCGGTGAGGGCCGCCCCCTCCGTCGGCATCTCGTGGTGGTGGGCATGGTCATGGGAATGCGCATGAGCGTCCATGCCGCCCAGTATTACATACCCCCTGGGGGTATCTCAGAACGTTCCGGTGCGCTTTTCCCCCGCCATAGGGGGATAAGGCGCACCGGAAAGGTGAGCTAGCTGAGGCCCATCCGGAGGGCGCCGGCCACCTCGAGCATCGCCGTGCGGGCGCTGGGGCAGATCGCGGTCAGGTTGGCGAAGCCGTGGATCAGGCCCGGGTGACGCTGCAGCGCCACCTTCACGCCCGCCTCGCGCATCCGCGACGCGTACACCTCGCCCTCGTCGCGCAGCGGGTCGAACCCGGCGGTGGCGACGTAGGCCGGAGGAAGGCTGGAGGGGTCGGGCGCTCGCATCATCGAGATTCGCGGGTCGCTTTCGTCGCAGCCGTCGGGGATGTAGTGGCCCTCGAACCAGTCCATGTCGTTGCGGGTCAGCAGGAAGCCCTCTGCGAAGGTGTCGCGCGAAGCCTGACCGCCGACCGCATCGGTGACGGGGTAGAGGAGCAGCTGCATCGCCGGCTGTGCCCCGTTGCCGCGTGTTTGCAGGCAGACTGCCGCCGCGAGGTTTCCCCCGGCGCTGTCGCCACCGACCGCGATCCGCGCCGGGTCGGCGCCGAGCTCGCCCGCGTGCTCCGCGGCCCAGCCGAAGGCCGCGACCGCGTCCTCGACCGGGGCCGGGAACGGGTGCTCGGGGGCGAGTCGGTAGTCGATCGAGAGCACGCGGCAGCCGCTGTGCTCGGCGAGGAAGCGGCAAAGGCCGTCGTGGGTCTCCAGGTCGCCGATCACCCAGCCGCCGCCGTGGTAGTAGACGAGCAGCGGCTGCGGCGCGGGCGGCGCGCCGAGCGCTACGTAGAGGCGAGCGGGTATCTGGCCGGCCGGTCCCGGGATGACCATGTTCTCCACCCGGGCCATCGGCCGCGGCGGTCCGCTGACGACCGGGACCCCGGCCAGGTTCTCCGCCCGTGCCTGCTCGACAGTCCGTCCCTCGACCAGCGAGAACTCCCCTTCGAGCGCCGCCAGCCGCAGCAACATCTGGATGTCGGGCGCCAGCTCCTGCCCGTCGAGCCTCGGTGGCGGCCCGAGGATCCTGCGCAGCAGGCTCGGGCGCAGGCCGCATGCGCGGCGGGCGACCCAGTGCTGCACGCGGGGGGGAGGCTGTGGAGGCGCCACGGGCGCCGCGCAGGCTATGCGATGGACGGTCGCCGCGGAGTCACCATTCGGTATCGACCGGGGAGAGATCGCTGGGTGTGAACCCTTAGAGGGACATGAAGACTCGACTGAGGTTTCCAATCGCACTGGCCATAGCTGCAGCTGTCCTCGCGATCGCGGGCGGAAGGAGCTCTTCCGCTCCCGCGAAGCCAGCCGTCCGGCTGGAGTGCGCCACCGCTCGCGTGCTCCGCCTCCACCGCTTCGAGGACGGCTCCGCCCAGCTGCTCTGCGGCAGACGGTTGCTTGCGCGGATCTCGTCTCCCGGCTGAGCACTATGCTGCCGCCCGAGAAACGCAATTCCGAGAGGAGATCCCATGGAGACCCAAATCCTTCGCCTCGCCAGCGTGGCCTTGGCGACCGCACTTCTCGCTCTGGCTTTGACTGCCGCGCCGGCCTCTGCCTTCCGCGACCGGGATTGCTCGGATTTCTCGACGCAGGCGCAGGCGCAGCGCTTCTTCAAGAAGCATCACCCGAGGCGCGACCCCCACGGCCTTGACGCCGACCGCGACGGGCTTGCCTGCGAGTCCCTTCCATAATCCGCGCGTACCGGATGCGAGACGCATCTCACACGGCGGGGACGATCTGCCACTAGCCTTTGAGGGAGGCGCGATGGAGGCAGCGACCACAACCGCTCCGCGGCCGGCGATCCGGACTCCGAAGCGCGGGCTGCCTCCCGGCATGCCGTTTCCCAAGCCGATCCAGACCGCGATCTGGTCGCGGCAGGCGAGGCGGGTGCTCTACGGCTGCCAGGACCGCTACGGCGATATGTTCACGATCCGCATCGCCTACGAAGGGACGTGGGTGATCCTCGCCGACCCGGAGGCGATCAAGCAGGTCTTCACCGGCGACCCCAGGGTCTTCCACGCCGGCGAGGGCAACGAAATCCTCGCCACTGTGCTGGGCCGGAACTCGGTCCTCGTCCTCGACGAGAAACCGCACATGAGCCAGCGCAAGCTGCTGCTGCCCCCCTTCCACGGCGAGCGGATGCAGGGCTACGAGCAGGCGATGACAGAGATCGCCGCGCAGGAGATCGAGGGCTGGCCGCGCGGCGTGCCCTACGCGCTGCGGCCGCGGATGCAGGCGCTCACGCTGGAGATCATCCTCAACACCGTCTTCGGGGTGCGGGAGGGCGGGAGACTGACCGAGCTGCGCGGAGCACTGCGCGAGTTCCTCGACCTGACGACCAATCCCGCGGCCCTCCTCCCCCTGTTGTTGATTGGGCCTGAGCGGGTGCGCGGGTTCGGCCCATTCCGCCGCCGCATCGACCGCGTCGATGAGCTGATCTACCGTGAGATAGCCGAGCGCCGCCGCGCCGAGGATCTGGAGGAGCGCGACGACGTCCTCTCGCTGCTCGTCAGCGCCCGCCACGAGGACGGCTCGCCAATGCGCGACGAGGAGATGCGCGACGAGCTGCTCACGCTGCTGGTCGCGGGACACGAGACGACGGCGACCTCGCTCTCCTGGGCGGTCGAGCGCCTCGCCCGCCATCCCGAGAAGCTGGAGCGGCTGCGCGGCGAGGTCGAAGAGGGCCGCGAGGAGTACCTGACCGCGACGATCCAGGAGACGCTGCGCCTGCGCCCGGTCATCTCCCTGGTCCTGCGCAAGCTCACCGAGCCGGTCGAGATCGGCGGCTACGAGCTGCCGGCGGGCGTCTCGGTCGCACCCTGCGTCTACCTCGCCCACCGCAACCCCGAGGTCTACCCCGAGCCTCAGCGCTTCCTTCCCGAGCGCTTCCTCGACAACCCGCCCGGCACCTACACCTGGATCCCCTTCGGCGGCGGCGTCCGCCGCTGCCTCGGAGCCTCCTTCGCCCAGTTCGAGATGGCCGTCGTCCTCCGCGAGCTGGTCAAGCGCCACCAGATCCGCCCCGCCAACCCGAAGTCAGAGCGGATCTTTCGCCGCGCCATCACCGAGACGCCGCGCCACAACGCGAAGGTCGTTCTCGGCTGACCGTCTGCGCTCTCCGAGCGTAGATGTACCTTTTTGGCATGGAACGCCCGAAGCGAACCGGGAACTGGACGCCGGATGAAAAGGCCGAGCGCGCCGCCCTACGCCGCGACTACGTGGAGCTGACTCCGTCTCAGCGCGCGGAACAGGTCATCGAGCTGTCCAGGTTCATGTCCCGCGTTGCGGAGGCTGGACGTCGCCAGCGGAGTGTCTGATCTCGATATACAGGGAATTCTCGAGACCCTTGTCGGGGACGATGTCGAGTTCCTGATCATCGGTGGGGTTGCGGTTGGCTTCCACGGATTCGTTCGAGGCACGAAGGACGTCGACATCGTTCCCAGCCCCGAGCCGGACAATCTCGCGAGGCTGGCCAAAGTGCTCGCCGCGCTTGATGCCCAAGTCGATGGGACGGAGGAGTTCGAGGATGAGGAGCTCCCAGACCCCCTGGACCCCGACGCCCTGGCGCTCGGCGGCAACTGGGTGCTGAACACCCGGCTTGGGCGCTTCGACATCATGCAGTGGATCGGCGATGACCCTCTGTGGGAGAAGCTTTCGCCGGCCGCGGTCGAGGCTGAGATCGGCGGCCTGACCCTCAAGGTCGTCGACTACGATGGGCTCGTTGCTCTCAAGGAGCAAGCGGGGAGACCGCAAGACCTGATCGACTTGCAGCGCCTGCGAGAGGCGCGAGGCGAGGGGTGAGAGGTCGCCGAGACGACAAGGCACATCGCGGAGTGATCCCGACTAGTAGCCGCTAGGCTCGGCCCCGAGTCCCAAACTCGAGGAGGATGGATATGTCCCGGTCCCGATGGTTTCTCGTTCCCCTGAGCGCGGTCGTCATGGCCCTGCCGGTACTTGCCGGCTCTGCGATTGGCCACGCGCACGTCACGAAGGTCAAATCCACCGTGACGGTCAAATCGGGCAAGGGGACCGAATTCACCGGCAAGGTGACCGCGGCTCAGAAAAAATGCCGGGCGGGGCGGAAAGTGAAGCTCTTCATGGAGCCCTACTCGGGTGGGGCGGACGAACTGGTCGGCACCGCGAAGACCAATGCGTCGGGGGCCTGGACGATAGAAGGCAGCTTCATGGCGGGTATCTACCACGCCCAGGTGACCGCCGCCACCGTTCACGACGTCGACGACACCTTCCGCTGTCAGGTCGACGTTTCGGTGTCCGCTCAGTACTGAGAGCGCAGGCCCTCAGCCGCAGCCGGTGTTGTTGCCGCACGAAGAGCACGTGTAGCAACTGCCGGTGCGCTGCATCATGCCGCCGCACTGCTCGCAGGCAGGGCCCAAATCTAGGCCGGACATCTTGGCGGGGACCACCGGTGGGGTTTCGGTGAAGGCCGCCGCGGCCGGCACGGGCTTGGAGTGACCGTTGCCTCCGTTCCCGCCGTTGGCCGGCCCCGCGGTGCCGCCGCTGGTGTCGATCCCGAGGCCGAGCTGGCTCGTCTCGGCATCCCGTTTGGCCCGCACCTCGGGGGTGAGGATGCCGAGGTCCTCGAGCACGTCGGTGTCCTCGATGAAGCGGCTGCCGAGCCAGCGCATGATGTAGTCGGGCATCGACTTGGCGAAGGGGATCTCCGGGTTGCCGGTGATTCCCTCCGGCTCGAAGCGCATGTAGCTGAACTTGCGCACGAAGGTTTCCAGCGGAACGCCGTACTGCAGGCCGATCGAGATCGCCGTGGCGAAGGCGTTGAGCAGCCCGCGCATCGTCGAGCCCTCCTTGCCGATGTCGGTGAGGAAGATCTCTCCGACGTTGCCGTCCTCGTACTTGCCCGCGGTGATGTAGCCCTCGTGGCCGGCGATCGAGAACTTGTGGGTGATCGATTCGCGCTCGCGCGGCATCTTCTTGCGCACGGGTGCGGCGACCTCGGCGACAGCCTCGGCCCCCTTCTCCTCCTGCGCGTCGGTGCGCAGTGCCTGCGCGGTCTTGGAGCCGTCGCGGTAGATCGCCAGCGCCTTCAGCCCGCCCTTCCAGCCGCGCGTGTAGGCGTCGGCGATGTCCTCGATCGTCGCCGACTGCGGCAGGTTCACCGTCTTGGAGATCGCCCCCGAGATGAAGGGCTGCGTCGCCGCCATCATGTCGATGTGGCCGGTGTGGGAGATCGCCCGCTCTCCCACCGCGACGTCGAAGACGGGCAGGTGCTCGTCCTCGAGGCCTGGCGCGCCGATGATCGTCGCGTTCTCGGCGATGTGGGCGTCGATCTGCTCGACCTGCGGCTCGGCGTAGCCGAGCGTGCGCAGCGCCAGCGGCACCGATTTGTTGACGATCGTCATCTGGCCGCCACCGACCAGCTCCTTGAACTTGACCAGCGAGAAGTCGGGCTCGATCCCGGTCGTGTCGCAGTCCATCAGGAAGCTGATCGTCCCGGTCGGCGCCAGCACCGTCGCCTGCGCGTTGCGGTAGCCGTGCTCCTCGCCGAGCTCGACCGCTTCGTCCCAGGAGCGCTGCGCGGCCTCGAGCAGCTCGCCCTTGATCCCGGTCGAGTCGATGTCGTAGGAGGCGTCGCGGTGCATCCGCATCACGCCGTTGTGGGCGTCGCGATTCTTGTCGTACTCCTCGTAGGGCCCGGTCGCGCCGGCGGCGATCAGCGCCGACTGACGATAGGCGCGGCCGGTCATCAGCGCCGTGATCGCGGCCGCGACGTTGCGGCCCTCCTCGGAGTCGTAGGGCAGGCCGTCGGACATCAGCAGCGCGCCGAGGTTGGCGTAGCCGAGGCCGAGCTGGCGGAACTTGTTGGCGTTCTCGGTGATCTCCTCGGTGGGGTAGCTGGAGAAGCCGACGACGATCTCCTGAGCGAGGAAGACGATGTCGACCGCGTGCTCGAACTCCTCGGCGTCGAAGCTGCCGTCCTCGCGGCGAAATTTCATCAGATTGAGCGAGGCCAGGTTGCAGGCCGAGTCGTCGACGTGCATGTACTCGCTGCAGGGGTTGGAGGCGTTGATCCGCCCCGACTCCGGGCAGGTGTGCCAGCGGTTGATGATCGTGTCGTACTGGACGCCCGGATCGGCGCAGCGCCAGGCGGCGTCGGCGATCTGGTTCATCAGCTCGCGCGCGTCGAGCGTCTTCACCGTCGAGCCGTCGGTGCGAGCGGTCAGGTGCCAGTCCTCGCCGGCCTCGACCGCCTCCATGAAGTCGTCGCTGACCCGCACCGAGTTGTTGGCGTTCTGGTACTGGATCGAGGTGAAGCCCTCGCCGTCGATCGACATGTCGAAGCCGGCGTCGCGCAGCGCCTCGGCCTTCTTCTCCTCGTCGGCCTTGCACCAGATGAAGTGCTCGATGTCCGGATGGTCGACGTCGAGCACGACCATCTTCGCGGCGCGCCGGGTCTTGCCGCCGGACTTGATCGTGCCCGCCCAGGAGTCGGCCCCGCGCATGAAGCTGACCGGGCCGCTCGCCGTGCCGCCCTTGGCCAGCTGCTCCATCGAGCCGCGGATGTTGGAGAGGTTGATCCCCGAGCCGGAGCCGCCGCGGAAGATCTTGCCCTCCTTGGTGTTCCAGGCGAGGATCGAGTCCATGTTGTCCTCGACGCTGAGGATGAAGCAGGCCGAGCACTGCGGCCGCTCCTCGAAGCCGACGTTGAACCAGACCGGCGAGTTGAAGGCCGCCTTCTGGTTGAGCAGGATCGAGGTCAGCTCGGCCTCGAAGGCGTCGGCGTCCTCGTCGGAGGCGAAGTAGCCGCCCTCGCGCCCCCACTCGGAGATCGTTCCCGCGACGCGGCCGATCATCTGTTTCACCGAGGACTCGCGCTTCTCGGTTCCGAGCTGTCCGCGGAAGTACTTCTGGGCGACGATGTTGGTCGCGTTCTGCGACCAGCTCTTGGGGAACTCGACCCCGCGCTGCTCGAAGGCCGGACTCTCGGGATTCCCGATCACCGCGTCGCGGATCTCCCACTCGATCTCGTCGAAGGGGTGCGTGTCCGCAGAGGAAAACCGCCGCTCTATCGAGAGGCCCTGCAGACCGGTCTGGGGGGTGCTGGTGGCGGTCTTGGACATCGAACTTCTCCTCTCGGGCAGCTTTTGGGGTGAGCTGTCGAGGATCTTCAATGCATCGGACAGACTTTGTGCACGCCGTTTCCGCAAACGAGGCAGATTTCGTGCCCTTCTGCCCTATGGTGACAAGGTGATGGTGCGGGCAAGGGCAGTCGAGAAGGCGGAATCTGCAAAGGAAGTTGCATCCGAGGCGATCGCCTCGGTCAAGCCGAGGCTGCGCGGCGTTTCGCACGAGTGGGCCTTCTTCGTCTCCCTCTTCCTCGGCGCCGGCCTGATCGTCGCCGCGAAGACGCCGGAGGCGACCCTCGCCGTCGCGATCTACGCGGTCAGCCTCTCCGCCCTGCTCGGCACCAGCGCCCTCTACCACCGGGTCGACTGGAAGCGGCCCGACGTGCGCCGCTGGATGCGCCGGCTGGATCACTCGATGATCTTCTTTCTCATCGCCGGCACCTACACGCCGTTCGCCCTGCTCGCCCTCGACGGCCCGCTCGCCGACGCGATCCTGGTCGTCGTCTGGATCGGGGCGATTGCCGGTGCGGTGGTCGAGATGGTCTGGATCGACCACCCCAAATGGGTCGCCGCCGTGATCTACATGTCGCTCGGCTGGGTCGCCGCGGTCGCTTTTCCCGGCCTCTGGGACGAGATGGGCGTCGGCGGCACCCTGCTCGTCGCCTTGGGCGGCCTCCTCTACACGGCCGGCGCCGTCGTCTACGCCACCCAGCGCCCCGACCCCAACCCGCGCGTCTTCGGCTACCACGAGGTCTTCCACCTCCTGGTCATCGCCGCCGCGGCAGCCCACTTCGCCGCCGTTGCGTTCTTTGCCCTCCCAGCGGCCTAAGTCCTTCGGCGCTAAACCACTCCGCTTCGCGCGAGCAGGGGGTGTGGCGACTTATCCGTCCATTTGACCGATAAGTCGCCACACCTAGGCCAGCGCGGCGACGGCCAGCTCAGCCTCGATCTCGGCTTGTGAGATCAGCTCGGCGAGGATCTCCTCCAGCTGCTCGGATTGCTGGGGAGAGAGCTCAAGGCGGCCGCCGGCGAGGAGCTCCTTCGCGTGACCGACCGGCAGCTCGGCCTCGATCACGCGACCGCCCATCGCACTGAGCACCTTGCGCAGCTCGGCCTGGGCCCAGACCGCGCCGAACATCCCGGTGGAGGCGCCGACGACTGCGGCCGGCTTGCCGTTCAGCGCGCTGCGGCCGGCTGGCCGTGACACCCAGTCCAGCGCGTTCTTCAGCTGGCCCGGGATCGAGCTGTTGTACTCCGGCGTCGCGATCAGGACGGCGTCGGCCTCGCGCACCGCTGCCCGCAACTCCGCGACTGCGGCCGGCACGCCCTCGCTTTCGACGTCCTCGTCGTAGGGCGGCGCCTCGCCCAGCCGCTTGAACTCGACCAGCTCGGCGCCGCCGGGCAGCCGCTCGGCGGCGGTCCGCAGCAGGGCGCTGTTCAGCGAGCCTTGGCGCAGGCTGCCGGAGATGCCGAGCACGCGCATCGCTACTCGGCCTCCTCGACCAGCTCCAGCTCGACCGCGATCGAGACCTCGTAGTCGAGAACCTCGCCGCCGCTGGGCAGCTCGGCGTTCCAGTCGAGCCCGAAGCTGCGCCGGTCTACCGCCGCCGCCAGCGAGAGCCCGAGCCGGGCGTTGCCCGCGAGGTCCGCGCCGATCTGGCCGAACCTGCCGCCCGCCTCGACCTCGTGCGTGTTGCCGCGGATCTCGAGCTCTCCGCGCAGTCGCACCGAGCCGTCGTCCTCGACCTCCAGCGAGCTGGACTCGAAGCGCAACGTCGGGTGCCGCTCGGCGTCGAAGAACTCAGGGGAGAGCAGGTGGCCCTTCAGCTGCTCCTCCTCGACGCGGATGCTGCCGACGTCGACGGTGCCCTCCAGCTGCGGTGCGGCGCCACCGCTGAGCTTGGCCTCGTAGGAGTCGAAGCCGCTGCGGAAAGTCGCCACGCCGTTGTGGACGACCGAGAACGCGACCGACGAGTGGACCGGGTCCACCGCATACGTGCCTGCCGGGATCTGCTGCTTGACGGTCTGAGTGCTCATGGCCTCCTCCTGTTCGTTGTCAGATCAATAGTTGTTACAGAAACAATCTTAGCAGAAAAGCTTGTCAATACAACTATTGTCAGGGCAACGGTTTTCTGCGATGATCGATGTGTGAGCGCACAGGCGACAGCGGCGAAGCCGGCAAAGACGTCCCACGGCGAGGCCTGGGGCGCGCTGACCCGAACGCACGCGGCGATCACGGGCCGACTGCAGGAAGCTCTCGCCGCCGCCGACTTTCCGCCGCTGCCCTGGTACGAGGTGCTGGCGACCGTCGCCGAGGCGCCCGAGGAACGGATGAAGATGGGCGATCTCGCCGAGGCGCTGGTGATCACCCGGGGCGGGTTGACCAAGCTGGTCGACCGCCTGGTCAAAGCGGGCCTTCTGGAGCGGACCTTCTGCGAGACCGATCGCCGCGTCAGCTATGCGACGCTGCTGCCTGCTGGCCGCGCCCTGCTCGACGAGATGCGCCCGGTCGTCGTCGCCGAGCTCAAGGTCGCCTTCGCGGCGAAGCTCAGCTCTACCGAGGCAGACGCCCTGCGCGAAACCCTGGAGCGCGTCCGGATCTCAGCTTGCCGCGCTGAGTGAGGCAGCCGCCCGCTCCTTGGCGGCCTCGATCAGGGCCAGCAGCTCAATGTCGCGATCCTCGCGGATGAGGACGACCGGGTCGGGGTCGCCGTTGACGATCCCCTCGAAGAACTCCTTGCGGTCCTGGTAGGTGGGCAGCGTGCCCTTGGCCCAGCCACGGGCGTCGTTGAGGACCACGGCGAGGCGGGCGTACTCCTCGCCGAACAGCTCGGAGATCTCGCGCTTCATCCGCTTCGCCAAGGCGGGGGAGGCGCCGGCGGTGGAGATCGCGATCGCCAGCGGCCCGGTGCGCACGATCGCCGGCAGGATGAAGTTGCACAGCGGCGGCACGTCGACGACGTTGACCAGCATCGCCCGCTTCTCGGCGTCGTCGAAGACGCCGATGTTGACCTCGGTGTCGTCGGTCGCGGCGATCGCCATGAAGACGCCCTCGAGGTCGCCGGCCCCGGCGTAGGTCCGCTTCTCCCACGCGATCGACCCCTCCGCCGCCAGGCTCTCCAGCTCCGGATGGGCGACCGGCGCGATCAGGGTCACGTCGGCGTCGCAGGCGAGCAGGCCCTCGACCTTCTCCAGCCCGATATCGCCCCCTCCGACCACCAGGCAGCGTCGCCCCTTCAGCTTCAGGCAGGCGATGTAGAAGGGGGTCTCCAGCATGTCGCGAACGCACGACTGGTCGCAGATCCCCTTGCGGAGCTGGCAGACGCACTCCTTGCCGGCATAGGCCTGGGCGGGCATTCCCAAAGCCTAGTGATCGACGGAAAAATGCCCAGGTGCAACGTTTTATGGCTCTGGGGGAGCCGTAAAACGTTGCACCTGGTGGGGTGCAGGGTCAGATGGAGTCGAGCGTGAGGCGGAGGCCGTCCTCGAGGCGGGTCTGCGCCTGCCAGCCCAGCTCGCGCTCGGCGCGCGACGGGTCGATCGAGATCCGCTGTACCTCGCCGGGGCGAGGCGGGGCCAGCTCGGGCTCGAAGCTCTCGACACCACCGAGCTCGCCGAGCAGGCGAACCAGCTCCAGCACGTCAGTCTCGACCCCCGTGCCGATGTTGACCGGGCCGGTGGCATCGGACCCCGCCGCGGCCAGCGCCGCCGTCACGACGTCGCCCACATATATGTAGTCGCGGGTCTGCCTGCCGTCGCCGAAGACCGTCGGCCGCTCGCCTGCCCGCAGCTTCCCGCAGAAGATCGCGATCACACCCGCCTCGCCGAGCGGGTCCTGGCGCGGGCCGTAGACGTTGCCCAGGCGCAGCGGAATCGTGGAGAGGCCGTAGAGGCGTTCGTAGAGCGACAGGTAGCCCTCGCCGGCGAACTTGCTCTGGCCGTAGGGAGCCTCCGGCGCCAGCGGCGCACTCTCGCCGAGCGGCAGCGCCTGCCCGTCGCCCTCACCGTAGATCGCGCCCCCGGTCGAGGCGAAGACGACCCGGCGGGCACCGCCCGCCCGCGCCGCCTCGAGCACGTTGGCGGTGCCGCCGACGTTGATCGAGGCGTCGAAGGCCGGATCGGCGACCGACTTCCGCACGTCGATCTGCGCCCCCAGGTGGAAGACGACCTCGGGCTTGCGCTCGGCCGCGACGCGCTCGACCGCGGCCCTGTCCCGTATGTCCGCCTCGACCAGCTCGGCGCCCGCCGCCAGCGCGCCCGCGAGGTTCTCCCGCCGCCCGGTCGAGAGGTCGTCGACGACCGTCACTTCCTCGCCCCGCGCCAGCAGCGCGTCGACCAGGTTGGAGCCGATGAAGCCCGCGCCGCCAGTGACCAAGGTCTGCATCCGGTCGCCGATCCTAGAAGGATCGGCGCATGGCGGCCCGCCGGTCCGGCCGAGCGCCCCTGCTACCCTCGCCGCCCCATGCGGCTGATCGTCACCGAGAAGAACAACAGCGCGGAGAAGATCGCGACCTTCCTCAGCAAGGGGAGCGCGACCAGCGACAAAACCTTCAAAGTCCCGTACTACACCTGGAGCGACGCCGACGGCGACCACAGGACGATCGGGCTGAAGGGGCATGTGCTCGGCCCGGCCTTCCCCGAGGGCTACTCGAACTGGCAGAAGACCGACCTGCACGACCTGATCGACGCCGAGCTGATCAAGGAGCCGACCGACAAAAACGTCGTCAAGGCGATCCGCAAAGTCGCCAAGGAAGCCGACGAGCTGGTGATCGCGACCGACTTCGACCGCGAGGGCGAGCTGATCGGGCTCGAGGCGCTGGAGGAGATGCTCGACGCCAACCCGGACCTGGGCTCGCGCGAGGAAACCAAGGCCGGCACGCTGCGGATCCAGCGCGCCCGCTACTCGGCCCTGACCAAGGAAGAGATCGAGCGCGCCTTCGGAGAGCTCGACGAGCTCTCCTATCCGCTCGCCAACGCCGGTGCCGCGCGCCAGGACATCGACCTGCTCTGGGGCGCGACGCTGACCCGCGCGGTCTCGCTCAGCACCCGCCGCTTCGGCTCCAACTTCCTCTCGGTCGGCCGCGTGCAGAGCCCGACCCTGGGCCTGATCGTCGAGCGCGAGATGGAGCGCCGCGCCCACGTCCCCAAGCCCTTCTGGGAACTGTTCGCCAAGTTCCAGCACCCAGACGGCAGCTTCGAGGCCCACCACGAGACCGACAAGTTCTGGGAGAAGGCCGAGGCCGACGCGGCCCTCGCCGGCACCGCCGGCCCGGGCACCGTCAAGTCGGTGACCGCCCGCAAGAACACCCGCAAGCCGCCGACGCCCTACAACACGACCGCCTTCACCACCGACGCCTCCAGCCGCCTCGGCATCACCCCCGCGAGCGCGATGCGGCTCGCCGAGGACCTCTACATGGACGGCTTCATCTCCTACCCACGCACCGACAACACGGTCTACCCGGTCTCGCTGCCGCTGCGCGAGCTGGTCTCCTCGCTGGTGCGAATCAAGGAGTTCTCCGCCGCCTCCGGCCTGCTCGACGGCGAGCTGACCCCGACCCGCGGCAAAAAAGAGACCACCGACCACCCGCCGATCTACCCGACCCAGGCGATCCACCCCAACGCCCTCGGCGACGGGCCCAAGAAGCGCGTCTACGAACTCGTCGTGCGCCGCTTCCTCGCCACCTTCAGCCCGCCGATGATCACCGAGTCCACGCGCGCCGACATCGAGGCCGGCTCGCAGACCTACTTCGTTCGCGGCTCGGTCGTCGTCGACCCCGGCTTCGCCGGCATCTACACCTACGCCCGCTCCTCCGACGAGGAGATCCCGGCGCTGGCCGAGGGACAGAGCCTCGACCTCGACGGCGATCCGTGGGTCCTCGACAAGGAGACCCAGCCGCCCTCGCGCATCTCCCAGGCGAAGCTGGTCGAGATGATGGAGGAGCGCGGCCTCGGTACCAAGGCCACCCGCGCCGACATCATCAAGAAGCTCTTCGACCGCGGCTACGTCTACGGCAACCCGCCGATCCCCTCGGAGACGGGCATCGCGATGTACGAGGCGTTCAAGAAATACGTGCCGGCGATGGCGACCCCGGAGATGACCGCGCAGCTCGAGTCCGAGATGGACCAGATCGCCGCCGGCGAGATGACCAAGGACGGCGTTGTCGGCGACAGCCGCGAGCTGCTGCACAAGACCTGGACCGAAATCGACGAGAGCCGTGAAGACCTAGCGAAAGTCGTCTGGAAGGGAATGGACGAGGACCGCATCCTCGGCCCCTGCAAGGTCTGCGAAGAGGCCGGTCGCACCAAGGAGGACGGCTCGCCCAACATGCTGCGCGTGATCCGGGCGAAAAAATCGGGCAAACGCTTCGTCGGCTGCAGCGGCTGGACCCTGGACGACCCGGAGTCCTGCGACCAGACCTTCCCGTTGCCCCAGCGCGGCGACGTCTTCAAGCTCGAGGAACGCTGCTCGGTCTGCGGCGAGACGCCGCGGCTGAAAGTCCAGCCCTTCCGCGGGCGGCCCTGGAACCTCTGCCTCAACGACGACTGCGAGTCGATGCAGGAGATGAAGAAACGCCGCGCCGAGCGCGAAGCGGCGAAAGCGGCAAAAGAAGCGATGGCCGAGAAGCCGCTGCCCGAGGGCGACGAGGACAAAGCGCCGGCGAAAAAGAAAAAAGCGAAAGTCGCGAGCAAAGCCGACACCGCCACCCGCGGTCGCAAACGCGCCAAAGCCGCGGCCAAATGATCCTTCCGGTGCGCTTTTCCCCCGTATATCGGGGATAAGGACCACCGGAACGGGAGTTGACGTGTTCATTTCGCTGGAGGGCATCGACGGCTCAGGCAAGTCGACGCAGGCGAAGATGCTGGCCGAGGCGCTCGGCCCGGAGACGCTGCTGATTCGCGAGCCGGGGGGGACCGAGGCGGCGGAGCGGATCCGCGGCCTGCTCGCCGACCCCTCGCTTGAGCTCGACCCCTTCGCCGAGCTGCTGCTCTTCCTCGCGGCCCGCGCCGACCTCACGGCGCGGGTGATCCGGCCGGCACTCGAGGCGGGCCGTGACGTGGTCGCCGACCGCTTCGCCGACTCCAGCGTCGCCTACCAGGGCGCCGCCCGAGGCCTCGGCGTCGGCGAGGTGATCTCGCTCAGCGACAACGCCAGCGACGGCCTCTGGCCCGACGTGACGGTGCTGTTGCGCATCGATCCCGAGGCCGGCCTCGCCCGCGCCGAGGGCGAGGACCGCTTCGAGTCCGAGGGCCTGGAGCTGCAGCGGGCTGTGGCCGAGGCCTACGAGGAGATCGCCAAGATCGCCTCCGACCGCGTCGTCGTCGTCGATGCGGACGGCGTCGTCGAGGAGGTGCACGCGCGGGTGCTGGAGGCGGTTCGGTCGCACGGGTGAGGACACGACGTGCTGGCCGCGGGTCCTGTCGTGGGGGTAGGGGGGCGCTGCGGGCGGGCGCACGGCGCCCGTCCTCGACCCCCCTACCCCCACGCCACCCGCGGAGAGACGGGGTTAGGCTCAGTCCGTGACGTCGGCTGCCCTCCAGCAGAGCACCGAGCACCAGCTGCGGGCGCGGGTGGCGCTGACGGCGGCGCTTGAGAGCGGGCCGAGCCATGCTTATCTGTTCCGCGGGCCGCGCGGCTCTGGGAAGAGCTTGGTTGCGCGGGCGTTTGCGGCGGAGCTGTTGGCTGCTGTGGCCGCCGACCCTGACGACGCGCGGCGGCGGGCGATGCTCGATCCGTCGCCCCATCCCGACCTGGTCTGGCTCCGGCCTCCAGGCGCCCAGCACATGGTCGAGGAAGTGCGGGAGAAGGTGATCCGCGCGTCCTCCTACAAGCCTTTCGAAGCCGAGAAGCGTGTCTTCGTGATCGAGGCGGCAGAGCAGATGCGCGACGAGAGCCAGAACGCCTTGCTCAAGACCTTGGAGGAGCCTCCCGACTTCGTCCACCTGATCCTCCTCACCGCCGAACCGGCCCAGCTCCTCGAAACGATCTCGTCCCGCTGCCAGCCGATCGACTTCGCCCCGCTCCCCCCGGAAGCCGTAGAAGCTCAGCTTTCCGGTGCGGGCTCGCCCGACGAGCTCGCCGCAGCGGCCCGCCTCTCCGCTGGTGACTTGGCTAGAGCCCGCTTCCTACTCTCTGAATCGGGCAAGACGCTCCGTGCTGCGGCGCTGGAATTGAGCAGGGCCGTCGGGGGGGACTCGCCGGACACTCAGCGCGCGAGCGCGTCCGCCGAGTCCCCCCC
>DASUZK010000071.1:0-2477 GCA_036376915.1 Solirubrobacterales bacterium
GGATGCTGCAGCGGCCCGGCGGTTCTTCCGCAAGGCCTTGAACCAGCCGCACACGGTCAACCCGCGCGTAATTGCTCACCCAGCCCGGCAGCCTGACCGGCCTTGGTTGTGCCCGGCGCTCACGCCGCCGATTTCGGTTGCCGCGGAAGGCGGTTTGTGACGCAACACTTGCATGGCCGCACCCGCCGACAAGTCCGCCCTTTCCTGGTCCGAGATGACGACGCCGATTGCGGCGCTGCTGGCTCGGATCGAGGGGCTCGTGGCTCATGTCGCAGCCCTGGGAGCCGAGCATGCCGCCTTGAAGGCGCGCGTCGGCATGCTCGAGGCGGAGAACGCTGCTCTGAAGGCCGACAACGTGGCGTTGCGGGAGAAGCTGGGGCGACCCCCCAAGACGCCGGACAATTCCGGCATCCCGCCCTCGCAGGGGCACAAAGCGAACGGTGCGGCCGGGGCGAGGCGCAAGGGCAAGGTCCACGCGGGGGCGCACCGCCCGCTGCATCCCGAGCCGACCCGGCGGCGCGACCTGTTCGTGGAGCGCTGCCCGCACTGCCGGGCGGCGCTGGCGGCGGCGAGCCAGGCCCCGCTCCAGGCTTACGACCGGATCGACATTCCCCGGATCACGCCGGACGTCACCCGGGTGACGCTCTACGGCGGCGCCTGCCCCTGCTGCCACGGGCGGTTCAAGGCGGCGCCGCCCGCCGGGCTCGAGCCGGGCTCGCCGTTCGGGCCGAACCTGCGCGCCCTCGTCCTCTACCTGCGCTTCGGCCAAGCGATCCCGTTCGCGCGCCTGGCGCGGCTGCTGGCCGACCTGTTCGGGCTCGCCGTCAGCGAAGGCGCGTTGGCCGGCATGCTGGCCGACAGCGCCCCGGCGTTCGCGGTCCAGGCGGGCGACATCCGCCGTCGTCTGCTGTCCGGCACCGTCCTGCAATCGGACGAGACCTCGGTGCGGGTCGGCCACCGGACCTTCTGGGCCTGGGTCTTCCACCACGGCGACAGCGCCTGCTTCGCCATCCGTCCCTCGCGCGGCAAGGCGGTGGTCGCGGCGTTCCTCGGCGACGTCCGTCCCGCCTTCTGGGTCTCCGACCGCCTCGCGGCGCAGATGGGCTGGGCGGCCAAGGAGCACCAGGTCTGCCTCGCCCACCTGCTGCGCGACGTTCGGTACGCGCTCGAAGCCGGCGACGACGCCTTGGCCCCCCGGCTCACGGCCCTGCTGAAGCGGGCCATCCGCATCGGGCGCCGCCGCCCGGAGCTGGCGGACGCCACCCTCGCCGCCTACCACGCCCGCCTCCAGGCCGGGATCGACGCCCTGCTGGGGATCGTTCCCGTCACCGAGGCGGGGCGAAAACTCCGGCGCATCGTCAAGCGCTTTCGGCAGAACCTGCTCGTCTTCGTCACCAACCGCGCTGTCCCGTCGACCAACAACGGCTCCGAGCAGGCCCTGCGCCCCTGCGTCGTCTTCCGCAAGGTCACCAACTGCTTCCGCTCGGAATGGGGCGCCGCCCTCTACGCCGACGTCAGGTCGGTCCTTGAGACCGCGCGACGACGAGGCGTCGCCATCCTCGACGCCGTCCGCCTCACCCTCGACGGGACGCCGCTGCCCGTCGCCGTCGCGTAGCTCGCCTCTCGAGGCCCGAGCATGGCCAAGGCCACCCGCCAAACGGACAGCATCGTCAGTCTGAAGGTGACGCTTCGGGACGTCCGGCCGCCGATCTGGCGCCGCCTCTTGGTGCCGGCCGGGATGACGCTGGGCGACCTCCACCACGTCATCCAGGCGGCGATGGGCTGGGAGGACGCCCACCTGCACGTCTTCGACATCGCCGGCCGGCAGTATGGTGATCCGCACGAGGTCGACGATGCGGCCGACGAGGCGCGGCCGACGGTGGGCGGGGTGCTGCGATCGGGCGTCTCCCGCTTCAGCTACACCTACGACTTCGGCGACGACTGGGAGCATGAGGGCAAGCGGCCGCCGGTCGATGGTCACGCTTACCCCGCCTGCGTCGCCGGACGGCGGAACTGCCCGCCGGAGGACTGCGGCGGCGGCTGGGGCTACCAGGAGTTGCTCGCCGTCCTGAGCGATCCCGCGCACCCCAGACGTCACGAATGGCTCGAGATGCTCGGCGACGACTTCGATCCGGAAGCCTTCACCGTCGAGGCGGCTGACGCCCGTGTCGCGGCCCGGTTCGGCCGAGGGTAAAGAGCCGCCGCGGCGCCGAGCCCGTCACCGTCCCCGAGGTCAGGCCCTCGGCGCCCGCACTGTCACGGCCTTCACGGAGAGAGGTGAGCAATTACAAGAATCCTCGTCAGCACCGACATCAGCAACGGGTAGAGGTTGAACTCAATTGGCCTGATTGGTACGCCCACATTCGTGGTGGAACCTATAATACCGGCCGGACGATCTGGTGACGGATCGATCGGGCGATTGGAGCGTTTTGGTGGCATTGTCTTGGAGACGCCGCCCTGCCCGCACCACTCCCTAT
>DASUZK010000072.1:0-8561 GCA_036376915.1 Solirubrobacterales bacterium
CGTCGACCTCGGCGCCGAGGTGGCCGCTCACCTTCGCCGCCACCTGCGCCTCGATCAGCGGTACCGGCGGGAAGCAGTAGGAGAGCAGGAGGATGCGCACCGGAAGGCTCAGTGACGCTGGGGCAGCAGCGGGTAGCGGTAGAAGGCGAGTAGCGGCAGGGTCAGCAGCGTCGCCAGGGCCTGGGCGTGCGGCGGCATCTCGGTGCGCCACTTCTCGGCCGGCGCCACCGCGACCGGCCCGCGCTGGAAGCGGACGGAGTTGCCGGTGAGGATGTGGTTCTCGCCGAGCTCGACCGTGTCCTCGGAGACGAAGATCTCCGGGGCGGGCTCGGCGCCGACGAACTCCAGCAGCCTCGCCACGGTCTCGCGCGGCTCCCGCGTCAGGTCCTCGAAGCGCAGCCGCAGGTAGCGCCGCGCGAAGTGCCGCCGCAGCTTCGCCTCCGCGTAGGCGTTGCGCAGCGTCCAGTCCAGCGCCGCCCTGGCGACGGCGGCGAGGTAGCGCAGCGAGCCGCGCCCAAAACCGCCCTCGCCCTGGTGGCGGCGGGCGAGCGACTGCGCGGCGGCCCGCGGGTCGCGCACCAGGTGCACGAGGTGGACGTCTGTGCTCGGCATCGCCGCGGTCAGGTCGGCCGCCGCTGGGAGCTTGGTCGAGTCGACCAGCACCGTCGACTCGGTCCTCTCCGCCATCCACTCGTAGGTGGACTCGGTGGCCTCCAGGTAGCGGTCGAGGCGGTCGGTCCCCAGGCCGCCGCGCCGGGCCCGGAGGCCGCGCAGCAGCGAGCTGGGGCGGGGCCGGACGAAGTCGCGGAAGGAGTCCTGCAGCTCGGCGAAGTCGACGCCCTGCTCGCGCTGCTCCCGGTACAGCGCCCCCCAGAGCGGGCACTCGGCGAGGCTACGGTCGCAGCCGCAGCGTTCCTCGCCCCCGGCGAGCTCCCAGTAGACGTGGGTCTCTCCCAGCCCGGCGAAGCCGTCGACCCGGTTCAGCAGCGCGGTCAGCAGCGTGCTGCCGCTGCGGGCCATGCCGACCACGAAGAGGATCTTGGTCATCCCGGCAAGCTAATCGGTTCTGAACAGGATGAAGTTGGGGTTGAGCGCCTTGGCCCGGCCGTAGGCGCGCAGCGAGCGCTCGACGCGGCCGCGCTCGGCTTCGATCCGGGCCAGGATCGTCCAGGTGCGCCAGTTGGCCTCTTCCTTGCGAGTGGCCTCGGCGGCGGCCGTGGCGGCTGGCCTGAGCTTCCCCTGCTGCTCGAGCACGAGCGCTTCCTGCAGCAGCGGCGCCGCCGCGTAGGGCTGGGCGTCGCCGGCGTCCTGCGCCTGCTGGAGGGCCGCCGCGAGGTCGCCGTGCGCGGCGTCGACCTGACTCTGGCGCAGGTGGGTCGCGCCTTGCAGGGGGAGCCAGATCGCGATAAGGGCGGCGACCGCGACCACCGCGACCGCGGCGCGCTGCAGGCGGTGGCGGTTGCGTCGCTTGGTCCGCCGGCGCCGCCGGTGCGGTTCGGGCAGCGAGTAGCCGCTGACGGCGACCGCCGCCAGCAGCATGAAGGCGACCGCGAGCGCGCCGAGCTGCCAGACCCAGTCCAGGGCCGCGGCCATCGCGAACCCGGCCGCCCCGGCGGTCGCCGCGGCGAGCACCAGGCGCTCCTCGGGCGGGGCCCGCAGCGAGCGCACCGCGCCGATGCCGAGCACGGCCAGGACGAAGCTCCCGATCAGGACGAGCCCGACGATCCCCAGCTCGGCGAAAGCCTCCAGGTAGAGCGAGTGGGCGGTGCGGACGAAGCCCTTGTAGGAGCCGTGCCGGGCCCACCAGAACTCGAAGGTCCCGGGGCCGATCCCCTGCCAGGGCTCGGCCTCGCCGGCGTCTACCGCCGACTGCCAGAACTGGTAGCGGCCGCTGCTGGTCGAGTCGAGGATCGAGGCGGGCGAGCTGGGCGCCGCCCGCGCCCCCTTGCCGTGGCTCTTGAAGACCTCCCAGCGGTCGGAGGCCTCCCCCGGCAGCCCGACGGCGAGCGCGACCGGGATCGCGACGAGGATGACCGCCGCGGTCGCGATCAGCGCCTCGTTGCGGCTGGGCCGCAGCCAACGGGGCCGTCGCAGGTTGCGCGCCGCGAGCCCGATCCCGACCTGCGCCACGGCGACGGCGGCGCACATCCCCAGTGCGATCCAGAGCACCTCGTCCCCCTGAGCTTCCGCCGCCGGGGTCGGCAGGCCGCGGGCGAGCGCGTCGCGGCCGTCGACGGCGAGGGCGAGGAGCGCCGCGCCGCCGGCCCCGGCGGCGAGGGTGAGCAGCTTCGGCACGCGGTCGGGGGCGAGGACGAGGAAGGCGAGCATCGCCGCGACGGCGACGATCGCGCCTGTGCCCGAGGTGGCGAGGTAGAGGGCGAGCCCTGCGAGCGGGATCGCCGCCGCGGCCAGCGCCTGGGCTGCGATCGTGCGCGCCGAGGCGGTCGCCGCGAGCAGCAGCGGCAGCGTCATCCCCGCCAGCGCCCCCATCCCGCTCGAGTAGCCCAACGGGTAGGAGAGGCGGCGCTCGATCTCGATCCCCGGCAGCACCGTGCCCAGCTCGTTGACCGGGAACCAGGCCATCCGCAGGCGGGAGAGGACGCCGAGCGCCGCGACGAGGCCGAGGCCGAAGGTGACCCCGTGCAGGATCTGCCGCGCCCCCGCCCGCCGCCGCGTCGTCAGGCAGATCCCGAGCACGAGGATGCCGAGGTAGGTGGCGACGCGGGCGAGCTCGTCGGCGGTCCGCTCGGCGCTCTGCGTCCAGCCCAGCGAGATCGCGGTCCAGGCCCCGAAGCCGGCGAGCAGGCCGAGCGCGGCGAGGCCGGCGCGGGTCCGCCCCGGCACCGGCAGCGCCTCCACCGCGACCCCGAGCAGCACCAGCCACCAGACCGCGACCCCGACCTGGTCGCGCGGGATCGGGTCGTAGCCCCCGTTTTCCAGCGCCAGGTAGACGACGAGGAAGGCGGCGAGCAGCCAGGTCGCGGCCCCGCCCCAGTCGAACGAGGACATGGCCGGACGGCGATCGGCTGGTGCGGTGCTCTCCTCTACGTGCTCCGGTGTTTCCAGCGGCAAGGCCCTCGCAAACTACGACACTCGGCCGCCGGACCGATTCTCAGGCGCAACGTGACGCTTTTTGTGCTTACAACGGACATATAAATCCGTACAATGCCCGCATGGGCGCGATTCAGGAGTTGGCAGTGGAGCTCGGTGCCGAGGAGCGCACCCTCCGCCGAGCCGTCTCACAGGGGGCACTGCGCTGCAGTCGCGCCGGGCCACGGCGGCTTCGGCTTGAGGTAGGCGAGCGCGAGTATCTGGAGGGTCACTGGGAGTTGCTTGCCGGGCTTCGACGGGCGCTTCGCTCCGAGCGCCGGGTACGGCTGGCTGTGTTGTACGGCTCGGTTGCACGTGGCGACGAGGACGGAGGGTCTGACCTCGACCTGATGGTCTCGCTGCGCGGCGATCGCCCTTCGGATGCCTTCGAGCTGGCCACCCGCCTGGAGCCGGTTGCTGGGCGCAGGGTTGATGTCGCGCATCTGCAGCGGATCGACGCAAGGGCGCCGCTGCTCCTGGAGCGGATCCTCGATGAGGGCCGGGTTCTGGTCGACCGCGATGGCCTCTGGTTGGGCCTCCGTGATCGCCGTCGCGCCATTCACGCTCGCGCCATGCGCGCCCATCGTCGACAGGTGGCCGGCGCGCGCCAGGCGATCGCGGAGCTGAGTGCATGAGCAGCGGCCCTGCGTCGAGTGCCTCCCGCAAGGCACGTGTGGTCGAGCAGGCGCGCTTGGCGCGGCTCTTCGAAGCCATCAACAAGCACCGAAGGGCCCTTGATCTCGCGATCGAGCAGGGCTTCGGCGGGGAGCTCATGGCAGAGGAGTGGAGGAAGGCTTTTGAGTCTGCCGAGCCCATCGACGCAAACCGCACCATGGTCGTTACCGGCGACCACTCGGCAGTGCTCAACGCCTACGTCGAGATCCTCAGGGCGAGCGCAGGCTCGCGGCTGCTTGGCCTGTTGCCGTACCGACGACCGTACGCCGACCAGGTCATTGAGGCCGTCCGGGTCGATGGCGGACTCACGAAGGACCACGCCGCTCTCCTGAGCGAGCTTTATGTGCTCGAGGGACGCCTCGAGCACGCCTCACCCGACGTTGACGCCGAGGAAGTGCGCAAGGCGGTCGAGCGGCTTCGGGCAGCGCTTCCGATGCTGGTCGAGAGCGTCCGGTCTTGGCTATCCCGCTACGGCATCGAGTTCTGATGCGGCGTGTTCATCAGGGCATAATGCGATGCGGCATGCGGAAAGCCACGGCACTCACCCTCCTGCTTGTGCTCGCCATGCCGTTGCCCGCCGGGGCAGCGGTCCGGGTGGTCGCGCCGCCGGGCAACTCCGAGGCCGACCAGTACTACCAGACGCTGCCCGGCGCGACCGGCCCGCGGGCGCCCGATTCGGCCAAGGAGACGCGCGACGCCGTGCGCGACGGGGCGCTGAGCGAGGCCACCGAAGGCGCCCTGCGCGAGCGCGGCCCCGAGGGCCTGGCGGTCGCGACCGTGGTCGCCAAAACCGCACCCGCCGGGGTGCCCGGTGCGGACGGCGGACGCGACGGCTCGCGGGCCACCGCATCTGCCTCGGCGCTGCGGGTGCTCGACGACCAGGGCCTCGGCGCCCTCTTCCCGCTCGTCTTGGCGCTCACGGCGGCGGGCGCGATCGCCTTCGCCGCCGCCCGGCGGCGCGGCCTCGTGACGCGGTGAGGCGGGCCACCGGAGCCCTCGCCCTCGTGGTGCTGGCGCTCGCCGTCCAGGCGCCGGGTGCCGACGCGGCGCCGCGCGGCCTCGAGCTCGGCCTCGCCGACTCGGCCTTCAACGGCGCCGACGCGGCGCTGCGCGACGAGTGGATGACCAAGGCGCGGGAGGCGCGAGCGGACCTGGTGCTGCTCGGCGTCGCCTGGTCGAGCATCGCGCCCAAGTCTCCCCCGGCCGGCTTCGACCCCGCCGACCCCGCCGACCCCGCCTACGACTGGGAGGCCCTCGACGGCGCCGTCCGCGCCGCCGTCGCCCGCGGCCTGGAGCCGGTGCTCGACGTCAACTTCGCCCCCCGCTGGGCGGAGGGCCCGAACCGCCCCAGCACTGCCGTGGCGCCGCCCGGCACCTGGCTGCCGCAGCCCGCCGCGCTGGGGAGCTTCTCCCGCGCGCTCGCCGCCCGCTACACGGGCGGCTTCACCGACCCCGCCGACCCGGGCGCCGGTCCGCTCCCCGGCGTCCGCTACTTCCAGGTCTGGGCCGAGCAGAACCTCTCGGTCCACCTCAACCCGCTCTGGGAAGGCGGCAAGCTGGTCGGCCCCCTGCACTACCGGGCGATGCTGAACGCCGCCTACGCCGCGGTCCACGCCGCCAACCCCGGTTCCCGCGTCATCGTCGGCGGCCTGGCGCCCTACGGAGACGCGACGGTGGGGGGGAGCCGCGTCCCGCCGGTCTGGTTCTGGCGCGCCCTGCTCTGCCTGCGCGGCCCGCGGTTGCGGCCGCTCGCCTGCCCCGACCCCGCCCGCTTCGACGTCGCCGCCCACAACCCGATTGACGTCTGGGCGCCCAGCCGCGGCGCCGTCAGCCCGCTCGACGTCTCGACGCCGGACATCGGCCGCCTCACCTCGATCGTGCGGCGGGGGGTCGAGACCGGGCGCCTGCTGCCGGCCGGGCCCAAGCCCTTCTGGGCGACGGAGATCTGGTTCGACTCGAGCCCGCCCGACCCCGAAGGCGTGCCGCTGCGCCGCCACGCGCGCTTCCTCTCCGAATCGCTGTACGAACTGTGGCGCCAGGGCGTCGGCGCGGTCGTCTGGTGGTTCCTCCGCGACCGCTCGCCCGGCACGGCCGGGTTCGGCGCCACCCAGCAGAGCGGCCTCTTCTTCCTCGAGGGCGGGGCGAAGCCGGCCCACCGCGCCTTCGGCTTCCCCTTCGTCGCCCGTCGCGGCCGCGACGAGATCCTCCTCTGGGGCAAGGCTCCCGCGGCGGGTCGGCTCGTCCTCGAGCGCCGCACCCGGCGCGGCTGGGCACCGCTCGCCCGCGTGGCTGTCGGGCCGCGCCGAGTCTTCCTCACCCGGGCCGACGCCCCTCGGGGAGCTTTTCGAGCGCGGGCCAGGCAGGGCGGCCTTTCCAGCTTGCCTGCTAGGGTTGCAGCGGAAAGGGGAGGTCCGTAGTAGTGAGGAACAGACTGCTTCTTCTGCTCGCGGGGGCGCTTGCCGTCATCGCGCTTGCGCTGCCGGCCGCCTCTTCCGGCGCCGGGTGCCCCAAAGGGCAGACGGGGACGCCGCCCTACTGCACCCCGCTGCCGTCGAACAAGTTCAACCTGGGCAAGGTCAAGCACCCCTCGACCGGCGTCGTCACGATCAGGGTCAAGGTCTCCAGCGGCGGCACCTTCACCGCCACCGCCGACCTGATGAAAACGGCCAAAGCGACGGGCAAATCCGCCGGCAGCTTCACGCTCAAACTCGAGCTCAACGCCGAAGGCATGGCCGAGCTCAAAAAAGCCAAAGGCAAGCAGCTGCGGATCAAAGTCAAATTCACCTTCTCGCCCACCGGCGGCGAACCCCGCACCAAGCTCAAGAAGCTCATCTTCCGGGTCGTCAAGCCCTAGCTTCGGCTCCAGAGCGTCGTTTCTCCGGGGTCGCCCCAGGCACGCACTCGCGCCTTGCGGCTCGTGCGCGTCTTCCCTGCATTTCACTCATGACTGGAATTGCCGGACGCCCCAAACAGGCGGAACGTCCCTAGCTTGGATCAGAAACGTCAACTTGCATTTCCGGTACGACACGGGTATTCTGCCTCCGTCGTGCCCTCACTGGGGGGCATGCAGGGGAGGAAACCCCACAGGGAAAATCCGAGTCGCCGAAGCCGCCGGGAAGCGGCTGTGCAGGGGCTCATTGCACAAGGAGAGAGCAAGTGAGAGGCACTTCGAAGGGACCGTCCGCAAGGTCGAAACCGATGATTCTCAAACGGCTGCGCACGCGAATCGGCGTCCCCGTAGCCCTGATGGCCGTGCTGGCCATGGTCATTCCGGCCGGCGCCTCGGCGGACGCACTGGGTGCGAACACGGAGTTCTTCGAACCGGAAGCGCCGACATATCCGATGACGCTCACCGAAGGTCCCGACGGCAACGTCTGGTTTACCGATCCGGGCCAGCCCATCCTCTTGAATGGCCTCAAAATCGGCAAAGTCACCCCCGCGGGTGTCGTCACCCAATACAGCCCGGGCCTCTCCGGCGGCGCATGGGGCATCGCCAAAGGCCCCGACGGCGACATCTGGTTCACCGAGCCCGGCGCCAAAAAAGTCGGCCACATCGACCCCGCCGAACCGGCAACCAGCCTGGTGGAGATCGAACTGCCGAACATGTCCCCCGAAGGCGGCTTCAAAAGCCTCATCGCGGCGGGCCCCGACGGCAATCTCTGGGTAACGCAGAGCGGCAACGGGCTCGCCCGCATCACGCCCGCCGGCGTGGTCACCGAGTTCCCCACCAGCACACCGACCTTCAACGCGGAAGCCAACGTGTGCTCCGTAACGGCCGGCCCCGACGGCAACGTCTGGTTCGGCGACTGCGGCCCAACAAAGGCTGTGGGCAAGATCACTCCCGCGGGAGTGGTCACCGAGTACCCGGTCGTAGGCGACGTTGGGACGAATATGCCGTCCTCGATCGCCCTCGGCTCCGACAACCGACTCTGGTTCCCCGCCAACAACGCCGCTGACGAAAGGCTCGGCGCAATCACCACCGCGGGTGTGGTGAGCTACTACAAAACCCCAACCACTCCAGAACCTGTCTCTTTGACCTCGCTTACGGCTGGTCCCGACGGAAACATCTGGGCCGCCGACACGTTTGGGAGAAACGAGGAGCAGACGGTGACGATCACCGGCACCGAAGGCACCTACAGCCTCGAATTCGAAGGTCAGAAAACCGGCTGGACCGGTACAGGCAACATTACGAACGAAGGCACCGCCACCCAGAAAAAAACAATCACCAGCCCTGTCATTTCCACCGGCAAAGTTGCCAAAGGCGAGCTGATCACCGGGGCCGGCATCCCGGCGGAATCCATCGTCACCAGCTGCGTGCCTTCCAACTGTGAAGCGCCGCTGACCAGCATCCTGATGACCAAAGAAGCCACCGCCAAAACCACCGGTGTGAGCCTCACCGGGGACCTGGCAGCGAAACCTGCTTCAACGGCAGCCAATGTCAGGGAAGCGCTGGGGAAGCTCTCTACCATTGGCGGCACCACCAATGTCACCGTCCTCGCCAGCGGCAGCAACCGGCTGGTCTCTTTCACGGGTAAATTCGAACGGGCCGACCAGCCCCTGCTTGTCTGTGACGGAAGCAAACTCACGGGCGGCACCTGCTCAGTGGCAACGACCGCGACCGCGATCGCCCACAGGCTGTTCCGCGTCAAGCCCTCAAAAGGCAAAGTGAGCGCGTTCTCGCTCAAATCGGCTACTGCCCTTCAGGCGTTCGCCAAGGCGAATACCCTTGCGGCTGGGCCCGGCAAAAACATCTGGTACACGTCCGTCGGGACGCCCCCGGCGATCGGCAAGTTCGG
>DASUZK010000073.1:0-9064 GCA_036376915.1 Solirubrobacterales bacterium
CGGCAGGAGCCTCGCTTGAGTGTTTTGGGGAGGGGCACCCGCCACCCCTACGGCAGCACACAAGCTCCGAAAGCTCCACGACTCGAGGCGCCGTCTCGGCCACCCCAAGCTCTTTGAAGAGCTTGGGGACCCTGAGACGCCTTCGCAAGCCTGGCCGTCACTCGGTGACGTGTTGGAAGGCTCCCCCCACCCGCCTAGAAAGCAGACCGTGGAATCGATCGGCTCAGGCCGCCGGCGACTCCAGCCACTCGCGCATCGTCGTGTGGTGGTGCTGGTGCTCGCCGGAGGCGAGCTCTTGGCGGAGGTCGCCGAGGGTGCCGTAGCGCTCGGCGACGACGTTGTGGCGGTGGATCGTCTCCAGGTTCTCCTGGCGGGCCATGACGAAGGCCTCCTCCGGCAGGTCGGAGCAGCGCTCGACCACGGCGCGGATCATCTCGCGCACGCAGTCCTCGACGAAGCGGGGCTGTTCGTGCGCCTTGGCGACCACGGCCAGCTCGTCGGGGCGCTTCATCAGCTCGTAGATCTCAGAGCTCATCGAGCTCTCGACGATGCGCAGCAGCTCGGGGGCGTCGATCCAGGCATCGCCGCCCTCCGGGCAGCCGATGTAGAGGGTGCCGATGCCGCGCTGGTTGTGGGTGGCGACCGGCACGGCCTCGATCGCGCGCTCGATCTGCTCGGCGTCGAAGCCGGCGCCAGCAAGGCGTTCGCGCCCCAGCTCGGCGACCATCTCCTGGGCGCAGGGGCACGCCGTCATCCCCTGGGCCTGCACGCCGGTCAGCGTCCGCGTTCCCCGCTGGGAGGCGACCGCGGTGCCGAAGAGGACGTAGATCTCCTGGGTCGAGTGCCCGCTCGCCGGCGTCGTCACCGTCTCGGGGTAGCGCGCCTCGACGGAGACCTCGGCGCGCCGTCCCTGCTGGCGCTCGCGGACCCGCTGGGCGATGTGGGCGGCGAGGACCTCGGCGCGGAACGCCTCGCCGAGCACGACCTCGTCGATCGCTGCCCCGACGATCTCCTCGAAGCGGGACATGTGGACCCCCGCCTGCCGCGGCTCGAGGTCGACGAAGCACTCGAAACCGGCGTGATAGAGGTTCTCTGTCCCGTCGGCCTTGACCCGGATCACCTTCTCCACCCCGGTCACGCCGACGCGTGAGAGGCTGACCTGCGTCGCGGGAACCGACGCCTGCACGTCGGGTGCGGAGAGCGAGGGCGTAATCGTCGTGCGGGCGGCCACTGCTTACTAAGGGTAGGCGACCGGTGCTCCCGCGCGCCGGCCGGCGCAGCGATCGAACCGTAAATTCTGCCTATACTTCGCTTCGGTCGGAGCGTTGGGGTCGGCCCCCCGGCCAGGGGAGAGGGTTTGGCAGCGGAGGCAGTGAGATCGAACCGTTGGAGACGGTCCCTGAGGGACTGGATCAGGATTCGGGTGGACAGCCGTTTGCGGAGCCTGAAGAGCTGCGCGGGCTGATTGCGCTGGGACGCGAGCGCGGCTACCTCACATTCGAGCAGATCGCCGCCACCCTCGAGGAGGTCGAGGTCACCAAGGAGCAGATCTCCGGCCTGCACGCGCACCTGCTCGAGCAAGGGGTCGAGGTGATCGCCGAGGAGGGCGTCGACGCCTACAAGGAACAGCGCGCGGAAGCAACCAACGGGGGAGCGAAGAAGAACGATCTCGACCTGACCGTCGAGCCCAGCCTCGACTCGCTGCGCCTCTACCTGCGCTCGATCGGGCAGGTCGACCTGCTGACGGCGGCGCAGGAGGTGGAACTGGCACAGCGGATCGAGCGCGGTGACATGTTGGCCAAGCGGCAGATGGTCGAGGCCAACCTGCGGCTCGTGGTCTCGATCTCAAAGGGCTATCTGGGCCGCGGCCTCAGCTTCCTCGATCTGATCCAGGAGGGCTCGCTCGGCCTGATCCGGGCGGTGGAGAAGTTCGACTACCGACGTGGCTACAAGTTCTCCACCTACGCGACCTGGTGGATCCGCCAGGCGGTGACCCGGGCGATCGCCGACAAGGCGCGCACGATTCGCATTCCGGTCCACATGGTCGAGAAGCTGAACCGGGTCGCCCATGTCGAGCGGCAGCTGGTGCAGTCGCTGGGCCGCGAGCCCGAGCCTGAGGAGATCGCCGCCGAGCTGCGCTGGCCGCTGGAGGACGTGCGCGACATCCTGCGGGTCTCCCAGGTGCCGGTCTCGCTCGAGAAACCGATCGGCGACGAAGACGAATCGGAGCTCGGCGATTTCGTCGCCGACGAAGAAGTCGCCGAACCCTTCGAGGAAGCGAGCGAGCAGCTGCAGCGCGAAGGCGTGCGCAAAGCGCTCGACGCCCTTCCCGAGCGAGAGCGCCAGGTGATCGAGCTGCGCTACGGCCTCTCCGGCCTGGAACCGCTGACCCTCGAGGAGGTCGGCCGCACCTTCGGCGTCACCCGCGAGCGGATCCGCCAGATCGAGACCAACACGCTGAAAAAACTGCGCGGCCTGCCCGAGGCGCAGATGCTGCGCGACGCCAGCTAGCTGACCCGCTCCTCAGCGCGGCTCGAGCACGATCACCGAGGGCGTGCGGTCGAGCTTCTCCTCGTAGTCGTCGAAGCCGGCGTACTGCTCGTTGTGCTCGCGCCAGAGCCGCTCCCGCTCCTCGCCCTCGGCGATGCGCGCGCGGACCGGGTAGCGCCTGCGGCCGCGCTCGACTTCGGCCTCGGGGTTGGCCGCCAGGTTGAGCGACCAGGCGGGGACCTTGGCGTTGCCCGCGTTGGTGTTGATGACGACGGCGTTCTCGCCGTCGGCCAGGTAGACGACCGGCGCGGTGCGCTGCTCTCCGGACTTGCGGCCAGTGGTGGTCAGCAGCAGGACCGGCGCCCGCCCGACCCTGCCGCCGAAGCGCCCGCCGCTGAGCCGGTAGAGCGGCACGTTCAGCTTGCCCGTCCAGCGCAGGCCCCTCACGCCGAGCGAGTTGGAGATGCGCGCGATCGTGTGGTCGTTGGGCACGGGGGCAGTATCCCAGAGGTGTGGCGACTTATCCGGTCTATATGACGGAAAAGTCGCCACACCGTAGAGTGAAGCGATGCCCGAGCCCCATCCGTTCCGCCGCGCCGCCGAAGCCAAGGACGTCGAGCTGATGACGGAGACGCTGCGCGAGGACGTCGAGCTGCACAGCCCGATCCTCTTCCGCGGCTTCGAGGGACGCGAGGCGGTCGGCCACATCCTCACCCACGTCGCGGCGACGCTCGAGGATCTGACCTACGTCGACGAGCTGCACGAGGGCGACACCGTCGCCCTCCGCTTCAAGGCCCGGGTCGGCGATCGCGAGCTGGAGGGCATCGACTTCCTCGAGCTCGACGAGGAGGGACGCGTGGCGGTGCTCACGGTCTTCATGCGCCCGATGTCGGCGCTGACCGCGTTCAACGAGCAGATGATGCAGCGCCTCGGCGTCTCGTCAGGGTAGCTCTCCGCTTTCCATCTAGAATCGCTTCCGCAGCTGGGGGAGTGCCCGAGTGGTTAAAGGGGACTGGCTGTAAACCAGTTGGCTATGCCTACACAGGTTCGAATCCTGTCTCCCCCATATGAGCGACCTCGACGGCCGTGTGGTTGCGATCGCCGGGGTTGCCGGTGGGCTGGGACCGACGGTTGCGGAGCGGCTTGCCGCGGCAGGGGCGATCATCGCCGGCACCGACGTCTCGCGGGAGCGGGTAGACGAGGTCGGCTCACAGCTCGGCTTGGCGGATGGCCGCTGGGACGGCCGGGCCGTCGACCTGCTCGACGAGGGGACGACCCGGGAGTGGTGCGCGGCGCTGGTCGAGCGCTTCGGTCGGGTCGACGCGCTGGCGCACCTGGTCGGGGGCTGGCGCGGCGGACAGCCGCTGCACGAGGCGCCGCTCGCCGACTGGGACCTCCTCCACGACCTGCTGATCCGCACCGTGCAGCACACGACGCGCGCCTTCCACGACGCGCTTCTGGCCGGCGAGCACGGTCGCTTCGTCCTCGTCTCCTCCAAGCAGGCCCAGGCACCCTCCAACGCGAGCGCCGCCTACGCGGCCTCGAAGGCCGCCGCCGAGGCCTGGACCTTGGCGCTCGCCGACGGTTTCGAAGGCACCGCCGCGACCTCGAACGTCGTCGTCGTCGACGCGATCCTGACGCCGCGGATGCGGGAGGAGAGCCCGGGGGAGGCTTTTCCCACCTTCACGCCCGCCGAGCACATCGCCGACGCAATCCGGTTCCTCTGCTCCAGCGCGGCCGGGAAGATGAACGGCCAGCGGCTCGCGCTTACGATGCGGGGATGAGCCAGAGGTCATCCAAGGGCCCAAAGGGCGAGATGACGATCCGCGAGCTGGCGGAGAGGACGGGAATGACCGTTCGCAACATCCGTGCCCACCAGACGCGCGGGTTGCTGCCGCCGCCGGTGGTCCGCGGGCGGACCGGCTACTACAACGACGAGCACGTGGCGCGGATCGCGCTGACGCGCGAGATGCAGGCCGACGGGCTCAACCTGGAGGCGATCCGGCGCGTGCTCGAGACCGGCGACGGCGCCGCGACCGAGATCTTCGACTTCACCCGCGCCCTGCGCGCTCCCTTCGAGGACGAGGCGCCCGAGATCATCGAGGCGGAGGAGCTGGCGGAGGTCTGGGGGGCGGCCGGCGGGCAGCCCGACCCGGACCTGATGCGGCGCGCGGAAAAGCTCGGCATCGTGCGCGCCCTGCCGGACGGTCGCGTCGAGGTGATCAGCCCACGCCTGCAGCGGGCCGCGACAGCCCTTGCCGAGCTCGGCGTCGGGCCCGAGGGGGCGCTGGCGACGGCGGAGAAGCTGCGCCGCCACGCCGACGGCGTCGCCCGCACCTTCGTCGACCTCTTCGTCAAGGAGATCTGGGAGCCGTTCGAGCGCGCCGGCCGGCCCGAGGGCGACTGGCCCAAGGTGCGCGAAGCTCTCGACCGCATGCGCCCGCTCGCCTCCGATGCGCTGCTCGCCGTCTTCCAGCTGGCGATGGGCGAGGCGGTCGAGAAGGCCAGCGAGCGCACCCTGCGCATGGCCGCGCGCAAGCGGCCCACCCAGAAACGCAAACGCACCCGGCGCCAGTAGCCCGGCCAGGACACTCGGGTTTCGCGATCAGCGCGCCGTCCTACACGCGCTAAAAAACCGGATGTATATAGTGCGCGCGTACTTAGATACGTTTGCGTTTATGAATTCCTCGGACGAATTTCCAGCTGAGTTCTCGGGAGCGGTCGGCCGCCTCCAGGTCGCCGTCCTCGAGGTCTGTCGCCCAGAGGACGAGTGGCCGGCCAAAGTCGCGAAGTCGATCGCCGCGACGGTCGACTTCGCGGTGTCGGAGCCCTCGGAGATTCGCCTGCTGACGATCGAGGCGCTGATCCAGAGGCCGGACGGGGGCCGGCGCTACGTGCGTACGGTGGAGCACTTCGCGGAGCTGCTGCGATCCGTGACGCCCGAGGACCGGCGCCGCCCGGCGAGCACCGAGATGGCCCTGGTCGGCGGCCTCGCCACGACGATCGCCCATCACCTGCGCTCTGACACGCTGGCAGAGCTGCTCCAGGCCGTTCCCGAGCTGGTCGAGTTCACCCTCCTGCCCTACCTCGGGCACGAGGAGGCCAGGCGCTGGGCCGAGTGGACGGCCGCCAGCCGCAACTGAACGCCCCCGTTTCAACCGGTGCACCCCGCCGTTGGCTCGGCTCAGCCGACCGGCACTGCCAGCTCTTCGGCGGCGACCTGCTGGCCTTCGAAGGGAAGGACCGCGAAGTACATCAGCGAGGGGAGCAGCTCCTCCAGGTCCTCGACCTCTTCCCGGTTGAGCCTCGAGTAGAGCAGCGCCTCGATCCCGCCGACGACTCCGGCGGACGCGATCGCCGACGGCGGGGAGCCCTTGGCGGGGTCGGCGCGTATCTGGGCGTCGAGGCAGGAGGCGAAGTGGTCGAGCAGCTCGTCGCGCCGCAAGAGTGCCGCCGGACAGGCAGCACGAGCCTCGACGACGAGGGTCGCGGCCGCGTCCGGCTCGTCCGCGGCGAAACGCAACAGCTCCTCCAACGCCGCCCGCAGACGATCACGCCAGCTGCTGCCGTCGGCGGATCCGGTCGCGGCGGCGATCCGGGTGCGCAGCCGCCCGCCCGCCGCGTCGAGGGCGGCCAGGAAGCAGGCTTCCTTGTTCTCGAAGTGTTCGTAGAACGTCGGCCGCGAGACGCCCGACCGGTCCAGCACGTCCTGGACGTTCATCTCTCGGTAGCCGAGCTCTGCCGTCGCTCGCAGCGTCGCCGCCAGGAGCCGCTCGCGCTGGATCGCGCTGACGAGGTCGGGCGGAAGCGAGCGGATGCCGGACGGGAACTGGCCGTCGCCGCCGGCGAGCAGCTCTGCCGCGGCGCTTACCTCGCCTGGGCTCCAGCGGTCGCCGATCGCGGTGAGGAGCATCTCGTGGCTGAGCTGAACACGGCTGGGAGGCATCGAGGAACCTGATCGTTTCTTTTAGGAACTCAAGTGGCGGCCGCAAAGTACCACAGGAGTCCATGCCATGCAAGTCCGTTTGCCGCGGCGCGGGTATTCTTGGTCGATGTCTCCGCAGGCCCGCGCCCGATCCACCCGCCCCGAGATCTCCCGGGAGTTCATCGCCGGCCACAAGCGACGCCGGATCATGGACGCGACCGCCGAGCTGACGGCGGAAAAGGGCTACGACGCGACCAAGATCGGTGACATCGTGCGCAGCGCCGGTGTCGCGCGCAAAACGCTGTACGACAATTTCGAGGGCAAGGAGGAGGTCTTCCTCGCGACCTTCGACGCCGCGGTCGAGGAGACCGTGCGCCGCATCGACGAGGCCTGCGCCGGGGTGGAGGGCAGCTGGGACGAACGGCTGGAGGCGGGCCTCGCGGCCTTCCTCGGCTACGTCGCCGAGCGCCCGGTACTGGCCCGCATGTGCATGATCGAGGCGCTTTCCGCCACCCCTGCCGCGAACCGGCGCTATGAGGAGGCGGTCAAGCGCTTCGTCGGGATGACCGAACGGACCGTCCCCCGCGACGACCGCCTGCCCGAGACGATCGGCGAGACGCTGGTCGGAGGGGTCGCGTGGATCGTCTACCAGAAGATCCGCCGCAACGAGACCGAGCAGGTGCCGGACCTCCTGCCGGAGCTCACCGAGTTCATGGCCGCTCCTTACCTCGGGGCGGCGGAAGCGGCGAAGTAGCGCCCAGCACGCCGTCCCGTACGCTGGCAGACTCCAGCGCGCAGTGAGCGTCGAACGACTTCCCCGCGGCCGACACGGGCTATCGCCCGAGTACGTAGCGCAGAATCAGCGCGAACGGCTGATCGACGCACTGGTCGAGTGCCTCTACGAGCGCGGCTTCGACGAGACGACGATCTCGATGGTGAGCAAGCGCGCTGGCGTCTCCAAGGGCGACTTCTACAAACAGTTCGAGAGCAAGGACGACTGCTTCCTCGTCGCCTACGACGACGCCGTGCGGGCGATCTACGCACGGGTCGCCGGGGCCTGCGGGGAGAGCGGCGACTGGGCGACGCGCGTGCTCACTGGCCTCGCCGCGCTGCTCGACCACCTCGGGCAGGAGCCCGCGGAGGCGCGGCTGGTGCTGGTCGAGGGGTTGCGCGTCGGCAAGGGGGTCTACGACCGTTACCAGGACGCGCTGCTCAGCTACGTCCCCCACCTTCGCGAGGGCGCGCCCGCTCCGGCCGGCGGCGCCGTCCCGCCCGAGGCGACGGACGAGGCCGTCGTCGGTGGCATCGCCTCGCTGCTCTCGCGCCGTGTCCTCGCCGGCGATGCCGAGCGGCTCGGCGACTTCCTGCCGGAGATTGCGGAATTCGCCCTAACCCCATACCTCGGCACGGCCGAGGCCCGCCGCATAATCTCGGAACGGTGAGCGACGCGGCTTCAGCGGTGGCGGGTGCGGTTGGCGGCGGAGCCGCGGATGCCGCGCCGGGCGTGTTCCCCTCGCAGGCCCTGACCCGGGCGATCGAGGCCGACTGGGTCAGCTCCGGCGACTACCGGATCAGGCCCGAGGCGATCCAGCCGGCCAGCATCGACCTGCGCCTCGGAGACCACGCCTGGGCCCTGCGCTGCTCCTTCCTTCCCGACGTCGACTCGACCGTCGAGGAGAAGATCGAGGGGCTCGCCTTCCAGAAGATCGACCTGCGCGACGGCGCCGTGCTCGAGCGCGACCGCCCCTACCTGGTGCCCCTGATCGAGGAGCTGGCGCTGCCCTCCGACGTGCGAGCGAAGGCCAACCCGAAGAGCTCGACCGGGCGCCTCGACGTCTTCACCCGCGTGCTGACCGACCGCCACCACCGCTTCGACGAGGTCCGTGCCGGTTACCGCGGCAAGCTCTACCTCGAGGTGGTGCCGCGCTCCTTCGCGATCCAGGTCAAGACCGGGCTCTCGCTCAACCAGCTGCGCCTGGCGCGCGGCGAGGTGCGGCTGAGCGACGAGGAGATCCGCTCCCTGCAGGAGGAGTTCCCGCTGCTCTACCTCGACTCCCACGCGCTGCGCGAGTCCGAGCTGGCGCTCGCCGAGGGGCTCTTCCTCAGCGTCGACCTCTCCGGGCCGAGCGACAGGATCGTCGGCTACCGGGCGAAGAAGAACAGCCTGCCGATCGACCTCTCGCGGATCCGCGCCTACCGCTGGACCGACTTCTGGGACCCGGTCTTTCCCGAGGCGGGCAGCAAGATCGTGCTCGAGCCGGAGATCTTCTACCTGCTGCTCTCGGCCGAGGGCGTCTGCATCCCGCCCCAGATCGCCGCCGAGATGATGGCCTACGACCCGACCGCGGGCGAGCTGCGCACCCATTACGCGGGCTTCTTCGACCCCGGCTTCGGCTACGACCCGGCCGGCGATCGCCACGGCAGCCGCGCCGCGTTGGAGGTGCGCGCCCGCGACGTCTCCTTCATGGTCGAGCACCGCCAGCCGGTCTGCAAGCTGGCGCTGGAGCGGACCAGCGTCCCGGCGGAGCGGCTGTACGGTCAGGACCTCGGCTCCAATTACCAGGGGCAGGTGACGATGCTGAGCAAGCATTTTGAGGAGCAGTCCGCTGGAGGAGGCGTGGGGCCCTCTCCCGAAACGCCCGGCTAGAG
>DASUZK010000074.1:0-8488 GCA_036376915.1 Solirubrobacterales bacterium
CTTCGTGGAGAGGGTCTTGGTGATCGCGGCCGTCAGCGTCGTCTTGCCATGGTCGATGTGACCGATCGTGCCGACGTTCACATGCGGCTTATCGCGCTCGAACTTCTCCTTGGACATCTCTCTCCGTTCTACCTTTCGAAAGTCGGGTTCTGTCTGGTTTGGCTGATTAAGTCTGTAGGGCGTTGGTGGGCAGCTCGCAACGAACTGCCTGCGGGCGAACCTGGGAAATATAGCTAGAACAACCCTGCGGCCAAGTCCTGGTCATGAGGTTGCGCCAACCGGCTCGCCCGAACGGTGCTCGACGATCTCCTCGGCGATGTTCCCGGGGACCTCCTCGTAGCGCTCGAACTGCATCGTGTAGTTGGCACGACCCTGCGTCATCGAGCGCAGTTCCGTCGCGTAGCCGAACATTTCCCCGAGTGGGACGAAGGCCTGGACAGCTAGGGCGTTGCCGCGCTGGTCTTGACCCTGCACCTTGCCCCGGCGCCGGGAGAGGTCGCCGATCACGTCGCCGAGGAAGTCCTCGGGAGTAACCACCTCGACCGCCATCACGGGCTCGAGCAGGACCGGGTTCGCCTTCCGCGCGGCGTCCTGGATTGCCATCGAGCCGGCGATCTTGAAGGCCATCTCTGAGGAGTCGACGTCGTGGAAGGAGCCGTCGATGAGCTCGACCTTGACGTCGACCATCGGGTAGCCGGCCTTGACGCCGTTCTCCAGCGCCTCCTTCATCCCCTGTTCGGCGGGGCCGATGAACTCGCCGGGGATCACGCCGCCCTTGATCTTGTTGACGAACTCGAAGCCCTCGCCCGGCGCGGGCTCGACGTTGATCACGACGTGGCCGAACTGACCGCGGCCACCGGTCTGGCGGACGAAACGCGCCTCGACCTTCTTGACGTCCTTGCGGATCGTCTCGCGGTAGGCGACCTGCGGCTTGCCGACGTTTGCCTCGACTTTGAACTCGCGCAGCATCCGGTCGACGATCACCTCGAGGTGGAGCTCGCCCATGCCGTGGATCAGCGTCTGGCCGGTTTCCTCGTCGGATTCGATGCGGAAGGTCGGGTCCTCCTCGCCGAGGCGCTGCAGGGCGTTGCCCATCTTCTCCTGGTCGGCTTTTGTCTTCGGCTCGATCGCGACCGCGATCACGGTCTCCGGAAACTGGATGCTCTCCAGCGCGATCGGCGCGTCCGGCGCGGCAAGGGTGTCGCCGGTGCCTGTTTCTTTGAGGCCGACGCCGGCGCAGATGTCGCCGGCATAGCACTCGTCGATCTCCTCGCGGCTGTTGGCGTGCATCATCAGCAGGCGGCCGATGCGCTCGGTCCGACCCGTCTTCACGTTGAGGACCCGACCGCCTTTCTCCAGCTTGCCGGAGTAGACGCGGAAGTAGGTGAGCTTGCCGACGTAGGGGTCGGTCATGACCTTGAAGGCGAGAGCGGAGAAGGGGGCGTCGTCGGAGGCGGGTCGCTCGTCCTCGACGTCCTCGGGCTGGCCCTTGCCGGCCGGCACGACACCTGTGACGGGCGGGACCTCCAGCGGCGAGGGCAACAGCTCGACGATCGCGTCGAGCAGCGGCTGCACGCCCTTGTTCTTGAAGGAGGTGCCGCAGAGGACCGGGGTGACCTTGGTGTCGAGGCAGGCGCGGTGCAGCGACTTGGCGATCCGCTCGTGCGGGATCTCCTCCTCGGCGAGGTAGGCCTCCATCAGCTCGTCGTCGTAGTCGGCGCAGGCCTCGATCAGCTGGGTGCGGTATTCGTCGGCCTGATCCTTGAGGTCGTCAGGAACCTCGATCGTCTCGTATTCGGCGCCGAGCTCGTCGGTCCAGATCAAGCCCTTCATCTCGATGAGATCTACAACGCCCTTGAAGTTCTCCTCGCTGCCGATCGGCAGCTGGATTGGCAGCGGGTTGGCGCCCAGCCGGTCCTTCATCGTCTGCACGGAGTTGAAGAAGTCGGCGCCGGTGCGGTCCATCTTGTTGATGTAGGCGAAGCGCGGAACCCCGTACTTGTCGGCCTGGCGCCAGACCGTCTCCGACTGTGGCTCGACCCCGGCGACCGCGTCGAAGACGGCGATCGCGCCGTCGAGGACGCGCAGGCTGCGCTCGACCTCGACCGTGAAGTCGACGTGGCCCGGCGTGTCGATGATGTTGATCCGGTGGTCCTTCCAGTCGCAGGCGGTGGCGGCGGAGGTGATCGTGATCCCGCGCTCCTGCTCCTGCTCCATCCAGTCCATCACCGCGGCGCCCTCGTGGACCTCGCCCATCTTGTGGGTGCGGCCGGTGTAGTAGAGGATGCGCTCGGTCGTCGTCGTCTTGCCGGCGTCGATGTGCGCCATGATCCCGATATTGCGCGTCTTCTCTAGGGGAAAGGTGCGTGCCATGGTTCCTAAGGTAAGGGTTTGGTCGTGAAACGGGGACGGGACAAAAGCAACCGATCTGGCAAGAGCCGGGATCGGCGCATGAAAAAGGCCCTCACGGGCCCGGCGAAGCGGACTGCGAAAAAACTGCCTGAGCGACGCGCGATGATAGCAGCGGCGCGGCGACGCATCGACCGGGCGCTGATGGCAGCCGCGAAGGGCACACGGCGGGTCGACCGCTGGGGGGTGCGGCGGATGGAGGCAGCGCGTCCCCCGGCGGTTCGCCAGCTACGCCGGCTGCGCACGGTCGTCTCCCGGCTCGCGAAGGCCGCCGAGAAGCGGGCGCGGCCGGCGGCCGTCCTCGTCCTGCGCGTCTTCTCCCGCGGCGAACGCGTGTTGCGTCGAGTCGTCGCCGCATCGATCCGGGGTGCGACCCGGGCAAGCGCCTCGATCACCCCGCGACGGGCGATCGCCGGCGTCGTCCTCGCCTCGGCGGCCTGCCTGATCGTCGCCCAGTTCGTCTCCTATCGCAGCGTCGAGATCGGGCAGGCCGCCTATGCCGGCCTGCCCGCCGCGACGGCACCGACCGAGGATGCGAGGGTCGCTGGCGAGGCCCATTCCTACGTGTTGATCCCGGTCGCCCTGTTCGCCGCCACCGCTGCGGTGCTGGCGTTGCGACCCGGGCGGCGCGGCATGGGCCGGGTCGTCATCGCCCTCGGCCTGCTCAGCATCGCCGTGATCCTGCTCGTCGACCTGCCCGCGGGGCTCGACGAGGGGATCCAGGCATCCCGCTTCTCGGGGGCGACCGCGGTACTCGAGAACGGCTTCTACGCCGAGATCGCGGCAGCGGCGGGGCTGGTCTTCGGCGGTCTGCTCTACTATGCGCGGCCGTGCCGAATACGAATCAACTTGTCAGGAAGGGCCGCAAGCGCCCGAAGAAGAAGACGGCGACGCCAGGGCTCAAGTCCTCGCAGGGTCGCAAGAAGGTCGTCTCCGCGCCGCAGCGGCGCGGCGTCTGCACCCGCGTCGCGACCGTAACGCCGAAGAAGCCGAACTCGGCGCTGCGCAAGATCGCCCGTGTGCGGCTCACCAACGGGATGGAGGTCACGACCTACATCCCCGGCGAGGGCCACAACCTGCAGGAGCACTCCGTCGTGCTGGTCAGGGGTGGTCGCGTCAAGGATCTGCCCGGCGTCCGCTACAAGGTGGTCCGCGGCACCCTCGACGCCGCCGGAGTCTCCGACCGCAAGCAAGCCCGCTCCCGCTACGGAGTGAAGGCTGGATGATCCGTCCCCGGAAAGTCATCTGATGCCCCGCCGCTCCGCAGCACAGATCCGCCCGGTCGAACCCGACGCGCGCTTCCGCAACCGGCTGGTTCAGCAGCTGGTCAACAAGGTCATGCGCGACGGCAAGAAGCAGGTCGCCGAGCGGATCGTCTACGACGCCCTCGCGATCGTCGGCGAGCGCTCCGGCGAGGACCCGATCGAGACGCTCGAGACGGCGATCAAGCAGCTGACCCCGGTCCTCGAGGTGCGGTCCCGCCGCGTCGGCGGCGCCACCTACCAGGTACCGGTCGAGGTCCCTGCCCGCCGCGCCCGCACCCTGGCGATCCGATGGCTGGTCGACTTCGCCCGCAACCGCCGCGAGTACTCGATGGCGGAGCGCCTTGCCAGCGAGATCCTCGACGCGACCCAGCAGCAGGGCAGTGCCTGGAAGCGGAAGGACGACATTTACCGCATGGCCCAGGCGAACAAGGCTTTTGCTCACTACAGGTGGTAGGGGCACGCGGGATGCCTCCCGCCCTGACAAATCGCGCCCTAATTAGGGCGCGATTTTGAGTATCCGCCAGTTCGGGAGGCATCCCGCGTGCTTCTCCCAGCTGCAAAGCCACCACGCCGAGCTGAGAAGACCCATACGGCAGATGTAGATTTGAAAGCTTGTTGAGAGCATGAGCAAGCCGATACTTGCTGTCGACGTGGATGGGGTGATCTCCTTGTTTGGGTTCGAGGAGGCGCCGGATCGGGGGACCGCCAAGTTCGAGCTGGTGGACGGGATGGTGCACTGCATCTCTCTCGTTGCCGGCGACCGGCTGCTGCGGCTGAGCGAGCAGTTCGAGCTGGTCTGGGCCACCGGCTGGGAGGACAAAGCCAACGACTATCTGCCCAACATCCTCGGCCTCCCGGAGCTGCCCTACATCTCCTTCGGCGGAGCGGCGCGGTTCGGCTCGGCGCACTGGAAGCTAGGCCCCCTCGAGGAGTACGCATCCGGTCGCGCCGTCGCCTGGATCGACGACAACTTCAACGAGGGCTGCTATGAGTGGGCAGAGGAGAGAGAGGAGCCGACGCTCCTCGTCCCCACCGAATCCCACCTGGGGATCGAGGAGGCGCACGTCGAGGCGTTGCGAAGCTGGGCTGCGTCTCTAGACTGAACCCGATGGAGGGGTTCTGGCCAATCTTCTTTCTCCTGGTCGTGCTGAAGATCCCGGTCTTCGGCGCGCTCTGGCTGGTCTGGTGGGCGAGCCAAGCGCCTGAGCAGGAAACCACGGGTGAGGACTCCGACGGCGGCTTCAAGCGCCACCGCCCCTTCCCCACCCGCCCCCGGGGACCCCACCACTCCCCCAGTGGCGCCGGTGCGATGGGGAGGCGAAGAGCTACCCAAACGCAGCGACGCCCAAGCGCCCGCGCGCCCAGGCAGCCAGACCGCGTGCCGTAGAGGGGCCGTCAAACTCGCTGAGTCGCCCGCTTGCGCTCGCGCTTGAGCTCACGAAGATACGGTTGGAAATCGACCTGAATCGTGTGGCGCTTAGACGCTACGTAGCGCTTTCGCATTTTCGCTTCGCTTGAGGCAATCTCGGCTCGCATCTCAACAGGCGAGGGAAGGGTGCCGCGGCCTCCGAGCAGGTCTGCGACCCACTCCGACTGCGCCTCGGCTAGGGGCATGATCGCCCCGAGGGGCTGGATGAAGCCGATGAAGTAGAGGCCGGGGTGCTCTGCCGAGGCGACCCGGCGGTAGAGCGGCAGGCGGTTGTCGGCGGCGGAGACGATGCTCTCGTCGAAGAAGGGGAAGGTGATCTTGTACCCGGTGCAATAGACGACGAGGTCGACCTCCTCCTCGCTGCCGTCGGTGAAGCGCACCATGCGCCCACCGGCGAACCGGTCGATGTTGGGCCTGACCGCGATGTCGCCGTGACCCAGCCGTGAGAGCAACTCGGCAGAGACCGTCGGGTGCGCCTCGAGCAGCTTGTGGTCGGGCTCGGGCAGGCCGTAGGCGGTCATGTCGCCGGCGGTCAGGCCCAGCAGCCGTGAGAGCACGAAGCGCTGCACCGGCAGCGGCATCATCGTCAGCAGCTTCGAGGCGGCTTCGTCGGTCGGCTTCCCGTTCAGGTACTTCGGCATGACGTAGGCCCCACGCCGCATCGCCAGGAAGGTCTTCTCGGCAATGCGCGAAGCCTCGACCGCGATGTCCGTGGCCGAATTGCCGATCCCCAGCACGAGAACCCGCTTGCCGACCAGCACGTCGGGCTCGCGATAGTGGTGGACGTGCATCTGCTCGCCCTCGAACTCCTCCACGCCGGGAAAGGCCGGCTCGGGCCAGCGCGGGTCCCAGTGGTGGCCGTTGGCGACCAGCACGGCGCGGTAGCGACGCGACTCCCGGCTGCCGTTCGAGCCTCCCATGGTCACCTCCCACTCCCCTTCGACCGGAACGACGCTTTTCACCTCGGTCTGGAACTGGATCTTCTCCCGCAGGCCGAAGTGATCCACGTAGTCGTCGAAGTAGCGGGCGATCTGAAAGTGATCCGGGTAGTCCGGATAGTCGTCCGGCATCGGGTAGGTCGCGTAGGCCATCAGCCCCCGCGACGTATTGATGTGCAGCGACCGATAAGCGGACGACATCCCGTTGTCGTTTTCGAAGCGCCAGTTCCCCCCCACCTCCGACCCCTTCTCAAGGCAGTCGAACGCGATCCCCCGCGCGTTCAGCACCTGGCATGCGGCAATCCCCGAAGACCCGGCCCCAATCACGCAAACCTTCTGAGCAGCCCCCACGCCCAGAAATCTATTGAACCTGGCCACCCGGCCAACCCCAGCCCCCTTCCGGTGCGCTTTATCCCCCTATAGAGGGGAAAAGGCGCACCGGAAGCCCAGAGAGCACTCTTCCGCTCAAGATCGAGCAGGCCCCGGAACCGCTTGCGAAGAGGGCGGGGTGCCTCCCGAACTGGCGGATACCCAGCTCAACCGGAGCGGATTGCTAGAAGGAGCGGGTGCCAGTCCAGCGGAACTTGTGAGCGACCGAAAGGAGTGGGTTCCGATGGATGGTACCCGCTCCTTTCTCAGGTCTCCTCGGAGGTCTGCTCGATCTCCTGGGCGAGCTCCTCCAGCTCCTCCGCAAACGAAGGCCCGAAGCTCTCCACGGGGGTGTCGTCGCCATCGAGCCCAAGCTCGGCCGCGAGGTCTTCTTCGTCGAGCAGGCCGTCCTCGCTGGGCGGCTCGATCGGCACCGCGGGCTCGACCGCGAGCGTGCGGTAGTGCTTGAGCCCGGTCGCGGCCGGGATCAGCTTGCCGATGATCACGTTCTCCTTCAGGCCGACCAGCTTGTCTCGCTTGCCCTCGAGGGCAGCGTCGGTGAGCACCTTGGTCGTCTCCTGGAAGGACGCTGCGGAGAGGAAGGACTCGGTGGCCAGCGAGGCCTTGGTGATGCCGAGGATTACCTCCTCGGCCTTGGCCGGCGTGCCCCCTTCTTCCTTCGTCTTCTTGTTGAGCCGCTTCAGCGCACCGCGGTCTTCCAGCTGGCCGGGGAGCAGGCTGGTCGAGCCCTTGGACTCGATCCGGACCTTCTTCAGCATCTGCCGGGCGATCAGCTCGATGTGCTTGTCGTTGATGTCGACGCCCTGGGCGCGGTAGACCCTCTGCACCTCGGCCACCAGGTAGAGCTCGACGTCGGTGCGACCGCGGATCGCCAGCAGGTCCGCCGGGTACAGGGAGCCCTCGTTGAGCTGCTGCCCGACCTCGACCTTTTCGCCGTCCGCCACGTGCAGGCGGGTCCGGGGCGGGAAGCTGTAGGCGTGCTCCTCGCCGCTGGACTCGGTGACGATCACTTTCAGCGCTTTATCGGTTTCCTCGACCGAGACCTTGCCGGCCGCCTCGGCCATCTGCGCGAGGCCCTTCGGTTTGCGCGCCTCGAAGAGCTCGACGATGCGCGGCAGGCCCTGCGTGATGTCCTGGCCGGCGACGCCGCCGGTGTGGAACGTGCGCATGGTCAGCTGCGTGCCGGGCTCGCCGATCGACTGGGCGGCGATGATCCCCACCGCGTCGCCGATGTCGACCGTCGAGCCGGTCGCCGGGGAGACTCCGTAGCAGGAGCGGCACACGCCGGAGTCGGCGTCGCACTTGAGCGCCGAGCGGACCGGGACCTTGACCTCTTCGGTGCCGAACGCCTCGGCGATCGCCTCGACGTCGGCCAGGGTGATCTCCTGGTTGCGCTTGAGCAGCTCACGTCCGCGCTTGGTTTCGAATTTCTTCGCCGCCAGGCGCCCGATCAGGTTGTCGTTGAGCGAGTTGTCGTCCTTGCGGATCGCCATCTCGATGTGGTCTTTGGTCTTGCAGTCCTCCTCGCGGACGATCACGTCCTGGGCGACGTCGACCAGGCGCCGGGTCAGGTACCCGGAGTCGGCCGTGCGCAGGGCCGTGTCGGCGAGGCCCTTTCGGGCGCCGTGGGTGGAGATGAAGTACTCGAGGACCGAGAGCCCCTCCATGAAGTTGGCCTTGATCGGCCGCTCGATGATTTCGCCCTTCGGATTGGCCATCAGGCCGCGCATCCCCGCCAGCTGGCGGATCTGCTTGAAGGAGCCACGAGCGCCCGAGTTGGCCATCATGAAGATCGGGTTCAGCTCGTCGAGGTTGTCCTCCATCGCCTGCGCGACCTCGTCGGTGGCGTTGTTCCAGTGCGCCGTGACCGCCTCGTGGCGCTCCTCGGCCGTGATGTAGCCGTCGTCGTACTGCCCCTGGATCGCCGCCGTCTGCTTCTCGTAGCGCTCGAGGATCTGCTCCTTGTCGGGCGGCGAGACGACGTTGTTCTTGGAGACCGTGATGCCGGCCTGGCTCGCGTAGTGGAAGCCGAGGTCCTTGAAGGCGTCGAGCACCTG
>DASUZK010000075.1:0-19890 GCA_036376915.1 Solirubrobacterales bacterium
GCCTGCTCGGCTTCGAGATCGGCGCCGGCCTCACCGCCCGCCTCAACGCGGGCGTGACGATGGAGGTCACCAAGGTGAAGGTGGACGGCGGCAAGCTGATCGCCGAGCGCCCGATCCTGCAGGACTCCAAGGTCGCCGACGTCGAGTGCGTCGGCGAGCCGGGGATCATCATCGGCCGCCTCAACGCCTTCGACGCCAGCGAGAGCGGCGGCACGGCCGAGGTCGTCGACGTCGAGGTCGAGCTCTCGCCCTGGTCGACCAAGGCGACGATGGTTCAGCGCGGCGAGCAGCGCGGCGCCGACGTCAACATCGAGGACGCCGAGATCCTCGTCGGCGGAGGCCGCGGCCTCGGCGCCGCCGAGGGCTTCAAGCAGTGTGAGGAACTGGCCGAGGCGATGGGCGGGGCGGTTGCCGCCACCCGTGCCGTGGTCGACGCCGGCTGGTACCCGTACGCGGCCCAGATCGGCCAGACCGGCAAGACGGTCGCGCCGAAGCTCTACCTGGCCGCCGGCATCTCCGGCGCGATCCAGCACAAGGTGGGGATGCAGAGCTCGGAGAACATCCTCGCGATCAACAAGGACCAGAACGCGCCGATCTTCGAGTTCTCGGACCTCGGCGTGGTGGGCGACCTGCACAAGATCGTCCCCAAGCTGACCGAGGCGATCAAGGCGAAGAAGGGCTGACGTCTCCCGGGGGGCTCCGGCCCCCCGGATGCAGCTCCCCGACGAACGATTGGAGTAAGCGATGCCGGCAGTAGCGCCAAGCGAGTTCCCGCCGCCGTTCGACGCGACCGACGCGATCGGCCCGCCGACCGACCCCGCGGACGAGCGAATCGAGGTCGGCATAGCGATAGTGGGCGGCGGGCCCGCCGGGCTGGCCTGCGCCAACAAGATCATGCAGCTGCTCGAGAACGAGCCGGAGCTGACCGAGAAGCTGGGCGAAGTCCCGGTCGCGGTGATCGAGAAGGGCAAGGTCGCGGGGGCGCACCTGCTCTCCGGGGCGAACATGAAGCCCTCGGCGATGGAAGAGCTCTTCCCCGACCTGCCCAAGGAGGAGTGGCCTGTCTACCAGGAGGTCACCAAGGACGCGGTCTACCTGCTGACCTCGAAGGCGGCGCTGCCGCTGAAGCCGATGCCGCCGAACTTCCGCAACCACGGCAACTACGTCACCTCGGTCTCCAAGCTGGGCCGCTTCCTCGCCGACAAAGCCGAGGAGGCTGGCGTCTACATCCTCTCCGAGACCGCCGCGACCAAGCTGCTGGTCGAGGATCGGGTGGTCAAGGGCGTGCGCTCCGGCGATCGCGGCCGCGGCAAGGAGGGCGAGGAGCTGGGCAACTTCGAGCCGGGCTCCGACGTCGTCGCCAAGGCGACCGTTCTCGCCGAGGGAACCGTCGGCCACCTCACCTACGCCGCCTACGACTACTTCGATCTGCACGGCGCCGACCCGATGCGCTGGGAGCTCGGCGTCAAAGAGGTCTGGGAGGTCCCCAAGCCGCTCGACCGGGTGATCCACACGATGGGCTGGCCGCTGCGCAAGTCACCGAGATACAACGAGTTCGGCGGCAGCTTCATCTACCCGATGGGCGAGGACAAGCTCTGCATCGGGCTGGTCGCCGGCCTCGACTACACCGACGCGACCTTCAGCGTCCACGACGCCCTGCAGCTGCTCAAGACCCACCCCTTCGTAAAGAAGCTGCTCGAGGGCGGCAAGCGCGTGGCCTGGGGCGCGAAGACGATCCCCTCGGGCGGCTACTTCGCGATGCCCAAGCGCCTCGCGGTCCCCGGCATGGTGATCGCCGGCGACGCGGCGAGCATGGTCAACGTGCCGACCCTGAAGGGCGTCCACTACGCGATGCACGCGGGCATGTACGCGGCGGAATCGATCGTCGCGGCGCTGAAGGAGGACTCGGTCAACTTCGAGGCCTACGACGAGAAGGTCCACAACTCGCTGATCGAGAAGGACCTCTTCGAATCGCGCAACATGCGCCAGCCCTTCTCGAAAGGCTTCTTCGTCGGTGGCGCCATGGCCTCGGCGATGACGATCACCAAAGGCAACTTCCCCGGCGGCCACTGGAAGCAGGAGCACGACTCCGAGGTCGAGATGGAGCTGGGCAAGGCGGGCGACATGTACGTCAAGCCCGACAACGAGCTCACCTTCGCCAAGCTCGACTCGGTCTTCCTCTCCGGCAACGCGACCCGCGACGACGCCCCCAACCACGTCCGCATCCAGGCCAAGGTGCCGCGGGAGATCGCCCAGACCTGGGTCTCGATGTGTCCGGCCCAGGTCTACGAGATCCCCGACGAGCAGCTCGAGAACGGCGCTGCCGAGGTCGACGTCCACGTCACCGCCTCCAACTGCGTGCAGTGCGGGGCTATCACGGCCAAGGGCGGGCGCTTGACTCTCCCCGAGGGCGGGGACGGGCCGCTTTACCAAGAGACCTGAGCGGGGCGGGGGCGGGCCCCCGCCCCCTGGCCTTCCTCAAAGACGTTTGAGTCTCACGCGTCTCGGCGCATCACATGTGCGCTGCGAGCTTCTAGCGTGGGGGCATGTTTGTCGTCGGAACCATTGCGAGCCAGTTCGCTGCGGCTCTCGGTTTGATGGGAGCCGCCATCGCTGTCTGTGGGTTCGTGGCTCACGCCGGTCCCGCGCTTGCCGGAGCCGATGAAAAAAGATTGCGAGAGGCAATGGTTACGGGTGGGCTCTTTGGGCTTGGGCTCGCGATTTTTGTAATGGTTTTGTCTGCGTTGGTGAGCTAAGCTGAGCTCATGAACAAATCCAGGGCGCTGATTCTCCTATTCGCAATCTTTTCGTTTGCCGTGATTGGTGCATATCTCGGCTTGACCTTTGCGCACGCGAAAATCGAGGTCCTGACGGCAACGATCGTCGTGATCGGGTGCCTGGGCGCCCACATCGTCTCCCGGGTGATCATGCATTACGCCCCGCCCGAGGAGAGGCATCGCTGATCTCGCGGTTGGTTGGGTGCTGCGACGCTATTCGCGAAATGGGCGGCTGCCCGGTCCCCCTGGGGGCAGGGGACGGCTCGGGGTGCCGGGGGGCCTGAGTCCCGGGGGCGTCGTCCGGCAGGCCGCCGGGTTCAGGGGGCCGGCCAGAAGGAACACGCCGGCCGGGTTGACCCGCAGCACGGGCACAACCCCTCCGTCGTCTCGGGTCCAAGCGATCTGGGGCGGTGGGAACGGCGAGCCCGGGTCTTCGGGCGTGATCACGACCGCGTCGAACCGCCCGCTGTCGATCCGCTCGCGCCAGCGCCTGCAGCTTTCGATCTGGGTCAGCCCGCCGTGTGGCTGGGGTTCGCCGAGGTAGCGCACTTCGTTGCTGAGGTCCTCTCCATAGAGGACGTACTGGCCGTAGGCGGCGGGGGTGCCGACTATGCCGATCCGCATCCCCCGCTGGTCGCGCGCCCAGGTCTGGATCAGCTTCCACTGGTTCGAGGCCCGGAAGCCGGGGTTGTCAAGCGGCGGCGCCAGGTCGGATCGATACCGGTTGTCGAAGTAATGGCGCTGGACGGGGTATCCGGCGACCGCGACGAGCGCCAGCAATGACGCGACTGCCAGCGCTTGGCGGCCCCTGCCGGGGCCGCTCATGAGCCAGATCGGGACCGCGACGGCCAGCACCCCGATCGCGATCGCAAGCAGCGGTTGCGGCTGCGTCCACTCCGCCGAGGCGATCGCGGCGACGAGGATCAGGAGGGCATAGGCGGGGGTCAGTACTCGCCGTGCCATCCATCGCGTCTCGCAGAGCGGCAGGAGGACCAGCCCGATCGCGATGCCCGGCGCGGCGTAGCGCAGGTTGGACGCGAACCCGTAGGGCCCGCCATCCGGGCCGGAAGCCGAGATCGGGTTGAAGGCGTGCGCGACTAGGGTGGCCGCACCAGCCAGCGCCACGATGCGGATCAGGGTGCTGTGGCGACGGCGGAGGCCGAGGGCTATCCCGGCGACTGCGGCGAAGAGGACCACGAACCAGAGCGGTCCGAGGGTCTCGGAGAAGCCGGGGAAGAAGTAGTGGACCCAGGCGTGGCGATCGGCGACGTACTCGGCGATCGAGTGAGCCGGCCGGGGGTAGAGGGCTTCCTGATCCGGCCCCGGCAGCGGCCCGGCGTTCAGCCACGGCAGGGGGTTGCCCGCCTGGACCAGGTTGCGCAGGTACCAGAGGCCACCTGTCGCCGCGAGGCCGCCGAGCCAGATCGCCGCCCGCCGCCATGCGGTGCTTCTCTCGCCCGCGAGGAGGATGCCCACGGTCATGACCCCGACCGGGACCAGCATCGTTACCTTGGCACCGATCGCCAGCCCAGCAACCAGGGCGGCGACGGCGAGCGCACCCGGGGCGATCGAGAGCGTGCCTCCTCCTCGTTCCCCCATACCGTCGTCCCGGGCCGCCTGGCCGTTGACGAGGAGCGCGATCGCCGCGAGAAGGCAGGCGAGCGCGACGATGTCGCTCGGCGCGTTGCCCGCCTGGACGAGCATCATGTCGGAGTCGACTACGACGATCGTTCCGAGCAAGGTGGCGGCAGCAAGGCCGAGGGGCCGCCCGATGCACCAGGCGGCGAGCAGCGCCATTCCCATCCAGCCGAAGTTGAGCATCGGCGAGATCAGGTCGTTGCCGAGCACGACCATCCCGATCGCGTGCAAGAGCTCTGAGTTGAGCGGGTAGTACCAAACGGCCAGCTTCAAAGGGTCGGTTTGCAACAGGCCGGCGACCGAGCCGGTCTGGGCGAACCAGGCGGCGAAGGGAAGGTGGTACCAGGTGCTGTCCTGTCGGTAGATCCCGACGTCGAGGCTGTGCAGGACCGGCCCAGCCCAGTGCACTGCCGTAAGCAGGGCCGCGGTCGCCGCGATGCCCAAGTAGACCCTCCCCGCCGGTGGTCCCGGCGGGGAGGAGCGGGCGCCCCGGGGCAACCGCGAAAAGCGCAGGCCCAGTGCGGTCGAGGTCGAGACGATCATCAGTGCGGGGGTGGTCAGCAGGCCGAGGAGACCAAGAAGCTCGGCCGTGACGGTGGCCAGGGAGAGACCTAGGACGATTGCCCCCAGGACCGCCGGTGCGCCCTGCCAGTCCGGCAGCAGGGCCGAGCGCAGGCAACCGGCGCTGATCGCGAAGGCCGCAATCAGTACGCCGAGGCAGAAAAAACTGCTCAGGTAGTCGACGACGGCCATCTAAGTCCAACTGATATAAGAACCCTGTTCGGGAAGGTCAAAAGCCAGGCAACGCTAGTTGAGATGTGGCTGCCGGGGAATCTCGCGTGAAAGGGTGGGCATGGGAATCGAGTCTCGTCCAGCTCGAAGCCGCTGGATGACGTTCGCGGCCGTGGCCCTGGCGGCGGCCTCCGGGCTGGCGCTGCTGGCGATATCGATGAGCGAATCCGGCCAAGCCGCCTTTCCTGGCGCCAACGGCAGGGTCGCCTACTCCTACGGCGATGGCTACTCGGGCTCGATCTGGTCGGTGGAAGCGAACGGTGCCTCGCCGCTCAGGCTCACCACCGGGAGCAACGACTATGCCCCCTCGTACTCCGCAAACGGCGGCAGGGTCGCCTTCGAACGGGAAAACGGCATCGCCGTGATGAATGCGGACGGCAGCGGGCAGACGCAGCTTCTGTCCGGAAGCTACTCCAGCTCCTCCGAACCGCCCGAATGGCAGAGCGACTTCCAAAACCCCGAAGAACCCTCGGAAACCATTCCGTTCGTCAAGATCCAGACCTTCACCGAAGCGTGGCACATATTTTCCAATCCCTCCTTTTCCCCGGACGGCACGCAGATCGTCCTCAGCGAGAGAAGTGGTGAATTCATCTACACGCTGACCTGCGCGGTTGCGGAGGACGAAGGCTCGGAATGCCTCAGCGGCTACCAGGAAGGCCACTACTTCTACGACGAAGAATGCATCGACTGCGAGTCGCACATAATCACGGTCAGCGCTTCCTCCGGCGCCCAGATCGCCGAGGTGGTGCCCGCTTCGAATTCGCACCAGGACTACGAACCGACGTTCTCCTCTGGAGGGGCGATTGCGTTCAGTCGCTGGGATTACTCGTCGGAAAAAACCTCGATTTATGTCGCCGGCTCGCCCGGCGCCCTGCCGGTCAGAGTCACCAACGGGCCGTATGATTTCGCGCCTGATTTCTCGCCGGACGGCACGCGGCTCGCCTTCGTTCGCGATGGGGATGAGGTCGGCATCGTCGGCGTGGGCGGTGGGCCGTTGACTGTGCTCTTGGTGCCTAACCCAGCTGGCGTCAAATACAGCTACCTGGAATCGGTGGCTTTCTCCCCTGACGGTTCGAAGCTCCTCTTGGGCCGTAGGCTGAACCCTGTCGCCGGCAAATCCGAACGCGGCATCTACACGATGGGAGTCGACGGCTCGGGCCTGGCCAAGGTCGTGGACGGCTCCGGCCCCGACTGGCAGCCGACCGCGCTACCGGTTCCCCAGTCGGCTCCGACCCCATTCAAAGGCAAATCGGCCAAAGGCAAAGTCAAGCTCGGCAAGAGCGGCAAGGGCTCGATCGGAACCATCGTCTGCGGCAGCTCGCCGTGCGCGCTCAAGGTCGTTTCGGCGAAGCTGACGGTAGGCAAAAAGACCTGCACGGCCAAGGTCAAGCTGCCAAAACGGCTTGCGCCCGGTAAGGCCGCCAGGGTTCGAGTCAAGGTCGCAGGAAGGTGCCTGGCCATCTTGCAGAGGGCCGGCAAAGGCTCTCTGATCGTCAGGATCCGGGTAGGCGACGCGTTCGACAGAAGGGTGCTGACGCTGAAGTCGACCCTGACCGCGGACGCGAACGAGAAGCACGGCAAGAAATAAGAAGGATGAGAATGCAGATCGTGTCTCCCGCCACTCGGCGTCATCGCATTGCGCTCACATCGGTGGCGTTGGCCGTGTGCCTCGGGCTTGCTGCCCTGGCGATCTCGATGAGCGATCGTGGTGACGCCGCGTTCCCCGGCGGCAATGGCAGGGTGGCGTATGCCTCCGGCGACTCCTATTCCTACTCGAGTGCGGCGATCTGGTCCGCCAATGCCGATGGGGGCTCTTCGACGTTGCTCACGTCCGGTGCCGGAGTCTCGGCTCCTTCCTACTCCTCCGACGGGAGCAAGATCGCCTTTGACAGAGAAGAAGGCGTTGCCGTGATGAGCGCGACGGGTGCGGGGCTCAAGCAGCTTCTGATCGGCAGCAATTCGCAGTCGTTCCAGGTCAAATGGGAGGAAGACTACGACGACCCTCATTCGGGCAAAACGATCCCGATAGTCAGGATCCAGACCTTCGTCGATGAGTGGCAGACCTTCGACCACCCGTCGTTCTCGCCTGACGGCTCGCAGATCGTCGTCTCCGAAGCCAGCGGAAAACGCACCAACAGGAGCATTTGCGCAGTCGAGGCCCTGAACGAACAGACATGTCTCGGCTTCGGCAATCCAGATGCTTACTTCAACTACGAATACGGCTGCGACACATGCGGGGCGCACCTGGTCTCGATCGACTCCCAAACCGGCGCCCGAATCGGAGCCCTCACATCGCTGGTTGGCGATCGAAGGGACACCAAGCCGAGTTACTCCGCAGACGGGAAGATCGCCTTCTCGCGCGCCGCCCAGGGCGGATCGTCGATCTTCGTCATCGGTGCGCCGGGCGCCGCACCGCAGCGCGTCACCACCGGTCAGTCCGATCGCGCACCCGACTTCTCGCCGGACAGCTCGAAGATCGTCTTCAGCCACGGGTATGCCGACATCGGGCTGGTTGGCGTTGGGGGAGGCGTTGTGCAGCTTCTTCCCGTGCCCGCGCCGTCAGAAGGCTCCGGCGGCTACGTCAACTCTCCGGCCTTCTCTCCGGACGGCTCGCGGATCGTGCTCCGACGCGGGGTCTATGGCTCCATGGGGAAAGACGAAACCGGCCTCTTCACGATGGCCCTAGACGGTTCCGGGTTCACCCGGATCGCCGCCGACGGCTACGCGCCCAGCTGGCAGCCGCTGGTTCCTCCTCCTCCGCCGGGCACACGTGCCAAGGCGAATGTGAGGAAGGGCAAGATCAGGCTCAACAAAAAAGGCAGGGCGAAGATCGGAACGATCACCTGTGGTGGCACCCCCTGCGCGCTGAAAGTCCTCTCTACGAGGTTGAAAGCGGGCGAGACTCGGTGCAATCAGGTCAGGACGAGGCTGAGGAAGAAACTCGCCCCGGGCAAGCGCGCCAGGCTCGGAGTCAAGGTGTACGGCAAATGTCTTGCCGCCCTGGAAGAGGCGGGCAAGGGCCGGTTGGTCATCAGGGTCCGCGTCAGGGACACGCTCGGCAAGAAGGTGCTTGCGCTGAAGGCAACTGTGGTCCCAGCAGGGGTTGGGAAACAGCAGCAGCGCGGGAAATGAGCCTGGCTACAGCGCGCGCGGCTCCTGGGTGCGTACGGCGGCGGTACTGCCGCTCATCGTCGAGGGGCTCGAGAGCTCCGAGCTGAAGACGGCCGCGCTGCGCCGTTGAGAAGGCGGCGCGAGGGTCCACTGCTCGCAGCCCGCAAACGCCTCGTCGAGGCGTTTCGCCATCGTGCTCCTGGGCCGTTCCTGGTCGAAGATTTCCTTGGGCATAGGTCTCCGTCCTGTCGGGGGGATTGCGACAGGATGCCCACCGGGTCAGACGAAAAACATGCAGGCAGCGAAAAAGAACGCGCAGATTGCGCGTTTGACGTCAGTTCGAGGCGACGAAGGAGGCGATCTCGTCAGCCAGGCGTTGCGGCTGGTCGATCGGGACGAAAGTCCTCGCGCCCGGGATCTCGACCAGGCGGGCGTTCGGCGTATCGCCAACGAGCCGTTGGGCGTACTCGAGCGGGAAGAGGCGATCGCCCGGCGCCCAGGTGAGCAGGATCGGCAGCTCTGAGCGCTTCAGCTTCTCCGCGGCCTCCAGGGTGTAGCGCTTCTTCATTCCCACGGTCACCTTTTTCACGTCGCGTTTGACGTCGGGGTCGTGCAGGCCCGGCTCCATCCAGGAGGCGATCAGCTCGGGCGGGAGCGGATCCTTCGTAAAGGGACGAAAGGCCGCGCGGGCCACGGCGCCGATCCGGAACGGCGCCGCCAGCACCGCCATCCCGCCCGGCAGCCCGGCGAGGCGCGGCATCGCCTTGAAGATCCCCGGCGGGAAGTTCTCGTGGGTGTCGCAGTTGGTCAGCACCAGGCGCCCGATGCGCTGCGGGTGCCTGGTAACGAGCACCTGGGACATCGCGCCGCCGGAGTCGTTGCCGACGATCGTCACGTCCTCCAGGTCGAGTGCCTCGAGGAAGCTGGCGACGATCGCTGCGATGCCGTAGGGGGAGAGGTCGGCGTCGGGGCTCATCGCGATCTGCTGTGCGCCGATCGGCCAGTCGGGAGCAATGCAGCGACAGCGATCCGAGAGCCGGTCGACGACCCCGTCCCAGAGACGGCCGTCGACGAGATAGCCGTGGACGAAGACGACCGGCTTGCCCTCGCCGGCTTCGCGGTAGCGGATGCGTCCGGCGGGAAGCTCGACTTCGTGGCGCTGATCTGGGGGACTCATTGCGATCTCCTTTTGCGGTTGTTTCCGGCCGACGCGGGCGATAAATTACATACAGACAGTATGAATGTCAAACGCACCCAGGCGGAGCGCTCGGAGTCGACGCGGGCGGCCCTGATCGAAGCGGCGCGGAGCCTCTTCGCCGAGCGCGGCTACGCCGGCGTCGGAACGGAGGAGATCGTCCGGGCCGCCGGCGTGACCCGGGGCGCGCTCTACCACCACTTCGACGGCAAGCTCGAGCTCTTCGCCGCCGTCTATGAGCAGATCGAGGTGGAGCTCGCCGAGCGGATCGCCGCCGGCGCGCTCGCCGCCAACGCGGACTCGCCGCTGGAGGCGATGCGGGCTGGCGCCGAGATGTTCCTCGCCGCCTGCGTCGAGCCCGAGGCGCAGCGAATCGTTCTCCTCGACGGCCCCTCGGTGTTGGGTTGGGACCGCTGGCGGGAGATCGCCGCCGAGCATGGCCTCGGCCTGATCGAGGCGAGCCTGCAGGCGGCGATCGACGCGGGCGCGATCGAGCCACAGCCGGTACGGCCTCTCGCCCACGTCCTGATGGGCGCGCTCGACGAGGCCGCGATGCTGGTCGCCCGGGCGGATGACCCTGACACGGCTCAAGTCGAGGTCCGGCGGGCTCTCGATCTCCTCCTCGACGGCCTCAGCCGTCGCTAGTGCTCGACGGCTTCGGTCTCCGAGACCTTCGACGCCTCCGGCAGCGGCGGGACGGCGGGGTGGGCGAGGCGGCGCGACTCCTTCTGGGCGTACATGCGCACGTCGGCGAGCTGCATCGCCTCCGACGGGGTGGATGCCTCGTCCGGGACCGTGGCGGCTCCCCAGGAAGCGCTCACCTCGACCCCGTGGTTGCTCGCGGTGAGGCCTTCCGCCGCGCGCTTCGTCACCGCGTCGACGACCCCCGCTGAGCCGCTCACCACCACACAGAACTCATCGCCACCGATCCGGTAAGCGGCCCCGGCATCGCCGACGGCTGCCTGCAGCCCCTGGCCCAGGCGCGCCAGCAACTCATCCCCCGCGGGGTGGCCGAAGCTGTCGTTGTAGCGCTTGAAGCCGTTGAGGTCGAAGAGGATCAGCGTCACCCGAGCTCCCTCGGCGGTGCGCTCGCAGGCGCTCTCGAAATCGACCTGCATCGCCCCGCGGTTGCCGATACGTGTCAGCGAATCCGTCCGGACCTGCTGCAGCAGCGCCCTGTTCTCGCGAACGCTCATCGCAAGCCGGACGATCACGGCAAGCATCGTCGCCGCCCAGAGCATCGTCGTGAGGCTGCTGGTGGCGCTCATGTGCTGCATCGCGAAGAGGCCGATCATCACCGTGGCGAAGATGGCGGGGACCATCAGCTCGCGCCGGTTGCCCAGGAGCTCGGGCTCGATCCGCGCGGCGCTCGGCTGCCAGAGGATCGCGCCGATGCACGACGCAGAAATCAGGTAGATCGGGTCGATCCAGTTGCCGGGCGGCACAAACCCTCCGGTGGCCTGCACCGTGTAGGCGATGTCGGCGACGACCATCGCCGCGAGGCCGGCGAGGAGCAGCGACCAGGTCCGGCCGGGGTGCCAGCCGGTGAGCGCGATCACGCCGACGATCATCGCCAGCATCCCGATGTCGCCGAGCGGGTAGGCGAGCGAAGTCGCCACTTCAAGCGTGGTTCCCGTGGTCCGATCGGCGACGAAGTCGAAGACGAAGGCGGCGCCGAGCGCGGCGGTCCCGAGTGCGGCGATCGCGCCGTCGGTCCATAGGCGCCAGTCGATCTCGTGCACCCGGGCGCGGACGAGCATCACGAGACCCGCGTAGGTGAGCGGGTAGAAAGCCAGGTAGCCGGCGTCGGCGAAGGAGGGGTAGGGAGCTTCGGGGTTGTCGAGGATGGCGGCGGTCCAGTAGATCTCGCCAGCACCCCAGGCGAGGACCCCGGTGCCGATCAGGACCCAGGCCGAACGCTCCGACTCGACCGCGCGGGCCCTGAGCAGGCAGGCGACGCCCGCCGCGAGGACAACCGCGTCATACAGCTCGCCCCCCGCGAGGTCGTCGAGCTCGCTGCCGCCGAGGCCGAGCCAGTTGTGCAGGATGACCAGCCCGGTGCCGCCGAAGAGGACCGCCGCGAGCACGACTCGCAGGGCTCGCGAGAGAGCCGGGAGGGGGGCGCTTGGCTCATGGGCGTCCACCTTCTGGCTATCGGCACCGGCGCGCGAATCCCCAACCCCTGAATGGGCAAGATGCGCGCTTCATCTAGACTGAGAGCGGATGAAAACCGGAATCCACCCCGAGTACACCCTCGCCAACGTGCATTGCTCCTGCGGGAACCAGTTCTACACTCGCTCGACGCAGGAGGATCTCCACGTCGAGCTCTGCTCGGAGTGCCACCCGTTCTACACCGGCAAGCAGAAGCTGGTCGATACCGGTGGCCGGGTCGAGCGCTTCCAGCGACGCGCGGCGAAGCACGCCAAGGCCGGGAAGTAGCCCGTGAGCCCAGAGCTGGGCTCCCCCGAGGCCGAGGTGCCGTCGTCCGGCAACGGAGCGGACCCGCTGCGCATGCCCGACGGTGCCCTGGTCGCCAAGCGCGACGCGCCCGTCGGCGGCCAGGCGGTGCTGGAGGGCGTGATGATGCGCGGCATCTCGGTCTGGGCCGTCGCCGTGCGCAATCCCGAGGGCGAGGTCGAGATCGAGTCCGAGCCGATCAAGCCCTGGGCACAGCGGCATCGGCTCTGGCGCCTCCCCGTCCTGCGCGGCGTCGTCGCGCTGGGCGAGTCGCTGAAGATCGGCTTCCGGGCACTGGGCATCTCGGCCAACGCCCAGCTGGAGGAGGGTGAGGACGGGGAGAAGGAAGAGATAGGGGGCTGGATCTGGGCGCTGACGATCGCCTTCTCGATGGTCCTCGCGGTCGGGCTCTTCTTCGTCGTGCCGGTCGGCCTCACCAGCCTGATCAAGGACCAGCTCGGCTCGGCCTTTCTCTTCTGGCTGGTCGAGGGGGTGCTGCGCACGGCGATCTTCATCGGCTACATCGTCGTGATCAGCCGCCTGCCCGACCTGCGCCGTGTCTTCGAGTACCACGGCGCCGAGCACAAGACGATCTCCTGCTACGAGGCCGAAGACGAGCTCGTCCCCGCCCGCGCCAAGCTCTACTCGCGCCTGCACCCGCGCTGCGGGACCAGCTTCCTTCTGATCGTGATGGTGCTGGCGATCTTCGTCTTCGCGCCGCTCGGCCTGCCCGCCTGGTACTGGTTGCTGGCTTCGCGCATCCTCGGCATCCCGCTGATCGCCGGACTCTCCTACGAGGTGATCAAGTGGGCGGGCAAGAACCGGCGCAAGCGCTGGGTGAGGGCGGTGATGTGGCCTGGGCTGATGCTGCAGAACCTGACCACGCGGGAACCCGACGAAGAGCAGCTGGCGGTGGCGATCGCGGCGCTGGAGAAGGTGCTCTCCGAGGAGTCGCCGGAGGCGGCGGCCTCCGAGCAGCAGATTGAGATCGTCGCCTGACGGGAGTGGCGCGGCGGGTCCTGTCGCCGATTTGGTGCCACCACCCGCTGCGGGGGCGGCTGCGCCGCCTCCTCGGGGTGGTCCCCCAAATCGACGCCACCCGCCGCGAGACACCGTTGCGAGTAGCTCTATGTTGTGAGGCGTGATCGAGCAACTTGCAGAGCAGATCGAGGCGCGGTTCACCGAGTTGGAGGAGCTGATGGCCGATCCGGCGGTGATTGGCGATCGTGAGAGGTATGCCGAGGTCGGGCGCGAATATCGCGAGCTGCAGCCGGCCCGCGAGCTGGTGGGCGAGTACCGGACGCTGAAGGACGATTTGGAGGGGGCGCGGGAGCTGCTCGAGGAGGATGGGGACGATCCGGAGCTGCGCAAGGTGGCCGAGGAGGCTCCGGGGCGGATCGAGGAGCTCGAAGAGGAGATCCGGCTGGCGATGGTCGAGCGGGACCCGAACGACGACAAGAACGTCTTGGTCGAGATCCGCGCCGGCACTGGCGGGGACGAGGCGGCACTCTTCGCCGGTGACCTCTACAAGATGCTGACCCGCTACGCGGAGGAGCGCGGCTTTGTCACCGAGGGGCTCTCGCGGTCGAGCGCCGAGGTCGGCGGATTCAAGGAGGTGACCTTCGCGATCAAGGGCGAGGGCGCGTACTCGATCTTCAAGTACGAGGGCGGCACGCACCGGGTCCAGCGGGTGCCCGAGACCGAGTCGCAGGGGCGGATCCACACCTCGACCGCGACCGTGGCGGTGTTGCCCGAGGCCGAGGAGGTGGAGGTCGAGATCGACCAGAACGACCTCCAGATCGACGTCTACCGATCTTCGGGACCGGGTGGGCAGTCGGTCAACACGACCGACTCGGCGGTGCGGATCACGCACAGGCCGAGCGGCATCGTCGTCTCGATGCAGGACGAGAAGTCCCAGCTCCAGAACAAGGAGCGGGCGATGCGGGTGCTGCGCGCGCGCCTCTACGAGCGCGAGCTGGCCGAACAGCAGGCGAAGATCGCTTCCGAGCGCAAGGCCCAGGTGGGCAGCGGCGAGCGCTCCGAGAAGGTGCGCACCTACAACTTTCCCCAGGGCCGGGTGACCGACCACCGGATCAAGCACACCTCGCACAACCTCGACGGCGTCCTCGCCGGGGCGCTGGCGGAGTTCACCGAGGCTCTGGCCGCCGAGGAGAAGAGACAGCGCCTCGAGACCGCAGCCGTCGGGTGACGCGCGAAGCACTGAGCGCGGCGGTCGACGCTCTGCGCGCCGCCGGAGTTGGCGAGCCGCGGCTCGATGCCGAACTGCTGCTCTGCGAGGCGACCGGGTGGGATCGTGCCCGCCTCGCCGTGAATCCCGACGAGGAGATCCCGCCCACGGCGGCACGGCGGTTCGGCGAGATGGTGCGGCGGCGGCTGCGGCGGGAGCCGGTCGCCTACATCCTCGGCCGCCGCGGCTTCCGGCACGTCGAGCTGGCCGTCGACCCCCGGGTGCTGATCCCGCGGCCCGAGACCGAGTTGCTGGTCGAGCTGGCGCTGGAGATGGCCCCGCGCCGGGTCCTCGACATCGGCACCGGCTCGGGTGCGATCGCCCTGGCCGTCGCCGGCGAGCTGCCGGAGTGTGAAGTGGTCGCCACGGACACCTCTTCGGCGGCGCTCGAAGTCGCCCGGGCCAATGCCGAGCGCCTTGGCCTGGCGGGTCGGATCGAGCTTGTCGAAGGGGCGCTGCCCGACTCGGGTGAGTTCGACCTGGTACTCGCCAACCTGCCCTACGTCAGCGAGGCCGAGTGGGGCGACCTCGAGCCGGAGGTGACCGAGTGGGAGCCCCGCGAGGCGCTGCTGGCCGGCCCCGACGGCCTCGACGCGATCCGCGCCCTCCTAGACGTCAGGCCGGTCACGAGATGCCTGGCGCTCGAGGTGGGCAAGGGACAGGCGGAGGCGGTTGGTGGGCTGATGCGCGAGGCCGGCTTCGATCGCATCGAAGCCCGAAAGGACCTCGCCGGGGTCGAGCGCGTGGTGGTGGGCCGGTCCCGTTCCGCTGACTTCGTCTTTTCCGGTGCTATTGGACCCACAACCACGAAGTCAGCACCGTGAGCGAGGTTGTCTCAATCGAACGGGACGGGGTCGAGGCGGCGCGCATCGCGCTGGAGCGCTGCGTCTCCGGGGGCGGCATCGCCGTCTTCCCGGCCGACGGGCTCTACGGCCTCGCCTGCGACCCTCTCGATGCACGAGCGATCGCGCGCATCCACGAGATCAAGGGCCGCGACGACGGCAAGCCCTCGGCCGTCCTCTACTTCTCGCCCCTGGCGATGCGCGAGCTGGTCGAGGGTCTCGGCCCGCGCACCCGGGAGGCCATTGGGGCGCTGCTGCCCGGCCCCGTGACCCTCGTCGTCGCCAACCCGGAACGCCGTTATCCGCTCGCTTGCCGCGAGGACCCCGAACGCCTCGGGGTGCGCCTGATAGGCGGCCCGCTGGCCGGCGCGATGTGCCCGCTCTTCCAGACCTCGGCGAACCGAAGCGGCGAGCCAGCTCCTTCGGATTTCGCGGACGTGCCGCTCACGATCCGCGCCGAGGCCGATCTCGCCATCGACGACGGCGCCCTCACCGGCTTGCCCTCCACGGTTGTGGACTTGGTCGAATTCGAGGAGACTGGCGAGTGGACGGTTCTGCGTGAAGGTGGGATGCCACCCGGCGACCTGGCGGCCCGGCTGAAGGGCGGCAGTAGCCGGTGGCGACTGTCCTAATTGACTAGGACAGTTATCCCCTGTACTGTGTTGGTTCAATGGCACAGCGAGCCGCAGATCGCGAAGCCACGCCTTTCTCGACCGATCCCACCGCGGAGCTCCCGGTCGGCGTTCAACTCTCCTGGCGCCTGCGGGCGCTGATCGCCACCGGCCGGCTCGCGGCGGGCGAGCAGCTACCGAGCTTCCGCCGCCTGGCCGAGTGGGCGGGGGTCAACGTGAATACCGTGCGAGCGGTCTACGCCGGACTCGAACGGGAGGACCTGGTGGTGAGCCGGCAGGGGCGCGGCACGTTCGTCGCCGCGGGCCTCGAGGCGGCGCCCGAGCTGGAGGAGATCGCCAGCGAGGCGCTCCGCCGGGTGCGAGGCATGGGACTCGACCCCCGCGATTTCGTCGTCGTCGCGGCTGCCTGCGCCAGCATGGCGAGCGAGGGGGAGGGGGCACCCGTCCCTCCGGCGTTGCCCGACCCTGCCCGGGAGAGCGAGGCGATCGAGGTGCGCCACGAGCTGCGCCGTCAGATCGCCCGGTTGGAGGTCGAGCTGGGGACATACACGCGGGACCTTCCCGCCGACATGCCGACGGCGGGGCGTTTCTCCCAGGCCCACGTCGCCGGCGTCGAGGAGCTCGAGCAGACCCGCGACACGCTGATCGCGCAGCTCTCCGAAGCGCAGCGGGCGGCGGAGCTGCGTGCCAGACGGCTCGGCGAGGCGCGGGCAAAGCGGGAAGCCCGGCTCGACGAGGAGCGGCACGGCGGCTCGGCGCAATCGGGCGGGGGCCCTCTGGGCAGGGCGATGAGCTGGTGGCGAGCGAAGTCGTGACGCGGGCGCTCCTGCCCGCCAAGTCCGCCTTCGAGCAGGTGGGGGAGATGATGATCCTCACCGCGAAGACGATCGTCTCGGCGGTGCGCCCTCCCTACCCCTATGGCGAGGAGCTGGTCTGGCAGTTCCTCTTCGTGCTCAAGCTCTCCTGGTTTCCGCTGCTGATCTCGACCTTCGCCCTCTGCCTCGGCGCTCCCGGCCTGCAGGCGGCGGGCGTGCTCTCGCTCTTCGGCGCGCTCGACCGGCTCGGCGGCTTCTTCGTGCTGACCGCGATCCGCTGGATCGGTCCCCTGGTGACTGCCGTGGTCGTCGCCGGCGTCGCCGGCACCGCGATCACCGCCGACCTCGGCGCCCGCAAGATCCGCGAGGAGCTCGACGCCCTGCAGGTGCTCGGGGTCGACCCGGTCAAGAACCTGGTCGTGCCGCGCTTCCTGGCGTTGATGGTCATCACCGGGCTGCTCGACATCTTCGCGATCGTCTTCGGCCTCACGGCCGGCATAGCAGCCGAGCTCCTCTACAAGCAATCGCTGGGGGGCTTCTTCGCGACCCTCTTCGCCAACGCCTCGATCACCGACATCTGGGGCTCGATCCTGATGTGCACGATGTTCGGCGCGATCATCGCCGTCGTCTGCTCCTTCAAGGGGATGACCGCGTCCGGCGGCGCCGAGGGCGTCGGCCGCGCGGTCAACCAGGCGGTGGTGATCGCCCTCGTCGCGGTCTTCTTCTTCAACTTCGTCTTCACCGCGATCCTGCTCGCCACCAACCCCGAACTGCAGAGCATCCGATGAGGGCCAGGGAAGCGATGATCGGGTGGCTCGACGTCCCGCGCGAATGGCTCGACGCCTTCGGCGAGATCGCCCGCTTCGGCTCGCGCGTCGCCGGCCACGTCTACTCGGGCCGGGTGCTGCGCTACTTCGGCGAGAGCCTGCGCCAGGCCGGGATCCTGATCCTCGGCTCGGCGATCGTGATCTGGGCCTTCGTCTTCATCCTCGGCCTCCAGTGCGGCCTCCAGGGCGCCTACTTCAACCGCTCGATCGGCGCCCCCTCGCTAGCCGGCCTCTTCTCCGCCTACTGCGACCTGCGCGAGGGACTGCCCTACGCGTTCGGCTACATCCTCTCCGCCAAGGTGGGCACGGGGATCGTCGCCGAGCTCGGCGCGATGCGGATCTCCGACGAGATCGACGCGCTCGAGGTTATGGGGATCCAGCCCGTCACCTTCCTCTGCGCCACCCGCCTGCTCGGGGCCTGGATCGCGATCCCGTTCCTCTACCTGGTCGGGATCGGCGTCGCCTACTTCGCCAGCTACTTCTCGGTGGTCCAGCAGGTGGGTGACGTCTCCTCGGGCGGCTACCTGCTGATCTTCTGGATGTACCAGGACCCGCTGGACCTGAGCTTCAGCCTGATCAAGGGGCTGGTGATGGCGACGGCGATCGTGCTCGTCGGCTGCTACTACGGCTACACCGCCTCAGGCGGGCCGGTCGGCGTCGGCACCGCGACGGCGCAGTCGATGGTGGTCAACATCATCCTCGTCCACATCATCGGGATGCTGGGGACAGTTGTTTTTTGGGGCTCGACTCCGAGGGCGCCGATTGGGGGTTGAGGTGGGGGAGCCTGGCCCTCCTCCAGGCGAATTGAGCACCGCGCGTAAGCGCGGTGCAATGAGGAGCGCGGCCTAAGCGGCCGCGCAAATATCGGATTGCATTTCCGCCGCTTCGCGACATTCGCCTGGAGGAGGGCCAGGCTCCCTTCCAACACGTCACCGAGTGACGCCCAGACTGCGAACCCGGCCACAGAGTCCCCAAGCTTTTTTCTAAAGCTCGGAGCGCCCGTACGGCGCCTGGCCCCGTGGAGCTTTTGGGACGCCGGGGCGGCGCGGGGGAGAAGCTTTCGAGGGTGGCGGTGCCTCTGGGGATGAGCCCTTCGAGCCTCGTGCCGTGTCGAGGGATGCCGGGTGCCCCTCCCCAAAACACTCAAGCGAGGCTCCCGCCGAGCGTTTTGGGGAGGGGCACCCGGCATCCAACCCCACCACCGTCAGCAGTTCTGCGGACCGTCCCGGTACGGCAGTCGAATGACCCTCACCGACCGGTTATTTCGCTCGTTGGACTCGAACAGAAGGTTCTCCGGATCGACCCGCATCACGAACGCGAAGCAGCCACGCAACCCGGTGACGTTGACCCACTGGCGATCGTAAGTGGAGGGGTAGATGTCGGACCAGCCGACCGAGGTGCCGAGGCGGACTCGCTGGCGGCTCGGGTCCTGGCTGCAGGCCGGGTAGACGCGGTACCCCGGAGAGCGGCTCATCGCACGGGTGCGCTCGAGGTCGCGGAAGCAGTAGAAGACCTTGGGGCCCTTGCGCACTCGCTCCAGCGGCTGCCGGTCGTCGCCCAGCGACCAGATCTCCATGCTGAGCGGGTCGTGCACCTTCCAGTAGGAGCCGCCGAACTCGTAGCCGACGCTGTAGAAGTGGAGCTTCGCATCGGTGCGGAAGATGCTGACTCCGCCCCCGACCCGGTAGATGGCCTGGTTAGCTCGCATCCAGTTGCGCTTGTAGCGCAGCCCTCGTAGCTCCATCGGGCCCCGGCCCCGGGAGCGGATGTCGTTGCCGGCGTGCAGCAGCGCCCCACCGCCGTACCCGTAACGGCCGCCACCGTGCTCGACGAAGAGGTCGGCGGCCGGGCCGACCTTCAGGTCCGGACAGAGGAGCGCTGCGGCTTCGGGTCCTTCGCAAGGGTTTTCGCCGGTCGCGCCCAGGGCCGGCCGGGGGACGGCAAGCGCCGCCAGGCAAAGAGCGGCTAGGCAGAGCGAGAGGCGGCGTCTCACTGGCCTCAGGCTATCCATGACCGTTGGTAATGTCGCTCACGATGGACGACCTACCCGAGAACTTCCAGACCGCCCCTCTCGCCGAGGTTGACCCGGCCATCGCCGCGGTGCTGGACGGCGAGCTGAAGCGCCAGCAGGGCACGCTGGAGATGATCGCCTCGGAGAACTTCGTGCCGCAGGCGGTGCTCGACGCGGTCGGCTCGGTGCTGACCAACAAGTACGCCGAGGGCTACCCTGGGCGGCGCTACTACGGTGGCTGCGAGGAGGTCGACGTCGCCGAGCAGCTGGCGATCGACCGCGCCAGGGAGCTGTTCGGCGCCGAGCACGCCAACGTCCAGGCCCACGCCGGCGCCCAGGCGAACAACGCCGCCTACATGGCGCTGATGCAGCCGGGCGACACCTTCCTCGGCCTGGCGCTCGACCACGGCGGCCACCTCAGCCACGGGATGAAGATCAACGTTTCCGGCAAGCTCTACAACCCGGTGCCGTACCACGTGCGCCGGGACGACTTGCTCGTCGACATGGACGAGGTGGCGCAGCTCGCCGAGGAGCACAAGCCGGCG
>DASUZK010000076.1:0-7755 GCA_036376915.1 Solirubrobacterales bacterium
AGTTGAAGCCCAGGACCGGGGTGGTGAGGCTCCTCCCACCTCATCACTCCGGTCCTAACTCTCTTCCCAGCACTCCACGCACAGCTCGCACGGAAAGGAACCGGCGGTGGCATTTCGGGGCCTCTACGAGCACAGTCTCGACTCCAAGGATCGGCTCACTGTTCCCTCCAGGTTTCGGGCGGCGCTTGCCGACGGAGTGGTTCTCTCCAAGGGCTTCGACCCCTGCGTCTGGGTGCACACGACCGAGGAGTTCGAGCAGCTCTCCGATCGCTTCCTCTCGCCGCACAGCCCCTTCGGGCGCGACGCGCGTCAGCTGCGCCGCCGCTTCCACGGCGGCTCCTTCGACGAGAAGCTCGACTCCGCCGGTCGCATCCGCGTGCCCAAGCCGCTGATCGAGCACGCCGGCCTCTCCGGGCCCTGCGTCGTGATCGGCGCGGGGGAGTACCTCGAGATCTGGAACGCCGAGGACTGGGCGAAGCAGGAGGCCGAGCTGGACTCCTCCGCACCGGAGATCGCCGAGGGCCTGGCCGCGAACGGAGCGTCTGAGTGAGATGGCAGCCCGTGCGCACTCAGCCCCGACTCACCGCACCCCGCAGGTAGACCGCGCAACCCTTCTCTATATGCCGACCGAGCACAAACCCGTCCTCGCCGCCGAGCTGGTCGCCCTGCTGGCGCCCGAGCCGGGGCAGATCGCCGTCGACTGCACCTTCGGCGGCGGCGGCCACGCCCGCCGCGTCGCCGAGGCGATCGGGCCGAGCGGGACGCTCGTCTGCATCGACCGCGACCCGGCCGCCGAGGCCCGCTTCGAGGCGTTCGCCGCCGAGGCACCGTGCGCTACCCGCCTGCTCGGCGCCGATTTCGCGGCAGGTCTTCGCACCCTGGGTGGCGAAGGCATCCACCCAGAGATGGTCTACATGGATCTGGGGATGTCCTCGATGCAGGTCGACGCCTGGGAGCGAGGCTTCTCCTATTCCTATGACGCGCCGCTCGACATGCGGATGGACACGCGCCAGCGGCTGAGCGCCGCCGACATCGTCAACGAGTGGCCCGAGGCGCGCCTGGCCCAGGTGCTGCGCCGCTTCGGCGAGGAGCGCTACGCGGGCGGGATCGCCCGTGAGATCGCCCGTCGCCGGCCGCTTGCCACCACCTCCGAGCTCGTTGACGCGATCAAGGCGGGAATGCCCGCGTCGGCCCGCTTCGGCGGCGGGCACCCGGCCAAGCGGACCTTCCAGGCGATCCGGATCGCCGTCAACGGCGAGCTCGACTCGCTGGAGGACGCGCTGCCCACCGCCTGGGGCATGCTGCCGGTCGGCGGCCGCCTCGCCGCGATCTCCTTCCACTCGCTGGAGGACCGCCGGGTGAAGCGCTTCATGGCGGAGCGCGCGCGCGGCTGCGTCTGCCCGCCCGAGCTGCCCGTCTGCGTTTGCGGTCGCGAGCCCGAAGCCGAGCTGCTGACCCGTCGCGCCGTCGCCCCCGGCCCCGACGAGGTGGCGACCAACCCACGCTCGAAGTCCGCCCACCTGCGCGCGGCGGTCAAGATCTCCGAGGCCGTTGAGGCAACCGCCTGATGGCCGCCGCCGCGACAGCCCGAACGGCACCGGCACGGGCGCCGGCCCGCAAGAAGCCTCCCGCGCTCAGAGCCGCGCCGGCGCGCAAACCGGCCCGCAAAGCCCCCGCACCGCGAAGAGCGCCGGCCCGCCGCCCGGGCACCCAGCTGATCCCGATCGCCGTCGGCACGGCGACGGCGGTCCGTCGCCTTCCCGACTCCAGCCTGATGGTGCGGATGACGCGCGGCCGCGCCTGGATCGGCGTGCTCGGGCTGCTGCTGGCCGGGATCGTCGCTCTCAACGTGATCACACTCAGCCTTGCCGCGACCGCCGGGCAAATCGACCAGAACATCCAGGCGCTCGACCAGGAGAACTCGATCCTGAGCAGCCGAGTCGCGCAGCTATCCGGCGCGGCGCGGGTGCGCCATGACGCCGCGGCACTCGGGCTGACGGTGGCCAGCTCGGACGGAATCGGATACGTGGAGGCGAGCCCGCAGGACGTAACCGTCGCCGCCCAGCGACTCGCCGCAGCCGGCACGGGCTACTGAGGGAGCCCGGTCGTGCGGGTGATCGAGCGAAGGATCGGCCTCCTCTTCGCCGCCTTCCTCCTCTGTTTCTTGGTCGTCGTCGTACGCGCCTTCTGGCTGCAGGGCGTGCAGGGGGCGCAGCTCGCCTCGAAGGCGGTCAGTCAGCAGAGCCAGTCGATCCTGCTGCCGAGCCTGCGTGGGAGCGTGCTCGACCGCCATGGCAACGAGCTCGCCACCTCCGAAGACGCCGCCACGATCTTCGCCATCCCCTCCGAAGTGCGGAAGCCTGCGCTTGCGGCGGAGAAGCTGGCGCCGATCCTCGACCTGCCGGAGAGCGAGGTGCTGGCCGAGCTGACCGCCGAATCGGGTTACGCGGCCTTGGCCCACAAAGTCGACCTGCCGACGACGCAGCGGATCGAACGCCTTGGCCTGGCGGGGATCGGCGAGGACCCCGACAGCAGGCGGACCTACCCCCAGGGGGAGATGGCGGCGCAGGTGATCGGCGCCGTCGGGTCCGAAGACGAGGGGCTGACGGGCCTGGAGAGCAGCGAGGACGAGGTGCTGCGCGGCGATGACGGCGAACGGCAGATAGTCACCGACGCCAAGGGCGACACGATCCGGCTGGAAACGGTCGACGAAGCCGAGGATGGCGATGACATCCAGCTGACGCTCGACCCGGCGATCCAGGAAAGCGCCGAGCGGGCGCTGTCCGAAGTCGGCGAAGCGTACGCGCCGAAGGGGGCGACTGCGATCGTGATGGACCCGCGCAGCTCGGAGGTCCTGGCGATGGCCAACTGGCCGCCGGTCGACCCGACCGACCTCTCCAGCGCCGACCCCGAGCACCTCCTGAACCGGGCGACCGGGTTTACCTACGAGCCGGGCTCCACCTTCAAGGCATTCACGGTTGCGGCGGCGCTCGACGACAAGCTGGTCACGCCGGCCTCGGCCTTCACGCTACCGCCGACGATCCAGGTCGCCGACCGCGTGATCGAGGAGTCGCACGCGCGCGGGACGGAAACCCTCAGCGTCGCGCAGATCCTGGCGCACTCCTCCAACGTCGGCGCGGTGACGATCGGATTGCAACTGGGCAGCGAGAAATTCAGCCGCTGGATCAAACGCTTCGGGTTCGGCCGCCCGACCGAAGTCGGCTTTCCCGCCGAGGAGCAGGGGATCGTGCCCGCGCTCGAGGACTACTCGGGCTCGACGATGGGGAACCTGCCACTCGGGCAGGGGCTCTCGGTGACGCCGATGCAGATGATGGCCGGCTACCAGGCGATCGCCAACGGCGGAGTGTTGCGCCGCCCGCAGCTGATCGAGGAGGTCGGCGGGGAGCCCGTGGAGGAGCCGCACGGGCACCGGGTGTTCGGCGCCGACGTTGCGGCGCAGGTGCGCGAGATGCTCGAGGGGGTGCTGGAAGCGGGCGGCACCGCATCGGCGGTCAGCGTTCCCGGCTACACGCTGGCGGGCAAGACCGGGACGGCCGAGGTGGCCGAAAACGGGACCTACTCCGAGACCAAGTACGTCGCCTCCTTCATCGGCTTCGCCCCGGCGCAGGACCCGCGGTTGCTGGTCGGCGTCGTCGTAGATCAGCCGCAGGGGGACATCTACGGCGGGTCTGTGGCGGCGCCGGCATTCGGCAAGATTGCGGCCTTCGCTCTTCCATACCTCGGGGTTGCTCCCGAATAGGGGTGAGGCCGCCGGGCACCCCTCCCCAAAACGCGCGGCAGAGCCGCGCTTGAGTGTTTTGGGGAGGGGCACCCGACGGCCTTCCTAGACTTGCGGCGTGAGATTGGAGGAGCTCGTCGAGGGAGCTGTTCAGGCCCGGCTCGTTGGGGACGCTGCCGTCGAGGTGGGGGCCCTTGCTTACGACAGCCGAAAGGTTGGGCCCGGGACGCTGTTCTTTTGCGTGCCGGGTGAGAAGGCCGATGGGCATGAATTCGGCGCCGCGGCTGTGGAGGCTGGGGCGGTGGGGTTGGTGGTGGAGCGGGAGCTGGATCTGGACGTGACGCAGGTCGTGGTGGAGGACGCGCGGGCGGCTATGGCGCCGCTGGCGGCTCGGTTCTTCGGCGACCCGACGGGGGAGCTGCGGGTCGTGGGGGTGACGGGGACGAACGGGAAGACGACGACGGCGTTCCTGATCCGCGAGGTGCTGGAGACCGCCGGAGTCCAGTGCGGGCTGCTGGGGACGGTGAGACAGGTGGTCGGCGGCGTGGCGGAGGGGGTCGAGCGGACGACGCCCGAGGCGATCGACCTGCAGGCGACCTTCCGGCGGATGCTCGAGGCGGGGGACCGCGCCTGCGCGATGGAGGTCTCCTCTCACGCGCTTGCCCTGCACCGGGCCGACGCGATCCACTTCGAGGTGGCCCTCTTCACCAACCTCACCCAGGACCATCTCGACTTCCACCGCACGATGGAGGAGTACTTCGAATCGAAGCGGCTGCTGTTCGAGATGGGCCCCGGGACGTCGATCGTCAACGTCGACGACCCCTACGGCCGCCGCCTCGCCGAGGAGCTCGAGTGCGTCACCTTCTCCGCCGCAGGCGCGGAGGCCGACTTCGCCGCCCACGACGTCTCCTTCGACGCGGCCGGCGCCAAGTTCACGGTCAAACCCCCGCCGACGGGACTCAAACGGCCAAATAGTGGCCGTTTGAGTCCCGTCGGCGGGGAAGTTGAGGTGCGGACGGGGTTGCCGGGGGACTTCAACGTGGCCAATGCGCTGGGGGCGTTTGCGGCGGCCCGGGCGCTTGGGGTAGCCCCCGAGGTCGCGGCAGAGGGATTGGCCCGGGCGGAGCGGGTGCCGGGACGGTTCGAGCCGGTCGAGGAGGGGCAGGAGTTCGCGGTGCTCGTCGATTACGCCCACACGCCGGACTCGCTGGAGAACGTGCTGCGGGCCGCTCGCCGGCTGACCGAGGGAGACCTGATCGTGGTCTTCGGAGCCGGCGGCGACCGCGACCGCGAGAAGCGGCCGCTGATGGGCCGGGCGGCCGCGGAGCTGGCGGACCTGGCGATCGTCACCTCCGACAACCCGCGCTCGGAGGACCCGGGGTCGATCGTCGCCGAGATCCTCGCCGGGACCGAGAACGGCGCGGCGGTGGCGGCAATCGAGGTTGAGCCCGACCGGCGCGCTGCGATCGCCCTCGCCCTCGGCCGGGCGCGACCGGGTGACTCCGTCGTCATCGCGGGCAAGGGTCACGAGCAGGGCCAGGAGCTCGAGGAGGGGCGCAAGGTCCCCTTCGACGACCGTGAGGTCGCGCGAGAGGAGCTGCGGAGGCTTTGAAGCTGCTGCCCGAGCAGATCTCGGCGGTCACCCGGTCGAAACTGATCGCACGGGGCGAGTCCAGCTACCCGAAACGGGCCACGATCGAGTCCGGCGAGAGCGGCCCCGGCGACCTCTTCTTCGGCCTGCGCGGCGAGCGGGTCGACGGCGGCGAGTTCGCCGCGGCGGCGATCGAGAGCGGGGCCTGGGGGGTCGTCGTACGTCCCGAGCACGCCGAGGGCCTGCCCGACGCCTGGACCTTCGTCACCGAGGACCCGCTCGCCGGGCTGCAGGCGCTGGCTCGTGGTTGGCGCCGCACCCTCGCCGCCCGCGTCATCGGCGTCACCGGCTCGGTTGGCAAGACCTCGGTGAAGGACATCGCCCGGGTGCTGCTTCCCGGCGAGGTCCACGCCAACCGCGAGAACCTCAACACGGAGATCGGCCTGCCGCTCAGCGTGCTCGAGGCGCCGGAGGGGACGAGGACGCTGGTGCTGGAGATGGCAATGCGCGGTCCCGGCCAGATCGCCCAGCTGGCCTCGATCGCCGAGCCCGAATACGCGGTGATCACCAACGTCGGGCCGGTCCACGTCGAGCTGCTGGGGTCGGTCGACGCGATCGCCGCGGCCAAGGCGGAGGTGCTGGGGGCCCTGCCCCGCACCGGCGTCGCGATCGTCCCGGTCGACGCCGGGCCCCTCGAGCCGCATCTCGAGAAAGCGCCGAGCCTGCTCCGCTTCGGCCGCGGCGGGGACGTCCAGGTGGTCGAGAGCCAAGTCGCGGACGGTGTCACCGACGCCTTGATCGAGACCCCGAACGGGCGCCAGTACTTCCACTTCCCCTTCGCCGAGACGCACAACCTGGAGAACGCGCTCGCCGCGCTCGCCATCGGGGTCGCCCTGGGCGCGCCGCTCGCCGAGATGGCCGACCGCGTTGCGAACATAGGATTCTCACGCTTCCGGGGCGAGCGCCTCGAGATGGGCGACGGGATCGTCCTGGTGAACGACTGCTACAACGCCAACCCAGTCTCGATGCGCGCCGCGCTCAACCACCTCGCCTCGATCGGAGACGGGCGGCGCATCGCCGTGCTCGGCGAGATGGCCGAGCTCGGCTCCGACGGCCCCGCCTACCATCGGGAGATCGGCGAGCGGGCGCGCGCTGCCGAGGTCGGCCTCCTGATCGGCGTCGGCGAGCCCGCCCGCGAGTACGGGCCCGACGAGCTGGTCGGCACCCCCGAGGAGGCGGCCGAGCTGCTCGCCGCGCAGCTGGAGCCGGGCGACACGGTCCTGGTCAAGGGCTCCCGCTCGGCCGGCCTGGAGACCGTCGCCGAGGCTCTGGAGGAGCTGCTCGATGGGTGAAGTCCTGATCGCCGGCATGGCGGCGATGCTGATCTGCATCTTCCTCGGGCCGAAGTTCATCGAGTTCCTGCGGGTGAAGGAGTTCGGCCAGCACATCCGCGAGGACGGGCCCCAGGAGCACCACGCCAAGGCCGGCACGCCGACGATGGGCGGGCTGATCGTCTTCGCCTCGATCTGCGTGCCCTACCTCGTCCTCTCCGACCGCGACGCGCAGAGCCTGGCGGTCTTCGGCGTCGCGATGGGCTGCGCGGCGCTCGGCTTCGTCGACGACTTCGTCAAGATCGTCAAGCGGCGCTCGCTCGGCCTCTCGGCCCGCTGGAAGATCCTCTTCCAGGTCTTCCTGGCCCTGGGGCTGTGGTGGGTGGCACGCCACGAGGTGGGGCTCGAGCCGGTCCTCTACTTCCGCATCGGCGACGCCAGCATCGACCTCGGCCCGGTCCTCTACTTCGTCCTCGTCTTCCTCGTCATCGCCGGCACCTCCAACGGGGTCAACCTCACCGACGGCCTCGACGGCCTCGCCGCCGGCTCCTGCGCGATCGTCCTCCTCGCCTACACGGCGATCGCCTTCGTCACCAACGAGCAGCAGAACCTGGCCCTGCTCTCGGCCTGCCTGGTCGGGGCCTGCGTCGGCTTCCTCTGGTTCAACGCCTTCCCGGCCTCGATATTCATGGGGGACACCGGCTCGCTCGGGCTCGGCGGCGCGATCGGCGCCCTGGCGGTGATGACCCAGACCGAGGTGCTGCTGGTCATCATCGGCGGCATCTTCGTGATCGAGGCGCTCTCGGTCGCGGTCCAGGTCTTCTCCTTCAAGACCTTCCGCCGTCGCGTCCTGCTGATGGCGCCGCTGCACCATCACTTCGAGATGATGGCCTGGTCGGAGACGAAGATCATGCTCCGCTTCTGGATCATCGCCGCCGTCTGCTCGGGAATCGGCTTTACGCTGTACCAGCAGTCGATCGGCTAGCTGGGCGCCCGTAACTCGGCGCGTCGCATCTCCTCACGCTGCAGCATCGTCCAGACCGTGAGCTCGCGGTCAAGCCGCTCCCCCCGCGCAAGCGGCACGATGCCCTCGG
>DASUZK010000077.1:0-2050 GCA_036376915.1 Solirubrobacterales bacterium
TGACGCTCAACATCCTGCTCTCCTTCGCCCAGTTAGAGCGCGAGGTCAAGGTGCACGCGATCCTCGCCCAGGGCGATCGCTTGAAGCCGGGGGGGATTCCGGCACGGGATTTGCTGTGATTCATGGAGGGCCTCGGAACCGCGGGGGGCTTTCATGTCAGGCAAGGCGTTCATCGACCACTTCTCGGCCCTCGAAGACCCGCGGCAGGCATGGAAGGTGGTCTATCCGTTGCCCGAGGTCCTGCTTGTCGTGCTTTGCGCGACGCTCGGCGGGGCCGAGGACTTCGTCGAGATCGCGCGCTGGGGCCGTAGGAAGCTCGACTTCTTGCGCCGGCTCCTGCCGTACCAGCGGGGCATCGCCTCGCACGACACGCTGAACGACGTGATGAACGCGCTGCCCGCGCCGCTCTTCGCCGAATGCTTCACCGCCTGGGTGGCGAGCCTGCGCGAGACCGCGCCCGACATCGTGGCGATCGACGGCAAGACCTCGCGGCGGAGCAAGGCGAACGGCAGCGCGCCCCTTCACCTCGTCTCGGCCTGGGCGAGCCGGCAACGGCTGGTGCTCGGTCAGGAGGCGGTGGCGGCGAAATCGAACGAGATCAACGCGATCCCGCTCCTGCTCCAACGGCTCGAGCTCGAGGGGGCGCTCGTCACCATCGACGCCATGGGCTGCCAGACCGAGATCGCCCAGGCGATCCGCGCCAGGGGCGCCGACTACCTCCTCGCGCTCAAGGACAACTGGCCCGCTCTTGCGGGGGAGGTCCGGGCCCATTTCGACAGCGCGCCTCCCGGCACCCTCGCCAGCCACGAGACCACCGACGGCGACCATGGCCGCATCGAGGTCCGCCGCGCCCTCGTCAGCTACGACGTGGGCTGGCTCGCCTCCGACCGGCGCTTCCCCGGCGAGTGGCGCTTCCCCGACCTCGCCATGCTCGGCATGATCGAGGCCGAGGTCGAGCGCGACGGCCGGACCAGCATCGCCCGCCGCTACTATCTCTGCTCCGCACGGCTTTCGGCCTCCGCCTTCGCCGCTGCCGTCCGCGCCCACTGGGGCATCGAGAACCGGCTCCACTGGGTGATGGACGTCGTCTTCCACGACGACCTCATGCGGCTCAGAACCGGCAGCGGGCCCGCTAACATGGCCATCGTCCGCCACGCGGCCCTCAACATCGTCAAGGAGATACCCGACAAGGCCAGCTTCAAGGTCCGCCGAAAAACCCTCGGATGGGACGACGACTATCTCTTCGCCGCACTCACGCGACCCAACGGATGAGCTTCAAGCGATTCCCCTGCTCACCGCGCGATCGGCGGCCACATGCGCGACACCACGCCGTCGCGCTTGACGAGACCGTGGAAGGCCGCGGCGCCGACGTGCATCGCGATCAGCGCGATCAGCACGAAGGCGCAGGTGACATGCACCGCCTGCGCGGCCTTCGAGAGCGGCACGTTCTTCGGAATGAACGGCTCGACGCCGAGCGCCCGCAGCGCCTCGATCGGGTAGTCGCCGGCGTCGACGAAGACGTAGCCGCTGACCCCCATGACCACGAGGGCGGCATAGAGCCCGGCATGCACCACCGCGGCCGCCCGCGCCTGCAGCGCCGGCACCGAGGCCGGCAGCGGCGGCGCGGAGTGCGAGACCCGCCACGCGAGCCGCAGCAGCACGACGAGGAGCACGAAGGGGCCGAGGCCCTTGTGCAGGATGTAGAGCCGGTCCTGCCAGGGCTGCGGCGGCTCTTGTGCCATCACGAGGCCGACCGGTATCATCACCAGGACGAGGAGGACCGTCACCCAGTGGAACAGTCGCGCGACGGTGGTGTAGCCCACGGGCAAGCTCCTCGGCCGGTCGAACAGGCCCGGAGCCTAGCACAGGCGGCCGCCCCGGCCAGCGGCCTCGGCAGCGGCCCCTATCCCGGCGCCATCGCCGGCCTGGCGCTGGTCGGCGCCGTCGTCGCCGCGACTCTCGCCGCCTTGCCGTTCCGGACCCCGGAGGTGCCGGCGATCGGAATGGCGTCGTTCGCGCTCGCTGGCGCAGTCGTGCTGGCCCGGCTCGG
>DASUZK010000078.1:0-22066 GCA_036376915.1 Solirubrobacterales bacterium
CCGCCAGTTCGGGAGGCGCCCCCGACCCGCCGCTCAGAGGCTGCCCTCTGCTCGAAAAAGCTCAGATTCGTGACGTTTGGCGCGCCACGCGTGAATCGGTGGCTGTCAGGGTCGTGAGATGGCCGTAGCCCAGATAGGACCGCTGACGACCGTGCTCGAGGCATATGCGACGGCGGTCGCTGCTGGCGTAGTCCTCGGCAGCGTCGGGGTCGGCGGTCTTGGTCTCGTCCTCGGCTGGTCGCGCCAAAGCATCGGAGATCGTGCGATCACGGACGGCTACGTCGGGGGCATGTTTGGTGCGGCCGTAGCTCTGATCGACATCTTCTTGAGGTATTGTCTCTGAAATCTATTGTCTGCATTGAAAGGGAAGCATGGGTGGTCTGCGCTACGCGAATATCGGTCTGGCTGTGTCGATGGTCGTTCTCATCGGCGGAGCTCTGATCTTTAGGAACTCTGGAGACGGGCCCCTGGGCGCTGTGGCCTTGGCGGCGTTTTTCACGGCCTTTGGCGTCTACCACTTCCTCGATGAGCGAGACAAACGTCGGAAAGGCCAGCGTACGCGTTCTCAGTAGGACGCGATTTCAGCGGCGATTCGGTCCTGTTCGCGGTGGGCTAGGCCGAGGTCGTAGACGCCGGCCATCAGGATCGAGAAGATGACGAGCCTGCCGCTGCGGTTGAAGCAATAGCCGGAGAGGTTGCTGACTCCGGTCAGGGTGCCGGTCTTGGTGCGGCAGCGGCCGAATGCGGCGGTGCCGTGCATGCGGTCGGCGACCGTCCCCTCGTGGCCGGTGAGGGCGAGGGACTGAACGAAGTCGTCGCCGATCCCTTCCTCGTGCACCGCGCGCAGGAAGTGGACGATGGCGGCTGGCGAGGAGGAGTTGGAGCGGGTCAGGCCCGAGCCGTCGACCGCGTGCAGGGCGGCGCCGCGATCGCGGGCGAAGCTCTCGACCACCGCTGCTCCGGCGGCGGTGCTGCCGACTCCGCCGAAGCGAGCGCCGATCCCCTTCATCAGCATCTCGGCGAAGAAGTTGTTCGAGGGCACGTTGGTGGCCTCGGCGAGCAGCTCGATGCTCGGCGAGCGGACCACCCCCAGGGTCTCGGCGCTGTCCGGCGCGGCTCTCAGGCCGACCGCGGCCGGGACATGCACGCCGGCTCCACGCAGCGCCCGGGCAAGCTTGCGGGCGGCCACCTTGGCCGGGTCGGAGGCGAAGCTGGCACCGCTGGAGCTGCTGTAGCCGGAGTTGAGCGAGAGCCCCGAGAGGGGGCCGATGTAGGAGCTGGTTCCGTAGCCGGAGTCCGCGACCCCGCGCAGCCGGTCGAAGACGGTGTCGTCCGCGTAGAGGCGGCCGGTAACGGCGCGCAGACCGGCCTGGCGCAGCTGTCGCTGGAGCGAGAAGAGGTTGGTGCCCAGCCCGCCGAGGAACCGGCCGTAGAACCCAGGGGTGCCCAGGGCCGGGTCGCCGCCCCCCTTCAAGTAGAGGCTGCCGTGCAGAATGCCGTTCGCGTCGATCTGCCCTTCGCCGAGGACCCGGGTGGAGAGGCGCGCCTGGGCCCCGAAGCGCCCGAGGGCGGTCGCGGTGGTGAACAGCTTCATGTTCGAGGCGAGCGGCCGCCTGCGCTTGGCTGCACGGGCGCAAAGGGGTCGGCCGGTTTCGCCGTCGATGACGAAGAGGCCGCTGGCTGCTCCCCCTCCACGCACGAGCCGGGCCTGCAGCGCCGAACAGCGCAGTTCGGCGCTCGCCTGGGCCGCCACCGCTATGAGGAAGACGGCAAGGAGCCCGCACATCGCGGCAATAGCTGCCGGGGTTCGCCTCACTGAGTGGGATAATGCATGTTTATGGGCAAAGTTGTGGACATAGAGTCGCAACCGCGACGGCGGCGCTCACGCAAACGCCCGTCGAAGACGGCACTCGTCCTCGGCGGCGGCGGCTTCACCGGCGGCGTCTATGAGATCGGCGCTCTGCGGGCGCTCGACCTGCTCGCGGTCAACAGCACGGTCAACAACTTCGACACCTACGTCGGCACCAGCGCCGGCTCCTTCGTCGCCTCGATGCTCGCCAACGGCGTCACCCCCGACGAGATGATGCAGGTAATCAACCGGCGCGTCCAATCGGAGCTGGAGGACCTCAACCTCGGCAAGGTGCTCAAGCCGAACTACCTCGGCTTCGCCCAGAAGGCGGCGATGCTGCCTCTGAGGACTTTGGAGCTGGTGCGCAACCTCGCGCGGATGGGCGATTTCTCGGCGATCGACGTCGGCGTCGGACTCGCGGAGGCGCTGCCGACCGGCTTCTACTCGGGCGGAGGGGTCGCCGACTACGTCGGCGGGGCGCTCTCCGAAGACAGCCGCGTCGACGACTTCCGCATGCTCGACAAAGAGCTCTACCTGACCGCCACCGACCTCGACACCTGCGAGCGCATCGTCCTCGGCGAGGCGGGCTGGGATGACGTGCCGATCTCCAAGGCGGTCCAGTGCTCGACCGCGCTGCCGATCGTCTACAAGCCGGTCGACCTGAAGGGCCGCCAGCTGATCGACGGCGGCATCCGCTCGACCACGAACGTCGACATCGCGGTCGAAAAGGGAGCCAAGTTCATCGTCGTCGTGAACCCGCTCGTCCCCTTCGTCAACGACTTCGAGAAGACGATCCCGACCGTGTTCGGAACGCGCGTGCGGCGGGTTTCGGACATGGGCCTGCCGGCGATCGCAAACCAGACCTTCCGCCTGATCGCGCATGCCCGCCTCCACCAGGCGGTCGAGATGTGGCAAGAGCGTTACCCGGGCGTCGACATCATCCTGGTCGAGCCCGAGCCCAACGACGAGCTGATGTTCGGCACGCCGATCATGGACTACTCGCGGCGGCTGAAGATCGCGCGCCACGGCTTCGAATCGGTGACCGCGACGCTGGCCAAGGACTACGACCGTTACAGGGAGATCGCCGAGCGCCACGGCCTGGAGATCTCAGAGCGCCGCGTCCGCCGCGTCGTCGAGCGGGCGGCCGAAGAGGAGCCCGAGCAGCTGTCCGCCTGGCGCCGCGTCCTCGAGCAGACCACCTCAGCCCTCCTGCGCCAGTCCGGCGAGGCGTCGTAGCTCAGCTCGCGTAGAGCTTCTCGATCTCGTTTTCGTGCTTGGCGGCGACGACCGCCCGCTTGACCTTCAGCGTCGGCGTCAGCTCGCCGCCTTCCTGCGAGAGGTCCCGGGGCAGGATCGCGATCTTCTTCACTTGCTCGACCCTGGCGAACTTCTCGTTGATCTTCGCCACGTGGTCTTCGATCGACTGGCGCACGTCGGCGTTGGCCGCCAGCTGCTCGGGGTCCTCGGGCAGGCCGTGCTCCTTGGCATAGGCGACCGCTTCTTCGGGGTCGAGGGTGACCAGGGCGACGAGGTAGGGCTTGCGGTCGCCGACGACGACGCACTGGGATACCAGCGGGTGCTGCTTGATCTCGTTCTCGAGATTGGCCGGGGTGATGTTCTTGCCGCCGGCGGTGATGATGATGTCCTTCTTGCGACCGGTGATCTTGAGGAAGCCGTCCTCGTCGAGCTCGCCGATGTCGCCGGTGTGCAGCCAGCCGTCGACGATCGTCTCCCGGGTCGCCTGCTCGTTCTTGTAGTACCCCTGGAAGACGTTGGGGCCCTTGACCAAGATCTCGCCGTCCTCGGCGATCTTCACCTCGCAGCCCGGGAACGGTTTGCCGATCGTGCCGATCTTGAAGTCCTCGGGCGTGGAGATCGTCGCCGCGGTGGAGGTCTCGGTCATCCCCCAGCCCTCCAGCACGAGAACTCCGGCGGCGTCGAAGAAGCGCAGGATCTCGGGGTTGATCGGGGCGGCGCCGGAGACGGCGAGCCGCAGGTTCCCGCCGAAGAGGCCGCGGACCTTGGAGAGGACCATCTTGTCGGCGAGCGCGTGCTGCTTGCGCAGCAGGAAGCCGGGCTCGTGGCCATCGCGCTCGAGCGCGCGCACCTTCTTGCCAGTCGCGATCGCCCAGTTGAAGATCGCCTTTTTGAGCCCGCCCTCTTTCTCGATCGCGCTGGTCGCCGCCGTGTAGATCTTCTCGAAGATCCGCGGCACGGAGGGGAAGTAGGTCGGTTTCAGCTCGGCCAGGTTGGGCAGGATCTTCAGCGGGTCGCGCTCCCAGTATGCGAGGGTGGCGCCGAGGTCGAAGCTGCCGAGCTGGATCAGCAGGGCAAAGGAGTGGGCGAGGGGGAGGAAGAGGTAGGTGACGTCTTCGCCCTCGATGACGCTGTTCTCCTGGACCATGTCCAGCATTGCGCGGTAGTTGCCGTGACTGATGACGCAGCCCTTGGGGGGGCCGGTCGTGCCCGACGTGTAGATGAAGGTGCAGACGTCCTCGGGCGTGACCGATCGCCAGCGGGCTTCCCACTCGGCCTCCTCGCGACCGGCGCCGCGCGCGGCCAGGTCCTCGAGCGCGATCGCGTCGTCGCTGGAGCCGGTCATGCGCACGACGTGCTCGAGCAGGGGCAGGCGATCGCGGACCTCCCGGATCTTCTCCATCTGCTCCTCGTCCTCGACCACGACGACCTTCGCGTCGGAGTTCTCCAGCACGTACTGGCACTCCTCGGGCGAGTTGGTCTGGTAGATCGGGACGACGACGGCGCCGGCGGAGAGCGCGGCGAAGTCGACGTAGGTCCACTCAGGACGGGTGTTGGCCAGGATCGAGACCTTGTCGCCTTTGGCGACGCCGAGGTCGATCAGGCCGAGCGCGAGCGAGCGGACGGTCTCCTGGACCTGGTCGAAGCTGCGCTTGACCCACTCGGCGTCCTGCTTGAAGCAGATCGCGGGGGAGCTGCCATAGAGCTTCGCGGAAAGCGGCAGCAGGTCCGCAAGCGTGGCCGATTTGGTTCCCCGCTCCATGCGGGGGAAAGTCTAGTTGAGCACTACGTGGCGCGAGGTCGCCCCTGGCCCCTGCTCACCGAGTCCAGGCTTCGCATCGAGCTCTGGAAGAGGGTCTTGTCGATGCGGCCGTGGAAGATTGGAACCCCCAGCTGCATGCACCTGCCGATCACCTCCTGACGCTTCATGTGAAGCTCCTCGGCAAGCTCGGACGGGGTGAGGTGATTGGCCACGGCGGACCTCCCTTGTCGTTGAGAACCAGGTAGCAAGGAATCTACCCCTCGTGCCGACGGTGTCAAATGCCCTTTCGCAACGCGAGACCGGCGGCGAGCCCCAGGCGCGATAATGGCCATATGCCGGCCACCGCAGAGAACCGCGACACGACTCCGGCATCTGTTCCGATACCTCGCCGGGGCCGGATCTGGGTGATCCTCGCGCTCGGCCTTGCCCTGCTGGCGGTGGGATATGCCCTGGTCGACATCTCCACTCGGGAGGCGGGCCCGGACCTGATCCACGTGGACGGCATCGCCGACGCCCAGGGAACCTTCGGTGGGATCCCGCAGGAAGGGGACCGCCTCGGCTCCGCCGACGCGCCGGTCTCGATCCAGGTCTTCAGCGACCTCCAGTGCTCCAGCTGCCGCGAGGACTTCCTGGGTACGATCCCCGGGCTGGTCGAACGCTATGTCCGGCCGGGCGAGGTCAAGCTGCTGATGCGCCACTACTCGGTCGCGCAGAACCCGGTTCAGCTCGGCTTCTTCGGCGCCGAGGCGGCCGCCGAGCTGGGCTACGGCTGGCAGTACACCTACCTCTTCTTCCGCAACCAGGACGAAGCGGAGCGCTTCGGCATAGACGACGAGTTCATGGCCTCCCTTGCCGCGTCTGTCGGCGAACTCGACGTGGCCGAGTGGAAGCCGGTGCTCGACCGCGAACGCGAGACCGACAGCCCTGCCGCGCGGCGGCTCGAGGGCTACGACCAGCTCGGAACCGACCTCGGCATCCGTACCCGCCAGGCCGCGATCGTCAGCGGCCCCGCCGGCACCCGCACCCTCCAGGACGGCCCGACGCGCGCTCAGATCGAAGCCGCGATCGAGGCAGTCCGCTAGCGCCATCCCCCGTCTGGGATAATCGCCGCTCTCGGGGCGTGGCGCAGCCTGGTAGCGCGCACCGTTCGGGTCGGTGAGGTCCCCGGTTCAAATCCGGGCGCCCCGATGAACAGAAGCGAGTCGACCTCACCTACGGCGAGACTCATCCCGGCGGCCCTTTGCGGCGTCTCGGCCGAACATCGCTTGCGCCACACCCCATCTGGCTCGACCTGTCGCTAATAGGCTCTCAAGCAATGGCCATCACCAAAGCTGACATCGAGATCTGGGCCGCGGAGGGAGAGAGTGAAACCCGCGGAGTTGAAGTCGAGCACCAGCTCCGGATGTCGAACCGCTGCCGCCAGAACTATCTGTGCTTTTCTGAATACCCGCGGCGGCCGAGTTCTATTTGGCGTTGAGCCAGATGGCGAGGTCAAAGGGCAGGCTGTCTCTGACAAGACTTTGCGCGATGTGACGGCGACGTTGTCGGAGATTGAGCCGCCGGTCTTCCCATCGGTCAAAGCGATCGCAGTCGGAGACCAGTCGGTTGTCGTCGCGAGCGTTGAAAAAGGTCACAACCGCCCATACACCTTCAAGGGCAAGAGCTATCGGCGCGTCGGATCGTCAACCGTCGAGATGGACCAAAGCGCATACAACGAGATGCTCCTTCAGCAACTGCATGGAACGAGCCGTTGGGAGAATGAGCCAGCTGTCGGGTGGACGGTCGAAGACCTCGACCAGGAGGAGATCGTTCGGACGGTTGAGGACGGCATCCGCAGTGGACGGATTGCCGATCCTGCGACCCGCGATCCCAGTGAGCTCTTGCGGGGCCTTGGGCTAGTCAAAGATGAGCATCTTTTGCGCGCCGCCGTCGTTCTCTTCGCCCGCGGCGATCGATTGCTCCCGGACTTCCCTCAGTGCCAGGTGCGCCTAGCGAAATTCAAAGGGATCGATAAGACCGAGTTCATCGACAATCGACAGCTGGAGGGCAATGCATTCCAACTGCTTCGGATAAGCACTGAGTTTCTCCGACAGCATCTCCCGATCGCCGGCAAGATCGTTCCCAACCTCTTCGAGCGCCAAGACGATCCGATTTATCCACCCGAGGCTCTGCGCGAGGCCCTGGCGAACGCGTTCTGTCATCGCGACTACTCTGTCGGCGGGGGCGCAGTCGATGTAGCGATCTACGATGATCGACTCGAGATATCCTCATCGGGAGAACTGCATTTCGGGCTGACTGTCGATGATCTCTACGAGGCCCATACGTCGCAGCGCTGGAATCCTGCCATCGCCTCCGCGTTCTTTAAACGCGGCATTATCGAGAGTTGGGGCAGGGGAACTATCAAGATGGCCGAGCTAGCCCAGCAAGCGGGTTTGCCTCGCCCAGAGTTTGAAGAGATGCCTGGAACCTTGGTTGTCCGGTTTAGGCCGAGTAGCTATCTACCACCCCAACGGATCGGCCGAGATCTCACCGACCAGCAAAGGCAGATCTTGGCAGTGCTCGCCGCACGGGGCCAGCTGCGACTTGGGCGTATCGAAGAGCTGCTTGGAGGAGAGATCAGCCGAGGCGCGCTCCAAAGCGATCTTCAGTTCCTTCGTAGCGTGGACCTCGTGGACGCTCAGGGTTGGGGCAGGGGGGCGCGCTGGCTTCTTAAAGAATCACAACCTGTCGACTGAGCTCTCTCGGCTGGCTATGTCGTGATCTCTGCACTGAGATCTCCATTCCCTCCATTAGATGCTCATTCTCGCCATTAGACGTCCATTCCCCTCCATTAGATGCTCATTCTCGCCATTAGACGTCCATTCCCCTCCATTAGATGCTCATTCTCGCCATTAGACGTCCATTCCCTCCATTAGATGCTCATTCTCGCCATTAGACGTCCATTCCCCTCCATTAGGCATCTATTCCAGGTTTGTCTATATGCCTGCGTTCCGTGTCGCAGTTACCAGCGTCTCTAAAAGGAGCCTTTGGACGGTAAGGGCTAGCAATAGATGCTCGATCGGCGTTCCCTTGGCGGCGCCAGGATCTGAACGTCACCGGCCGATCATGGGGACCGCCGCTTGCCGGCTGCCCGACCAGGCACAATGTCGGGCTCGTGCGCAGGCTTCTGATTGTTCCCTTGACCGCGGCGCTGCTGGCGCTCACGCCCGCCATGGCGGGGTCGCTGACGGTTGCGCCGCCGCCCGGCTTCATCGGGATGTCGCCGCAAGGGCACACCGACGGGACCGACTACGAGCTGATGCGGGAAGCGGGGATCACGAGCGTGCGCATGCCCCTGAACTGGGCCGGGGTCGTGCCCGATGCCGCCGATCGCCGTCATCCTGAATGGTGGTGGCTGGACGAACAGGTCGGGCACGCGGCTGAACACGGGATCACCATCTACTTCTTCCTCTGGGGCACCCCCGACTGGGTCTCGCCGCGGCTGGGCGGGGAGCCAGTGGCCAGCGCCAGGCAGCGGCGGGAATGGCTCCGCTTTCTGCGCGCCGCGGTCATGCGCTATGGGCCGCAAGGCAGCTTCTGGCGCGAGAACCGCGAGCTGCCGCGCCTGGCGGTCCGCCAGTGGGAGATCTGGAACGAGGAGAACATCGTCACCTTCTCGCGCCAGCCCGATCCGGAGAGGTTCGCGAGGCTGATTCGCATCTCGGGCCGGCTGCTGCACCGCCTCGACCCCGGCTCGACGGTGATCATGGGCGGGCTCTTCGGGCGCCCCCTGCAGATCCCCCCGAACATAGCGTCCGACGCCTTCCTCGCCGGCGTCTACGAAACCCCCGGGATCGAGCGCTACTTCGACGGCGTGGCGCTTCATCCCTACGTCGCTGACGCGGGCACCATGTTCGGCCAGATCGAAGCCCTGCGCCGGGTCATGGGGTTCTACGGCGACGCCGAGACGCCGCTCTACATGACCGAGCTGGGTTGGGGCTCCGATGGGTTCGAGTCGCGTTGGGAGCGCGGCCCTCGCGGCCAGGCTCGCGAACTGGACCGGGCCTTCGCGATGCTGAGCGAAAACCGCAGTCGCTGGCGGATCGGCGGCGTCTGGTGGTTCTCCTGGACCGATGCGCCCGGCTCCTGCCAATTCTGCGACTCCGCCGGCCTGCTCACCGCCGACCGCGAGGCAAAGCCGGCCTGGTACCGCTTCAACTCCTGGACCGGAGGCGACGCCCGCGTCGTGCCGCGCGCGTCCGCCAGGGCGCTGCGGGCCACGCCGTAGGACGCTCGCGGGCCTCGGCCCTTTCGCGCGCGCGCTCGGGCGGCGTGCTGGACCCCCGCCGCAATCGAGCATAGAGTCGGCTGGAATGGATTTGATCGCCATAGCGATTCTGATTGTGGCGCTCGCCGCCGCCTGCGCCTACCTAGCCGTTCTGATCGTCGAAGGACGGCGTGCCCAGCGCCGGTTCCTGGTGCTTGCCGAAGTGGCGGAGGTCTCCGAGGCCGGCACTTCGCTGGAGAAGACGTTCGAGGCTATCTGCGACGTCATCGTCCCGGCGCTGGCCGACTTCTGCATGATCGACGTGATCGAGGGCGGGAGTGTGCGGCGCGTTGCGGTGCGGGTGGCACCGGGCGCCGGCCCGGACGTCGAGCAAGGGCTGTTGGAGCGCAAGCCGTCGATTCCGGAGCGCATGGTGCTCGGCGAGGACCAGTCGACGCCCGAGCTGCGTTTCTTCGAGCGGATGACGGAGGCGGACCTGCGCGAGATCGCACACGACGAAGGCGCGGATCTCGACTTCCTGCGCAGCCTGGAGGTGCGCTCGGCGATCACCGTTCCCCTCAAGGCGCGTGGCAGGGTGACGGGAGCCCTGACCCTCGGCGTCGCCTGGTCGGGCCGGCGCTACAGGCGCCGCGATGCGCAGTTCGCCTGGATCCTCTCCGGCCGTGTCGCCCTGACCCTCGACAACAGTGGGCTCTTCGCCAACCTCGAGCGGGTCGAATCGGCACGAGCGGAGATCGCCGAGACGCTCCAGCGCGGGTTGCTGCCGCCGCCCTTGCCCCACATTCCCGGCTGGTCGCTTGCCGCCATGTACCGGCCGGCGGGTGCCGAGAACGAAGTGGGCGGAGACTTCTACGATGCCTTTCGCATCGCCGGCGGCTGGATGCTCGTCGTCGGCGACGTTACGGGTCGCGGCGCCCAGGCGGCCTCGATCACCGCACTGGCTCGTTACACGCTGCGCACCGCGGCGATCCTCACCGACGACCCCGTCGCCGCGCTGGCCACCCTCAACCGGGCGCTGCTGGCACGGCGCGGCACGGCGCTCTGCAGCGTCGCGGCGCTGGCGCTCAGCGAGAACCCGGGCCAGCCGGTCCGGATCGCGGTAGCCGGGCATTTGCCCCCGCTGCTGGTGGACGGGGGGGATGTGAGCGAGATCGCCCCCGCCGCCCCGGTGCTGGGTGCGTTTGCGGATAGCGGGTGGCAGGTCGGCTACAGCCAGGTCGAGCCGGGTCAGCAGATCGTCGTCGTCACCGACGGGATCACCGAGGCGGAGGGAGGCGAAGGCCGCTTCGGCGAGGAGCGCCTGCGCCTGCACCTCGCCAACGCGAGCAGCCCGGCTCATGTGGTCCAGCGGCTGGAGGGGGCGCTGCACGTATTCACCGAGGGAGCGCTCGACGACGATGCGGCGATACTCGCCGTCTCCCGGGTGGATGGCGATGGCTGACTCCTACGAGACGCTGGTAAGGCATCTCTTCCAAGCCTTCAACCAGCGCGACGCCGACGCCATAGTAGAGCTCTGCTCCGAGCAGATGGAGTTCGTCTCGGTCACCGGTGGGGAAGCGGGGCGCGAGAGCCCTTACCGGGGCCGCCAGGGGCTGCGCGATTACCTCGCGGACGTCGAAAAAGTATGGGAAGAGCTGCTGATCACGCCAGGCCGCGTGGAGCGTCGCGGCGACCGCCTACTGGTTCTCGGCCGCGTCTACCTGCGCAGTCGCGAGCTGGGCATCCGAGACATGCCGGCGGCCTGGATCTGGGAGCTGGGAAACGACATTTTCGTACGCGGTGAGGTGTTCGTCGACCCCGATCAGGCGCTTGCCCGCTTCGCGCGCGACGCCGTCTGAGGGGTCCGTGGTTTTGTCGCCACCAGCCTCGGGTACCGAAACTGTCAACGGCGGGCGGCTATGCTCGGAGCCGCTGAGACGGCGAGTTCTTGGCGGGAAGCAGTAAATGGCAAACGGCACCACCACCAACGAGGGGCCTAAGGGGCTTCAGATGAAGCTTCCCGCCAAGGCGGAGAACGTGGCGGTCATCCGCCATGCGCTGTCCGGCATGGCGGAGCAGATCGGCATGGACGAGGCCGGCCTGGCCGATCTGAAGACCGTGGTGACCGAGGCCTGCACGAACGTCGTCGTCCACGCTTATCCAAACGGGGGGGGGCCGCTCTGGGTCGAGGCCGACCCAGACGAGGGGGGCCTCACCGTGACCGTCCGCGACAGCGGCTCGGGCATCAGCCCAGAGGCCGATTCCGACCGAGCCAGCCTCAAACTCGGCCTCTCGCTGATCGCCGCCCTCTCCAGCAGCTTCAGCATCTCCGGCGGTCTCGATCGCGGCACGGAGGTGATGATGCGCGTGCCGTTGCGAGGCGGCGGGACCCAGGGTGAGCCCGGCGAGCAGAAGCTGGTGCCCGAGACGACCGGGACCGAGATCGCGGTCGGGCGCGCGGAGTTGCTCGAGCCGGTGCTCGGCAAGCTGGTCGGTTCCCTTGCCGCGCGCCGGCAGATCTCGGTGGATCGCCTGGCCGACGCCCTCCTCGTGACCGACGCGGTCTCCGTGGCCGCGCCCGGGCGCTTCGCCGACGGCTGCGTCCGCGTCGGGCTGGGCGAGAGCGAGGCCGGCCTCGAGCTCCGTTTGGGGCCGATGGAGAAGGGCGCCGCGGGGAATATCCGCCGCGAGCTCGAGGTCCCCGGAGTCGGCGGTACGCTGGAGGCGCTCGCTGACGAGCTCACTGTTGAGGAGTCCGACGACGGCGACTACCTGATCGTCCGCTTCGCCGGCATTCCGAGCGCCTAGTCGCCCTCTCCGTCGAGCCCTCGTTCCTCCTCGATCCTCTCGCGGATGCGGGCCAGCGCGCGGCGCAGGATGCGCGAGACGTGCATCTGGGAGTGGCCGATCTCTTCGGCTATCTGCGACTGGGTCATGTCCTCGACGAAGCGCAGTCGCAGGACGATCCGCTCGCGCTCTTCGAGGTAGGGCAGGGCGGAGGAGAGAGCGATCCTCCCCTCGACCAGCTCGAAGCCCTCGTCCTCGTCGCCGATCCAGTCCGACGGGGGCGCTTCTTCGGATTCGTCGCCGCCGGCCGGCCGGTCGAGCGAGAGCGTGCGTCGGTTGTGGTTCGCCTCCAGCACCTCGAGCACGTCGGTCTGTTCCAGCTCCAGGCGCTCGGCGATCTCGCCCACCGAGGGCGAGCGCTGGAGCTGCCTGGTCAGCTCGGTGATCGCCTTGTCGACTTCGGCCATGCGGTCGTGCAGACCGCGGGGCACCCGCACGGTCCAGACGCGATCGCGGAAGTGACGCTTCAGCTCGCCGAGGATCGTCGGCGAGGCAAAGGCGGTGAAGGGGATGCCGCGCTCGGGGTCGAAGCGGTCGACGGCCCCCAGCAGGCCGAGGTTGGCTACCTGGAGCAGGTCGTCGAAGGACTCGCTGGCTCCGCGGTAGCGCAGGGCCAGCCGCTTCGCGAATGGCATGTTCCGTTTGACCAGCTCCTCACGAAGCGCCGGGTCGCGGGAGGCCGCGAACTCCCGCCAGAGCTTTGCTTCGTCGATCTCCATGGAGCCAGCTTAGGTGTCCGTCGCGCTAGGCTCCGGCTCAGGCTTCGCAATCGTCCAGTCCGACCCCAAAGAGGAGACGCCCAGATGGCATTTTCGGTTCCCGACCTTCCTTACGCTTACGACGCGCTCGAGCCCCACATCGACGAGGCGACGATGCGCGTGCACCACGACAAGCACCACCAGGCCTACGTCGACAAAGCGAACGCGGCCCTGGAGGGGACCGAGTGGGCCGACCGCGAGGTAGAGGACGTGCTGCGCAACCTCTCCAGCCTGCCGGGAGACAAGCAGGGCCCGGTCCGCAACAACGCCGGCGGTCACTACAACCACACCCTCTTCTGGGAGATGCTGAGCCCGGATGGAGGGGGTGCCCCGAGCGGCGACCTGGCGGCTGGCATCGACGAGACCTTCGGCTCTTTCGATGCCTTCAAGGACGAGTTCAAGAACGCGGGCATCGCCCGCTTCGGCTCCGGCTGGGCCTGGCTGGTCAAGGACAACTCCGGTCTCGCCGTCGTCTCCACCCCTAACCAGGACTCGCCGATCTCCGACGGCAGCCTGCCGCTGCTCGGCTGCGACGTCTGGGAGCACGCCTACTACCTCAAGTATCAGAACAAGCGCCCCGACTACATCGACGCCTTCTGGAACGTCGTCAACTGGGACTACGTCGCCCAACGCCTGGCCGAGGCAGGCTGAGCTAGGGCGCGACGGAGGTTCTCGCGGGTCGCGCGGCCTCGGGTAGGTCGCGCGGCTCGGCCCCGTCCTTGGGCGGGATCAGGCTCATTGCATGCTCGGCCTTGGCGGTGATCGTCAGGCTCGGGTTGACGCCTGGGTTGGCCGGGATCGCCGCGCCGTCGCAGACCATCAGGTTCTCGTAGCCGAAGACGCGGTTCTGCTTGTCGACGACACCGCTCTCGGGGTCGGAGCCGATGGGGGCGCCGCCGAGGATGTGCGCGGTCGAGGGGATGTTGCGGACCGACTCGGTGATCGCGCTTTGGGCGACCCCTCCCATCCGCTTCGCGAACCAGCGCGTCACCTGCTCCGCGGCTGGGATGTAGGTGGGGTTGGGCCGGCCGGGGTCCTGTTCGGTCGTCAGGCGCACGCCACCGCCGAAGAGCCGGCGCTTGGGCCGGAAGTGCATCGCCGCGTCGACGGTCTGCATCACCAGCAGGATCACCGTGCGCTGCGACCAGCGGTGGGGGATCAGCATCCGCACCGTGCGCAGCGGGTGGCGCAGGATCGCCGCCAGCCACTTGACTGGGCGCGTCAATTTCGTTCCCGGCCCCGTCATCGCGGTGAAGGTGCCGGACATGGCGTCGCCGCCCTCGCCGTAGGTGACGACCTCGATGTGGGTGTCGGGATCGGGGTAGATGCTCGAGGTGATCGCCACTGAGCGGCTGAAGTCGCGCTCGTCGTCGGGGGCGGTGACCGACTGGATCGACTCGGAGTTGGTCCGGACGAGGTCGCCGAGGCGATCGGAGATCTTCGGCAGGGCACCGCTGTGGCGGCAGTTGGCGAGCAGATTGTTGGTGCCCAGGGCGCCGGCGGCGACGATCACGCCGCGGGCCGTCTGCGTGCGGCGCTTCTTGCGCAGCCAGGAGCCGGAACGCTCGCTTGTCACGGCGTAGCCGTCTGAGCCGTCGGCTGCGCCGAGCGGCCGGATCTCGGTCACCTGGCGTTCGGGCTCGATCCGGACGCCGAGCTTCTCGGCGAACCAGAGGTAGTTCTTCATCAGCGTGTTCTTGGCGCCGTGGCGGCAGCCGACCATGCAGCTGCCGCAGCGCATGCAGCCGGTGCGGCTCGGGCCCTCGCCTTCGAAGAACGGGTCGTCGACCTCGACCCCCGGCTTATCGAAGAAGACGCCGACGCGGGTGTTGGTGAAGGTCTCGCCGACACCGATCTCCTCGCCGTATTCCTGCAGCAGCTTGTCGGCCGGGCCGATCCCTTCGTACTCGACGACACCGAGCATGCGCTCTGCCGTGTCGTAGTGAGGCGCCAGCTCGCGCTCCCAGTTGCCCAGCTCGCTCCACTGGGGATCGTCGAAGAAGGCCGGCCGCGCTCTGTAGAGGGTGTTCGCGTAGCCGAGGCTGCCGCCGCCGACGCCGCTGCCGGAGACGATGAAGACGTCCTTGAAGAAGGTCATCCGCAGTACCCCGCGCATTCCGAAGCGCGGCAACCAGAAGTAGCGCCGTGGGTGGCGCACGTTCGACTCGGCGAAATCCTCGTCGCGGAAGCGGCTGCCGCACTCCAGCACGGCCACGCTGTACCCCTTTTCGGCCAGCCGGAGCGCCGAGACGGACCCTCCGAAGCCGGACCCGACGACTATCCAGTCGTAATCGTGCGTCACGGGCCCCCCTCGCGGGCCTAGGCCTCGCCGGGCTCCAGCAAGCGAAAGTCGGAGGTCCGCGCTCCGCAGACCGGGCAGAACCAGTCCTTGGGGATGTCCTCAAAGGCCGTGCCGGGTGGGATGCCGCCGTCGGGATCGCCGATCGCGGGGTCGTAGATGAAGCCGCAGCTCTCGCAGATCCAGAGCTTTGCTTCGGTGGCGGTGGTCATGCCGAAATCTTAGTCAGGTCAGTCTTTGCTGAAGCTGACCGACACGGGCTCGCGCTCGGAGGCGTCCTCGATCTCGAAGAACTCGCGGGCGGTGAAGTTGCCCTGCTTGGCGATGATCGAGGCGGGGAACTGTTCGATGTCGGTGTTGTAGGACTGGACGTTGGAGTTGTAGATCCGCCGCGAGGCCTGGATCTCGTCCTCGAGCTCGGAGAGGTTGCGGCTGAGCTGCTGGAAGTTCTCGGTGGCGCGCAGGGTCGGGTAGTTCTCGGCGACGGCGCGCACGTCAGCCAGGGCCTGAGTTAGCTTCTGCTCGGCCTTGGCGGTGTCTTCGACGCTTTCGGCCGCCATCGCCTCGGCCCGTGCTTTGGTCGTTTTCTCGAAGGTCTGGCTCTCGTGCTCGGCGTAGCCCTTGACCGTCTCGACCAGGTTCGGGACGAGGTCGTGGCGCCGCTTCAATTGGACGTCGATCCCGCTCCAGGACTCGTCGACCCGGTTGCGCGCGGCGATGATCGAGTTGCGCTTGGCGATGTAGTAGAGGACGCCGATCACGATGATCGCGACCACGGCGATGAGGACCCAGGTCATGCACGCATCCTACTTGGCCGCCCGGCCAACTGCACCGACTTCTCGGTTTCGACAGACGGAAAGCCAATGCGATACGGCGGGCGGCCTTAGGATCGCCCGGACATGGGGGCCAAGCAGGAAGCACAGGAGTGGGCCGAGACCGTTCGCGAGTATGGCGAGCGGCACGAGCTGACGTATGAGCCTGTGGGGGGGATCAATCCCAAAGACGGGCCCGTGGCGCTCTGCGTGGGCGGGACCAACCGGCTCACCGGCCAGCTCGCCGAGGGCTTCTGGGGCTCCTGCTGCGACGCCGACGAGCGGGAGGCCGGCGGCCTCTTCAACAAGGCGGTCCTGCCGACCGCGTTGCTCTGCAAGGCCCACATGCCCGACCTCGCCCAGGTCATCCCCGCCTTCAACGTCGAGTCGATCGAGGGCCACGAGCACGTCACCCAGCGCTTCGCACGCAAGGTCGAGTTCGAGTCGATCGACTTCAACGGGCGATTCCTCGCCACCGTGCCGAGCGAGTACGACCCGGTTGCCCTGCGCGAGCTCTTCAGCCCCGGCTTCCTCGAGTGGACGACGACGATGACCGGCGAGGTCGACTTCGGCATCAACGACCGCCAGCTCTGGCTCCTCTGGCATCTGCGCGAGCGCAGCGAGGAGGAGCTGAAAGCGGTGCTGGAGAACGCAGGGCAGCTGTTCAAGCGCCTGCAGGGGGAGATGGACGAGAGTGGCATCCATACGTATCCACCCGGGCCCTGGCATGCGGGGCTGGAGGCGTTTCCTGAGGAGTAGTTGGCGCGCGAGACGCGGGCTCAGGTGACGGTGGAGTCCCGGGGGCGGCCCCGGGAGATGCGGGTTCGCCTTTAGCTTGGGTCAGCCGGGTAGTCGGGGTCGCCCGGGAGGACTACTCGGTGCTCTTCAGCTGAGCCAATTACCTTGGGGAGGATTGGGTCTACGGGGCGGTTGCGGTGGGCTGAGAGTGCCTCGTCGGCGGTGGGGAACTCCGAAAGCAGCTCCAGCTGTTTGATGGTCGGAAAGGCAAGGACGAGCTCGCCGGCGGTCTGGGCCTCTAGGGCGCGGGTGGGCTCGAACCAGGCTGCCTCGGTGGTCTCGACGCCGTCGGGTTTCGGTGGGGTGTGGGCTGGGGCGAGGGCGAGGAAGAACCAGGCGTCGAAGCGGCGCGAGACCACCTCGGGGGTGATCCAACGGGAGAAGAGGACCAGCTCCTCCTCCGGCGGCAGCGCGATCCCCGCCTCCTCCTCCAGCTCCCGCACCGCGCAGGCCTTGAACCGCGCTTCGTCCACCCCGTCCCCGTCGTCCACCGACCCTCCCGGAAACACCCACACCCCCGGCATGAACCGAGCCTCCTCGGTCCGCTTCAGCAGCAGAACCTCCAGGGCTCTCTCGGAGTGCTTCCCGCCACGCCTCAAAAGCACAACTGAAGCAGCGGGTTGCGGCACAGCCGGCTCACCCAGATTCGGGGCCTCGGCTGGTCCGCGTTGTCTCTCGTCCACCGAGCCACCCTAATCGACGCGTAGCCGACATTCACCACCCTGGGGGTGGGGTCAATGTCGGCTACGCGTCGAGCGCACGCGCACGACTGGTTCGCAGCCAGAGTCGATGAGCGAGCCAGGCGAGCAGGAAGAGCAGGGAAAGCGGAGCGAGGACGGCGAGGGCGAGCAGGGTGACGCCGGCGGCGACGGTGAGGATGTGGCCCGCGTTGCCGAGGGCGTTGTCGACACCCCAGGCGCCCTCAGAGTCGCTCGCCGGAGAGCCAGTTTCGATGCGCAGAGAGACGTGCGAGAAGTCGGCACGGCGGTGCAGGTGGACGAGCTGTGCGCGCAGCCGGGCGGCGTGGCGGCGCTCGTCGCGCAGCTCGACTTCCACCGCCTCCATCTCGGTTTCGCTTTCTGCCGAAGCCAGCTGGGTGAGAAGGCTGTCGATCCGCGCCCGAGAGTCGCGCAGTCGTTCGCCGGTGGCAAGCGTGGGCGCCGTGATGTCGTCAGTCCCTTCGTGGCGGGTGCGGACCTCGTCGATGGCTGAGAGGGCCGCGAGCGCGTCGCCGAGCTTCGCGCTCGGGATCAGCAGGTCGAAGCGCGCCCCCGCGTCCTCTCCTTCAGTGGTCGTCGAGTGCAGGACGATGCCATCGGTGTCGTGGACCGCCGCGAAGACCTCGGCCGAGTCGTCGGCGACGTCGGCTGGATCGGCGAGCAGGGCAATCCTGGCGGAACGCTCGACGTCACGGTCGGCGGTGCTCCGGAGAGCCTGAGAGCTGGCGGATGTTGCTTGCACAGACTGGATATCTGAGGAGGAGTGGACCCCCGAGGAATCCCCAACGCCAGCAGCCCGGTTCTCTGCCGATCCCTTTGAGAGCCGCGGCATCTCCTCGGAGAACCGAACCCCCGGCGACTGTTTCGCGATGTTCTGATTGACCACCGTCGGTCCTGAGTCGATGCTTGCGACCAGCGCCGTGGCAACGGCGAGTGCGGCGAGCGCGGTGCCGCAGGTCGCGAAGAGCAGACGCTGGGGTGGGAGCCCGCGGAGGCGCGCGGCGAGAACAGAGAAGGGCGAGCGGCCGAATCGCGAGCGCCGCGGAAACCCGGCGGCGACCCGCTCGTCCAGCTCCGCCGCGAAGTCGGGCGGTGGCGTTGGACGCAGCTCCGCCAGTGTGGTGGCGAGGTCGTGGTACTCGCTAGAGCGCTCCATCGCAGGCCTCCCTCAGCTTGATCATGGCTCGGTGCAGCTTGGTTCCGGCGTTCGACTCGCTGATACCAAGCACGCCGGCGATCTCCCCGTTGGAGAGGCCGGCGAAGAACTTGAGGGAGATCAGCTCTCGCTCTCGCGTCCCAAGTCGGGTCAGGCCGACGGCGACCACGAGTCGTCGCTCGCTTGACTCCCCTTCCTCGACGCTTGCGGGGTCGATCGGCTCCCCGTCGAGCTGAGTGTGCCGGCTGCGGCGGCGCAGCTCGTCGAGCGCTGCGTTGCGCGCGATGCCGAACAGCCAGGCGCGCGCGGTGCCCTTTTCAGGGTTGAAGCGCGAGCGCTTGCGATAGGCGCGCTCGAAGGCCGCCGCGGTCGCGTCCTCGGCCGCCGAGCGGTCGCGCAAGAGGCCGATCGTGTACGCGTAGACGTCGTCGCGGCTCGAGCGGTAGAGGCGCTCGAAATCGAATCCCGCTTCGATGGATGTTCCGGCCCCCGCGATAGTTGCCTCGTTCACGCCCTTACTACGAGCGAACCGCGAATCCGTCACACGGCGGCTCAGGCCGCTTGGGCCAGCTTTGCGGGATTCGCGCTGGCGCAAGCTGCCCGGATCGAGTCCGCCGTGATCGCGACCAGCTCGCGCAGCTCCTCCTCTGAGATCGACAGCGGCGGCATCAGCACGACGACGTCGCTGAGCGGACGCACGATCGCCCCCCGCCTGCGGGCCTCGACGGTGACGCGGTGACCCATGCGCAGGGCGGGGTCGTGCTCGCCGAGGTCGATGCCGACCATGACGCCGCGGGCGCGCACCTCCGTCACCTCGGGCATCGCCTCGACCCCGTCGAGCAGCTCGCGCAGCAGCTCGATCTTCGGCTGCAGGCGCTCCATCGTGCGCTCCTGCTCGAAGGCGGCGAGATTGGCGAGCGCGGCGGCGCAGGCGAGCGGGTTGCCGGTGTAGGTGTGGCCGTGGAAGAAGGTCCGGTACTCCTCCGGGGCGCCGAGGAAGCCCTCGTAGATGCGCTCGGTCGCCAGCGTCGCCGCCAGCGGCAGGTAGCCGCCGGTGAGGCCCTTGGCGAGGCAGAGCAGGTCGGGGGCGACGCCCTCCTGCTCGCAGGCGAGCATCGTCCCGGTGCGGCCGAAGCCGGTCGCGACCTCGTCGCAGATCAGCAGCACGCCGAAGCGGTCGCAGAGCTCGCGCACGGCGCGCAGGTAGCCCGGGGGGTGGAGCAGCATCCCCGCGGCGCCCTGCACCAGCGGCTCGACGATCACCGCGGCGATCTCCTCTTCGTGGACCGAGAGGATCCGCTCGAGGTCGGCCGCGTCGCCCGGCTCGGCCGCATGGGCCTCGAAGAGCAGCGGCCGGTAGGTGGAGTGGAAGAGGTCGATGCCGCCGACCGAGACCGAGCCGATCGTGTCCCCGTGGTAGGACTCGCGCAGGTGTACGAAGGAGGTGCGGCGCGCATGCTGGCCGCCGCGCTGCTGCTGGTACTGGAAGGCCATCTTCAGGGCGATCTCGACCGCGGTCGAGCCGGACTCCGAGTAGAAGACCCGCGAGAGGCCGGGGGGCGCGAGGCCGACCAGGCGGGCGGCGAGCTCGGCCGCGCCGGGGTGGGAGAGGCCGAGCATGGTCGAGTGCGCGACCTTGTCGAGCTGGTCGGCCACCGCGGCGTCGATCCCCGGGTGCCGGTGGCCGTGGACGGTGCACCACAGCGAGGAGACTCCGTCCAGGTAGCGCTGCCCCCGGTCGTCGATCAGGTAGGACCCCTCGCCGCGCTCGATCAGCAGCGGCTCTTCCTCGCACCACGCCCGCTGCTGGGTGAACGGGTGCCAGAGATGGTCGCGGTCGAGCTGGGTGGGATCGGCCGGCATCGGGTAGAGCGACCTTAGCCCGCGGTCCGGCGGCAGGCCCCCCGGCGTGTGCGGCTTGACACACAAACCTCTACATCGATCTGTGTAATATCAATCAATGGCGGAGCGAGGAGCACCACCGAAGGTCCCGCCGTTGAGGCGGAGGGCGCTGCACTCGGTGCGCTCCCTGTTCACGCCGCTCCTGCCCGACGACTACCTCGAGCTGATCAACCCGCTCTGGTCGACCCGCGAGCTGCGCGGGCGGATCGAGCGCATCGACGCCGAGACGCCCGAAGCGGCGACCGTGCTGATCCGCCCCGGTTTCGAGTGGCCCGGCCACCGGCCCGGGCAGTACCTGCGAATCGGCGTCGTCGTAGACGGCATCCACCACTGGCGTGCCTACTCGCTGACCTCGGAGCCCGGTCGTCCGGACGGCTGCATCGCCATCACGCCGAAGCTGGTCGAAACGGGCAAGGTCTCCCCCTACTTCGTGCGTCAGGCCCGGCCCGGAGACGTCGTCCGGCTCGGCGGCGTCGAAGGGATGTTCGTGCTGCCTGATCCGCCACCGCGCAAGCTGCTCTTCATCAGCGCCGGCAGTGGGATCACGCCGATCATGAGCATGCTGCGCAGCCTGCATCGCAGCGACTCGCTGGCCGACGCGGTCCACGTCCACTCTGCCCGCGAGGTCGAGGGAGTCATCTTCGCCGACCTCCTCGGCAAGATCGGCGAAGCCCACGCGGGCTATGACCTGCACCTTCGGATCACCGGGGAGGAGGGCCGGATCGGCCCCGCCGACCTCGACCGGCTCTGCCCCGACTGGCGCGAGCGCCACGCCTTCCTCTCGGGCCCGGCCGCGATGCTCGACGCGATGAGCGAGCGCTGGGAGCAGGACGGCGATCCCGAGCTGCTCCACATGGAGCGCTTCCAGCCGGTGATCGGCGGCGAGCCCGGCGAGGGCGAGGGAGGCCGCGTGAGCTTCCTCGCGAGCGGGGTGGAGGCGAGCTGCGACAGCGGCACGCCGATCCTCGTCGGCGGCGAGGAGGCGGGCGCCACGCTGCCCTTCGGCTGCCGGATGGGCATCTGCCACACCTGCGTGGGCAGGCTCTGCAGGGGGGAGGTGCGCGACCTGCGCACCGGCAAGGTCCACGGCAGCGAGGGAGAGATGATCCGCACCTGCGTCAACGCCCCCGAAGGACCGATCGAGATCGCGCTTTGAAAACCGACGAGAGGAAGACGATGAACGCAACGACTGTGGAGGTCGAGAGCCCGCTCGCGCACCTTTCCGAGGAGCAGCTCGAGCAGCTGGCCCGCGAGCTCGACGAGATCCGCGACCGGACCTTCGCCGACCTCGGCGAACGCGACCGGCGCTACATCGAGAGCATGATCGCGATGCAGCGCCGCCTCGCTGTGATGGGGCGCGTGCTGCTGCTCGGCGCCCGCTACCGACCGGCCAAGATCGCCGGCACGGCTGCTCTCTCGATGTCGAAGATCCTCGAGAACATGGAGATCGGCCACAACGTCCTGCACGGGCAGTGGGACTGGATGAACGACCCCCAGATCAACTCCTCGACCTGGGATTGGGACACGGCCTCGACCGCGGAGGCCTGGAAGCACTCCCACAACTACGTCCACCACACCTTCACCAACATCCTCGGCAAGGACAAGGACCTGGGCTACGAGATCATGCGGATCGACCCGCAGCAGAAGTGGCACCCGGTCTA
>DASUZK010000079.1:0-6802 GCA_036376915.1 Solirubrobacterales bacterium
AGGGCGGGAGGCGCCCCCGACCCGCCGCCTAGAATCGCTTCCATGCGAGTTCTGCTGACCAACGACGACGGCATCACCGCCCCCGGCCTGCAGGCTGCGCGCCGCGCCCTGCGCGAGATCGACGGGGTCGAGGTGGACGTGATCGCACCCGACTCGAACCGCAGCGCCACCGCGCGCAGCATCACGACCCGCTCGCCGCTGACCGTCGAGGAGGTCGAGTTCGGCGACGGCGACAAGGGCTATGCGACGGACGGGACGCCGGTCGACTGCGTTCGCTTCGCCGAGCTGGGCCTGGTCGGCCACCGGCCCGACCTGATCTTCTCCGGGATCAACCACGGCGCCAACCTCGGCGACGACATCACCTACTCGGGCACCGTGGCCGCGGCCTTCGAGGGGATCGTGCTCGGCATTCCGGCGGTTGCCTTCTCCCAGCAGTCCTCGGGGGGCGGCATGGGCTACGTCAGCGGGCGCTTCGACTTCGGTGCCGTGGCGGCGTTCGCCGCAGAGCTGGTGCGCAGCCTGATCGACGTACCCGTCCCCGAGGCGACGCTGATCAACGTCAACTGCCCCGCGGGCGAACCGCAGGGCGTCGAGGTGACCAAGCTCGGCAAACGGATCTACAACGACGAGCTGAAGCTGGTGGGCGAGGAGGGCGACAGGCGTCACTACGAGATCTACGGCTGGCAGCCCGGCTACGAGGAGATCGAGGGCACCGACCTCAACGCCGTCGCGCAAAAGCGGATCTCGGTCACGCCGATCCACTTCGACCTCACGGACCACGGGGGCCTCGAGAAGCTGCGTGGATGGAGCTTCGACGAGATGCTGGCTGCGAGCGCCCCCACGTCGGTGTGAGCGCGGCCGGGCCCGAGCAGCGCGCCGCCGAGCTGCGGCAGGAGCTTGCGGAGCACAACCGCCGCTACTACGTCCTCGACGACCCGACGATCGGCGACGACGAGTACGACGCGCTGCTCGACGAGCTGCGCGCGATCGAGGCCGATAACCCCGAGCTGCGCACACCCGACTCCCCCACGCAACGCGTCGGGGCGTCGCCGCTGGAGCGCTTCGCGCAGGTTGAGCACGTCGAGCAGATGCTCTCGCTCGGCAACGCCCGCGACGAAGAGGAGCTGCGGGGCTGGGAGGCGCGGATTCGCAACCATCTCAAGCGTCTCGACATCAGCGCCGCCGAGTTCAGCTACACCACCGAGCCGAAGATCGACGGCCTGGCGATCTCCCTTACCTACGAGGACGGTGTCTTCATCCGCGGCGCAACCCGCGGCGATGGGCGGATCGGCGAGGACGTAACCCAGAACCTGCGAACGATCGAGGCGATCCCGTTGCGAATCGACGACGCGCCGCCCCTCGTCGAAGTCCGGGGGGAGGTCTACCTGCCCATCGCCGACTTCAAGGCCCTGAACGAACGTCGCGCCGAGGCCGGTGAACCGACCTTCGCCAACCCGCGAAACTCGGCCGCCGGCTCGATCCGACAGCTCGACCCCGCACTCGCAGCGGAACGGCCTCTTTCAGTCTGGTGCTACGGCATAGGCGCGACCCGCGGTCTCGACCTCGCCACCCACACCAAGGAGGTCGAGTGGCTGCGCGAGCGTGGCTTCAAGGTCAACCCCGACACCGACCACCACGCCGGCATCGAGTCGGTCGTGAAGCGCTGCCGCTGGTGGGAGGAGCGTCGCGACGAGCTCGACTACGAGATCGACGGTGTCGTCGTAAAGGTCGACGAGCGGGCTCTGTGGCGAGAGCTGGGCGTCGTCGGCCGTGAGCCGCGCTGGGCCATCGCCTGGAAGTTCGCCCCGACGACGGCGACGACGAAGCTGCTCGACGTGGTCTGGAACGTCGGCCGCACCGGCCATCTGGTTCCCTTCGCGATGCTGGAGCCGGTGCACGTCGGTGGGGTCACCGTCTCCACCGCCACCCTGCACAACGAGGAGGACCTGGCGCGCAAGGACGTGCGAGTCGGCGACGAGGTCGTGGTGATGCGCGCCGGCGACGTGATTCCGCAGGTCGTGGCGCCGCTGCCACAGCGCCGCCCCAAGGGGACCCGCCGGGTCAAGCCGCCGAAAAGATGCCCCGCCTGCAACACGCCGATCGTCAAGCCCGAGGAGGCGGTCTTCTCGATCTGCCCCAACCGGGCCGGCTGCCCGGGCCAGTCCTTCCAGCACGTCAAGCACTTCGTCAGCAGGGGCGCAATGGACGTCGACGGGCTGGGCGAGAAGCAGGCGATGCGCTTCCTGCGGGAAGGGCTGATCGCCGACGTCGCTGACGTCTACGAGCTGCGCGAGGAGCAGCTGACTGACCTCGACGGCTTCGGCGAGACATCCGCCCGCAACCTGCTTGCGGCGATCGGCGCATCGCGCTCGCGACCCTTCAAACGCGTCCTCTACGCCCTCGGCCTGCCCGGCGTCGGCTACGTGACCGCGGAGGCGCTGGCTGACCACTTCGGCTCGATCGATGCCCTACGTGCCGCCGACCCCGAGCAGATCGAGGAGGTCGAGGGCGTCGGCCCGATCATGGCCGTCCAGATCGCCGAGTCACTTGCCGACGAGGCGACCTGGAAGCTGGTCGAGAAGCTGCGCGATAAGGGGCTGCGCCTCGAGCAGGACGCCTCGGAACGGCGCGAAGCCGGCGGCCCCCTCGAAGGCAAGACCCTAGTCCTCACCGGCACCCTCCCCGAGCTGGCCCGCGAGGAGGCTGGGGCGCTGATCAAGGCTGCTGGCGGCAAGGTCGTCAACTCCGTTTCGAAGAAAACCGACTATGTCGTGGCGGGCGAGAATCCCGGCTCGAAGCTGGCCAAAGCCGAGAAATACGAGACCACGATCCTCGACGAACCCGGCCTGCTGAGCTTGCTCGGCAAGTGACCACGGTCCGCCTCGACATCGAGTACGACGGCTCGAGCTTCTCGGGCTGGGCGAAGCAGCCCGGGCTACGGACGGTGCAAGGGGAGTTGGAGGCGGCGCTGGCGACCGTGCTGCGAGAAGGGGTGGAGCTGACGGTGGCGGGGAGAACCGATACCGGCGTGCACGCCGTTGGACAGGTCGCGAGCTTCGAGACCACCGCCGAGGTACCGGCGAACTTGGCGCGCAGACTGAATGGCCTCGGCCCGAGGGACATCGCCGTCACCGCCGCAGCCCCAACCGCAGATGGCTTCGACGCCCGCCGCGACGCCGTCTCCCGCACCTACCGCTACCGCGTCCTCGCCCGCTCCAGCTCCAGCCCCTTCGAGCAGGGCCGCGCCCTCTGGTGGCCGCACAAGATGGACCGCACCGCCCTCGACTCATGCACCACCCCCCTGATCGGCACCCACGACTTCACAGCCTTCACCCCAACCCAGACCGACCACGTCCGATTCGAGAGAGACATCCTCGCCGCAAACTGGACGACCGACGGCGACATAGTCAGCTTCCACATAACCGCCGACGCCTTCATGCGCAACATGGTCCGAGTCCTAGTGGGCACCCAGCTAGAGGTCGCATCGGGCCGCCGCTCCCTACCAGACTTCGAAGCTCTCCTCAAAGGCGCCCCGCGCTCCGCCGCCGGCGACACCGCCCCACCCCACGGCCTCTACCTAGAGTCCGTCAGCTACGCGTAGCCGACATTGACCCCACTCTGGTGGGGTCAATGTCGGAAGCGCTGAGGATCGGGCGAGCCGCCGTCAGACCAGCTCTAGATAGACCATCTCGGTCGAATCCGACCGACGGGGGCCCAACTTGACGATCCTGGTGTACCCCCCGGGCCGCTCCACGTACCGCGGCGCGACCTCCTCGAAGAGCTTGTGCACGATGAACTTGTCGTTGTGCAGCGTCGCCAGCGCCTGCCGCCGAGCGTGCAGGTCGCCCCGCTTGGCGAGCGTGATCAGCTGCTCGACCTCGGGCTTGACCGCCTTGGCCTTGGCCTGGCTGGTCTTGATCCGCTCGTGATCGATCAGCTGCTTGCAGAGGTTCGAGAGCAGGGACTCGCGATGCGCCGCGTCGCGACTCAGCTTGTTTCGCTTCTTGCGGTGGCGCATCGTGCGTTCGGCTCCCCGCTCAGTCTCCCTGAAGGTCGAGACCGCGGCCGTGAAGGGTCTCGATCACTTCCTCGATCGACTTCTGCCCGAAGTTGGGGATCGCGTTCAGCTCGGAACGCGTCTTGCGCACCAGGTCGCCCACCGTCTGCACTCCCGCCCGCTTCAGGCAGTTATAGGAGCGAACGCCGAGTTCGAGCTCCTCGATCAGGATCTCGTCGAGGCCGTTGTTGCCGGCGGCGCCGTCTACAGACGAGCCCGGGATGACGTCTGGCGCGCGAGTCGGGACCGGTTCGCGCGCGGTCAGCTCTTCGACCCGATCGGCATCGGTGAAGATCGCCAGGCTCTTGATCAGGATCTCAGAAGCCTCGCGCAGAGCGGCACCCGGCTCGATCGAGCCGTCGGTCTCCAGCTCGAGCGTGAGCTTGTCGAAATCGGTCCGCTGCCCGACACGGGCCGTCGCGACCGAGTAGGAGGCGCGTCGGATCGGCGAGAAGATCGAGTCGATCGGGATCACGCCGATCGGCTGCTCGTCGGACTTGTTCTCCTCGGCCGGCGAGTAGCCGCGACCGCGGCCGATCGTCAGGTAGACCTCCAGCTTGGTTTTCTTCTCGAGCGTCGCGATCGGCGCCTCGGGGTTGAGGATCTCGACGCCGGAAGGCAGGTCGATGTCCTTCGCCTTCACCTCGCCGGGCCCGGTGGCCACCAGCGGCGCCTCGACCTCGTCGGCATCGGTGTGCATGCGGACGACGAGATCCTTGAGGTTGAGGACGATGTCGGTGACGTCCTCTTTGACGCCGGGCACGGTTGAGAACTCGTGCGCTACCCCCTCGATGCGGACGCTCGTGATCGCCGCGCCGCCCAGGGAGGACAGCAGGACACGCCGAAGGCCGTTGCCAAAGGTGTAGCCAAAGCCCTTGTCGAGGGGCTCGATCGTGAAAGTGCCTCGGCGATCGTCAACCTTCTCCGAGGTGATGCGGGGTACCTGGAAGTCAGTGGTCATGAGTTCCTTGCGTATGCGTGTTCAGAAACAGGGTCTTCCGGGTTACTTGGAGTACAGCTCGACGATCAGCTGCTCCTGGACCGGAGCCGAGATCTCCGCGCGCTCGGGGTAGCGAAGGACCTTGGCAGTAAGGGAATCGTGATCGGCCTGGAGCCAGGCCGGCACGGTGGAGACGAGCTCCGTCGCCTTGCGAATGGTGTCGCCGGCGGTCGAGCTCGACTTGATCGAGATCACGTCTTCGGGTCGTACTTGGTAGGAGGGGATGTCGACGCGGCGCCCGTTGATCAGCCAGTGGCCGTGACGGATCAGCTGGCGAGCCTGGCGCCGCGAAGCGGCGAAGCCGAGGCGTACCAGCACATTGTCGAAGCGAGACTCGAGCAGGCGCAGGAGGTTCTCGCCGGTGACGCCCTCCTGGCGCGAAGCCTTGTCGTAGTAGGCGCGAAACTGCTTCTCCAGCACCTGGTAGTAGCGGCGGGTCTTCTGCTTCTCGCGCAGCTGCACCCGGTACTCGGACTGGCGCATCCTGCCGCGACCGTGCTCGCCGGGCGGGTAGGAGCGGCGCTCGACCCCGCACTTGTCGGTGAAGCAGCGCTCGCCCTTGAGGAAGAGCTTCTGTCCCTCGCGGCGGCACTGCTTGCACTGGGGAGCGGTATCGCGAGCCACTAGACGCGCCTCCGCTTCTTCGGCCGGCAGCCGTTGTGGGCCTGCGGCGAAACGTCCTTGACCGTGGTCACGTCGAGGCCCGCCGCCTGCAGCGAGCGGATCGCCGTCTCACGGCCCGAGCCGGCGCCCTTGGCGAAGACCTCGACCTTCTCGAGGCCATGTTCCATGCCCTTCTTGGCGGCGGCATCGGCCGTCACCTGGGCGGCGAAGGGCGTCGACTTGCGCGAGCCTTTGAACCCGGCCGACCCGGCCGACTCCCAGGCGATCACGTTGCCTTCGGTGTCGGTGAGCGTGACGATCGTGTTGTTGAAGGAGGTCTTGATGTGCGCCTGCCCGTAGGTGACGTTCTTTTTGACGCGACGCCGGGAGCGCCCTTTGGCGGGTTTTTTCGCTGCGGCCATCTTCGTCCCCTACTTCGCCGCCGGTGCCTTGCGCTTGCCCGCGACGCTCATCCGGCGCGGGCCCTTGCGGCCACGCGCGTTGGTCTTCGTCCGCTGGCCCCGGACCGGGAGCCCGCGGCGGTGGCGCAGGCCGCGGTAGGCACCGATCTCCATCAGGCGTTTGACGTTCTGGGAGCGCTCGCGACGCAGGTCGCCCTCGACCTCGAGCTGGTCGACCGCCTCGCGTAGGCGCATCACCTCGTCCTCGGTCAGGTCCTTGACCATCGTGTTGGGGTCGACCTTGGTCTCCTCGAGGATCTTCTGGGCCGTCGAGCGACCGATCCCGAAGATGTAGGTGAGCCCGATTTCGACGCGCTTGCCGACCGGGATGTTGACTCCTGAGATGCGTGCCATCTGCCCCGCGCCCCTAGCCCTGGCGCTGCTTGTGTCGCGGGTTCTGGCAGATCACCAAGACCGCGCCGTTGCGGCGGATGATCTTGCACTTTTCGCACATCGGCTTTACAGAAGCTCTGACCTTCATCGCTCCGGGTCTCGTATCGACTACAGGGCTCCTGCACGCCCCAGGAGTTGGACGGCAGGCACGAACTTTCGGCCCAGTGGGCCGACCGAGAAAGATAGCAAGGGAGGGTGCCTGGGGGCGGGGTGGGTTGAGAGGGCCGGGGTGCCCCCTCTCAAAACGCTCGGCAGGTGCCTCGCTGGAGTGTTTTGAGAGGGGGCACC
>DASUZK010000080.1:0-2018 GCA_036376915.1 Solirubrobacterales bacterium
GGCCGCCTCCGCCGTAAGGGTGGCGTCCGTCGGCTCGTCGGGCTCGGGTTCGACGTCCTCCTCGCCCCGGATGTACAGGTTGAATTCCTCGCGGTGCTCCTCGGTGTGCGCGTAGATCGCCTTGACCTCGTCCTGGGCGCCGTCGGGGAGCTTCGGGTGGACGCCGGGGATCAGCTTCGGCAGCGAGCGCATCTTGCCCGTCTTCAGGCCCCGGATCGCGACCGGCAGGGAGCCGAGCAGGCCCTTGATCGCACCTTTGGTCGGTTTCAGCTTGCCTTTGAGGCCCGGCGCGAAGGACTCCTGCAGCAGCAGCGACTCGTCGAGCGTGCCCTTCTTCTCGATGATCCCGACGAAGGCGGCCTCGTGGTTGTGGCCGTTGTTGGGGTCGTCGTGAATGCCCTCCTCGCCGGCTTTGCGGCGCAGGCGCATGATCTGGTCCATCGGCGCCACGCCCTTGGGGCAGGCGTCGATGCAGCTGAAGCAGTGGGTGCAGTCGTAGATCCCGTGCGGGTCGTGGGCGAGGTCGTGGAGCCGCTCCTTGGTCTCCGCGTCGCGCGGGTCGCCGACGAAGCGGTAGGCCTTGGCAAGGGCGGCCGGGCCGATGAACTCGGGGTCGGCTTCCATCGAGAGGCAGGAGGAGACGCAGGCGCCGCACTGGATGCAGGCCATCGACTGGGTGATGTCGATCATCGACTCGGGCTCGACCACGTACTCGCGCTCGGGCGCCTCACCGTGCGGCAGGAGCCAGGGGGTGACGCGGCGGATCTTGGTCCAGTGCGTCGACTCCATGTCGGTGATCAGGTCCTTGATGACCGGCATGTTCCCCATGGGCTCGACGATGATCGCCGCGGTCTCGCCGTTGGAAGCGGGGCTGACGCTCGCCTTCTTCTCGGCCAGCTCCTGGGCCTCGCCGATCTGCGTCTTGCAGCCGAGGCCGGACTGGCCGTTGACCTTCATCCCGCAGGAGCCGCAGATCGCGGCGCGGCAGGAGCAGCGGACCGAGAGCGAGCCGTCGTCGCGGTCCTTTGCCTGGAGCAGGCCGTCGAGGACGGAGAGCGAGGGGTCGAGGTCGACCTTGAACTCCTCCCAGTAGGGGCCCTCGCCGCTCTCGGGTTGGTACCGGCGGACTTTCAGCGTGTACTCAGCCATCAGTAAGTCCTCTCTTGCGGTTCCCATTGGGTGATCGTCACCTCGGAGTATGAGAGCTCCGGCTCCTCGTCGCCCAGCTGCAGGTCGATGTGCTTGAGCCACTCCTCGTCGTTGCGCTCTGGGAAGTCGGTCCTGTACTGGGCGCCACGGCTCTCCTTGCGCTCCAGCCCGGCGAGGCAGGTGCACTCGGCGTTGTCGAGCATGTAGCCGAGCTCGATCGCGCCGAGGATGTCCTGGTTGAAGATCGAGCTCTTGTCGTCGACGTAGGCGCTCTTGGCCTCCTCCTTGAGCCGGCGCACCGTCTCGAGCGCCTCCTGGATCCCGGCCTCGTCGCGGAAGACGGCGACCTTGGCGTCCATCACCGTGCCCAGGTCGAACTTGATCTCCGAGACGCGGCGGCCCGAGCCCTTCTCGCGGGCCGAGATCGCGTCGATCGTCGCCTGCTCGGTCTCGAGCACGGCCTTGGAGGGCCGCGAGCCGTCGATCCGCTTGGCGCGGGCGGCGGCGTCGGCACCGGAGCGGCGACCGAAGATCAGCGTGTCGAGCAGGGAGTTGGCGCCGAGCCGGTTGCCGCCGTGGACGGAGACGCAGGCCACCTCGCCGGCGGCGTAGAGGCCGGGGATGTCGGTGCGGCCGTCGACGTCGGTCTTGACTCCGCCCATCGTGTAGTGGTTGCCGGGCTTGATGTGGATCGGTTCCTTGGTGATGTCGACGCCTGCGAAGTCCTTGCCGACGAGGACGATCTCGCGCAGCGCCTCGTGAACCCGCTTCTTCGGCACGACGGTGATGTCGAGCGCGACGGTGCCGTCGGGGAAGCCGCGGCCCTCGTTGATCTCGGTCTGCTCGGCGCGGGAGACGACGTCGCGCGA
>DASUZK010000081.1:0-3130 GCA_036376915.1 Solirubrobacterales bacterium
GAGTGGCGGATCGTCGCTCTGATCGAGGAGGACGGCGAGCTGAAGTCCTCGTTGCTGCCCAGCGCCTCGGTGGGCGCCTTCGCCAGGGTCCCGAGGCCCGGCCAGCAGGCGCCGCTGATCCACACGCCCACCCCCGAGGACGTCGGCGGCGACCTCAGCAAGATCACCACGCGCATCCCACCGGGCACACAGAACGAAGTCGACTACGCCGACGTGCTCGGCAAGGAGCCGATCGTGCTCCTCTTCGCGACGCCCCAGTTCTGTCAGAGTCGGGTCTGCGGGCCGGTCGCCGACGTCACCGAGCAGGTCAAGCAGCTCTACGGCGACAAGGCCGCCTTCATCCACATGGAGATCTACCAGGACAACGACCCGAACGAGGGGGTTCGCCCGCAGGTGCGCGCCTTCCACCTGCCGAGCGAGCCGTGGTTGTTTGCGATCGACCAAAATGGAAGGATCGTGGCTGAGATCGAGGGCGCCTTCGGCGTCGAAGAGCTGACCAGCACAGTGAAGGGACTAACCGGAGAATGAGCGAGAAGACGAGCCCCGACGCCGAGTTGCTGGCTTCCTTTGCCGAGGAGGCCCGCCGCCGCTGCGACGTGATCGCCGCCGGCCTGGCGACCGAGACGACCGACTTCGAGACGATGCGGATGGAGGCTCATGCCCTCCGCGGAGCCGCCGGCGTCGTCGGCCTGCGCCGCCTGGCCGAGCTGGCCGGCCTGATGGAATCCGACCTCGACGAAGCGAAGAAGACCGGCACCATCCGCGGCGGCCGCACCCACCAGATCGCCGACGCCGCCAAGGCCCTCGCCGAAGGCGCCGCCGCCGCAGCCAAGGGCGAGGAAGAGCCCCCCGACGTCGGCCGCTCCCTGGCCCAGCTCTTCAGCGCCTAGCTGTTCTGCCCTGAGACCTTCCGAACGCGACTGACCGGCGGCCGGTTCCCGATCGAGCTGTGGCGTCGATCGTGGTTGTAGTGGCGCAGCCAGTGTGGCAGTGCTCTTGCCCGATGCTCTGAGGAGCGGTATCTCTGGCCGAGACCCCACTCCCGTTTGAGGGTCTGCTGGTAGCGCTCGACCTTCCCGTTTCGCTTCGGGGTCCGCGGCGGGATCGTGCGGTGGGAGATCCCCTTGCGCTCCAGCAGCTCGGCTAGGGCGCGGTTCTTGGTGTAGGTCCAGGCGTTGTCGGTCTGCAGCCTCCTCGGCTCGATCCCGTGGGCGCGGAAGAAGGCGATCGCCCGCTCCACGAAGCCAACCACGGTCGGCCCGCGCTCGTCGGGGTGCAGCTCGGTGTAGGCGAGGCGGGTGTGGTCGTCGATCACCGAGTGGGCGATCTCGTATCCGACCCGCTCGCGCCTCTGGGCCCCGGTGCGGGTGCGATCCCCGGTCACCGCGTGGCCGGGGCTGGAGAAGCGGGCAAAGCGCTTGGTGTCCATCTGCAGCAGGTCGCCCGGGCAGGGCCACTCGAAGCGGCGCACTGCCTCCTTGGGCGCCGCGGGCCGGCGCGAGAGGCCGCGGCGCTCAAGGCAGCGGGAGACAGTCGAGTGAGGGATGCCGAGCTCGGAGGCGATCAGCCGCGGCCCCCAGCCGGTGCGCCGGCGCTCCTCGCAGACGCGGTCGTGGGTCTGCTTGCTTGAGAGCGTCGGGCTGCGCCGGGGGCGCGAGGAGCGGTCCTTCGCCCAGGCACCTGAGCGCCGCTCGGCCTCCGTGGCCTGCTGGAAGCGGTCGATCCAGTACTGCACCGTGGAGGCCGAGACCCGACGCCAGGCCGCGGCCTGGCGTCGGGTCATCCCCTCCTCGAGGCATTTACGAACCAGCTCCTCACGCTGCCAACCGGGCATCCACCTACGCTTGCTTTGCATCCGGGCTCTCCTTCTGTGAGTTCGTCGACCCACAGCGTCGGGAGAGACCCGGATGCCTATTCAGCTGTTCGGAAGGTGCCTGGGCACGTCAACTAGTAGCGATTAGCGAACCCCTGCCAGGCTCAGCGGTCGAAGAGGCGCGAGGCGAGCAGCTTCGGCCAGCGGACCGGCGAGAGGGCGATCGCGCCGAAATAGAGCGCTGCCAGGGCAATTTGCAGCCCTAGCAGCACCAGCAGGGTAGATGGCACGTCTTCGATCGCCGGCTTTGCCAGCAGACCGAGGATCCCGACGGACGCGGCGATCGGCACGGTGTAGCGGAAGCCGTAGTCGCCCCAGCGCACGCCGAAGAAGCGATGCACCGTAAGGAACGTGAGGACGCCCTGGGTCGTCACCCCCGCGGCAAAGGCCCAGGCGACGCCGAGCGCGGGGGGGATGAGGTCGAGGCCGAGGAGGACGGCTGCGACGGCGGCGAACACCGACAGGGCGGCGAGGTTGTTACGCGAGTTGTAGGACTTGACCGCGACCGCGTCGAGCGGGCTGCGCAGCATCAGGTAGACGACGAAGAGCGCCGTCGGCGCCACCGTCACCGTCAGCACCGATCCGGCGTCCTCGAATTCCGGGCCCAGCCAGGCGGTCACGGCGATGCCCGCGTAGAGCACGGCCTGGACGCTGGCGAAGAGCGCCAGGCTGGCCGCGAAGGAGCTCAACTGGGCGACGTGTCCGGCGGTGCGCTCGCGGTCCTCCTCCCACATCCGGGTCAGCGACGGAAGCAGGACGAGCCCCAGCGGCAGGACCGCCAGGGAGACGATGCTGAGGATCTGCTGGCCCGCGCTGAGGTAGGCGACATCGCGCAGCGTGGCGACGTGAGCGGCCAGCACCGGCACCAGCACGAAGAGGCCGAGCTGGGCCATCTCGCCGGGCACGCGGCGATGCCCATACCCCCAGAGGCGATGCGTGGCGGTCCTCATCGTCGCCCGCCGTGCCGCCCCGAGGCCGCGCGCAAGGGGGACGGCGATGGCCGCCAGCGAGAGGACTGCGGTCCCGACCGCCATCAGGACGATCAGGCGATCGACCGGCTCGCCGGGGGCCAGCGCGACGACGGCCGGTGGCAGCGCGCCGAGAGCCGCCACCTGCAGGAGGCTGCCCATGCGCAGGCGCAGCAGGCCGCGAAAGTAGCCGTAGGCGATGTAGAAGCTGGAGGTCGCGGCGAGGAGGAGGGCGAACGGCAGCACGTACTCGCTGGCCCCCGAGCTGCCGAAGAAGAGGGCCGCGACG
>DASUZK010000082.1:0-6691 GCA_036376915.1 Solirubrobacterales bacterium
CTCGGGGTAGTCGACGGTGAGGCGGAGGTCGGTGCGGCGGCAGGCCGGCGGCGGCTCGACGATCTCGACCTTGAAGAGGCGCTGGTTGTAGCGACCGTAGTTGGAGACGAGCTCGCTGCGGTCCTCGTCGAGGCCCTCGGCATGGGAGCGCCGCAGCGCGTCGACGGTGTAGATCTCGACCGCCGTGCCGAGCGGGACGTGGTCGACGATCGTGATGTCGTTTTCGTTGGCGACGTGCCGCTCCCAGGCCAGCTCCATGCCGTCGAGCTCGAAGAAGGGGGACTCGGTGGTCTTGCGCAGGAGGTCGGTCGCGTCGTGGGCCTCGGCGGCGGCGATCAGGCGGCCGAGCACGTCCTTCTCGTTGCCGAGCACGTAGGGCGCCTCCAGCTCCGCGGCCGCGAGGCGCAGGGCGGCGTTCTCCTCGGACTCGGCGATCGCCAGCACGACCTCGGCGGGCACCGGCGCCGCCCGGATGCAGGCGACGATCTGGGCCAGGATCGTCACGTCGGGCGCGAGGTTCTGCAACGGCTTGCCGTAGAGCCGGGTGCCGGTGAGGCGGCAGGCGAGGCCGGCGATCAGCTTGCGGCTCGTGTTGTCGCTCATGACGAGAGGTCGCCGCGTGTCAGCGGCGCGTCGGCGCTCAGCGGGGCCGCGAGGGTCGCGCCCTCGGCCTCGTCCAAGCGAAAGAGGACGTCGGCGGGAGGGTCGGGGACGCGCTTCAGGGCCAGGTCGTCCGGGCCCAGCTCGGTGCCGGCGGGCAGGTCGCGGGCGGCGACGACGTGCTTCTTCATCTTCAGCCGGTAGGCCTGCTCGGCCTCCCCCATCTCGTCGGCGGCCGCCGGCTCGCCCAGCGCCGCCTCGGCCAGGTACATGCTCTCGACGAACTGGGCGAAGCGGTCCGGCGCCAATGCCGACTCGTGGTCGGGGTCGCGCAGCACGTGGGCGACGGTGATGTGCTTCTCGACGTAAGTCGCCCCGAGGGCGATCGCCAGCGCCGGCAGCCACGTCGCCGCGTCCTCGTCCTTGCCGGTGTGGTCGGCGAAGCCGAGGGCGACGCCGGGGAGCGCCTCGCGCAGCAGGCTCACCCGCCGCAGCCGGTTCTCGGCGACCGGCGTCGGGTAGGACTGGAAGCCGAGCACGACGGTGACCTGCTTGCCGCCGAGCAGCTCGACCGCCCGGCCCACCTCCTCGACGCTCGTGCCACCGGCCGAGACCAGGACCTCGGGGACCGGGGAGGCGGCGACCTCGCGCAGCAGGGCTTCGTTGAGCATGTCGCTGCTGTGGACCTTGACCGCCGCGACCCCGAGCTCGGAGGCCAGCTCGAGCCCCTGCCTGCCGAAGACGTCGAGGAGCAGCTCGACCTCCATCTCCCCCGCCCGCTCGGCGACCGCGCGCCAGCGCTCGGGGGGCAGCTGCAGGTCGCCGACCAGCCCGTAGAGCGGGTGGGCCGGGACGAGCAGCTCGTCGGGGTGCAGGAGCTGGAACTTGATCGCACCGGCGCCGGCGCGAGCGGCGAGCTCGACCAGGGCGAGCTCCTTGTCCCAATCGGCGGCGTAGCCCTCGGCCGCCTCGGCGACGATCCTCAGCCGGCCCACGCGCCCTCTAGCTCCTCGATGCAGGAGACCACTCTCAAGCCCTCGCCGAGGCTGCAGACCGCGTCCCGATCCGGCCCAAGCGTCGCCAGGTGGAGGTCGGCATAGGTCTTGGTCCAGTCAATCTCGTACCGCTCCCCCGCGCTCGACGATCGACACTCGCCGCTGAGCAGGTCGGCTTCGAGGGTATCCGACGCGGTCGTCACCCGGACCCTGCGCTCGGGCAGCCGGTCGAGATAGCTGAGGCGCAGCGTCGCGATCGGGGCGCGCTCCAGCTCCAGCACGGCGCAGACCGCGGTCTCGGCGTCGATCCCCAGCTCGCCGAGGTTGCCCCCCAGCGCCATCGTCCTCTGCGGCTCGCCGAAGAGCCAGAGCATCAGGTCGAGCTCGTGGGAGAGGTCGCGCAGCACGCCGCCGCCTCGGGCCCGCGAGCCCGAGGCCGTCTCACGGTGGTCGCGCCCGGGCCGCCACTCGGGGAGGAAGCTCTGCGCGGCGACGTCGACGACCAGGGCGGCTTGTCCCTCGAGCTGCCCCCGGAGCCAGCCGACGGCGGGGTGGAAGCGGAGGTTGTAGCCGACGCCGACGTGGGCGAAGGGGAGCTCGGCGGGAAGCTCACCCGACTTTGCCGCGACCGGCTTCTCGACCAGCAGCGTGCCGGCGAACCCCGCCTCGGCCAGCGCCGCGACGTCGGCCGCGTGGTCGCTGGTCGCGGACGCGACCACGCAGTAGTCGAAGGCGCCTTGCGCCAGCGCAGCCTCGACTGAGGCGTGCGCCGTCCCCTCGGCGCTCCCCCTCCTGGAGACCGCCTCGACCGTGGCGCCGAGCCCCTCGAGCACGCGCGCGTGGGTGGCGCCGATCGATCCGAGCCCCACCACCAGCGCCCGAATGCCCGACAGGGGGCTGCTCGTGACCGCGGACATCGAGCGGCGAAGCCTAGCGGCGGCGCCGGGCTGCGAGCCGGACCCGCACTATCATCGAGCTGCCTGTGACCCGCCCGCGCATTCTCGTCGCAGCCACGATCGGCAGAGCGGATCTGCTGGCGATGTTCGCGGGACTCGCCGAGCGGGCGGACCTGACCTTCGTCGAGTACGAGTCGAATCCCGGCGTCTCCGAGGAGCTGTACGAGCCCTACGGGCGCCTCACGACCTGGGAGCAGCACGGCTCGGCCCGGGCGCTGCTGCGGCAGGTCGAGCCCGACCTGCTGGCGATGCTGGCGATCGGCGTCCGCAACCAGCTGGCGCTGCGCCGCGAGGCCCGCCGCCAGGGGATCCGCACGATCCACGTCGAGCACGGCTACCGCCTGCCGATCGCGACGCAGCGGCTGCTCAGCGCCGACCGCGACAAGATCGCGCACGCCGGCGGCGCGACCGGCGGGCGGCGCTCGTCCCTTGCCACCAACCGCTTCCTCGCCGGCTCGCTCCTGCGGCTGCCGCCCGGCGAGGCCGCCCGCATCGCGCGCTTCGCCCTGCCCAGCGTCGGCGGCGCCTCGCTGGAGACGCTGAGCGCCGCCGCCGAGCTGCGCCGGCCCGACCGCTACGTCTCCTTCTCGCCGGAGTGCTTCGCCTTTCACCGCGAGCTCGACCTGGTCCCCGCCGAGCTGGCCGAGAGCACGGTGTTCACCGGCATCCCGCAGTTCGACTGCTTCCGCGCCGGGCCCGGCGAGAGCGAGCCCGACGCCGGCACGGTCGTCCTCGTCGACCACCAGCTCCACAACACCGGCTTCATGGGCTGGGACCCCGAGCACCACCGCGCCTGGGTGGAGGGAATCCACGCCGCCGTGACGTCGAGCGGGCGCCGGATCGCGGTCAAGGCCCACCCCGGCGAGCGCTCCTCCCCCTGGGCCGAGCACACCGACGGCAGCGTCGAGCTCGTGCCGAGCATCGAGGAGCTGGAGCAGCGGGCGCGAGCGTCCCGAGTCGCGCTCGGCATCATGTCGACGCTGCAGCTGCCGCTGGCCGGGCTCGACCACATCGCGACGATCACGGTCGAGGTCCACCCGCGACCCAACCAGGTTCTCTCCGGTCGCCTGGTCGAAGCGGGCGTCGCCCATCCGGTCGCCTCCTTCGAGGAGCTTCGGGAGGCGCTCGACGACGTCCCCGGCCTGCAGCGGCGCCAGCTCCCGCACAAGCCCGCCTTCGTCGAGCGGTTCCTGCACCGCCTCGACGGTCGCGCCGGCGAGCGGCTGACCGAGGCCCTGCTCGCGGAGGCCGGCGCCGGGGCGACCGCCGCCGTGGGGGCCCGGTGAGCGAACGAGAGGTCGTTCAGTGAGTGAGCTCGGGCTGGGGACAGCCCAGCTGGGCCTCCCCTACGGCGTCTCCAACCACACCGGGCAGCCGTCCGAAGACGAGGCTGTGGCGATCCTGGCGAGCGCGCTGAACAGCGGCATCCGGACGATCGACACCGCGCCGGCGTACGGCGATTCGGAGGAGCTGCTCGGTCGCCTGCTCCCCGCCGGCGCCGCCGTCCGCATCGTCACCAAGACCGCCCCCCTGTCGGGCGGCGAGGTGAGCGAGGACGACCGCGACGCCGTCCGGCGCTCGGCCGAGCGTTCGCTGGAGCGGCTGCGCCGGGACCGCCTCGACGCGCTGCTGGTCCATCACGGCTCCGACCTCGCCCTACCGGGAGGCGAGCGCCTTGCCGGCACTCTCGTCGAGCTGCGCGACTCCGGGGTCGTGCGGCGGCTCGGCGCCAGCGTCTACGACCGCGCCGAGCTCGACGCCGTCCGCGAGCGCCTGCCGCTCGACTTGGTGCAGTTGCCCCTCAACGCCTTCGACCAGCGCTTCCTCCGCGACGGCACGCTGGAGGAGCTGCAACGGAAAGGGGTCGAGGTCCACGTCCGCTCCGCCTTCCTCCAGGGACTGCTGCTGATGGACCCCGAGCGGCTCCCGGCGCACCTCGCCGCCGCCGAGCAGCCCCTGCGCCGCCTCCACGAGGAGCGCCTGCGGGCGGGCCTCGGGCCGATCGAGGCCGCGCTCGGATTCGTCGACGGCGCCCCCGGCGTCGACGTGGCCCTGGTCGGCACCAACTCGGTCGCCGAGCTGGAGCAGTGCGTGACGGCCCGGCGCGGCCGACCGGCCCCCGACATGGACTACGCCTCCCTGGCCGTCGAGGACCCCGACCTGATCGACCCCCGCCGGTGGCCCACACCATGACCCCCCAACGCTTCCGGTGCGCCTTTCCCCCGATATGGGGGGATAAAGCGCACCGGAACGAGGGGGTTGGCCTGTGAGCGAGCTGCGGCTTGGGTTGCTCGGGATCAGCGAGGGCAACGGGCACCCTTACTCTTGGGGGGCGATCGTCAACGGCTACGACGAGGCGGAGATGGTCCGCTGCCCGTTCCCGGCGATCCCGCGCTACCTCGCCGAGCACCGCTTCCCCGAAGAGGCGATCGACGGCGCCCGCGTCACGCACGTATGGACGCAGGATCCTGCCGCCTCTCGGCAGATCGCCGCCGCGTCCCTGATCGAACATGTCGTCTCCAGCCCAGAGGAGATGCTCGGCGAGGTCGACGCGGTGCTCCTCGCTCGCGACGACGCCGAGCGCCACGCCGAGCTCGCCGGCCCCTTCCTCGACGCCGGGCTGCCGATCTACGTCGACAAGCCGCTGGCGACCAGCCTCGCCGCGGCGCGAGAGCTCTTCGCCCGGCAGGCCTCGCCGGGCCAGCTCTTCACCTGCTCGGCGCTGCGCTACGCCGCCGAGCTGCGCCTCGATCGGGCCGCCCGCGAGGCGACCGGCCCGATCCGCCAGGTGCTCGCCAGCTCCCCGAAGCGGTGGAGCCGCTACGCCGTGCACCTGATCGAGCCGGCGCTGGCGCTGCTCGGCGAGCCTTCCCCGATCGCCTCGCACAGCGCCCGCACCACCGAAGGGGCGACCCGTCTGCGAGTCGAGTGGGAGTCGAGCGCAGAAGCCGAGTTCGCGACGCTGGGCGAGGTCGAGGCCCCGATCGAGCTCCGCGTGGTCGGCGAGCGAGGCGAGCGAACGCTCGTCTTCAGCGACTCCTTCGCCGCGTTCAAGGCTGCTCTCGAGCGGTTCGTCGCGATCGCCCGGAGCGAGGCCGAGCCGATCCCCGAGCCCCAGGTGCTGCGCGTGGTCGAGCTGATCGAGCTGGGAATGGCCTCCGGCGCCCCTTAGCCCCCGAGTTCCTTCCGGTGCGCTTTATGCCACCCATGGGCACCTAAAGCGCACCGGAACGAGTGGTTTACGATTCGCGGCGATGCTTAGCGCTGTCTCAAGCGTTCCTACGCGCACCCGACAGGCCGCGAAGAAGCTGGTTCGCGAAGGGCCGCTCAAAGAGAGCCGCGTCGTCCACCGCGTTCAGCACGCCCGCGCCTACCGCGGGGTCAAAGTTCGCCCGGAGCTGACCCAGCGCCGCGACCTGCTCGAGGAGCTCGACCGCGAGGGGATCGCGATCGTCCCCGACTACATGCCCGCCGACCAGGTCGCCGCGATGCTCGCCGGCGCCGACGAGGTCATCCAGAAGGCCAAGGACGGCGAGCTCGCCGATCGCACCTTCACGATCCAGCCCGACATCGTCTTCCGCATCGGCAAGGTCGACGAGCTGGTCCCGGCGACGCTGCCGTTCTTCGAGGACCCGACCATCAGCAGCGTGATGGAGGCCTACCTCTCCCCCCGCGTGGTCTCCTTCCGCCGCGAGCTCGAGAACCGCTTCGGCCTCTCGAAGATGGCCCAGGCCGACCTCTTCCACTTCGACAACTGGCGGCCGATCTGCAAGGCGTTCCTCTACCTGGTCGACGTCGGCGAGGACAACGCCCCCTTCCGCTTCCTGCGCCGCTCCCACAAGGACGGGCCGTGGCGCACCCGGCACGCGATCGAGTTCGACGCAGGCGGCACCAACGGCCGCTACGGCCACTTCTTCCCGCAGGAGATCCGTGCGCTGGAAGAGCAGCAGGACTGGGAGGAAGTGGTCTGCACCGGCAAGGCCGGGACGCTGATCCTGGCCGACTTCCGCGGCCTGCACAGGGGGACGCCGCTGAAAAGTGGCCGGAGGGTGTTGCTGAACAACACCTTCGACTTGATGAACGCATAGTGGGGAGGCCGTCGGGGGTGCCTCCCCAAAACGCTCGGCGGGAGCCTCGCTT
>DASUZK010000083.1:0-6754 GCA_036376915.1 Solirubrobacterales bacterium
ACGTATCGGCCCGTCGGCCCCAGCATGCGGAGGTAGACGACTGATGGCGGTTGTTGAGAGGACGGCGCTTAGGAATTTCATCGGCGGCGAGGCTGTGGAGCCTGTTGAGGGCGGGATGGAGGACGTGGTCAATCCCGCTACGGGTGACGTGATCGCCTCGGCGCCGCTCTCTACCAAGCCCGACGTCGATGCGGCCGTGGCGGCGGCCAAGGCCGCGTTCGGCGGCTGGGCGGCGACCCCTCCGGGAGAACGGGCGCGGGCGCTGCTGCGGATGGCCGACCTGATCGAGGAGCGCGGCGAGGAGATCGCCGACCTCGAAGCGGCAGACGCCGGCAAGCCGCGCGCGGCGGTGGTCGAGGACGAAATCTCGGTGATGGCCGACCAGCTTCGGTTCTTCGCCGGCGCCGCCCGCACGATGGAGGGCCGCGCCGCGGGCGAGTACATGGAGGGCCGCACCTCCTTCATCCGCCGCGAGCCGGTCGGCGTGGTTGGCCAGATCACCCCGTGGAACTACCCGCTGATGATGGCGATCTGGAAGATCGGCCCGGCGCTGGCGTCCGGCAACACGGTGGTGCTGAAGCCGGCCGAGACGACGCCGCTGACGACGCTGCTCTTCGCCGAGTGGTGCGCCGAGATCCTCCCGGCGGGGGTCTTCAACGCGATCGGCGGTCACGGCGAGCCAACCGGGGCCGAGCTGGTCACGCACCCCGACGTGGCGATGGTCTGCCTCACCGGCTCGCCTCCCACGGGCAAGTGGATCGCCAAGGCGGCGGCCGACTCGCTGAAGCGGGTCCATCTCGAGCTCGGCGGCAAGGCGCCTGTGGTGATCTTCGACGACGCCGACATGGAGGCGGCGATGGAGACGATCGCCGGGACCGGCTACTACAACGCCGGCCAGGACTGCACCGCCGCCACCCGAGTTCTCGCCTCGAAAGACGTCTACGACGATGTCGTAGGGGGGCTCGCCGAGGAAGCCAGGGGCCTGGTGCTGGGCGACACGATGTCCGCCGACACGACGCTGGGCCCGCTCAACTCAGCTCGCCAGCGCGAGCGGGTTGAGGGCTTCCTCGAGCGCAGGCCCGCCAATGCGGAGGTCGTCACCGGCGGTGCCCAGCCGGACCTGCCCGGCTTCTTCCTCGAGCCGGCGGTCGTCGCCGGCCTCGAGCAGGGCGACGAGATGATCCAGGACGAGATCTTCGGCCCGGTGATCACGGTGCAGCCCTTCAGCGACGAGGCGAAGGCGATCGAGTGGGCCAACGGCACCCGCTACGGGCTCGCCTCCTCGGTCTGGACCCGGGACGTGGGGCGGGCGATGCGGGTCGCCAACGCGCTCGAGTTCGGTTGCGTCTGGATCAACGACCACATCCCGCTCGTCGCCGAGATGCCGCACGGCGGCTTCAAGCAGTCCGGCTACGGCAAGGACCTCTCGGTCTACGCGCTCGAGGACTACACGGAGATCAAGCACGTCATGATCAACATCGACTAGGTCGCCGTCTAATGACTCTGGCCGCATCTGACGGCCCCAGTCGCTGCCATGCGGCGTCCTCGGTCGGTCGAATAGCTCTGCTATTCGACCTCCCTGCGTCCTTGCCTGACAACGCCTGGGTCACGTCATATGCTGGCCAGTCTCATGAGACGACGCCCTAGTCGATGAAGGCATTTATTGGCGTAGCCCTCGCTGCAACGGTGTTCATCGCCGCGGCCCCGGCGCCCGAAGAGGAAGACCCGCGTTGCCACGGGCGGCAGGCGGAGATCGTCGGCACCGACGGGGACGACGAGCTGCGAGGCACGCCCGAGCGCGACGTGATCTGGGGGGGCGGTGGCGCCGACTCGATCCACGGCAGCCTCGGCAACGACCTGCTCTGCGGCGGCCCGGGAGCCGACCTGGTCCACGGCGGCCGTGGCAACGACGAGGTCGACGGTGGCGCCGGGGACGGAGATAGGGCGATCGGCGATCTCGGCGACGACAAGGTGCTCGGCGGCACCGGCGACTCCGACGAGGCGGCGGGCAGCCTCGGCATCGACACGGTCAGCGGCGGGCCCGGGGATTTCGACTTCGTCCACGGCGACTATGGCTACGACCGCATGGACGGCGGCCCGGGACAGCACGATGTCGCGTCGTTCGCCACCGACGTCGCCGCGGTCCGGGGCGGGGGCGGGGTCAAGGTCTCCCTCGCCAGGCACAGGGCGCGCGGCGACGGCCACGACCGCCTCTTCCGCTTCGAGGACCTCGAAGGCTCCGCCTTCGACGACGTCCTCGTCGGCAACCACCGTGCCAACCTGATCGACGGGGGCGCCGGCGACGACGTCATCCGCGGCGGCGGCGGCCGCGACGAGCTGACTGGAAGCCAGGGAACCGATCGGTGCGCCGGCGCCGAGGGGCGCGCCTCCTCCTGCGGGCGCGAGAAGAGGATCGGGGCCTCCGCATACGTCGAGCTCGATCCCGCGCCTGGCGGCGGGAGCGGTCTGCAGCTTCTAGGCGGCGGCGGCGCGGATCGCTTCGTCGTCGCCTTCGACGAAGCGTCCTCCACGTTCGGGGTCGCCGCCTCGGCGAGCATCTCCGTGGGACCGGGGTGCGAGCTCCTCGGCGCCACGCAGGCGAGCTGTCCCGTCGAAGGGCCGGCACGCTGGCTGACGGCCGACCTCGGCCCCGGCAACGACGGCCTCATGGTCGAAGGCTCGCTGGCCGGCGCCCAGAACGTCCGCATCGCCGGGGGGCTCGGCAACGACACGATCCATGGTGGGGACGAGGACGACCTGATCGAGGGCGGTCACGGTGCCGATCGCCTCTTCGGCGGAGCGGGGGCAGACGGCCTGATCGGCAGCGTGCCCGGGCCCACCTTCCTCTACGGGGGCCCCGACGGGGACCTGCTCGCGGCCGGAGGCGGCTGCGCAGGGGGGGCGCTCGTCGGCGGCCCCGGTCGCGACGACGCCTCCTTCGCCGAGACGCCGGCGCACCCCGGCATCCTCCACGTTTCCTTTCCCGCCCACGCGGCCTGGATAGACGCGGTGCCCGGGTGCGACCGCGTCCGCCTCTCGCCCACCAACGAGGACATGGAGGGCTCCTTCGACTGGGACGTCCTGGTCGGCGACGGCCGTGCCAACAACATGCTCGGCCAGCCCGGCGCCGACCGCTTCTACGGCGGTGGCGGCGACGACGTGATCGACGCCCGCGACGGCACCCGCGACTTCTCGATCCAGTGCGGCCGCGGCACGCCGGCCGGCCAGGGAAGGCCCGCAAGGGGCGTCCCCACCGGCCGGGCCCTCATCGACCCGTTCGATCCGGGCACGGCTCTCTGCGGCATCACGAAACACGGCAAGCCAGTCGACGGCCTAGGCATCGCCGACGAGCCCTGATTCGGGGTTGTGTAGGGGGAGCCTGGGCGGAGCCTGGACCTCGTGAGGGAGCCTCTTGGGGCCGGGCCCTACCCACCTCACCCTTTTTCGCCGTTGGCCACCGTGCAAGCTTCCTCCGCCCCTACGAAAGGAGCAAGCGTCATATAGGTAGCCAGCGGGACGATCTCGCCCATGGTCTCTGCCCCAGACCGCTTCACCTGGTCGTAGATCATCGAATAGATCGCGCCGCCGATCGCCTCGGCGGCGATCGGGCTGACGCCGGGGTTGAGCTGGTAGCCGGGCACGAGCAGGGCCTCCATGCTTTCCATCACCTGGTCGCGCTGTTCCAGCGCCCGTTTTCCGGCGGCATAGACGTCGACCGCGCCCAGCCTCGTGTACTCGGGCTCGGCCGCGCAAAAGGCGAACATCCCGGCGAAGGCGCCGCGAACCTGGTGGGGCCAGTCCGACGCACGCCGGAAGGCCGGCAGCGTCGTCGCGAGCATCTGCGCCGAGCCACTGTCGACCGCCGCCAGAATCGCCTCCTCCTTGTCGGCGAAGTTGGCGTAGAAGGTGGAGAGGGAGATCGAGGCCCGGGCGGCCACGTCGCCGATCGTCGTGGACGGATAGCCCTTTTCAGCGACCACCGAGGCCAGCGCGCGCAGGATCCGCTCGGCCGGGTCATAACCCTGCACCGGGCCGGCGTTGGCCGGTGGCTTGTTGCGAGGACGGCGGAGGGGGGTGGGCGGAGGGGGGTAGGCCAGAGCCCAGTCCCACATCTGCGGGACCAGCTCGACCAGCTCATCCTCTTCGCCGCGGTAGAGCCGCGTGTGGATGACCTTGCGCACGCCGCCGATCAGCGCCCGCACCAGCTCGGGCGGCATCCTCTCGTCGCCCCGGACCCGGCCGAGCGTAGCCGCGACGAAGCCCTGGAAGGCATCGGTCGTGCGGTCGATCTCCTCCACCGCCCGCGGGCCCGCCGCGTAGATCTCGACGAAGCACATGCGCGCCGCCGCTGCCTGGTCGACGATCAGCTGGACGAAGGCCTCGAAGGCCTCGCGAGCCCGTTCCTCGGTGGGGGGATGGTCCTCGCCCTCGCCGACGATGGAATCGATCGCGGGGCCGACGAATGCCTCGAGGGCTGCCAGAAGGCACTCTTCCTTGTCCTTGAAATGGTCATAGAAGGCGCTGCGCGAGACCCCGGACAGCTCGAGCAGGTCGGCTACGCGCGTCGCCTCGTAGCCCTTCTCGGCGACAACGGCGACCATGGCCGCATAGAGGCGTTCGCGCTGGTTGCGCGCGACCTCCTCGGCCGGGAGCCTGCGGCCGGGTTGGAGCTTGCGCTCGCGCAGCGTCCCCGCGTCCCCCCACGGGGTTTTCAGCGTCGTCGTGGCCCCGCGACCGGCGATATCTGTGCCCTCAACAGTTCTCATGATCTTTATGGGTAAGAATAGTACGCGTGATTCTCTGTAAAGACAAGCCAATCTGGCACAAAATTCCCCTTTTGACGGCCATAATGTCACGAATGTCGAGCGTTGGCCCAGAAGACGGGATAAGGAATGTTGACCTGAGCGTAAGAACGTGTTTGTATGTCATCCTATGGACGCCCAGGAAGCGGCGGTTACGCCCGAGGTCCTTCTGCCACTGTCGAACGGTGGCACTCCCCCGGGCGTGAGCACGGTCGGTACGCCTCCGGCCAGGCAGCATCTCTCGAGTGAGTTCGTCGCCCAGCACCAGCGCGCGCGGATCGTCAACGCGCTGGCTCAAGAGATCGTCGAGCACGGCTACAGGGACGTGACCGTAGCCGGCATCGTCAAGCGGGCCGGTGTCGCCAGGAACACCTTCTACGACAACTTCGCCAACAAGGAGGAATGCTTCCTCGCCGCCTCCGACCTGGCCGGCGAAGAAGCGATGAGGCACGTCGCCGACGCCGTCAGGGTCGCTCCGCCCGAGTGGGCCGACCAGGTCCGTGCCGGGGTCGGCGCCTTCCTTGCCTACGTGGCCAGCGAGTCGGCCCTGGCCCGCGTCTTCGTGGTCGAATCGCTCGCCGCCGGGCCGGCCGCGGCCCAGCGCTACGAGCGAGCGGTGCGGGCGGTCGCGCCCTTCTTCCGGTTGGGCCGGCACACCCGGGAGTCGGCCCAGCACCTGCCGGCAACGCTGGAGGAGACGATCGTCGGCGGCATCTTCTGGGTCGTCTACCAGCGCATCGTGGTCGGACGACCCGAGGAGCTCGAGGGATTGCTGGGCGAGCTGGTCGAGTTTGCGCTCACCCCCTACCTGGGCGCGATCGCGGCGCGGCGGGTGGCCGAGGCGGGCGACAACTGAAACTGGCTATCTAGGGGCGGAGTTCGGTGAACCCGGCGGCCACGAAGTCGCCGTCGAAGGCGAGCGCCTCCTCGATTCCCCTGGCGCGCATGTAGGCGAAGCTGGTCGCGTCGACGAAGGAGTACTCGCGCTCGTCGTGCTGGCGCAGCCAGCGCAGGGCCTCGTCTTCGAGATCCTCCGAGACCCGGGCCACCTGGATGTGCTGGTCCTTGCCGCCGATGCTGTCGAGGAATTCCACGGCCTCGCGATGCCACCGCTTGCAGCGAAGCCAGGTCCAGGTCTCACCTCGGATCAGATTCGTAGCGACGACGCGGCGACCGGCAGCTTGCCTCAGCAGCGCGAGCGCTGTTTCGTGGCGAGGATCACGCTCGTCCATCGCCGCGATCAGAAATGAGGTGTCCGCGAAGATCAGGGGGGCGGCTTCAGTCCGTAGACGACCTCGTCGATCGTCCGGGTGTCGTTGGGATCGCTGGACACCGTTCCGCACAGCTTGAAGAACGGGTCCTCCTCGATCGGTGGCAACGGTTTGACTCTCTCCCGCACGCAACGCCTGATCACCTCCGCCTTCGAGAGCCCCTCTTCCTCGGCGCGTCTTTCCACCGCCGCGTCCAGCTCGGGCTCGATCGAGATTTGCAGTCGCTTCATGCGGGCCAAGTTACATCACTTACCTCAAAGTAATGTAACAAACTACGCACGGAAGTGTGTCAGTTGGGTCTCGACTAGGCTTCGGGCATGGCCCGGAGCCCGAGCGAAGACGAGGCCGCCGCGATCGCGGCGGCGGTCGAGCGGTTCCTCGTCGAGACGGCGCCGGCGCCCGGCGGCGAGAAGGTGGCCGTGAGCCCATGGCAGCGGGCGGCGCTGCTCGAAGGGGTCAGCGCGAAGGGCACTGTCGAGGACCCAGAAGGAGGAATGAGATGGCTGTCGTGAAGATCATCGAGCTGGTCGGAAGCTCGAAGACGTCCACCGACGACGCGGCGAAGCAGGCTCTCGCCCAGGCCCAGGGCACGCTGCGCAACATCCGCGCGGTCGACATCGTTTCCACTGGGATCCGGGGGGAGAACCTGGACGAGTATCGCGCTCACGTGCGGGTCGCCTT
>DASUZK010000084.1:0-15342 GCA_036376915.1 Solirubrobacterales bacterium
TTCCGCATCAACCCGTTTACAAAATGGTTAGAAAGATGCCGCACAATCCTGCTGGGATGGAGGCAGGAGACTTAGCTGGGAATCGCAATCCAGAGCGCCGGACTTCAGGATTCTGGCTTGGATTCCGACGTAAGCTTGAGAACCTTCATTTGATGACGCGACGACCCAAAATCAATGCTGGGCGCAGCATGCCGCGGGCGCGGGCGTTCGGTGCTGCCATCGGGGGTCGCGCGAGCGATGCCGGCGGGGCGATTCAGGAGCGGATCGCCTGGCCCGTTTCCGACTTCCTGCGAGGTCTCTTCGACGTCGTCAGGTGGCCCTTCGAGCGGATCGTCTGGACGTTTGAGCGAGCTGTGGTCTGGCCGCTGGGCGAGCGGACCGCCAGCTGGCCCGTGCCCGGCCGGGCAGTCGTGCTGAGCGGGGTGGCCCTGTTCGCAGTGGGAGCGCTTTCCATTGCCGCGATCAGGGGCGGCGACGGGAGCGGCGAAACGCCGGCCGTCGTCGTCGCACCGGTCAAGGCTCCCGCGGAGAGCAAGCCCGAGCCGGAGCCGGAGCCTGTCCTCCAGGGCGCCGTCCCCGACTTCGTGCCCGAGGGTGGCGACACCGCGACGACGAAGGTCGCCGGTGCCGACACCGTGATCAGCAGCGACGCCGACGCCGCGACCAGCGCCCCCAGCGACTCCCCTGCCGGAGCGACGCTATCGAGCGCCGCTGGCAAGGTGGAGGATCCGGGGCCCGCGGCGATCGACGTCGCGCGTCGCTTCTCGGACGCCTTCGTCCTCTACGAGACCGGGCGCGGCGACGCCAAGGTCCGGGCCGCCCTCGACGCGACGGCGAGCCCGCGCCTGACCCAGGCCCTGCTCCGCCGCCCCCCTCGCCTTCCCGCCAACGTCAAAGTCCCCAAGGCGAAGGTGCTGAACGTGGTGCCGGGACCGCGCAGCGGCGACACCTTCACGCTCAGCGCCTCGCTGCTGCGCGTCGGCGTCACCAGCGAGCTGCGCATCGACGTCCAGCGCGATAAAGGCTCCGGCCAGTGGCAGGTCACGGACGTGCTCGGCTGATGGGGAGGCTCCGCAACATCCTGCTCGCGGCCGCGATCGCGGCCGCCCTGACCGCATCCAGCGCCGCGGCCGAGGAAGCCCCGGAAGCGGCCTCCACCGAGGCTGAAGCCCCGGCCCCGCCGGCGAGCGAAACAGCCGCTCCGGCACCGATACCCGCGCCTTCCGTCTCCAGCGGACCAGCGATCGAACAGGGCGACACGCTCGCGCCTGCCCCGGCAAAACCGGCGAAGCCCGTCCCCAGCGGAGGAACCGCTCCGGACAAGACGGTGGCGCCACCCGAGACGGACCCGACGCCCTCGCCCGAGTCCGACGGCGCCGCCACCGCACCCGCCCCCGGCGAGGTGTTTGCGATCCCCTCGATCCCCAGCTCGAGCTGCGCCTCCTCGGGCGTGCCGCCGGTGCTGATCCCGATCTACCAGCGGGCCGCGGCGGCATACGAGCTGGGCCCACAGGGTGCCGCGGTCCTGGCCGGGATCAACGAGATCGAGACCGCCTTCGGCACCAACCTCAACGTCTCCTCAGCCGGCGCGATGGGCTGGATGCAGTTCATCCCCTCGAGCTGGGATGCCTACGGCGTCGACGCCAACGGCGACGGGGTGGCCGACCCCTACAACCCCGAAGACGCGATCTTCGCCGCCGCCAACTACCTGAGCGCGGCGGGGATGCCCGAGGACACCTACGGCGCGATCTTCGCCTACAACCACGCCGACTGGTACGTCGCCGACGTCCTCGCCAACGCCGCCTGCTACGGCGGCATCGGCAGCGGTGCCTTCTCACTGCAGCCGCAGCTGCGAGAGCTCGACTGCCAGCTGCCGGCGGCATGGCGCAAGAAGGTCCCCGCGAACTACCTGCACGCCTTCGAGGACGCGTCCACCCGCTACGGCCTCGGCCGGCGGGGCGTCTGGGCACTGGCCGCGATCGCGCGCCTGGAGTCGAACTTCGGCGCCGGGATGGATGGGGAGCAACTGAGCAGCTTCGGCCCGCTGGGCCTCGACTCGACCGAGTGGCAGCACTACGCCGTCGACGGCAACGAAGACGGGCGCATCGTCCACGCGAGCCCCGCCGACTCGGCCGCGACGATGGCGCGACTGATCTGGTCGCGCGGCGACCTGCGCGCGGGTGTCTTCACCCACAACCAGGCTGCCTGGTACGTCGAGGCCGTCATCGCCGAGGCCGAAGTCCTGGAAGGCGAGTGCGTCACCACCCCGGTCGAGTGGACGCTGGCGCTGCCCAACGCGGTGATCGCGCCGATCGACTGGAACAACCTCACCCTCTCCAACGAGCTCGAGCTGCACGACCTCACCAGCGGCGCGGTCGACCCCCGCATCGTCGGGCTGATCGGGGCGATCACCCAGGACCATCAGCTGACGATCTCCTCGCTGCGCTCCGACCACTCGATGTACACGGTCGAAGGCGGGGTCTCCAACCACTACTACGGGCGAGCGATGGACATCGCCGCGGTCGACGGCGTCTCCTGCACCGATACCGCGGTCGCGGCACCTTGCGCCGAACTGGCTCGGACGCTCGCGTACCTGCCGGCGCCTGCCCACCCCACTGAGCTGATCTACTGCTTCGATGTCGACGGCGCCGGCCCGGCTTTCGCGCGCTCCGATCACTGCGATCACGTGCACGCTGGCTACGACGGCTGAGGCAAACGCTGGGAAAGCGGTCCGGGGGCTCCCCCATAGGGAACTTGTGAGCCACGCCGCCATCGGGCCGAGTGCCGCAACCGGTGCGGGTTCCCGCCGGGGGAGCCCCCGGACCGCTTCATTGGCGTAGGCTCGGGGGTACCCGTCCGAGAGGAGCTGAGATGCCGACTTACGTGATGCTTACGAATCTCACTGCTGAGGGAGTTAGGACCCTGAAGAACAACCCTGGGCGAGTTGCTGAGGTCAACAAGGAGGTTGAGCAGATTGGGGCGAAGGTGGTTGCGCAGTACGCGACGCTGGGGCAGTACGACTTCGTGACGGTGGTCGAGGCGCCGGACGAGAAGACGATGGCCAAGGTGTCCGTGGAGCTTGGGTCGCGCGGGACGATGACCAGCCAGACGCTGGCGGCTATGCCGGCCGAGGACCTGGCCGGGTCGCTTTAGAGATTTGAAGATCCTGGTCGTAGGTGGAGGGGGGCGCGAGCACGCGATCGTGCGGGCGCTGGCTCGCTCCGTCCACGCTCCCGAGCTGCTCTGCGCACCCGGCAACGCGGGGATCGCGGCGGATGCGGAGTGCCTGCCCGACGTCGCGGCCGACGACGTGGAGGCGATCGTCGCGGCGGCGAGCGAACGTGACGTCGACCTGGTCGTGGTCGGGCCGGAGGCTGCCCTGGTGGCGGGCGTCGTCGATGCGCTCGAGGACGCGGGGGTGCCTGCCTTCGGGCCAAGTGCGGCGGCGGCGGAGCTGGAGGGATCGAAGGCCTTCGCCAAGGAGCTGATGGCCGAGGCGGGAGTGCCGACCGCTTCGCACGCGCTGCTGCGCAGCCGCGAGGAGGCCATCGCTCAGCTCGCCGGCGCCGCCTACCCGACGGTGCTCAAGGCCGACGGCCTGGCCGCGGGCAAGGGCGTGATCATCTGCCAGAGCGAGGCCGAAGCACGCGAGGCGGTCGACGTCTTCTTCACCGAGCGGCGCTTCGGCGAGACGACGGTCGTGCTGGAGGAGTTCCTCGAAGGCGAGGAGCTCTCGCTGCTGGCGCTCTGCGACGGCGAGAACGTCGTGCCGCTGGCGCCGGCTCAGGACTACAAGCGGATCTTCGACGGTGACGGGGGGCCGAACACCGGCGGCATGGGCAGCTACTCGCCGGTGCCCGGCTTCGGCCAGGCCGAGGTCGAGGAGATCGTCGAGGCGGTCCATCGCCCGATCGTCGCCGCGATGGCGCGTCGCGGCCGGCCCTTCCATGGCGTCCTCTACGCGGGGCTGATGATCGGTCCCGACGGCCCCAAGGTGCTGGAGTTCAACACCCGCTTCGGCGACCCCGAGACGCAGGCGGTGCTGCCGCGGCTGCGCTCGGACTTGGTCGACCTCTGCCTCGCCGCACGCGAGCCCGGCGGCCTGGCCGGGGCGGAGGCGGAGTTCGGCGAGGACTGGGCCGTGACCCTGGTGCTCGCCTCGGCGGGCTATCCCGAGTCGTCCTCGAAGGGCGACGCGATCGGCGGCCTCGAGGCCGCCGCCGAGCGGGCCGAGATCACGCACGCCGGAACCGCGGCTCGCGGCGAGGAGGTCGTCACCGCCGGGGGGCGCGTGCTCAACGTGACCGCGCTGGGGGCGACACCCGCCGAGGCCCGCGATCGTGCATACGATGCCGCCAGCCGGATCGAGTTCGACGGGGTGCAGATGCGCTCCGACATCGCAGCCCGCGCGGTCGACCGCGTCGCCAGCTAGCCCAGTCACAGAGAGGAAGAGATGAGCGAGATCTCAGAGGAGCCCCAGCCCAGCGAGCCGACCCCGTCCCCCGAGGTGGAGGAGACCTTCGAGGAGATCGACGTCGACGAGCCGCTGGTCGGGATCATCATGGGCTCGAAGAACGACATGCCCAAGATGGAAGCCGCCGGGGCTGCCCTGGACGAGGCCGGAATCAGCCACGAGATGAGGGTGATGAGCGCCCACCGCGATCCCGAGCTGGTCCGCGAGTACTGCACCAACGCACGGATGCGCGGGCTGAAGGTGATCATCGCCGGCGCAGGGATGTCGGCGGCGCTGCCCGGTGTCGCCGCCGCGCACAGCGACCTGCCGGTGATCGGCGTGCCGATCCTGGGCAAGTCCCTCGGGGGGCTCGACGCCCTGCTCTCGGCGGTCCAGATGCCCCCCGGCATTCCAGTTGCGTGCGTGGCGATCGACGGAGCGAAGAACGCCGGGATCCTGGCGGCGCGGATCATCAACGCATGAACCTGAGCCGCCCGGCGCGCGGGTCCTGTCGTGGGGGAAGGGGGGGCGCTGCGGGCGGACGCACAGCGTCCGTCCTCGACCCCCCCAACCCCCACGCCACCCGCGCGAGAGGCGGTGTCGGGTGATTTCGAGATACACACGGGCTGAGATTGGCGAGGTTTGGTCGGCCCAGCGGAAGCTGGAGTGCTGGCTGGAGGTGGAGCTCGCCGCTACGGAGGCTTGGGCCGAGGAGGGTGTCGTTCCGAAAGAGGCCGCCGAAGCTTGTAGGGCGAAAGCTTCCTTTTCCGTCGAGGCGGTTAACGAGCGGGAGAAGGTGACGGACCATGACGTGGCGGCGTTCGTGGATGTGGTCGCCGAGTCGGTGGGTGAGCATGGGCGGTGGATTCACTATGGGTTGACGTCCTCGGACGTGCTCGACACGGCGCTGGCGCTGCAGCTGCGCGAGGCGGGAGAGGTGGTGCTGACGGGGGCTCGCGCCTTTCGCGACGCGCTGGTGGAGCGGGCGCTGGAGCATCGGGACACGCTCTGCGTTGGGCGGACTCACGGAGTGCATGCCGAGCCGACCACGTTCGGGCTGCGGCTGGCCGGCTTCGCCTTCGAGGCCGACCGCAACCTGGCGCGGCTCACCGACGCCTTTGAGCAGCTCGCCTTCGGCAAGCTCTCCGGCGCGGTCGGCACCTACGCATCGGTGCCGCCCGCGGTCGAGGCGCGGGTGATGGAGCGGCTCGGGCTCGGGCGCGAGGACGTGGCGACGCAGGTGATCCCCCGCGACCGCCACGCCGTCCTCACCTCGCGCTGCGCGATCGCCGGCGCCGGCCTGGAGCGCTTCGCGACCGAGGTCCGCAACCTGCAGCGCACCGAGGTGCGCGAGGTCGAGGAGCCGTTCGCCTCCGGCCAGCAGAAGGGCTCCTCGGCGATGCCGCACAAGCGCAACCCGATCCGCACCGAGCGGATCACCGGCCTCGCCCGGGTCCTGCGCGGCTACGCCCAGGCCGGCCTGGAGAACGTCGCCCTCTGGCACGAGCGCGACATCTCCCACTCGGGTGCCGAGCGGGTGATCCTCCCCGACGCCACGATCGGTCTCGACTACATGCAGGACCTGGCGACCAAGGTCGCCACCGGGATGACGGTCCGCACCGACCGCATGCTCGAGAACCTCGAGATGACCCACGGCGCCCTCTTCAGCCAGCGCGCCCTGACGGCGTTGGTCGAGTCCGGCATGACCCGCGACGACGCCTACCGCGTCGTCCAGGAGAACGCCCAGAAGGCATGGGACACGGGTACCGAGTTCCGCGACCTGCTCGCCGACGCCACCCCCGACTTGGATCTCGACGCGGTCTTCGACTACAGCGCCTACCTGACGCACATCCCCGAGATCTTCGAGCGGCTGGAAGCGCTGCGGGGCTAGCTCCTAAACCGGGATCACGGTCAGGCCGGCGACGCCGTTCAGGGCGTCGAAGTCTCCGTCCTGAGTCAGCACCGGGATCTCGTGCGCCGCCGCGGTCGCCGCGATCCACATGTCGTTGACCCCAACCTTCTGGCCGGAGGCGCCCACGTAGGCTCGCATCTGCGCCCATGCCCGGGACACGGCCTCGTCAACCGGAAGCGCGACGATGCGATTCGCAAGTTCGAAGGTCATCAACCGCCGGTCGCGGGCCTCGATGTCCTCCGCGGCGAAGATCCCCACCCGCAACTCCGCCCTGGTCACCACGGAGATCGCGGAAGTCTCGGACAGAGCCTCCGTGCGCACGGGCCTGCCACTCTCGAGGGCGATGAGCACTGACGTGTCGAGAAGGCCACGAAAGTCTCCGCGTGTGCTCACTACAACCGGTTCAGCCTGTCTTCGTCAGTCGTTTCCCCCGCGATGCGCTTGAGATCGTCGCGAAGGCCAGGATCGGCCGAGTGCGTCTTCAAGAGCTCGACGAGCTCCTCGCGCGGCATCCACCTAGGCGCGTCGTCTCGATACGGAGCCAGAGTCGCCACGCGCTTCCCCCTCACGGTGATCACCATGCTCTCCCCCGCCTCAACGCGCTTGAGCAGGTCGGCGGTTTTGTTCCGCAACTCTCTTGTCGCAACTTCTACGATAGTGCGACGATCGTAGCATTTACCCAGTCGCGACTGGCTCGCTAGGGTTCAGCGTCAATGGTTCTCTACACCTGTGGGCAGAAGAAAACCGGGCCGGCATTCGCGCACCCCTGCGCCAAGGCGGGCAAGGCGCTCGATGCGGCTGGGTACGAGTACGAGATCAAGACCGTCGGTGGGTACAGGCTGGCCTTCTGGACCTGGGGCAGCCGCGAGGACGACAGGACCGAGGTGAAGGAGCTGAGCGGCACCAACGAGGTGCCGATCCTCGTCCTCGACGACGGTGAGGTGATCTCCGGCTCGGGCACGATCGCGCGCTGGGCTCGTGAGCACCCGGCGGCACGGGCCGCGGCAGGCAGCTAAGCCGCTACGAGGTCGCGCTCGCGCGCCGGGTGGCGGGCGGTGAGGACGACCGGGGTGCCGCCCTTGGGCGAGAGGGTGATGCTGCGGCGGCCGATCTTCTCCGGCGCCGGGTCGGCCTTGTGCAGCTCGCAGCGGGTCAGCACCTCACGCAGGACGATCCGCATCTCGAACTCGGAGAAGGCGGCGCCGATGCAGCGGCGCACGCCGCCGCCGAAGGGGACCCAAGCGTAGGTGTCCGGGCCCTCGTCGAGGAAGCGCTCGGGGCGGAAGGCGAAGGGCTCGGGATAGACGTCGGCGCGAGTATGGGTGAGCCAGATCGCCGGCGTCACGTCGGTGCCGGCGGGCAGGGTGAGGCCGTCGACGCTGAGCTCGGTGCCCAGGCGGCGCCCGGCCAGCGGCACCACGGGGCGCAGGCGCAGGGCCTCGGTGATCGTCGCCCGCATGTACTCGTCCTCGCCCGCCTCGATCGAGTCGCGCAGGCGCCGCAGCGGCTCGGGGTGGCGGAGCAAGAGGTCGAAGGTCCAGGCCAGCGCGGTCGCCGTCGTCTCGTGCCCGGCGAGCAGGAGCGTCAGCAGCTGGTCGCGGAGGTCGACGTCGGCCAGCCCGTCGCCGTCCTCGAAGCGGGCTGCCATCAGGATCGAGAGGATGTCGTCGCGCTCCTCGAAGCTTTCCTCGGCGCGGCGCTCGGAGATCTCGGCGTAGAGCAGCTCGTCGACCGCCCTCAGCTGCTCCTCGAACTGGGTCCACGGCCCGCGATTGGTGAAGCGCCTCGTCGCCAGCGCCAGCAGCTGGGTGAACGGGGAGGCGGTCTCCTCCAGCACGTCGGTGAGCAGGCGGCGGAGCTTCTCCAGCCGGGGGCCCTCGGCGACGCCGAAGACGACGCGCAGGATGATGTCCAGGGTGATCGCCTGCATCTGGGGATGAATGCGGAATTCCTCCCCCAGCGGCCAGGAGTCGATGCTGGCGTCGACGATCTCTTCCATGACCGGCTCATACGAGCGCATCCGCTCACCGTGGAAGGCGGGCAGCATCAGCTTGCGGTGGGCGAGATGGTCGGCGCCTTCGAGCAGCAGCAGCGAGCGCGAGCCGAGCACCGGCTCGAGGAAGACCTCGCGGCCCGGCGGCAGGCCGTGGGCGCGCTCCGTGTAGAGGGCCTTGATCGCGGCCGGGTCGGAGATCATCACCATCGGCCGCTCGAAGCCGAGGAACTTGACGCTGAAGTTGTCGCCGATCCTCTCCCGGCACTCCTGCATGAAAGGGAGCGGCCGGAAGGCCCAGCGCAGGGTTTGGACCAAGGGCGGACTCTTCAGTTCGGGCGGCAGCATCGAACAAAGGATCGCAGAGTGGCATGGGACAGGTGCCCCTCGGACCGGCGGACACTCAAAGTGAGGCGCTCATCGCGCGTCACTTGTCGGGACGAGGGGCACCTGTCCCATGCCACTACGCTCCGACCCGCGAGATAGCTAGCATCGAGTCCGTGCCGCCGGTCCAGGATTTGAAGCTTCATTCGTCGGGGAAGGTCCGTGAGATCTACGAGTGGGAGGACGACCTGCTGATGGTCGCCTCCGACCGGATCTCGATCTACGACGTGGTGATGCCGACGCCAATCCCCGACAAGGGCAAGGTGCTGAACCGGATCTCGGAATTCTGGTTCGAGCTGACCGAGGACATCGTCCCCAACCACTTCGTCTCCGCCGACGTGCCCGAAGAGGTGGCCGAACGGGCGATGCGGGTGCGGCGGCTGGAGATGTACCCGGTCGAGTGCGTCGTGCGCGGCTACCTCTCCGGCTCGGGCTGGAAGGAATACAAGCGCGACGGAACGGTCTGCGGGATCGAGCTGCCCGCCGGCCTGCTCGAGTCCGACAAGCTCCCGGAGCCGATCTTCACCCCCGCGACCAAGGCCGAGATCGGCGACCACGACGAGAACGTCGACTTCGACCGCGCCGCCGAGATCGTCGGCGACCGGGCGCTGATGGAGGAGCTGCGGCGCATATCGATCGAGGTCTACGTGCGCGGCGCTGAGCACGCGGCCGCGCGCGGGATCATCCTCGCCGACACCAAGTTCGAGCTGGGCCGCCACGCCGGCGCCGAGATCGTCCTCGCCGACGAGGTCCTGACCCCCGACTCCTCGCGCTTCTGGCCGGCCGACCGCTACGAGCCGGGCAAGACGCAGCCCTCCTTCGACAAGCAGTTCGTGCGCGACTGGGCCGACGCGGAGGGCTGGGACCACACCCCGCCCGCCCCGGAGCTGCCGCCCGACGTGGTCGAGCAGACGCGGGCCAAGTACGTCGAGGCCTACGAGCGGATCACCGGGCGCTCGTTCTAAGCAGCGAGCGGCCGTACTGGGGATAGGTGCCGCGATAGCCCCGCGCCCGGGCGATGGGACGCAGGATGCCGAAGGCCAGCGACTGGACCGCGGCGGGCGGGCGCCTGAGGACCAGGACGTCGCGGAACTCGGTGGCGAACATCGCAAGCTGCAGCGGGTCGGGCATCCCCTTCTCGTCGGTGTGGCCGTCGCGGGCGAGCCCGAACAGCGTCTCGATCATCTGCAGGAACCGCGCCCCGTCGGAGACCTCGACTCGGGCGACCCCGACTCCCTCGCCTGCGTTCCACCAGTCGTGCCAGCTCCCGCGTGGGATCTCGACCACGTCGCCGGGGCCGGCGACCGACTCGGCGCCGTTGAGGCGGAAGCCGATCCTGCCCTCTTTGACCGTGAACCGCTCGTCGAAATGCCGGTGGACGTGCTCGCCGACCACGGCGCCGCCGGGCTGGACGTGGAGATCGGCTTCCAGGGAGGGATCCTCCCCCTCCCAGGGGGTCTTGACCAGGATGCCCAGCTCCCCAGTGCAGGGGTTCTCCAGCGTGTCGCCGATCGAGAGCGGCTCGGTCGCGGGCTCGAGCACGGGCGGATGGCTCACGCTCCCATGGTAAGGGCGAAGTCCGGGAGGTGGGACCGCTAGATTGGGCGCCATGAAGGCACGCGTGCTGATCCGGCCCAAGCAGGGAATCCTCGACCCCCAGGGAAAGGCGGTCGAGCGGGCCCTGCCGGCGCTCGGCTTCGAGGGGGTCGAGCACGTCCGGGTAGGGCGCATGGTCGAGCTGGAAGCGGAGGACCCCGAGCGGCTGGGCGAGCTCTGCGAGAAGCTGCTCGCCAACCCGCTGATCGAGGACTACGAGATCGAGCGCCTCGACGGCGCGGCCTGATGCGCTGGGGAGTGCTCCAGTTCCCCGGCTCCTGCGACGAGCGGGACGCCCTGCACGCCTGCTCGCTGCTCGGCGAGGCACGCTTGGTCTGGCACGAGGAGCGCGACCTGGAGGGGATCGACGCGGTCGTCGTCCCCGGCGGCTTCTCCTATGGCGACTACCTCCGCGCCGGCGCGATCGCCCGCTTCTCGCCGGCGATGGAGGCGGTGGCCGAGCACGCCGCCGCGGGCGGCCCCGTGCTCGGCATCTGCAACGGCTTCCAGGTGCTGTGCGAGGCGAACCTCCTCCCCGGCGCCCTCCTCCTCAACGAGAGCATGCGTTTCACCTGCCGCCAACTCGACCTGATCCCCGCCGACGGGCCTATAACGGACCCATATCGACCGGAATCGGCCCATCGGCCCGCGTTGTCGATCCCGGCTAAGCATGGGGAAGGGCGGTACTGGGCGCCGGAGGAGGTGCTCGATGCGCTGGAGGAGAACGGGCAGGTCGCCTACCGCTACGCGCCGGGGCAGAACCCGAACGGCTCGGCGCGGGACATCGCCGGGGTGCGCAACGAGGCGGGGAACGTGGTCGGGCTGATGCCGCACCCCGAGCACGCGGTCGACCCGCTGACGGGATCGACCGACGGGCTGCGCGTCTTCGAGGCCGTCGCCGCTGCCGGAGTGCCGGCGTGACGGTCGAGACAGCCAAGCACCGCGAGCTGGGCCTGACCGACTCCGAGCTCGAGCTGATCGTCGAGAAGCTCGGGCGCGAGCCGAACGACGTCGAGCTGGCGATGTTCAGCCTGCTCTGGTCCGAGCACTGCGCCTACAAGCACTCGCGCAAGCTGCTGCGCCGGCTGCCGACCGAGGGCGAGCGGGTGGTGATGGGGCCGGGCGAGAACGCCGGCGCGGTCGACGTCGGCAGCGGCTACGCGGTCGCCTTCAAGGTCGAGTCCCACAACCACCCCAGCGCGGTCGAGCCCTTCCAGGGGGCGGCGACCGGGGTCGGCGGGATCCTGCGCGACGTCTTCGCCCTCGGGGCGCGGCCGATCGCGATCCTCGACTCGCTGCGCTTCGGTGAGCTCGACTCGGTGCGCTCGCGCCACCTGCTCGACGGCGCCGTGCGCGGGATCGGCCACTACGGCAACTCGATCGGGGTGGCGAACGTCGGCGGCGAGATCTACTTCGAGGCTCCCTATGAGCACAACTGCCTGGTCAACGCGATGTGCGTGGGGATCGCCAAGCAGGACGAGATGGTGCGAGCGGCCGCCGCCGGGGTCGGCAACGCGGTCGTCCTGATGGGCGCCTCGACCGGCCGCGACGGGATCGGCGGCGCCTCGGTGCTGGCCTCGGCTGAGCTCGGCGAGGGCGACGAGGCGAAGCGCCCGACCGTGCAGATCGGTGATCCCTTCGAGGAGTCCAAGGTCCTCGAGTGCTGCCTGGAGCTGCTGGAGAAGAGGCTGCTGGTCTCGCTGCAGGACCTGGGAGCCGCGGGCCTGACGTCCTCGGCCGCGGAGATGGCCTCGGCGGGCGGCCTCGGCATCGACCTCGACGTGGCCCGGGTGCCGCTGCGCGAGGCCGATATGGAGCCCTTCGAGATCATGGTCTCCGAGTCCCAGGAGCGGATGCTCGGGGTGGTCGAGCCGGGGAAGGTGGCCGAGGTGCTCGCCGTCTGCGAGAAATGGCAGACCGGCGCGGCGGAGATCGGGACCGTGACGGACAGCGGGCAGGTGCGGGTGCTGCGCGGCGAGGAGATCGCAGGCGAGATGCCGGTCGACGCCCTGGTCGACGGCTGCCCCCTCTACGACCTCAGCCCCGCCGAGCCCGACGTGTGGATCTACGGCAACCGGGCGACGCTCGATCCCGGTGCCTCGGCCGAGGACACGCTGCTTGCGCTGCTCTCCTCCCCCAGCGTCGCCTCCAAGCGCTGGGCCTTCGAGCAGTACGACTCGGTCGTCGGCTCGCGCACGGTGCGCCGGCCCGAGTCGGCCGACGCCGCCGTCCTGCAGCTCCCCGAGGCGGGCAACGCGATCGCCGTCTCGATCGACGGCAACGGGCGGCGGGTTGCCTGCGACCCCTACGCGGGCACGGTCGAGGCGGTACTCGAGTGCGCCCAGAACCTCGCCTGCGTCGGCGCCGAGCCGCTCGGGCTGACCAACTGCCTCAACTTCGGCAACCCCGAGAAACCGGCCCCCGCCTGGCATCTCGACCGAGCGGTCAGCGGCCTCGCCGACGCCTGCAACGCGCTCGGCGTGCCCGTCGTCGGCGGCAACGTCTCCCTCTACAACGAGGGCCCGGAAGGCCCGATCTACCCGACCCCGGTCGTCGGCATGGTCGGCGAGCTACCCGACCCGGCCCAGGCCTGCGGCAGCGCCTTCGTCAGGGAGGGCGACGCGATCGGCCTGCTCGGCCCCTTCGCCCCCTCCCTCGCCGGCTCCGAGCTGGCCAAGCTGCGGGGCGAGCTGGAGATGGGTCTCCCCCAGCCTGAGGTCGCCGCGGTCGCCGCCGCCTGCACGGCCGTCCGCGACGCCGTCCGCGCCGGCAAGCTCTCCTCCGCTCACGACATCAGCGACGGCGGGCTCGCCTGCGCCCTGGCCGAGTGCGCGATTGGCAGCGGCCTCGGCTGCAGCGTCGACGTCCAGCCGCTGCGCGAACGCGGCTGCTCTCCCCGGGACGCTCTCTTCGGCGAGGGGTCGGGCGGATTCCTGCTCAGTGGGGACCGAGCCGAGCTGGAGGAGATCGGCGCGATCGTGTTCGGCAAAGTCGGGGGCACGACGATCGAGGTTGCTGCCGGAGATCGCGGCTTCACCCTCGGACTCGACGGTGCCGAGAGCGCCTGGCGCTCGCTGGACGGACGCTTGGCCTCCGAGTCATAGCGCCTCGCCGGAAGAGCCGCCCAGCCCCGGCGGCTCTTCCGGAAGACTAGGCGACCCCTAGAAAGGCGCCTTCGAGCGAGCGCGCTGGCCGACTGAGTGGCTCTTGTCGGCGGCTCGCTGGGATTTCCCGAACGACTTGCTGAGGAGACGCCCCACCGGGCCGGGGGCCTTGCCGCCAGCGCGCTGGCCGAGGGAGAAGCCCTTGTCGGTGCCGCGCCTCGCGTGGTTCGACAACCTCGGCAGCAAGAACCCCAGGATCAGCAGGAGTACGCATATTCCAACCACAGCGGCAATCAGCATCTTGCTCTCCTCCTCCTCGACGGGTGAATTCCCTGTCTACCCTGCTCGCCCATCGGCCAAGCGTTGCAGGGTCGTCGAAGCCGACTCAGCGCTCGCAGCCGCGCTCGCGATCGAACCCCGCGCCGCCGGAGCAGAGGTCGAAGCTCCGTCCGCCGCGAAGGCGGTCGCTCCCCGCGTTGCCGGCCAAAACATCGCCGCCCCCGTTGCCCGCGAGGAGATCGGGGCCGCCGCGTCCGCGGAGCCGATCGCCTCCTGAGCCGCCAAAGACCCGGTCCGCAGCGGGTCCGGCGTTGACGCGATCGTTGCCGCCGCCGGCGCAGACCAGGTCACGGCCCGAGAGGCCGAAGATCGTGTCGGCACCTCGCAGGCCAACGATCGTGTCGGGCCCGGCGGTACCGACCAAGCGGTCCGGACCAGGCGTCCCAGGCACCGTCGCGGTTACCCCGCGGCAGCTGGGAACCTGGGCGGGCGCCGTTACCTGAGTCGAGGTCGTCGCTTTGTCATTGGTCGCGATGGGATCGCTCTCGAGCGAGTCGACCGAGGCAGTGTTCGCGATCGTGCCCGCCTTCGTCGGTCGTACCTGGATTGTCACGCTCACGGCATTCGCTTTGGTTGGATCGGCCGCCAGGTTGCCCAGGTTGCAGATGACCCGCTTGCCTTTCTGCTCGCAGCTCCCGCTGCTCGTCGAGGCCGAGAGGAAGGTCGCGTGGCTGGGGAGCTCATCGGTCGCCGTCACTCCCGTTGCATCCTGAGGACCGAGGTTGGTCACCTGGATGGCATAGGTGAGGACGGCGCCGACGAACACCGGGTCTGGGCTGTCGGACTTGACAATCCCCAAATCCGCGACGTCGCCGGGCGCGGTATCGGCCGCGGGCGCGTACACCACCGCCAACGCGAGCGCAGCCAACGCCAGCAGAGCAATAGGCATCTGTCGTCTCGATCTGGACACCGACGCTTTCGTACCCCCGCCGCGGGTCCCTCAAAACAACCGTCGAACGATCGTCCGTCGCTGGTACCCTCCGCGGGTAGGCAGTCCGCCTGCGCGTCACGTCCTTTTCGACCGCGATTTCGACCGCGAGGAAGCACGCGCTTGACTCCGCCCCAGGGGCAGCAGATAGACCGCGATGGCCCGCGCGAGGAATGCGGGGTGTTCGGCGTATACGCACCCGGGCACGACGTCGCCCGCCTCGCCTACTTCAGCCTCTACGCGCTGCAGCACCGCGGCCAGGAGTCGGCCGGGATCGCCACTTGCGAGGGCGGCCACATCACGACGCTGCGCGACTCGGGCCTCGTCTCCCAGGTCTTCGACGAGGAGAAGCTGCGGGCGCTGGAGGGCGACATGGCGATCGGCCACGTGCGCTACTCGACCACCGGCGGCGGCTCCTGGGAGAACGCCCAGCCGGTCTGGCGCGACGACGGTCGCGAGCTGGCGCTCGCCCACAACGGCAACCTGACCAACGCGGTCGAGCTCTGGGCCGAGCTGAAGGAGCGCGGCATCGCCTTCCGCGGCACCTCCGACTCGGAGATCATCGCCGCGCTGCTCTCCTCCAACGAGGGCAAGCTGATCGAGGACGCGGTCACCGACGTGATGCCGCGCCTG
>DASUZK010000085.1:0-26297 GCA_036376915.1 Solirubrobacterales bacterium
ATCTCGGGGTGGCCCGGCGCCTGCTCGATCAAGTCAATCCTCGTGAGTCTGCATTTACCCGCCTATATGGCGGGAAAGTGCAGACTCGTCAGCCGCCGACCTCTTTGGCGATCGCCTCGCGGGCGTCGTCGGGCTCGAGCACGACGAGGTCGCCGGCGCCGCGCAGGATCTCCCGGACGAGCCAGGACGTGCCGGCGTAGGGCAGCTCGACCACGACGGCGCCGTCGGCGAGCTCCTCGACCACGGTGCGCTCCTCGCGCAGCCAGCGGGCGCGCTCGGGCGAGACCCAGACCCGGGCCACGTGTGCGGTCGGCACCTCGCCGTGGGTCATCCAGCCCTCGACCCCGGCCAGCTCCTCGACCTCGGGCCGTGGCTCGAAGGCCTTGCCGGAGAGCGTCGCCTCCTTGATCCGGTCGAGCTTGAAGTGGCGGACGCCCTCTTTGGTCAGGTCGTAGCACTCCACGTACCAGCCCTCTTTTCCGTTCTCCAGCCGGTAGGGCTCGACCTCGCGCTTGGTGAACTGGTCCTCGTTCTCCTTGTAGTACTGGAGCTCGAGCACGCGGCTGGAGCCGATCGCCTCGTTGACCTTGCGCGCCACCTCCGCATCGCCGCCGCTGCCGGCGGCGATCTCCAGCCCCTCCTCGGAGGGATCGTGGCCGAGCGCCTTGACGATCTTGGTGCGGGCGCTCTGCAGGCCGCCCTGCGGCAGATGGTCGCCGAAGAGGTCGATCGCCGCGACCAGCGCCTTGGCCTCCAACGGCAGGAGACGGGCCGGGCGGGCGAAGTTGTCGCCGTAGGGCTCGGAGTCGACCTCGATCTCGTCGCCCTGGATTTCGGCGTAGAGGACGTAGGTGCCGCCGCCGAAGTTGACCACGTTGAGCAGGTCGATGTCCTCCTGCAGCTCCTCGCCGGTGAGCTCGAGCCGCTGGCGCAGGTCGGCCACGCCGAGGCGCTCGCCGCGCTTGGCGGAGTCGATCAGGAGGCCGGCGAGGGTGACGAGGCGGGCGAATCGCTCCGGCCGGATCGCGGCTTCGCCGCGGCCGTTGGAGCGGGGTCGCCGCGGTGCCTCGCGCAGGGGCCGGTCGACGATCTCCGCCGGCTCGAAGCCGTTGTGGTGACGATCGTGGAGCAGCCCGAGGCGGCTCTCGGCCTCCTCGCGCAGCTCGTCGGGGCCCAGCACCTGGGCGTTCTGGCGCCAGCGCAGCACCCAGGCGATCAGCTCGCGCGGAGAGGCGTATTCGGTCTCGAAGACCGAGCCCTTGCCGGGCGCGCCGTCGGACTTCTTCGCCGGGCGCAGCTCGCCATAGGCGCCGAAGTCGCGCTCGATCAGCCAGGCGATGCGGTCGCGGACGAAGATCTTCGCGGTCCCCCGCATCTCCCCCAGCTGCCAGTCGGCGCGCTGGCCGTAGTCGCGGCGGTCGAAGTCCTCGGGCGGGGAGAAGTCGTGCTCGGCCTTGGACGCGTAGCCGACCTTGCCCTGGATCCGGGAGAGGCGGAAGACGCGGACCGCGTCGCGCTCGTGCGCGTGGCCGATCAAGTAGAACTGCCCGCCGCGGAAGACGAGGTGGTACGGATCGACCTTGCGCTTCGCCGTCTCGTCGCGCTCCATCGTGTAGTAGGTGAACTCGATCGTCTTGCGGCGCGAGATCGCGGTCTCGATCTTGGAGAGGCGCTGGGAGAGCTCGCGGCCCCCCGCGGAGGCCGTCATCGCCATCTCGACCGGGGCGCGCTCGCCCTCCTTGAGCGGGTTCGGGTGGCCCCAGGCGACCTGCTGCAGGGCCAGCCGCAGCGGCTCGGCGTAGGCGAATTCGCCGTCGGAGAGCAGCGAGAGCGCTGTGCTCAGCGCCGCCAGCTCGTCGTCGGAGAACTCGATCGCGTCGAGGTAGAAGTTCTCCGGCGGCAACGAGTAGAGCTCGGCCTCGAAGAACCCCTCGCCCGGCTTCTCGACCCCGAGCTGGATGCCGAGGCTCTCCAGCTCCGCGCGATCGGCGTAGAAGCGCCGCGCGAAGGCGTCGTCGTTCATGTCGCTGTAGCCCTCCACCTCGCGCTTGATCTCGAGGGCCGAAACCGGCCTCCCCTGGGCCATCAGGAACGAGATCAGCGAGAGCTGGCGGATCAGCTTCTCGGTGTCCTTCGCCACGGCTCGCAGGATAGTGTGCGGCCGGTTCCATGGACCTCCTGCGCAACCTCTTCGGCAACGTGACCTCGGGCATCATCCGGCTTGCGGTCACGGCCGGGGTGCTTTTCCTCTGCTACCTCTTCATCGTCAAGCCGGTGCTGAAGACGACCAACGACGCGATCAAGTCGACCGGCCTGGACCAGATCGGCAAGTCGCTGGAAGGGATGAGCAAGCAGGTCAAGCGCGAGGTCCACCGCTCCCTTGAGGTGACGAAGCCGGGGAACAGGCGGCAGAGGCTGGTCCACTGCGTGCAACGGGCTGACGGCAACGTCCACAAGATCCAGCGCTGCACGCGCCGGTTCTGAGCGACTAGGCCGCTTCGCGGTTACCGAAGAACGCCGAGCCGGATAGAGCGCGGTCGAAGCTCGACCATGACTCGCCAGCGGGCAGCTGGCGCTCGAGGCGGTCGAAGCTGCCGAGGCGGCCGCCGAGGTTGTCGATCATGTGGACGAGGACGGCCTCGCGGGTGGCGGGGACGACCGGCGAGCCGTGCTCGAGCGAGCCGTGGTGGGCGAGGATGATGTGCAGGACGGCCTGGGCGAGGCCGGGGTCGAAGCCGGGGATCTCCTCGATCTGGCGGCGCACCTTGTAGTAGCCGAGCGGGATCTCGCCCTGGAGGCGGCCGGCGTCGGTGAGGTCGATCGCCAGCGGATCGTCGTTGTAGGCCTCGGTCTTGCCGATGTCGTGCAGGAGGGCTCCGGTGACGGCGACGTCGCGGTCGATCCCGGGGAAGAAGGCAGCGGCGGCGCTGACCGCCTGGGCGACGGAGACCGTGTGCTCGAGCAGGCCATGGCGGTAGGCCTGGTGGTAGACCTTCGCCGCCGGAGCGTCGCGGAAGCGGGACCAGATCTCCGACTCCTCGCCGAAGAAGCGGTCGAGGAGGTAGCGAAGCTGCTGATCCTGCACGGTTGCCAGCAGCTCGCGCAGGTCGCTCTCCAGGCGATCGAAGGACACCTCCGACCCAACCGCCAGATCCTCGGTGCGGTACTCGGCCGCGGCGGCCTCGCGCAGCCCGCTCAGCTTGATCTTCGATCCCCAGCGCTCGCTGACCTCGAAGAGGCCGCTGACGTGGACGGGCGTGCCCGGGGCGGCGATCGCGTAGAGCGCCTCGGCGTCCTCCCAGGAAACCGCCTCGCAGCTGCCACTGGCGTCGCCGAGGCTGAGCCGCAGCCAGGGCTCGCCGTTGCGCTTGCGCCGCAGCTCCCGCTCGCGGACCGCGTAGACGCTGCCGACTCGCTGTCCGTCCTCCAGCTCGCCCAGCGGCACCCGTGGGGGCCGCGCGCCGTTCCCATTCGGCGAGACCATCTCCTCGACCAAGCCTGCGAGCGCTTCCTGCGTCATCTGTGGTCCAAGGTAGTGCCGACCGCGGACGCCCCTGCTGACCTTGTCGTTTTCCGTGGATAAAAGCGGCTACAGCGCCGAGCCGAGCCAGTGGCCTAGGACGATCGCGGCGAATCCGGCCACCAGGGAGAGGCCGAGGTTGAGCCAGACCAGGTGGGCATGGCCGGCGTCGGCAAGGCGGTGCGAGTCGAGCATCCAGGTGGAGAAGGTGGTGAAGGAGCCGAGCACCCCGCCGGCGACGATGACGAGGGCCTCGCCGCTGAGCGCGGCCCCCGCGACGAGGCCGAGGGCCAGGGTGCCCGCGAGGTTGACCGCCAGGATGCCGAGCGGGAAGGGATGGTCAACGCGCGCCGCGAAGGCCGAGTCGATCAGGAAACGAGCGGCTGCGGCGGCGCCGCCGAGCAGCCCGACCGCGACCCAGGCCGGGGCGCTCAAGCCGCCGCCCTCCGCGGGCGCCGCTCGAGAGCAATCCCGGCGCGGATGCAGCCATAGCCCGCCGCCAACGTCGCGCCGAGGTAGCCGGCGGCCAGGGCGAGGTGGCCGGCGTCGACCATCTCGAACAGCTCGAGCTGCAGGGTCGCGAAGGTGGTCAGCGTGCCGCAGACGCCGGTGGTGAGGAATGGGTGGGCGACGCCGTCCTCGGGGTGGTCGCGCAGGCGAGCGAAGAAGAAGCCGAGCAGCAGGGCGCCGGCCATGTTGACCACGAAGGTCCCCCAGGGCCAGGAGTCCGGCCCGTGCGGGGTCGCCTGCGCGAGACCCACGCGGGCGAGCGCGCCGACGACCCCGCCGACGTAGATCGCGGCGAGGCGGTGGAGGGCAAGCGAGTTCGACGACATCTCCACAGACCTCCTATCACCTTGGCGAGCTGGGCTAGGGTTCGCGGCCGTGAAGCCGATGCGCTACATCGCACTTGCCGAGGCGACCAGCTTCCTGCTCCTGCTGGCCGCTTCCGTGGTCAAGCGCACCGGGGGTGACGCGCTCGGCGTGCACATCCTCGGACCGATCCACGGCGCCCTCTTCATCGTCTACGTGATCGTCGCGCTCAACCTCCGGGCTGAGCTCGGCTGGTCAGGCAAGACCACCTTCTGGGTGCTGGTCGGCGCCGTCGTGCCCTTCGGCGGCTATGTCGTCGACTGGTGGCTCGTGCGCGAGACACGGCGCCAAGAGAACGCCCCGGCCCAGTGAAGCTCTGCCGCTTCGCAGCTGGCGAGGGGGTGGCGCTCGGCATCGCCGCGGAGAATGAGGTCATCGACCTCTCGGCCACGGGGTTGCCCGCCGAACCCGCCGTGGCGCTTGGCGAGATTGGTCGCGGCGGGCTGGAGGAGCTCGCGGCCGATGCTCCGCGCCTGCCCCGCGCGGAGGTCCGCCTGCTGGCGCCGGCGGCCCCGCGCAAGTACCTCGGGATCGCGCTCAACTACGCCGACCACATCGCCGAGATGGGGATGGAGGCACCCGAAGTCCCAGTCTTCTTCAACAAGCAGGCGACCTGCGTGGTCGGCCCCGGCGCCGACGTCCACATGCCGAAGGTCTCGACCCTGCTCGACTACGAGGCCGAGCTGGCGATCGTGATCGGCAAGCGCTGCCGCCACGTGCCGGTCGAGCGGGCCCACGAGGTGATCGCCGGCTACACCTGCGCCAACGACCTCAGCGTCCGCGACTGGCAAGGCCGGGCGCAGACGATGACGATCGGCAAGTCCTTCGATACGCACGGACCGCTGGGCCCCTGGCTGGTGACGCCGGAGGAGGTCGGCGACCCGCAGGATCTGCGCATCCGCTGCTTCGTCGAGGGGGAGCCGCGCCAGGACGCGAGCACCGCCGGAATGGTCTTCGACTGCTTCCAGCAGGTCTCCCACCTCTCCGAAGCGTTCACGCTCGAGCCCGGCGACGTGATCGCGACCGGCACCCCCTCCGGCGTCGGCATCGGCCGCAAGCCGATCCGCGAGAACGTGCTCCACGTCGGCGAGACGGTGCGGGTCGAGATCGAGCGGGTGGGCGAGCTGGTCAACACCGTGGTCGAGGAGCCCGAGGGCTACCTGGCCGATCCGCCCCTCGCGAGATGAGCCGGCCCGCTAGCGCCGGTGCACGTCGGTCGCCGTCGCTTGGTCGCGCGGACGAACGACGATCTCGTCGACGTTGACGTGCGGGGGCTGGGCGAGAGCCCAGCGGATGCACTCGGCGACGTCGGTGGCGCTGAGCGGCCGCATTCCCTCGTAGACCCGCGCCGCCTTCTCCTCGTCGCCGCCGAAGCGGACCAGCGAGAACTCGGTCTCGACCATGCCGGGCGCGACCTCGGTGAAGCGGACCGGCTCGCCCAGCAGCTCCAGGCGCAGCGTCCGCAGCATCGCCCGCTGGGCATGCTTGGCGGCGGTGTAGCCGGCACCGCCGCGGTAGGTCTCGAAGGCGGCGATGCTGGTCACGCTGACGACGTGCCCGTCGCCGGAGGCGACCAGCTTCGGCAGCAGCGCGCGCGTCATCCGCATCGTCCCCAGCACGTTCGACTCATACATCTGCAGCCACTGCGATTCATCGGCCTCGGCGACGGAGTCGAGCCCGAGCGCGCCGCCTGCGTTGTTGACCAGCACGTCGCAGGAATCCAGCCGAGCGGCGAGCGCCGCGACCGAATTCGGGTCGGCGACGTCCAGCCCGACCGCCTCACCGCCGGTCTCAGCTGCGATGCCTTCGAGCCGGTCCAGCCGCCGGGCAGCGAGGACGGTCCGGTAACCCTCCCCGGCCAGCACCCGCGCCGTGGTGGCGCCGATGCCGCTGGAGGCCCCTGTGATCACTGCGGTGCGCATCGTCGCCGACCCTAGCGGCTGCCCGACAAGGCTTCGCGCCTCCAGGCAATCGAGCGTCTAGCATTCGGAGTTCTTTGGGGCACTTGAAGGAGAGTGAGGCATGAGGCGCTGGAACCTGCCTGGGCGCCCGGGGAAAAGGCCGCTCACTGATTGGCAGCGTCCCGCGCTGGACGATCCTCGCACTCAAGACCTAGTGCAGGAGGTTGTCAGACGGGTGCTGTGCGCTGGTCTCCTCGCCGGGGCGATCGTAGGTCTGGCACCGCTTTTTGCTGACGACCAAGAGCAGGCGCGCTATGCGGTGACTACCGTCCTCGTCGGACTGGCCGCGATTGCCTTCGCCGCGACGGTGGTCGCCAGGATGCGCTCTGAAGAGACGGCCAGGCTGATCGAGGAGTTCCCGCTGCACGCCTCCGGTCTCCAGGAAGAGATCTTGCGCAGAAGCCGCGTCTACCAGCGGACGATCGAGGAGGCCGAACCGCCCCTGCAGCTCGCGGGCGTCGACCTGCGCGAGGCGGTTCTGCCAGGGGTCGATCTGTCTAGAGCGGATCTGACCGGGGCGCTGCTCGAGGGTGCCAACCTGAGCGCGGCTGCACTTGGCCGGTCGCGACTACTCGGCACCGATCTGCGGCGGGCCGACCTTCGGGGAGCGGACCTTCGTGAAGCGGATCTGCGTAACACCGACCTGCGGGGGGCGGTTATCGATCATGCGCGACTCCAGAACGCCATCTACGACGATTCGACCCGCTGGCCGCAGACGGTGTCGAACCCCTGGAAGCGGGAGGCCATTCACATCGAGGACATGCCTCCCAGATGAACGCGATCGACACGATCACGAAGATCGTCGGCGTCCTGGCAGCCATTCTCGGCACGGCCGGATACGTGCTGGTGCTGGGCGCCGCCATTCTCTGGGTGCGCCTGCAGGATGTAGACCTGCCACCGGAGGTGCCCGTTTCGCTCGCCACCCGCGAGGAGTTGATCGCGATGGGGGCTCAGGCGGTTGCGGTCTGGCTTCTGCTCCTCGTCGCGCTTGGCAGCCTCGCTGCCTGGATCGTCACCGGCGATCCGGGTCGCCGCCGCTTCGGCTATGCGGAGGCCGGCCTGGCTCTGTCGGTCACCGTTGCCACCCTGCTCGCGCTTGAAGGCGACCAACCTTGGACGATCGCTCCCGCTGCGATCGCCGTGGCATATGTGGCTGGTGGTGCTTGGCGGTACTGGCCCTCGCTCGACGCGGTCACCGCGGTCGTGCTGCCAGTCACTGCCGGCGCCGGGCTGGGCGCCGCACTCGCCTTGCTCAACAATCGCAATGGCTTCGCCACGGCGGCCGGGGCGAGCTTCATCTTCGGAGTGCTCGTGCTCCTCACGCCCCAATTGCAGCAGTGGCGGGCTCGCCAGGAAGCGAACCGTCACGCGCTCGCGCAGTTGAAGGCGGAAAAAGCGGAGGCGCTCAAACCCTTGGCCGATGCGCTCGAGAAAGGACCCGGCCAGCATCGGCCGCCGGCCATCGTCTGGATCGGCCGCGCCGCCGCCGCCTCTCTTGCCCTCATCGCCCTCGGCATCATCTCGGTCGGCTCCCAGCTCGACCATGACGAGAACTTCCATAAGGCACTCGTCAGCCTCACAAACGGCGACTGCATCGAAGGGACCTACGTGGTGCGTGGGGCAGACCAGATCGTGATTGGCCATTCGAACGTCCTGGACCATGACTCCGAAGACGCCCGGATCGCAACTGTCCCCCTCGCCGAAGTCCTAGAGGTCCAGGTCTATGGAGCTTCGCTCGACGGGGTCGATCTCAGCCGCGACAAGCTTTGCAAAGAACATGAGGAAGAAGTCCTAGTCCGGCCCATCCCCGTCAAAAAGGGGTAGGTAGGCGCCGTCTCGATCGAAGGAGACGAGATCGCACTCGATTCGCGAGACGGCCACCGGCCCTCCCAATCGGAGTGCTCCGAGTGAGAGGAGGTCAAGTGCCGCCTCACTCGACGCCCCTTGAATGAATGAATGAATGAATGGGCTGCTCTGGAGTTTTTCCCCAACCGCCGCCCAGAGCCACTTTAAGACCAGAAGCTCTACCGCTCATTTGGGGCTTTCCCCAGCTTGTGCAATGTGGTTCCCCAATCCGGCCCGCGCATTCGTCGGAATTTCGCATTCTGAAGGGGTTTGCTGACGCAAACTTTCCCCAATAGGGGAACTGCGGCCATCTCCCAGCCTCTTGTGGGAGAACCCCAGTAAGCGCATCGAGGGCCATCTACGGTGCGCTCGATGGCGGCACCCGTCAAAGACCGAGCAGCTGAGCGCCCAGCACACCCGCTTGCGCGAGAGCTCTGGAAGCTGCTGCGAAACCGGAGTGAGGCAGACAGGCGGCTTGTCTACGAGGCCCTGCAGAGACGGCTGGGGATCGGTGAGATGCCCGCCAAGCGCGAGCAGGCCGCCGAGGCCCTGCGCCGGTTTGTCTCGGCTCAACGAGAGGCGCGCACTCAGGCCGACCCTCCCAGCTGGGCCTTGGGAGAGCCGTCATGCCGGCGCTATGACCAGTTCCGATCCGAATTCGAAGATCGGGCCGAGTGGCCGTCGGTGCAGTTCATCCGCAACGCGTTCTCCGGCTCCTTCGGCGCCGGCCTCGAAGCGATCGGGGAGCGACCCGTGACCGATGTCCTCTCCCGGCGCCTCACCGCCTGCGGCAAGCGGTACACGCGGGAGGAGGTTCTCGACGTCCTGAAAGCTTGGGTCGAGCACGTCGACCGCGAGCAGGGCTCGAATGCCGCACTGATCCAACGGGACTACCTGCGCTGGAGGGACGACGTGCTGCGCTCGAGCGCAAACGGACCTTCCCGGTGCCCCACGTTGCCGGTGATTCACGACTTCATCGGCCCCTGGGCTGAAGTCCTCGTGGCGCTCGGAGGTCAACATCGCTCGACACCGGGATATACGCCCGGAAAGCCGCACGAGTCCGAACCGGCAGCCGGCTTTGACTTCAGCTCTGCGCCAGCGCCGGTGCTACGGGCCGGCGTCCTCTCGCGCCGCTCTCACTCTTCGAGGAGTCGCCAGGAAGGCCTCATCGCCTGGTTGCGCTGGGTGGGCGAGCAACTGGGCACAGAAGAGGCCGAAGCTCTTACTTACAGCCGCTACAACCGGCTCTGTGCATCGGTCGCTCGGGTGAGCCTGGTGCAGGGGCATCCGATCCGCCCTCCGTCAGCCGCTCGGTTCGTCAGGTGCCCTGGCATCGGCTCCTGGCCGCAGGCGAAGTACCTGGCGGGACTGATCGAGGAAGACGTCCTCGCCAGGAGCCACAGCCGCGTGCCATTTTCGGAGCGCGAGGTGGTCGAGGCCCTGGTCGAAGCGGTCGCCGAGGTCGGGCCGGGCATCGGCCGAACCTCGTATGTGATCTGGCGGGATCAAAGGCTCGCCGAAGCTCGGGGAGAGGAGCGCATTCCCTCGGATGCGTTGCTGCGCCAGCGCCTGGGCAAAGGTGGCAGGGGGTGGGCGGCGGTCCTCTCCAATGGCCTGAAGCGAGCCGCCGAGCTTGGGATCCCGGTAGCGAAGGAGCAGGCTCGGTGAGCTCCCATCCCGGCCCCGCCGCCGACCCAAGGGAGGCGGCACCGGCCGGCGACAACGCCACGGAGGTCGCCGCGGCGATCGTCTCCTTGGCCAAGAGCCACTTGGCCCTTCCCGAGATCGCGGCCCAGGACCTCCGCCGCCTCCTGGGCAACAGCCTGGCGGTCGACTCCGCGGCCGAGCGGCGCCAGGCATCGCTGGGCTTGCTGATCGAACTGGTCGCCGACGATGGCGAGTTCGTTCCCACGACCACCTACGAGGAGGTCCGCAAGGAGCGCCTGCCCAAAGGAGAGGAGTGGCCGGCGGCCTCGACGCTCTCGCGCCTGTATGGGCACTGGCTCGCCGCGGTCCGCGCCGCATGCCGCTTCTGGTTCGACGGCGGACCGCAGCGGGTGGCAGGCAACCACCATCACGCGGTAGGCGCCCAGCCCGGCTACCAGCCAGCCGAGATCCTCTCCCCCCTGCTGGCGGCCAGGCGGGACCTGGAGCTGCCCGATGGCCACTGGCCCTCCCAATGGGAGTACTCCGAGTGGGCGGAGGTCAAGCGCCGCCTCACTCGACGCTCTGGGAAGGCGCCGCGGATCCCAGGCCTCAAGCCGATTCGGAAGGCGTTTGGCGGCTACGACAGCGCGGTCGAGGCCGCGGGCCGGCACTTCGACGGCTGAGCGAAGGCACGAAGTGGACCTCTTTCGAGCAGGGGGCGGAGCAACGAGAGTGGGCGCGTTCTCCGAGTTGCACGAAGGGGCGCGAGAGTCAGCTCAAACCCAGGACCCGCCATATAGTCGGATCGATGGGGATTGACGCATGGCAAAACTGATCGAAGACCTGTTGCAGCAGCGGGAGGGAAGCGGGGTTGACTTCAAGGCCGACGGGTCCTCTCCGAAGGGAATCGTGAAGGACTTCGTGGCCTTCGGCAACACCGCTGGCGGATCGATCCTGATTGGAGTCGACGACGATCGCAACGTCATCGGCCTGGACGACCCCCAGGGAACCGAGGAGGCGATCTCCAACGCGATCTACAGCTCAACGGAGCCAAGGCAGAGCCCTTTGATCAGCGTTATGACCCAGGACGACAAGGAGGTCGTGCTTGTCGAGGCTCAGTACTTCCAGGGCGCGGACCCGCTGCAGCTCAAGGAGGGCGACAAGCTCACTGTCTATGAGCGCGTCGGCTCGACTTCGATACCTGTCACGGACGACGAGCGCCTCGAGCAGATTCGCCGCGAACGTCGCGGCCGTGACGGCTTCGATCAGCTGCCAGCTGCGGGAGCGACACTCGAGAACCTCGACGTCGCGGCGATCAAGGAGGCCTTCGCCACACGGGGTATCGAGATCGACGAGGCCAAGCTCGAGAGCTACGAGCTAGCGACGCGCCAGAACAACGAGCTCATCCCTACTCACGCCGGCATTCTGCTGTTCGGCAAGGATCCGACCGACTTCTTGCCGGATGCCTACTTCAGGGGAATTCGCTACCCCGGCACCGACAAGAGTGGCGACGCGCTCGACTCAGCCGAGTGGAAGGGCTTGCCTCTGCTGCGCGTGATCGATGAAGTCGAGAGCTTCATCGCCCGCAACACCGGAACGGCTCAGACTATTCCTGGCCAGAAGCGCCGCAACATCCCCCACTACGAACCAGCACTCCTTCGCGAGATCCTGCATAACGCCATCGCTCACGCGGACTACAGTCGCCGCGGCCAGCACCTCAACGTCTCGATCTACAGCGACCACTTGGTCGTCGAGAGTCCCGGAAAGCTGCCGGCGGGGATGAGCGTCGAGTACCTCAAAGCCGGTGTCAGCGTCGCCCGCAACCGGGCGATCATGAGCATCCTCCACGCGCTCGGCTACGTCGAGAAGCACGGAACCGTCTATGCGAAGGCTGTTGCCGCCGCTGAGGCTGGCTACCCAATCCCCGAGTGGAGCGAGCCGGGGCCGATCGTGCGGGCAACACTCCAGCCACACCCGAAAGCGGTGGATGAGCAACCAAGACGATCTCGAAGGCACGATCGGACCCCAGAGGTGATCGAGTTCCTGAAAGCCGGGGAGAAATCAGCGATGGAGCTCTCAAAGCTTCTTGGAGTCAGCTCACGCCAGCTGCAGCGCATCCTCAAAGCAATGGAGGAGGCGGGTCAGATTGAGACGAACGGCCTTCCCAAGAACAGCCCCAACCTGCGCTACCGGCTTCCCGATTCGTCGGCTGAGTAGCGTCGCTGGGCGACATACTCCGACACAAGCTCCGACTCCGACACAACTCCGACATACCCACGAACTCCGACATAACGTCTTATGTCGGAGCTTATGTCGGACCTTGAACTCGCCGTTGAACTCGCCGTTGAACTCGCCGTATGCCCTTGGAGCAGATCCCAAACCGAGGCCATGTCTTTGATACTGCGCCTCCCCTACATAGGTACGTAATAGGTCGCATCGTGGATAGGCTGCGCCGATGGCAGAGGATCCAGGCGACCCCACGTTGTCTAGTGCTGCTGGAGAGCCGCCCGCTTCGGACGGACCACCCCCGGCCGTTCAATTTGCTGGTCTATCCGATTGGCAGTCGTTGGAGGTTTCTAAAGACGACGGAGAGGAGGCAGAGCACGCGGCTGAATCAGCACAGGCGACTCTGGCTGAGCGCCTTCTTTCGATTCTTTCTGCTGAGCGCCTCGTCGTCTTGGCGGGCCTGGGAACTTCTATGGAGATCCAGGGGTCAGTTGACATGTCGGATCTATGGGATGAGGCTGGCGGACTCAAAGGGTTTGAGAAGGCTGCGGCCCTCAGCCCTGAGGCAACCGAGAGCAAAGACATAGAGATTCTGCTCTCGCGTTGCCAGTCAGCGCTCGACCTTGAGAAAGACTCCGAACTCGAGTCGTTTGTCTCAGCGGCTGAGTCTCACATTCTCGAGCGCTGCGGTTTCGTTAGCGAGGAAACCGACCTTCCCACGCATCGTCGATTCCTAAGAAGGATTGCTCGGCGAAGCACTCGTCTTCCCCGCAGCGAGATTTTCACGACCAACTACGACCTCGCATTCGAGCGTGCGGCAGCCGCGACCCGCTTTTTCCTCATTGACGGATTTCAGCTCAGGCCGCCCTACCGCTTCGATGGCAATGCGCTGGATCTGGATCTTGTTCGTCGACATACGGGGGAGGGGTTGACCCTCGAACCGAACGTGGCGCAGTTCTTGAAGCTCCATGGTTCGGTTGATTGGGATCTCGACGACTCAACGGTTCGGCGAGTCTCGGGAAAACCGAAAAAACCAGCCCTGATTTATCCGCGACAGAACAAGTTTCAGCTTTCCTACGCTCCGCCTTACCTTGAGTTCATGGCGCGGTTCCAGATGGCCCTACGGGCTCGAGACGTCGCGGTTGTCGTCGTTGGGTTTGGCTTCAACGATGAGCATCTAGTCCAGCCGATCCGCCTTGCCGTTGAATCAAATGTCGGTCTTCGTCTAGTGGTTGTTTCGCCGGATCTCGGCGAGGATAAAGAGTCCATCGTCAACTCATGGATTGAACTAGCAAGTGGTGGAGGGGACCGGCGGTTGACCTTCATCAAGACCACGTTCGAGAGATTTACCGATCTCCTTCCCGACATAGCACCCCCAGACGAGCGGGAGCTACACGACAAGCGGATTGAGGATGCATCGAGCGCCCTCGGGGTCTAGTGCTTCATCCCTTTCCACCAGAGCGTCACGTCGGGTCGGTCTATCGGGTTGAGGCCGGCGAGGTCGAGATCACCCTTCCTCGAGCTGCCGGCAGGCCCCAGGTGCATCTTGGCCAACGACTCGCTCGCGGCGAGGTGGGGGAGTTTTTGATCGTGGATGTCGGTGGTCTTGGCATCCTCGGACGTCTGTCTGAAGTTTGGGTGACGGCGGCAGAGCGCGACAAGGTGGCTGAAGGGGTCAACCCAGGCGCCTCCCTAGCTCCCGTGGGAAGGCTGCAACTACTTGCGACCCTCAAACTCGATGGAACTCACATTCGTGGAATCGGGCAATACCCGAGACTGGGTGACCCGGTCTATTCCGCTCCCGCTGACGTCCTTGAAATCATGATCAGCGAAGACGTTCAGGGTTCAGTTTCGCCCATCTCAGGACCCAAAATCGAAATGGGTACGTTGGCGAGCAACGATCAGGTCACCGTGGACCTCAGCGCCTCACGTCTCTTTGGGCGCCATCTGGCGATCCTGGGGGCGACCGGCTCAGGGAAGAGCTGGACTCTTGCGCATTTGGTTGAAGAGGTCGCTCGGGTTGGCGGCAAGATGATCTTGGTGGATGCTACCGGCGAGTTCCATACGCTCGGGGATGCTGCCACCCACGTCTCAATCGGACCAGACTCAGGGAGTGGCGCGAAAGCGTTGCCACATACTGATTTGGACGAGGCAGACCTCAATGCCTTCCTCAGGCCCAGTAGCGGTGCCCAGCTGCCAAAGCTGAGGGAGGCCATCCGAAGTCTTCGCCTTGCCCACATTCTAGGGCTGCAGCACTCGCTCGTTGATGAGCAAGGCTGCATTCCCAAGGCAGGACGCCCGAGGAGCGATTTCTTCGACGTTCGCAACGAGCACTCGGAGGCCGTAGAGAAAGGTGGTTCTCCCTTCGATCTGCGATGTCTTCCGCAGCAGATCGAACACGAGTGTGTGTTCGGACACGACAGGAACCACGAAGATTACTTTGGCGGCGCCGCCCTCAACGATCTTGGTTATTGCACTTCGTTGATCACGCGTATTCATGATCTTTTGCAGACGCCAGAGGTCTTCAACATCCTGGTGCCCGGTGAGGACATTCCGTCGATTTTGGAGTCCATCGATAGCTTTCTGGATCAGGATGGAGAGGGGATTCTCTGTATCTCCCTACAGAGCCTTCCGTTTGTTCACTTTCTTCGCGAGATAGCTGTCAATTCTCTTGGCAGGCATTTGCTGGCCCTAGCCAGGAAAGGCCGGTTCAAGGAAACGCCTCTTCTAGTTGGAGTAGACGAGGCTCAGCAATTTTTCGGTCGGACGATCGGGGACGACGTCGTAGCTACAAGGCTGGAACACTTTGAAACCATCGCGAAGGAGGGTCGTAAGTACGGCCTGACCGTATGCATGGCGACGCAGCGTCCAGGTGACCTGCCACCTGGCGTCCTGAGTCAGGCTGGAATGCTTCTCGTACATCGACTCGGTGACGGGCGTGACCGGAAGTATGTTGAAGACTCTTCGAGCGAGCTAGACCACTCGTCAACCAAACTCCTGCCTGGCCTAACGCCAGGTGAGGCGATTTTCGTTGGAGTTGACTTCCCGGTTCCTGTTGCTGTTCGCGTTCGCCCGCCAGTCAGAAAACCAGAATCCGATGGTCCAAAGTATTCCGACGGATGGAGCCCATAATGACGTTGGGTTCGACTTGGTATCGCGCCGACGAGCTTTGCGCATCAGGCGGGCGCTTCTGCGGCTGGGGCCGCGTCTGCGAGACATGAGCCCACCGGGTCCGTCCGACCGCGTCGAGTAGAAAGCCACCGTCGTCTGCTGTTCGCCTTTGAGGCCGAGCGGGGTTCATCGCCCGCTCGGCCTCTTTTTTGCCATCTACTTCGTTTGCCATGATCGTCACGAGTTGGTTGCGGGGCGTGATGACCCCCGTTTTCGAGCCGGCTCACCAGCGAAACCAGACGACTACAGAAAGGCAGTTCCGCGATGTACAACAACGAAGCGAAGGTCGAAGAGACCGTCCATGCCGAAGAGGTGCTGGAGGAGATCCGCGAAGACATCTCCGCCGATGATGACGACCTGCGGGAGGCGCGCGAGCGCCGCGACTTGGTCCTCGAAGCCGCCGAGGACTTCGGCGTCTTGCGCATCTTCAGATCCGGCTCCGTCGCCCACGGAGACGTCAACAACCCGGTCTCCGACGCCGACTGCGGTGCCGTCCTTGACCGCCGCTCCTACACCACTCTCGGCCCCGACAGCTCTGACGAAGATGGGCCGGAGGCGATCATGGACGAGGTTCGCAAGCACGTAATGCCGCTCGTCCGCGAGGTCTACCCCGACGCCCGCAGCCGCCTTATCAAGCGCGCGATCCTAATCCGGTTCAACGAGCCGAATGCCGACGGCGTCGACCCGAGCGTCGATCTCGTCGTCGCGCTGACGCGAAAGGACGCCGATGGCATCTGGATCCCAAACCGAGACTACAACGACTGGGACGCCTCGGATCCCGAGTGCCACACCCGACTCCTGGTCGCCGAGCCAAAAGCTCTGCGCCGTCACCGAGCTCGGGTGATCCGCCTAGCCAAGGCGGCGATCAAGGGCGACTCGACTCCGGCGCTGATCTCCTTTAACGTCGAGGCCCTTGCGCTCGAGCACATCGTCGAGGTTGATGGCCTGATCTATTCCTTGCAGCGCTTTTTCACTGAGGCCTCTAGCTCAATCAAGGCCGGGCTAACCGAAGATCCCGCCGGAGTCTCGGGCAAGATCAAGCTGCCCGAGGGGATGACACGCACGCGGGCCTCCAAGCGGCTCGGTTTCTTCGCCGACAAGGTCCAAGAGGCGATCGACAACACCGAAGACCGCGATGCCGTCGAAACCGCTCTGGCCGAGCTCTACCCCGACCAGCTGCCGGACGCGAAGCGCTCCTCAAAGGACGCTCTCGCTGAGGCGCTACGAGTCGGCAACGAGCGCGGGGTCCGCTCGGCCCTCGCCATTGCCCCCGCCGCGGCGATCAAGCCGGTGCGCTCCTACGGCGACGATGGCACGGCGGCGTAGCGCCACCTGGGAGCAGAACCTCCCGCTCCAGTTGCGCTTCGAGCGCGATGCGCGCGCAGCCTACCCCAGCCTCACCCGGCGGGCAGTCGGTAGGCGAAAAAATGCTCGGATCGCTTACCGCTGCACAGTGCCGATCGAGGGCTACGAGCCGCGGCGGATCGAGCTGCGTTTCTTCCGCACTACGTCTCAGCCCGAAGCGCCGCGGATCTACGCCGACGGCCCTGAAAGCTCTCCGCACCGCTTCGGGGCGAGGGGCAAGGACCCGCGGCGGCCGCTATGCATTTGGTACCCCGACGATCCGCCAGAGCGACGCTGGGTGCCCCGTGACGGGCTGCTTTCGTTGATTGAAATGGTGCGGATCCACCTCTTCAAGGAGTGCTACTGGCGTGAGAAGCACGTCTGGCTCGGTGAGGAGGCCCCCCACAGGGCCTCGGAGTCGAAGCGATGAATGTCCTGTTCGCCGCCGCCTCAACGAGTGAGGGTGGCGAAGGCCTGAAGGTGGTGATCCCGCTCGTCGCTGCGGCGATCGCACTCTTCGGCGTCCTCGCCACGCTGGTCGTTAACGGCTACCGGGCCAACCGCGAGCGACGTCGGGAGCTCTTCGCTGGTGGCTGGGCATCGGTGCAGTCCTACAAGGAGATGGCCTTCGCGATTCGCCGCCGCAACGCCGAAGACCCAGCGGGAGAGCGGGTCCGCATCTCCGAGGCGCTGCGCGAAATCCAGCGCGACGTTTCTTTCCACGAAGCGATGATCGGGCGCGATCCATCCGACCGTGTCGCGTCCGCCTATCGGGAATTGGTACAGAAGACGCGGCAAATCGCCGGGGGCATCATCAAGCGCTCATGGGATCAAGAACCGATCGGAGCCGACAACGAAATGCACGCTCCCGAGATTGCCGCGGAGTTGCAGGCGCTTCGACCTTTTGAGGACGCCTACCTAGATCGGGTCTCCGCTGAGATGAAGATCAGGCCGAGACGCCAGCAAAAAAGCAACGAGGGATTCGTCGACTAACCGGCTTGTATGCGCTGTTCAACGTGGTCGAGCTGGCGCATCAGCAGGTCGGCGAACAAAACGACCTCGGCTGCCTCGGTGGGGTCATCGAACTCAATCGAACGATGACCGAGCGGATTGCGAAAAGCCGCGAAGGCCGCCTTGAAGAGATTCATCTGTCCTTGCTGCTCGGCGGGCTCAGCATCGAGGTCGGCCAGAGGACCACCCTCCTTGAAGGCGGCGGTCATCAGCTTTTCGCCGCGCAACGGTCCCTGACGCGCTTGTGGGTGGTTAGTCAGAGACGCAACACGTTGCTCCACCTCGCGCAGTGCGACGAAGGCTGCCTGCTCGAAGGCCCCAACCCGAACCAACCTCTGCAGTGGCTTGGCCAACAGTGGGTGCAACTCCAAGCCTAGTCGTCGTCTGGCACGGGCCAGGTCGAGTCCTTTCGCTCCTTCGGCCGCGACCTCCATGCCCCAGCGGGTTACGAAGTAAGGATCGTTCCCAGCTTGCTCCGACACCTCGATCGCAACTGCGTCGACAGCGATTAGCTCTTCGACGACGAGCCATTCCCAGGCCTCCGAGAGCGCCCGTGCGATCTTTGCCTCGGCACGCACCGCTTCGTGCGAATACGTGGCATCCATACCGCGCTGGGGCTGCTGGCGGGATTGATAGATCTGCATCGTCCTTGCCACGATGAAGTCCTGGCGTCCTCGCGATTTTCTGTCAGCCCCTTCGTCAGCAAGGTGCCATAGGACATGCATGCCCAACGTGTCGACGGCGAGGTCCAAGATCTCTTCGGCGGCAGGCCATGGTGCGGGCATAGCCATCGACGCAGCCTAGGTGACGTCGGCCCGCAGCAGCTCGTCAAGTCGCCTGTAGCGCTCTTCATCCGCGGGCGCCGCATCGTCGGACGCCCAGACCTTGATCGGCCAACCATTGTCGGTCGGCATCAGCGTCGTGCCGAGAGCTCGCCATGCCTCCGTGGCAGCGCTATCTTCGGGATTACGCACTGCACGTAGGACCACATGCGCAACGAGGTCCGCCAACTGCAGGCCTGCGTCGTGGTGGGATCGCTCTGCCCCAATACCGCCAGAGAGGATTCGTGGCACCGTGATGGTGCCGCGCTCGGGATCGATGTGCCGTCGCAGGAACGGATGGTCACTCGACCATTCCACCGGAACCCTCAGCTCAGTTCGTGCATCGCTGGCAAAGATGGCTTCCACGCTGTCACGCAACAGTTGCCCTGCCTTGCCCGGATCGGCGCCGCCCTTTTCGTCGAGGACGATGTCGAAGGCCCAACTATCGCCGCGGAAGGCGGGCCCGCGGTATCTCAGCAGCGCTGCCTTCATAAGGTGAGCGAGCAGCCAAGGCATGAGGATCGCGTACTGAAGGTAGTCGGGTGGGGACACGTGCCGGGCGCGGTCCATCCGTCGACGGAGTCGCTCAACCTTGCCCGCAATCTCGGGAACCTCCCGCGCACGCCGGGATTGCTTAGCCGCTTTGGTGAAGATTTCGAACTGGCGGCGGCGCCAATCTAGCTGGCGCTTGAAGGGGAAGACTCGCGAGTCGGTGACAATGGCGCCGGTAACGAGGTTCTCTGCGGCGAAGAACTTGGCAGCCTCGACTAGGTCCGAATCTCCTAGCTGGCTGGCCTTCAACTCGTCGACTTCGCGAGTCTGGTTCTGGGCATGGATCCAGGCTTCAACAGCCGGCCACCGACCATCCGGGATCACGACGCCAGCGACCGTACACACCCAGAAACGCTCTTCATTGGAGAAGTCGAAGTCGCCGGACTCATCAATACGAACCTTCACACGCGGACCGTACCGCTCAAGCAAGCGTTCAGACGGCAATCTCGTCGTTCCACGATCCATAGCTGGTCGGAGCCTTCGTTCGCCGCGCGTCTCCTCTTGCATCAACAGCCGCGGTCCGGTCGCGGGTCTACGTTCGCTTGGACATAGGGCCACGTGCGCCGTGCTCGGCTCCCGCTGCCACCAGTCCTGAGCTTGTTGGGCTGGTCGCTGCGAGTGGGCGATTCGGCGCATCGGCCTGACTAAGCGGCCCTCGGCGGCGGTGGAACGCCAACCGAGGGCCTGACCAAAAGGAGAACACGCTCCTCATGGCTGATTCCAACCCTACGGGCGGTGGCGATGCCGTTGTCCTGACGATCTCATCCAAGGACCTGAGGTTCCTTCGCTTCATCTTCGAGGTGGCGCAAGGAGGCATTCGGGAGGAGCTGGCGGCGCATCCGCACCAGCTCCAAGACCCTGGTCGTCTCGATCGAGAAGTCGCCGCCTACGCGAAGCTGCTGGAGGCGCTCGACAGCGGCTCGCTGGTTCCAGATCGCGATGTGATCGACGTCCTCCGCGACCTGGCGGAGGCCAACGATCGCGAGAACGAATACGCCAGCGCCGTCGAGCAGCACAATGCGCTGTACGGGCTGCTCGGCCAGATCGACGGATCGAAGGGAAGCGCCTGATGGCCGGGCCTGGCTACGAGGTCGCCGACGTCTTCGGCGCGAACCTCGCCCGCCACCGGCACAAGGCAGGGCTCTCCCAGGAGGAGCTCGCGGACCGAGCATCGCTCCATCGCACGGAGATCAGCCCGCTGGAGACGGGCATCCGCTTGGCTCGGATCGACACCGTCGTGAAGCTCGCCGGCGCCTTGGGGGTCCATCCCGGCGATCTCTTCGAAGGGCTGGTCTGGGAGGTGGCCGAGCCCGTCACCGGCCGCTTTCGCGATGACGGAGAGACGCGCTGATGGCGCGGGTGATGGCCGGTGCCGGCCCAGATCCGGACGCTCTTACAGCGAGGGAGTTCGTCATGACGCGCTTCGCCGCGAACCTCGTTCGCTGCCGCCGCGAGGCGGACATGAGCCAGGACGAGGTGGCGCTGCGCGCCTCCTTGAACCGCACCGAGGTCAGCAGCCTTGAGCGCGCTCTTCGATCGCCACGCGTCGAGACGGTGGTCAAGCTCGCCGGCGCCCTGGAAGTAGATCCGGGGCGACTCTTCGAGGGCCTCGCCTGGCAGCCCGGCGAGTACCGCTGGGGCCGGTTTCGCGAGGTGACGGCCGGAGAGCCCAGTGCCTCGAACGGGAGGCAGGGCTGATGGCGCCCGTACGCAGCGAGTTCGCCAAGCGATTCGGGGCGAATCTCGCCCGTGCCCGCAGAGAGGCCGGCGTCTCCCAGGAAGAGCTCAGCCACCGGGCTTCGCTGCACCGCACGGCGGTGGGCCAGCTGGAGCGAGGAGAGCGCGTCGCGCGCGCCGAGACCCTCTTCAAGCTCGCATGCGCCCTCTCTGTCCCGGTTGGGTGCTTCTTCGAGGGCATGACCTGGGAGACCCCGCCCCTTGCCGTGGGCAGGTTCGAATTCTCGGATTCGGTGCCCGAGTGAGGCAGAAAAACATTGCGCAAAAGACAAACACGCGGGGTTCGCCCTGGGATCCACCTATACCCGAGGGCAAGCACTTGGCAGCTAGCAATCACATCGACGCCACCCAGCAACCGGAGCCCGGAGATCCGATGTACCCGTCTTCCGCGCCTGCCGAGGAGGTCAAAATCCGCCGGCAGCGCCACTTCGGGATCACGGCTCGCAGCGCCCGCGTCGAGGAGTGGAAGTACCTGAAAAAGCTGGAGATAGCCAGGGCAACCCCCGGCCTGAGCCAAAAAGACCTCGCCGAGCTGGTCGAGAAAGCCTTCGAGGCGACGAAGTCAGAACGCCACTCGGACAGAGAACTCGCTGCCTTTGACGAGACGGCGCCGGTCTCGCGATCGCCGCGGCCCAGCGACACCTCCGCGGAGGTCGAGATGGCGGCCATGCGCGGGCTCGGAACCGTCAGGTGGCTGATCGAGTGGCTGCTCGCCAAGACGAATCTGCGCGGCCGCCGCGCTCGGCGGGAGATGGTGGTCGCCGTTTTCCTGCAGATGGCCCTGGGCAGAGGGCGGCCTGAGATCGCCCGCTCGCACAATCAGCTGACCGGCAACCGTCCCGCCCTGGCCTGGGCTCACGACTACCCGACCGACGTCGCTCGAAAGACCCTCTACGAGTCCCTGCACAACCTCCTGCGCCAGAAGGACCCCGACGTCCTGGTCGCAGCCAACATCGATCTGATCCGCCGGCTGGCGGAGATCCACAACCAGCGGGAGTGGCCGCGCAAGCGCGGCGGGCGTCGCAAGGGCGAGGCTCTCCTGGTTGGCGAGGTCGGGATCGTCGACGGCACGCTCGTCCCGGCGCCGGTCCAGCAGCGCCATCCCAAGGACGCCGAGCACAAGCGGATCCTCCACGGCGAGGGGCGCGAGATGGTCAACGCAGTCGTCTACACCGACGCGAAGGGGAGGCCGTACCGCTTCACCGAGGGCTACCGGCTGGTGATCCTTGCCGACCTGGCGACGACCCTTCCCATCGCCGCCACTCTGATGCCGGCCAGCGGCGATGAGCGAGAAGCGCTCCTCAAGCTGCTCGAAAAGCTCTTCGAAGCATGGCCCGAGTGCCCAATGAACGCCATCGTCGGAGATGGCCTCTTTCAGAACAGCCGGCAGCTCTCGCACGACCTGGTCTTCAACTACGGCCTTCAGCCGATCTTCCCCAAGAGCGCCAAGGGCTTTCGACAGGACCTGCCCTACGCCGAGAGCGACGGCGTGCCTCGCTGCGCCTGCGGCGAGATGAGGCTCAGGGACACCGACGGCTTCTACACCGCGGAGCGCCGTGCCCGCGAGGGCATCCCGCGCGGCGTCGAGGCTCCGGATCCGACCAAGGCTCGCCTGCGCTGGGCCTGCCCGAACGACATCTGCAAGCCCGTCACCACCTACGCCCACAAGGAGCCTCGCCTCTACACCTTCTATCCCCGCGGCGGCGACTCCGAGCGCGCGATCGAGCGCCGGGTCCTGATGCTTCGCCGCAACGCGGTCGAGTCGATCTTCGCCTGCTTCCAGAACCTCGGCCTCGGCCGGGAGAAGTTCGATTGCCCGCGCTGGGCCAAGGACGTCGAGATGGGATGGCTGCTCGGCGCCGGCATGCTCGGCCTGACCGCTCGTCGCCTCGCCCACGACAAGGGGCTCTATGCGACGACGCACGCCGAAGCCGAGCAACTCGGCCTTCTCGACCAACCGACTGAGAGCTGTCCCGCACCAGGTCCCGACGAGTTGACCCTGGCCCGCGCTCGACGAGACCGCGAGCAGACTCTCGAGCCGCCTACGGCTCCCGCGGGCTGGGGACCGGACGGCTCCTTGGCGACCGCGCCCAGCGGCGCAGCCGCCTAACTCTCCCTAGCGCGACCTTCGATGGCCGATCGCCTGCGGGCGATTGTCGCTGCCCGCAACCGGCGAAATCGCCCCGAAAAAAGTCCAGACTTCAGGCTCCTAAAACTGGGGAATTTGGGGGACTTCGGACCCGAAAGTCCAGACTTCAAAAACCGCCCTCGGAATCGGCGGTCTGAAGCCGATTCCGAGAGGTGGAAAGTCCAGACTAAATTCCAGACTGTCCCATGAATGGCGAGGGCCGGAATCGAACCGGCGACACCACGATTTTCAGTCGTGTGCTCTACCAACTGAGCTACCTCGCCGTGAACCGAAAACCGCTTGAGAAAGCGGGGTTCAAGGGCCAACGGCGGCTTATCTTACAGGCGAGGCACAAGCGTCAATTCAGACCTCTGAAGTGCCGCTCAGGCTTCTCGCACGGCATCCTCAAAGCGGCTCAAGAGCTTAAAGAGGCCCTTCGCCTCCCAACTGTCGCCCTTCTTCTGGTTGCGGTGCCTTCTTAGCGCGCCAATGCCCTCCAGCCGAGCCAGGCCGTCGATTGTCGCGGGCCGCGATCGTCCGATCTCCTTCTCCGCTACGGCTGCCGTGACGATCGGGTACTTGGGCAAGCTGTCGATCAGGCTGAGTACAGCAGCATCGCTTCGGACCGATCCGATTTGCTTCCGCCAGGTGTCCTGGAGTCCCGCGACTTCCGCTGAGAATTTCCGCGCCTGCGCTGCTGCGGTCTCCACCGCACGGGCGAATTGGGCAATCCACTGATCGGTCTTGCCGGCCCGGAAAGCCTGTAGACCGGCGATGTAAGCGTCCTTGTTGGCACCGAGGACGAGGCTGATCGGTGGTACATAGCCGGGGGCGACTCTCCGCCTGCGGAAAAGTACGTGGATCAGGCAGCGTCCGACCCGGCCATTGCCATCTCCAAATGGATGGATGAGCTCGAACTGGGCGTGAGCGATCGCAGCCTGCGGGATGGGAGAGATGTCGTCTCGATTCATGAACTCGCAGAGGTCGTCGAGCAGCGGACGAACGTGCTCATGAGGGGGAGCCACATATTCGGCATTCGGAGGCGCGCTTCCACCGATCCAACTGGCCTCTTCGCGAATTTCCCCTGCGATCTCGTCGAGCGGCGGCACGATGGCCAACTCTTTGTGGATCTCTGCGATGGCATCAAGAGTGAGGTCTCTGCTCTCGGTACCGACTTCAGTAGCTCTCTCCAGGGCCTTGATGGTGCCTAGGATCTCCAGCGCTCTGTGGTGTCCCTTGCGACCATCTAGTTCAGCCTCGGCAAGCTTTTTGTGGGAGATGCTGAGCCCCTCTATCCGTGAGGAGGCCAAAGCCTCCGAGCGCAGCAGCTGACGGCCCATACCCTCCAACGAGACGAGCCCGGAAATGTCCGAGTTGAGGTTTCGCACCTCGGTCCCAGCGCGCTCGCAAAGTGCCCCTGTAGAGCTTTTCAGGGCTGGCTCCTCGTCTGCGACCTCCGCGGGAATGAACGCCTTGTAGCGCTGCGCTTTACTGTGACTCCTGCCGCTGCGCCTGAAGTCCGAGGTCCAGCTGAGATCTTTGTAGCGGCCCCGATCCGCCATCAGGACTGCCTCTTACAACCTTTAAGCGCCGGACTCATGCGTTAAGTTTAGCGGCTCTACCTTAATGCTAAATCTGCACTCGTAAGCTTTGCGCAAGGGGCACATTTGCGGGCTATGCGCGACAGTATCTTGGGATGAGCCAAGGGCAGCTCATAGCCTTCGCACGTGAAGAGCTACTGAGGAAGATCGCGGGTGCCGAGGGGAGAATCTGGCTCGCCAGCCCATTCCTCACGTTCCCCGTAGCCAAGCGGATCGGCGATGCCGCTCGCGAATCAACCGCCGGAGATAGGAGGCTCCTCACCGCGCTCGACGACAGGAGCGTCGAAGTTGGCGTCCTCGATCCCAACGCCCTCGACCAGCTTGCCGACACCGGGTTCGAGATTGCCAGCATCGACAATCTGCACGCCAAGGTCAGCCTTATCGGTTCCGGTTGGGGATTGGTTGGTTCCGGGAACCTGACCGGAAAAGGCCTCGGCGACGAGGCCGGCGGAGGCAATCACGAGCTCGGTGTGATCCTCACCGACGAGCAGGTTGAGGAAGCGTCGGCGTTCTTCGCCGACTGGTGGAAAGTGGCGCAACAGGTGACCGCAGATGAGATCGCGGCGTATAAGTTGCTTCCGCGGGTCCACGGTAAAGGACTTGGAAGCGTGGGTCCCTCCCTACCGGTCGCAGACGTAGCGCAGTTGCAGCGGCTGCTTGCCGACAAATCTGAGCTCGACGGCTCGGAGCGATACTGGATCGACGCCAACTACCACGACCCGAGCAACGAAACCTGGTGGCACCGCGATTGGATCAGCGGCCAGCCCGAAGTCGCCTACTCGGAAGGCGACCTGATCGTGCTCTACCTCGGCAAGAAGTACGGCGGTCCAGGGCGGTGTCCAGCAATTCTGCGCGCTACGACGTCCACTAGGCCCGATCCCGCCTGGGTGGCCGCCAACCGCGACGATCCCGAAGCGCCCGAGCGATGGCCCAACGTGACGCGGACCACGATCCTGGCCGAAGTTCCAGTTACTGCTGGTATCCCCCTCGAGATCATCGGAAAGACCGGCCAATCGCTTCGCCGCGGCTTCCTCGAAATAACCCGCGCGCAGTTCGACAAGCTGGCGCAGGCAACGATCGAACCCATATAGGCCGCCTACAGACGCTCAATTGGCTCAGAAGCCCTAGCGACCCCGTGGGGGCGACGGGGCTGATTCGATTGGGGCATGGCTTGGGGTCGTGCAGCGCTTGGGTTGGCCGTGGGGATCGTGGTGGCCGCGACGCTTGTATCGGGGGGCTCGCGGGACGACTCGGTCCGGCTGCGCTACCTGCCGGAGAGCAACGAGCTGCGGACGGTCGTCGAGTACGGCGGGGCACGGGATGTCGACGTGCGCTCGCTCGGGGCACCGGGGGCGATCGGTGCCGATCCGCGCTGGCTGGCGCGGGCGCGGCCGCTCGGATCGGGCACACCACGGTGGGCGCGGCGGATGTACCGGCGCTCGCTGCTGGTGCTGCGGGCGGTCATGGATCGGCGTAGCGGCGCCGTCGTCGCCGGCTTGCGCGACGGCTGGGAATACGTCTGGCCCCGCGACGCCGGCACGGTTGCCATCGCCCTCGCCTCGGCCGGTTACCGCGCCGAGGCGCGGCGGGTCGCCCACTTCCTGCTCGGCCTCGACCTCGATGCCGCCGCGCGCTTCCACCGGGACAGCACCCCGGTCGGGGGGCGGGCGGCGCAGGGCGACGCCGGGGGATGGGTGGCCGCGGCGGCGAAGGCGGCCGGCCTGCGGGCCGACGTCCCACGGCAGCCGTGGCGTAACCGTGCCGACTACCAGGAGGGGGAATCCGGGGACTATCTGGCTAACGCCATTACCTCCACGGTCGGCGAACCGAAAGGCACTTCGGCAGGTGGCCTTTCGGTTC
>DASUZK010000086.1:0-16977 GCA_036376915.1 Solirubrobacterales bacterium
GCGATCGCGCTGCTCTTCATTGCAGTGGCGATCGCGACCGCCGGCTGCGGCGTCGGCCCCGGTGAGGAGGTCGGTGGCGTTGAGCTGACCGTGACGCGGGACTACGGCACCGCGATCGTGACCGAGCGCGAGCTCGGCGGCGTGACCGAGTCCGACACCGTGATGCGGGTGCTCGAAGCCAGCGCCGAAGTCTCGACCCGCTACGGCGGCGGCTTCGTGCAGGCGATCGACGGGATCGAGGCGCAGGAGCGCTTCGGCCGTTCGCGGGACTGGTTCTTCTACGTCAACGGCGTCGAGTCGACCGTCGGGGCCGCCGACTACCCGCTGGTCGGCGGCGAGGCGATCTGGTGGGACTACCGCGACTGGGATGCGGCGATGCGGGTCCCCGCCGTGGTCGGCTCCTGGCCCCAGCCTTTTCTCCACGGTTACGCCGGACAGCGCAAGCCGGTCGCGGTCGAGTGCCTCGATGGGGGCGGGTCGTGCGCGGAGGTGCGCGAGCGGCTGGAGGGTGAAGGGGCGACCGTAGCTCGAGGGATCCACGAGGGAGCGATTCGCGTGCTCGTCGGTCCCTGGAAGCGGGTGCGTAGCGACCCGGCGGCGGCACAGATCGAGGACGGCCCGCGGACCAGTGGCGTCTTCGCCGACTTCGAGACCGACCCCGGGGGCGAACGGCTGCTGGGCCTCGACGAAGGCGGCGAGCCGGGGCGGACGTTCGGGCCCGATGCGGGGTTGGTCGCCGCGCTGCGCCGGCTCGACTCGCCGCCGGTCTGGGTGGTGAGCGGGACGAGCGCGGCCGGGGTCGAGGCGGCCGCCGGGCTGCTCGACCGTGACAGCCTGCGCCACCATTACGCGGTCGCCGTCGAAGGCGGGGAGGAGGAAGCGCTGCCGCTCCGATGAGATCGCCGTTCGCCTACACGCCGAGGCAGGGGCCGCTGCAGGCGGCCTCGCCGGCCGCCGCGGTCGTCTACCTCGGCTCGCTGGCCGCCGTCGCCTTCGCCTACTCGAGCCCGGTCGTCCTCCTTGCCACCGGCGTCGCGCTGGTCGTCGCCGGCCGCCTCGCCGGGGCGCACGCGGCCGTCCGGGCCGCCCTCTGGATGGGCCTGACGCTGGCCCTGCTGATCGTCGCGGTCAACGCCCTCGTGGTCGGTCGCGGTGAGACGGTGCTCTTGCGCCTGGGGGAGTGGCCGCTGCTCGGCCGGGTCGACGTGACCGCGGAGGCGATCGCCGCCGGCGCCGTCATCGGCCTACGGGCCGCTGTCGTGATGGTTGCATTCGCCGTCTATTCGGCCTGCGTCGACCCTGACCGGGTGCTGCGGGCGCTGCGCCCCCTCGCCGGTCGCTCGGCCCTGACCGCGACGCTGGTCTCGCGCCTGGTCCCGGTCACCGCCGCCGACGCCGCCCGCCTGCGGGACGCCGCCCGCCTACGCGGCCCGGGCGCGGCCCCCGTGGGCCGGGCCCCGCTGGCCCGCCGCCTCCTGGCCGGCTCGCTCGACCGTGCCGTTGACGTCGCCGCCACCCTGGAGCTGCGCGGCTACTCCCTGGACGCCTCCAAGCCGATCCCAGGTGTAACGCGTTACACCTGGGGGGCGAGGCGGAGCTGGCCGCGGTTGGCCCCGCAATCGCGGTATGACCGACGCTTCTACGTGGCCGGTGTCACCGTGCTCGCGGCTGCGATCGCCGGCAAGGCCCTCGGCGCCGACGCCTTTGCCGAATACCCCGCGATCGAGATCGGCGCCGGCCCGGCGACGCTCGGCCTCTCCGCCCTGCTCGTCCTCAGCGGCCTCGCCCCGTCGCGCCGGAGGGCTCGCCGTGCCTGATCTGGCGACGCCCGCCCGTGCCGTCCCGGCCCTCGCGGTCGAGGGCCTCTCCTACGGCTACCCCAACGCTCCACGGCCCGCCCTGCGCGACGTCTCGCTCCAGCTCTCCCCGGGTGAGCTGGTCCTCCTCGCCGGCCGTTCCGCCTGCGGCAAGTCGACCCTCCTTCGAGCCGCCTGCGGCCTCGTCCCGCACTTTCACGGAGGTGAGATCGAGGGCCGCATAGAGGTCGCTGGCATCGATGCCCTCGCCACCGGCCCCGGAGAGCTCGCGGCCGTGGTCGGGTATGTCGCCCAGGACCCCGAGACCCAAGTCGTCTCGACCACCGTCGCGGCCGAGATCGAGCTGCCCCTGGAGATGCGGGGCGACTCCCCAAGCTCCCGCGCGAGGGCTGTGGAGGAGGTCGCGCTCGCTCTGGCCATCCCGCATCTCCTCGATAGAGCCGTCGACACCCTCTCCGGCGGGGAGCTTCAACGGGTGGCTCTGGCCGCGGCCTTGGTCACCCGCCCTCGCCTCGTCCTCCTAGACGAGCCCACCTCCCAGCTCGATCCTGTCGCGGGTGACGAGCTCATCTGGCTCCTGCGTCGCCTCAACGAGGAGTGGGGAGTGACCATCCTCTTGGCCGAGCACCGCCTCGAGCGCTGCCTGGCCGCCGCCGACCGCGTCGTCGCGATGGACTCCGGCTCGATCGCGTTCGACGGCGACCCTCGCGACTTCCTCACCTGGGCCCAGGATGCGGACACGGCCCTGGAGACCCCAGCCGCCCGTCTCTTCTCCCTCTCCGGCCTCGAACCCCTTCCCGTCGGAGTCCGCGACGCCCGCCGAGCCCTCGTGTCGATCGGTCTCGCCCCGCCGGGGAAGTCGAGCGAGGAGGGGGCCCGCCCCCCCTCCAACACTGCTCTCGCGTCCAGCGACCTCTGGATCGAGCTGGCCTCGGGAGACACACCCCGCGACGTCCTCAAAGGCATCGACCTGGAGGTCACGAGCGGCGAACGCGTCGCCCTGATGGGCCGCAACGGAGCCGGAAAGAGCACCCTGCTGAAGACCGCCGCCGGCCTGCTCGACCCCGTTCGCGGCAAGCTGGACGTGCCGGCTGGGATTGCCCTGCTGATGCAGAACCCGAGCGACTACCTCGTCAGGGAGCGGGTTGGCGACGAGCTTCCGGGCGAGGCGGGGGTGTCGGCGCTGCGAGTCGTCGGCATGGAGCACGCGGTGGATGCGGATCCACGCGACCTGTCCGGTGGCGAGCGGCAGCGGCTGGCCCTCGCAATCGCGTTGGCCGGGCGGATGGAAGGCGAGGAGCTTCCCGGTCTCGTCGCGCTGGACGAGCCCACGCGCGGCATGGATCGCGCCCGTAAGGACGATCTCGTCCAGCTCATAGAGGAGCTTGCTGATAGCGGCGCGGGCGTTCTGGTCGCCACCCACGACGTCGAGTTCGCGGCGGCCTTCGCCGAGCGCGTGGTCCTGCTCGGCGAAGGAGTCGTCATCGCCGACGGCCCGGCTGACGAGATCCTCTCCGGCGGCTGGTACTTCGCCACCGAGGTCGCCCGCGTCCTCGACCTTCCGGGCGTAATCACCCCTGAGCAGGGCGCTGCCACCCTTCGCCGATCCGGTGACTTCGTCGTTAGGGGTGCATATGCACCCGAAATGACGAAGTCAGCGGGGTCGGCGGGCGAGAGAGAGGGCAAGTGATGTCCTGGCAGCTCGCCTCCTTCGTCATCCTCGCCGCGGTCCTCCTCGGCGGCTTCGCCTGGTACGAGCGATCGCGACCGCCGTCGCAGGTGGTGGCGCTCGTCGCCGCGCTGGCGGCGCTGGCGATCGCCGGCCGCATCGCCTTCGCCGCCTTTCCCAACGTCAAGCCGACGACCGACGTCGTCGTCTTCGCCGGCTACGCGCTCGGCCCAGCGCCGGGCTTCGCCGTCGGCGCGCTCGCCGGCCTCGTCTCGAACTTCTGGTTCGGCCAGGGACCGTGGACGCCGTGGCAGATGGTGGGGTGGGGGCTGTGCGGGGTGCTCGGCGCCGCGCTGGCGCTCGGCACGCGCAACGCCGGTCGCCTCGCCCTCGCCGCGACCTGCGGTTTCGCCGGGATCGCCTACGGTGTGTTGCTGAACTTCTCGATCATGGCGACCTACGGTGGAGACCTCTCGATGCAGCGCTTCCTGGCGCTGGAGACGCGCGCGATTCCGTTCGACGCCGCGCACGCGATCGGCAACGTCGCCTTCGCCCTGCTCGCCGGCCCGGCGATGGTGCGCATGCTGACCCGCTTCCGCGAGCGCTTCCAGTGGCGGTCGCCGGCCGTGGTCGCGGCGCTGCTCGTCGCCCTCGTCCTTCCCGCGGCGATCCCCGCTCCCGCCGAGGCCGCCGGAGAGGGCAGCGCCGCCACCTGGCTCGAGTCGGTGCAGAACGCCGATGGCGGCTTCGGCACCTCGCCGGGGAGCGCCTCGAGCGCCGCGATCACCGGCTGGGCGATGCTGGGCCTGGAGGCCGCCGGCCGCAATCCCCTCGACGTCGCCCGCGGCGGGCGCACCCCGGTCGACTTCCTGCGCTCGAACCTCGACCAGCTGACGAGCGCCGGCGACCTCTCGCGCACGATCCTCGCCCTGGAGGGATCCGGCCTCGACCCGCGCGACTTCGGCGGGCGCAATCTCGTCTCCGCCCTGGAAAATCGCCGGGCGAGCAACGGCTCCTACGTGGGCTGGCCGGGGTCGACCGCATATGCGGTGATCGCGCTGCGTGCCGCGGGCGCCACCGGCAGCCTGCAGAAGTCCCTCTCGTGGCTGGGCAACGTCCAGAACGGCGACGGCGGCTGGGGCGACGTCCCGGGACAGCCGAGCAATGCAGACGTGACCGGTGCCGTGATGCAGGCGATGCCGAGCTCGCGGGCAGCGGCTAACGGGCTCTCCTACCTCCGCAGGCACCAACGCTCCAGCGGTGGCTTCGCCGGGGGCAGCGGCGAAGTCAACTCGCAGTCGACCTCGTGGGCGGCACAGGGGATGATCGCGTTCGGCGTGGAGCCGACCGAGGTCGTGTCAGGGGGCAACAGCGCCCTCGACTACCTGGCGGAGAGGCAGGCTTCCGACGGGCACTACAGCTACTCGGCGAACAGCGACCAGACCCCGGTTTGGGTCACGGCCGAAGTCCTGGTTGCCGCCTCGGGCGACTCGCTGCCCGTCCCGCCCCCGCCGCGCCAGCGCCAGCCCGAGCCCACCTCGCCGTCGACGACGAGCGAGCCGCCGCTCGATACGGCGCCCGCTCCGGCGCCAGCCCCTGTATCTCCTCCCGAGACGGTTCCCCCGCCCTCCGGGGGCGGCTCGAGCGGGGGCTCGACCGCCCCGCCGCTGGTGCCCGACGGCGTGACGCCGGTGCCGGAAGCCGGCGGCGAGCTGCCGGAAACCGAGGTGGCGCCGCCGGAGCCCGAGTCGCCCGCCCCTCAAGCGGTCGCCTCCGACGACGCGCCCCCGCCCACCGAGGCCGCCATAGGCATCGGTCTCGTCGCCACCGCGCTCGCCATCGGCGTTCCCTGGTGGCTTGGCCGGCGCAACGGCTGGTAGCCGGGGTGTGCCCGGCTATGTTGCATACGTGGACGTCGAGACCGCGATCAGGACGCGTCGCACGCACAAGGCCTTCGGGGCCGAGCCGCTCGGGCGCGAGGAGATCCTCGAGCTGCTCGAGCTGGCCCGCTGGGCCCCGAACCACCACCTGACCGCGCCCTGGCGCTTTCGCGTCCTCGGGCCGGAGTCTCTCGGGCGCCTGAAAGAGGCGGCCGGGCCCGAGGGGGCGGCGAAGCTCGACCGCGCCCCGACCCTCATCGTCGTCTCCTGTGTGCTCGGCGCCGACCCGATCCAAAACGAGGAGGATCTGCACGCGACCGCCGTCGCCTCCTACATCGTCCTGCTCTGCGCCCATGCTCGAGGCCTGGCCGGCTACTGGCGAACGCCCGGCCTGCTGCGCTCGACCGGCGGTCGCGGCGCCGTCGGCCTGTCCGACGCCGAGCGCTTCGTCGGCCTCCTGCACCTCGGGCGCCCGCGCCAGGAGAAGGAGCCGCCAGAGCGCCCGCCCGTCGACCAGACCACCGTCTTTCTGGACTAGATGGCTGATGCTCTCGCGCGCCACCGCCATCGAGGAGATCGCCGGTCAGCATTTCGAGGTCGTCGTGATCGGCGGCGGCATCACCGGCGCCGGCGTCGCCCTCGACGCCGCCTCGCGCGGCTACTCGGTGGCGCTGCTCGAGCGTGGGGATTACGCCGAAGGCACCTCCAGCCGCTCCTCGAAGATGATCCACGGCGGCCTTCGCTACCTGCAGAACCTCGACCTCGGGCTGGTGCGCGAGGCCCTGCTGGAGCGCCAGCTGCTCGTCCAGCTGGCCCCGCACCTGGTCTACCCGACGCCGTTCCTGGTCGCCGACTTTCCCGACCAGCGTCGTGACCGCCGCCTCGGGATCGCGCTCAACATGTACGACGTGATGGCGACCACGCGGGTCGGCCGCGGCCGCGGCGAGATGCGCTCGGCCAAGGAGGGGGACGAGGACTTCTACTGGTCGCCGGATCGCCACCGGATGATCGACCGCGACGAGGTGCTTCGGCTGGTGCCCGCGCTCGAGGCGCGCGACCCTAAGAACGCCTATCTCTTCTACGACTGCCAGACCGACGACGTGCGCATGGTCCTCACGGTCCTGGGCGAGGCGGAGCGCTTCGGCGCGACGATGCTGAACGGCGCCGAGGTGATCGAGGTGATGCTCGACGGCGGCGCCCGCGCCCGCGGCGTCGCCTTCGTCGAGGCGGAGTCCGGCGAGCGGATGGAGGTCAGGGCCGACCACGTCGTCAACGCCACCGGCGTCTTCGCCGACCGCATCCGGCCGGAGGAGGTGGTTGAGGAGGAGGACGTGCCGCGGATCTCCCCCAGCCGGGGCACGCACCTGCTGATCGACCGCGACGTGCTCTCCACGGGCGATGCGGCCTGCATCGTGCCGGCGGGCGCGGGGCGCGCGATCTTCGCCCTGCCCTGGTACGGGCGCACCCTCATCGGCACCACCGACAACGACTTCGACGGCGACGTCGACCATCCGCGCCCCGGGGCAGAGGACGTCGAGTACCTGCTCGATGCCGTCAACGAGTTCTTCGACGTCTCCCTCGGGGCAGCGGACCTGGTCGGCGCTTACGCCGGAGTCCGCCCGCTGATCGCCACCGGCGACCCGAAGAAGTCGGTCGACATATCGCGCAAGGCCGAGCTGTACGAGACCTCCTCGGGGATGCTGACGATCACCGGCGGCAAGCTGACCACCTGGCGGCGGATGGCCAAGCAGACCGTCGACCGGCTGGTCGAGCGCGAGGGGCGCGAGGCACCCTGCCACACGGCTGAGATCCCGCTCGGCAGGGCGGCGGAGCCGGAGGAGCTGGAGGCGCCGGAGGGGGTGGGGGAGGAGGCCATCGCCCAGCTCGCCTTCCGCTACGGGCACGCGGCGCGCAACGTCCTCACCCTCGTTCGGGAAGACCCGAAGCTGGCGGCGCCGATCGTCGCCGGCCGCCCCGACCTCTTGGCGGAGGCCGTGGTCGCGGCTCGCCACGAGCAGGCGCGCAGCGTCGCCGATGTGCTGCTGCGCCGTACCCGGCTCGGGCTCCTTGCCGCGCCGCGGCTGCGCGACGCCAGCTCGGTGCGGGCGGTGGCCGCGGCACTCGGCGGCGAGCTGGGCTGGTCGCGCCGCCGGGTCAAGCAGGCGGCGGAGGCCTGGCCCGCCGCCGCCGCCGAGGCCGGCATCGACCCCGCGGGCGGTCACGCGCGGCCGTGAAGTCAGTCATCTAGCCCCTTCAATAACCTGCTGCACCGATGACCAAGGCCGAGCTGGATTCCAAGCACATCGCCGAACTGCACTCTCTCGCCGCCGAGGCGGGCGTGCCCCGCTACCGGATGCTGCGCCGCGAGGAGCTGATCGAGAAGCTGCTCGACGGCAAGCCGGGGCAGGGGGAGCGGGAGCCAAGAGGCGAGGGGGCACCGAAACGGGAGCGACCGCCGCGTCGCCGCCGCGAGCGCTCCTCCGCGGATCGGCCTTCCAGGGATCGCCCGCCCAGGGACCGCCCGCCCCGCGAACGCGCGGCGAAAGAGGACGCAGCCGCCCCGCCCGCCGCTCCCGAGCCGGTCTCAGAGCCCGCGCCCGAGCCTTCCGGCGCCAGGGCCGCCGCCGAGACCGAGCGACCGCGCCGCAAACGCCGCCGCCGTCGCTTCGGCCGCAAAAGCAAGGGCCTCGCCGTCACCGACATGCTGCTTCCGCCGCCCGGCCGTCAGGCGCTCGTCTACGGCGAGGGCCGTGAGGCCTGCACCGCGCTGCTGCGCGAGATCGCCGCCGAGCTGTCGGGCGAGTCGAACGGCCCGGACCCGATCGCCCTGCTGGTCGATCCCAGCCCCGAGGAGCTGGCCGACTGGAAGCGCGAGGCTCCCCAGGCCGAGCTCGTCGCCGCGGCCCAGGCCCGCCACGCCGGCGACGCCCTTGCCCAGGCCGTCCGCCGCGCCGAGTCCGGCGAAGACGTGATCCTCCTGGTCGACTCCCTCACCCGCCTCGAGGACACCGAGATCGCCAAGCAGATCTTCGACGGTGGCCTCACCCAAGCAAAAGGCTCCCTCACCGTAGTTGCGGCGCTAGAGCGCCAGACCTGACAGCTACCGCCGGTAGGCGATGCGGCGCCAGCTCGGCTCTTTGGACAGCTCGATCAGCTCCGAGCTGCGGTCCGGCTGCACGTAGCCGAAGGTCTGGGTGCGCTCGTCGAAGACGACGTCGAGCTCCCCCTCCTTGACCCGCTGGTCGAGCCAGGCGCCGCGGAAGACGAGGCGGCGCAGCCAGTGCACGAGGCTGCGGTTGGCCGGGCCGACGAGGTCGTCCCAGTTCTCGTTGATGTGCTCGCCGAGGCGCGAGCTGGGCTCGGCGATCTCGCCGCTGACCGCGAGGTCGAGCAGGTCGTCGAGCTCCTCGGGGCTGAGGCCCTGGTGGACGAAGCCGAGCTTGACGGCGGCCTGCTCGACGCGCTGGCCGAAGTCCTCCTCGTTGAAGGCGAAGCGGAGCTCTCCGTACTCGAGCACGTAGTCCGAGCCAGACTCGTAGTTCCCTCTGCGGGTCGTTTTCTTATCCATGAGTTGAAGCCGATCCACTCTCACTAGCCCGGTGAGAGCAGGTGCCGGATCATGCCGGTCATCGTAGCCCGATGCCTGCGCGCGCCTGCCGCTGAAATAGCGTTTGCACCTTGATCGACCTGCACTGCCACATCCTCCCCGGGGTAGACGACGGGTCTCTGGACATGACCGACAGCCTCGGCATGGGTCGCCAGGCGGCTCATGACGGAATCGAGCGAGTCTGCGCGACGCCCCATATTCGTCATGACCATGACGTGCGGATCGAGGAGGTGGCGAGCCGGGTCGAGGCGCTGAACGAGCGGCTGCGAGCCGAGGGGGTGCCGGTCGCCGTGCTCCAGGGCGGCGAGGTGGCGGAGACCGCGGTCGAGGATCTCGGCGAGGAGGAGCTGGGGCGGGTGGCGCTGGGAAGCGGTCGCTGGATCCTGCTCGAGCCGGCGCCGGGGCCGCTGGACGACAGTCTCTTGAGGCGCGTCGCGCACCTGGCGGAGCGCGGCCACCGCACGCTGATCGCCCACCCCGAGCGTCACCTCTCGGCCGACATGTACGAGCGGATCGCCGCCCTGGTCGCCGCCGGGGCCCTGGTACAGGCGACCGCCGACTTCTTCCTGCGCGAGCGCACCGCAGCCGGGATGCAGGCGCTGGCGGAAGCGGGCTTGATCCACGTCCTGAGCAGCGACGCCCACTCCTCCCACGGCGGCCGGCCCGTCCATATGAGCGAGGCGTTCGAGCGCCTGGCTGCCCTCGAGCAGGTCGCGCCCCACCTCGAGTGGATGCGGGACACGGCACCCCGCGCGATCGTCGAGGGAGCGGAGTTGGAGCTGCCCTTCGGCCCTAGTCCCTCCTAGGAGGGCTGGAGGGAGCGGAGCTCGACCTTGCGCGCGAGGTCTTCGACGATCTGGCGCGAGCCGCTGCCGAGGCCGCTGCGCAGGAAGTTGGCGGCGCCCGCGGCGGCGCTGGTCCTCAGCATCTCCTCCCACTCGGCGTCGGTTGCCATGCAGGCGGCGAGCCCGCCCATCATCGAGTCGCCGCAGCCCTCGCGCGAGCCGCGCTCGAAGCGCGGCGGGACCAGCTCCCAGGCGTCCTCCTCGCGCACGACCACGGCCGGCTCCTCCGCCCGGGTGATGATCGCCGCCCCGGCGCCCTTGTCGAGCAGGCGCCGTGCCGCGGCGAGCATCCGCTCCTCGGTGTCGACCGGCCCCTCGACGTATTTGGCCAGCTCCCAGTCGTTGATCTTGACCAGGTCCGGGCCGCCCTCCAGGGCGCTGTCGAGGCGGGGCGGCGAGAGGTCGACGACGACGGACGTGTCGTTCGCCTTCACGTCGGCGACCAGGTTGCCGTAGATCTCCAGCGGCAGGGCCTCGCCGGGGTAGGGGCCGCAGAGCGCCAGCACGCCGGCGTCGATCGCGGCGGCGACGGTGCTCGAGAAGAGCTCGTCGATCTCGTGCCTGCTCGGCGGCAGCGAGGCGCTCTGCGCCAGGGGCTCGCGCTCACCGCTGCGGCGGTCGTGCAGGTAGCAGCCGCTCTCGGCGCCGGTCTCGACCAGGCGCAGCTCGACGTCCATCTGCTCCAGCAGCGGTCGCAGCACCGCCCCGGTCTCGCCGCCGATGAAGCCGCAGAGGGTCGGCGCGGCACCCAGCTCGGCCGCCATCCGCGCCACCCAGACGCCCTGCCCGGCCGCGTGCAGGTGGATCTCGTCGCCACCGTCGCTGGTCAGCGCCTCGACCGTGATCGAGAGCATCGGGTGCGGGCCGAAGACGGCGACCTTTCCGTTCGGGGTCATTGGGTGGGGGTTGGGTGGGGAGAGATCTTCCCTTTCGTCCCCTTGATCCGGAATGGCGAAACCTCGTCTCGCACCGCGCCTGCGGCGCCTCCCGGTCGCGACCGTGCTCGGTCGGGAGGTCCGGAGCGCGACGGGATTCCACGCCCGCCTGCTCGGACTCGCCTTCCTCGATCGGGCAGATGCCGGCCCCGGCCTCCTCGTCCCACGTTGCTCGAGCGTCCACACCTTTGGCATGCGCTTCGCGCTCGATCTCTATTTCCTCGACGAAGAGGAACGGATTCTCCACGTTCGGCGTGCGGTTCCCGCACGTCGCGTCGTTTCCCGCCGCGACGCTCACGCGGTCCTGGAGATTCCCGCCCGCGAGGGGGGAGAGTTTTCCCCGCCAGGCCCTTAGACGGGGCATGCTTCCCCAGCGACGAGACATCGCCAGCCTGGTCGTCTGCGAGGACGACTCGCCGACGCTCGAGCTCCTCTGCGACCACCTGGCGGCGGACCGCTTCGCCGTCATGCCGGCGCCGAGCGCTTCCGACGCGCTGCGGCTCTGTCGCTACAACCACCCCGACCTGCTGTTGCTCGACCTGACCCTGCCCGACGCCTCCGGGCTCGACGTGCTGCGGGAGATCCGCGACGCGGACGGGATCACCTCGCGCTTCGACCCGGGGCTGCCGGTGATCGTGCTCACCGGCCGGGGCGCCGATGCCGACCGCGTCCGCGGCCTCGACTTCGGGGCTGACGACTACGTGGTGAAGCCCTTCTCCTATCCCGAGCTGCGGGCGAGGATCGCCGCGGTCCTGAGGCGCAGGCCGGGAGGGCGCGAGGGGCCCTGCCGCGTCGGCGAGATCGTCGTCGACACCGCACGGCGCAAGGTCTGGGTGGGGGAGCGCGAGGTCACGCTCTCCAACAAGGAGTTCGGGCTCCTGCGCGTGCTGGCGACCGATCCCTCGCGGGTCTTCGCCAAGCGCGAGCTGCTCGAGGCCGTCTGGGGCTTCAGGAGCCCGGCTCGCACGCGGACCCTCGACTCCCATGCAAGCCGGCTGCGGCGAAAGCTCGACCCCGAGCACGGCCGCTTCGTGATCAATGCCTGGGGATATGGATACAGGCTGATCGACGGATGACCGAGGTGGCACAGATAGTCGCCGGGTGGCCGCTGGTGATCTCGATGGCGGCGACGGTCGCCGTCCAGGGCCTGCGCAACGGCCGGCGCCGCAGCGCCCTCAACGAGGCACTGCACGAGCTGCGCCGGCCCCTGCAGGCCGTGGCCCTGGCAACGGGGCCGGCGGTCGCCGCGCCGGGCGACGGCGAGGATCCGATGGAGCTCGCCGCGGCCGCGCTGGAAAGGCTCGATCGCGAGATCAACGGCGGTCCGCTCGCGCCCGCCTGGGGTCGGGTCGAAGCGTGCCCGCTGGCTCAGGCCGCGGTGGCGCGCTGGCAGGCTCGGGCGAAGCTCGCCGACGGCTCGCTGGAGCTGCGCTGGAACGCGGGCAGGGCGATCGTCGACGGAGATCGCTGCGCGCTCGCCCAGGCGATCGACAACCTGATCGTCAACGCGATCGAGCACGGCGGGCCGACGATCGTCCTTACCGCGCGGCGGCGCGAAGGGCGGCTGCGGATCGCCATCGTGGATTCCGGCTGCGCTTCGCGTCCGCGCTCGCGCGACCGCGGTGCCCAGGAGGCGATCTCGCGCCTCTCCGGCCGACGGCGCCACGGTCACGGCCTCGCCGTCGTGCGCCGCGTAGCGTCTGCCCACGAAGGTCGCTTCGCCCTCAGCCGGGCGGCGGCGGGGTCGCTGGCCGTGCTCGAGCTGCCGCTGGCCGACGACGATCCTGGCTGGGCGGCGTGAGCAGGCGGGCGCGGGCAGCGGTCTTCCTCGTCGGTGCACTGCTGGCGGCAGGGCTCGCGGCGGCGATCGCCGACGGCTACGGCTCGAGGGTCGCCCGGGGCTACGGGCCGCTGAGGCCCGTGGTGGTCGTCTCGGGGGATCTGCGGCCGGGCCGGCCGCTCGGGCCGAAGGAGATCGCGGATGGGCTGGAAGTCCGGCGCGTGCCGGTCCGCTTCGTTCCTCCGGGCGCGCTGGGAGCGCCGGGCGACGCGCTCGGGCTCGCTCCGATCTCGGCGATCTCGTCGGGCTCCTACCTGCTCGCCTCTCAGTTGCGCCTGCCGAGTCGACACGACGGCGGCGTCCCGGCGCTGGCGGGTCGCCGCCGGCCGGTCGAGATCTCCGTCAGCGGCGCCGAAGCGCTGCTCGCGACGGGCGTATCGCCGCGCGGGACGACGGTCGACGTCGTGGTGACGAGCGAACCGACCGGGGCCGGTCCGGGGCGCACTTACGTAGCTGCGGCCGGGGTGCCGCTTCTTGCGCTGGGCCCGGGTGCCGACGGCCCCGGCCCAGGCGGCTCCTCGGCCGCGACCCTGGGCCTGACCAAGCGGCAGGCGCTGCGCCTGATCGCGGCCGAAAGCTTCGCCCGCAAGCTGACCCTGCTGCCTGAAGGCTGACGGTGGCGGCCCGCGAGCGCCACGTCGAGGAGCTCGCGACATCGCTGCGCGCGCGCCTGATCGAGCGACGGCGCGGCGAGGCCGCGGCGGGGCGTTCGGTGTCGGCGCCGCTGCCCGACGAGGTTCGCGACCTGGTCGAGGAGGAGGCGGCGCTGCTCGGTGCCGAGGACCGGAGTGCGGTCGAGGCACGCATCGTGCGCGACACGATCGGCCTCGGCCCGCTCGAGGAGCTCCTCGCCGACCCCACGGTCGAGGAGGTGATGGTCAACGGCCCCGACAGCGTCTACGTCGAGCGCGGCGGCCGGATCGAGCCCGCCGGTGTCGGCTTTCCCGACGAGGAGGAGCTGCGCAACGCGATCGAGCGGATCCTGGCGCCGTTGGGGCGGCGGATCGACGAGCTCAGCCCGATGGTCGACGCGCGCCTTGCCGACGGCTCCCGGGTCAACGTCGTGATCCCGCCGCTGGCGATCGACGGGCCGGCGCTCTCGATCCGGCGTTTCGGGGCCAGCCGGCCGGGCCCGGAGGAGCTGGTCGCGCTCGGCACGCTGACCACGGGCCAGGCCGGCCTGCTCGAGCGTGCCGTGTCCGGCCGCCGCAGCGTTCTGATCAGCGGCGGCACCGGGTCGGGCAAGACGACGCTGCTCAACGCGCTCTCCAGCTTCGTCGCGCCGGAGGAGCGGGTGGTGACGATCGAGGACGCGGCCGAGCTGCGCTTGCAGCAGCCGCACGTGGTGCGGCTGGAGAGCCGGCCGGCGAGCGTCGAGGGGAGGGGTGAGGTGAGCGTGCGCGACCTGCTGCGCAACGCCCTGCGGATGCGGCCGGACAGGATCGTGATCGGGGAGGTGCGCGGTCCCGAGGCGCTCGACCTCCTGACCGCGCTCAACACCGGTCACGACGGGGCGCTCTCCACCGTTCACGCCAACTCTCCGGGCGACGCCCTGGCGCGGCTGGAGACGCTGGCGCTGATGGCCGGGCTGGGCCTGCCCCACGGCGCGATCGCCGAGCAGGTGCAGCGCGGCATCGACCTCGTCGTCCACATCGAGCGCCGCGGCGACGGTGCCCGCCGGGTGACCGAGATCGCCGAGGTCCTGCGGGTGGCCGGGGCGACCGCCGTCCGCGCCTTCGAGCTCGACGAGGGGGGATGAGCGGCGGGCCCGGCATCTCCCTCACCATTGCCGGCGCGGCCGCCGGAGGGCTCGCCGCGGTGGGGGCGCGCGAGGCGGTGCTGGCGACGCCGGCCCTCGCCGCTTGGGTGCGCTCGGCCTTGGAGCCGCTGCGTCGCGCCGGGCGCGAGGGCTACTCGCCCTCCGTGCCGGAGCGGCGCCGGCTTGCGGTGCTCGGCACCGTTGCGGCCATCGCCGGCGGCTGGTTCCTGGCGGGGGCGACCCTCGCGCTGCCGCTGGCGGTGGCCGGACCGACCCTGGCCGCCTCGGCGGTGAGCGCCCGCCGCCGGCGCTATCGCCGCGTGGTCGAGCGTGCCCTTCCCGACGTCGCCCTCGCGATCGCCGACTCGCTCAGCGCCGGGCGGTCGCTGCGCGCGTCGCTGCCGGCCGCGGCTTCCTCGCTCGACGGCCCGCCAGCGGTCGAGCTCGCCCGGCTTGGCGCCGAGCTGGACCTCGGCTCGCCGACCGTCGCCGCGATCGCGGCGTGGCGACGGCGCATGCGCTCGGCCCGCGTCGACGCCTTCGCGGCGGCCCTGCTCAGCCAGCGCCTCGCCGGCGGCGACCTCGCCGGTCTGCTGCGCCGCTTCGCCGAAGGGGCGGCGGAGCGCGACCGGGTCGCGGAGGACGCCAGGGCGGCGACCGCGCAGGCGCGGTTCACCGGGCTGCTGGTGGTCGCGATGCCGACCGGCGGCGCCCTCTTCGCCGAGCTGATCCAGCCGGGCTTCGCCGTCGAGGTGCTCGCGGCCCCGGCCTCCGCCGTGCTGTTGGGGCTGGCGGGTGCGCTGCAGCTGGTGGGCTTCGTCGCGATCCGCCGCCTCTCGCGAGTGGTCGAGTGAAGGCGGGGCCTTCATTGACCGCGCGGGTCGCCTTCGCGGCGCCCGGCGGGCTCGCCGCGCTCGTGGCGGCGCCCGCGGCGCCCGGCCGTCTCTCGCTCCTCGTCGCGATCGGCATGCCCGCGGCGGGGTTCTTCGCGCCGGACGCTCTGCGCCAGCGCCGGCAGAGGTTGCGCCGGCGCCGCCTCGTCGCCGCCTTGCCCGATGCCCTCGACCTGCTCGCCGTCGCCGTCGCGGCCGGCCGCAGTCCCGCGGCCGGCTTCGCCGAGCTGGCGGATGCGGGAGAGGGCCCGCTGGCCGAGGAGATGCGGATGGCCGTCGCCGAGCTCTCCTGCGGCCGCCCGCTGGCCGGGGCGCTCCAGTCCCTGCGCGCGCGGGTTCCCGGCGGGGAGATGGCGGCTCTCTGCGCCTCGATCGAGCGCTCGCGGCGCTATGGCTCGCCCCTGGCCGAGCAGCTCCGCCGCCAGTCGAGTGCCCTGCGCCGCGACCAGCGCCGCGCGGTCGAGGAGCACGCCGCCCGCGCCGCTCCCAAGATCCAACTGGTCGTCGCCCTCGTCCTCGTCCCCTCGGTCCTGCTGATGATCGTCGCCGCGCTGATCGCCAACGCCGACGTCCTCTTCGCGGGGCTCTGACCTCGAGCTAGGCGGTTTCCGATGCCTCTTCGCGCAGGCGCCGGGCGACGGTGGCCGTGGCGGCGCGGACGGCGTCGAGCTCGGCGGCGGACTTCTTGTGGCCGTTGACGTAGCAACAGAGCTTGCCGCCGACGAGCTCGAAGGCGAACTTCTTCGGCGCTTCCTCGCCGAGCCAGACGACGAAGGTGGGGGAGAAGAGCCGTCGCAGCCAGACCTGGTCCTGCTCCTTGAGGGAGAAGATCTCGTAGCTCTCGTCGAGCGCCTCGCTCTCCAGCTCGACCCGCTGCCTCGATTTGCGGAAGGCGTCCTCGAGGCCCTCGAAGACCTTGAGGCCGAACTTGCGCCGGCAGAGGAGCTCGGGGACCCGGGCGGCGCACTCGGGCACCTCGACCAAGCCGATCGTGTAGGGGTAGTAGCTGGTCTGCTGATCTTTGCCGGTGCCGGTCGTTTCCTCATAGGTGTAGAGGGCAAGCAGGCCGTCGACGTCCTCGGCAAGCGGGCCGGTGAAGCTGTGCTCGGCGTAGCGGTCGCTGCCCCTGCACAGCAGCGGGGTTACCGATTCCACTTCGCCGTGGCCGGATAGAGCCATGTCGCGCTGGTCGGCGTAGACCGCGAAGAAGGCGGCTTCGGAGCGCCGGTCGGCGATCGCGAAGACGATCAGCAGCGAGATCAGCAGCATCGCGACGGCGGCCCCGGCGCCGATCGCCGCTCCGAGGTAGATCGCGGCGGCGGTTCCCGCTGCCAGGACGACGATTGCGATGACGAACCAGGTCGGAGGCCGACCCAGCAGCTCCCGGAAGTGGAAGCCCCGCAGGTCGTTGGCGTCGTCAGGCAAATTCATGGCGTCTCTCGTCACACCCTCCATGGCGTGGCTGAGCTTATCCCCGGCATGCCGGGCGTTGACTCAGACACCCCCCCGTGGGGGGGAGTCGGGGGATGCAAATGGGCTTGCAGGATGGGGTCGTGTTGCAAAGTGGGGCAAAGTGGGGTACTGTGCCGCTCGAGTTGAAGCCCAGGACCGGGGTGGTGAGGCTCCTCCCACCTCATCACTCCGGTCCTAACTCTCTTCCCAGCACTCCACGCACAGCTCGCACGGAAAGGAACCGGCGGTGGCATTTCGGGGCCTCTACGAGCACAGTCTC
>DASUZK010000087.1:0-3569 GCA_036376915.1 Solirubrobacterales bacterium
ACCTGCCGCGCCGCCTCCCTTTTCGTCGCAGTGGCGCTGACCCTCGTCGTCGCCGGCTGCGGGAAAAGCGGCCAGGGCGCCAAAACCGACCCCGAGAAGGCCGCCGACGTGGCGCTCCTCAACGGGCTCCTCGCGCAGGAACTGACCCTGGCCAGCGCTTACGGGCACGGCCTCGACCGCCTGCGCGGCCCGATGCTTCTCGCCGCCGCCGAGTTCCGCGGCCAGAGCCAGGCTCACGCCAACGCCCTGACCAAGGCGATCCGGGGCCTGGGCGGCGAAACCGAGGCCGAAGCTGCCGAGATCGAGACTGCGGGCCCGCGGTCGCGGGAGGAGGCGCTGAGGCTCGACTACGAAGGGGAGAACAGGGCGCTGGCCTTAGCGCTCGAGGCGGCGCCCCGCCTGCAGTTCGAGGCGCCGCGGACGCTCGCCGCGGCGCTGGCGGCCAACCATGCCCAGCACCTGGTCGTCCTGCGGCAGGGCCTGGGCGCGAGCGCCGCCGCCTCGGTTCCCGAGCCGTTCGAGACCGGCGAGGAGCCGCCCCCCGCAAAATCCGCCGACGGGCCCGAAACGCCCAAATAGCGAACGCTTCAGGCCCATCGGCGGCCAAATCGGGATGATGCGGGCATGACCGCCCCCCTCTACGCCATCGGACGCTTCTGCTCTCGCCACCACTGGCCGACGATCGCCGTCTGGATCGCGCTCGCGGTCGGCCTGGTCATAGCCGGCCAGGCGGGGGAAAGCAAGACCAACGACAACCTCACGCTGCCCGGCACCGGCTCGACCGTCGCCACCGAACTACTCGAAGAGAAGCTGCCCGAGCAGGCCTTCGGCAGCAACCCGCTCGTCTTCCAGGCGAAGGCCGGCGCTTCCCTGACCCAGCCCAAGTACGCGCAGGCCATTGAAGAATCGGTGCGTCGTCTGCGCGCCCTGCACGACGTCAACTCGGCGGTCAGCCCGCTCAGCCCCGAAGGCGCCGAGTTGATCAGCGAGGACCGCTCGGTCGCCTACGTGCCCGTGATCCTCTCGCGCGGCCCCAGCGAACTGACCGAACCGCAGGCCCAGGCGGTGCTCTCCGCCGGCGAGCCGGCGAAAGCCGCCGGGCTCAAGGTCGCCGTCGGCGCCTACGTAGGCCAGCAGCTCTCCAAGCCCGACACCGGCGCCAGCGACGCGATCGGCATCGCCGCGGCGATCGTGATCCTGCTCTTCGCCTTCGGCACCGCGACGGCGATGGTGCTGCCGATCTCCACCGCGATCCTCGGCCTCGCCTGCTCGCTCTCGATCATCCGCCTGTTGGAGAGTGTGGTTCAGGTGCCGAGCGTCGCCTCGACCCTGGCGACGATGATCGGCCTCGGCGTCGGCATCGACTACGCGCTCTTCATCGTCACCCGCCACAAACTCCAGCTCGGCGACGGGATGGAGCTGCGCGAGTCGATCGCCCGCTCGACGGCGACCGCGGGCGGTGCCGTCGTCTTCGCCGGCTTCACCGTCGTGATCGCGCTCTGCTCGCTCGCCTTCGCCGGCATCCCGCTGGTCAGCACGCTCGGCTTCACGGCGGCGATCGCGGTGGTGGTTGCCGTCGCCGCGGCGACCACGCTGCTGCCGGCGATGCTCGGGGCGCTCGGCCCGCGGATCAACTCCCTGCGCGTGCAGATCGGCAAGACCCATCCCGACGACGCCGAGCCGCACGGCTGGCGGCGCTGGGCGCAAGGCGTCGCGGCGCGGCCCTGGCGCTCCGCGGTTGCCGCGCTCGCGGTCCTCATCGTCCTCTCGCTGCCGATCTTCCAGCTCGAACTGGGCCAGAACGACGTCGGCGCCCTGCCCAAGTCGACCACCGCGCGCCAGGCCTACGACAGCCTCACCCAGGGCTTCGGCCCCGGTGTCAACGGGCCGCTGCTGGTCGCCTCTGAATTCGAGAGCGCCGAGGAAGCGAAACGGGTGCTTCCCGGCTTCGTCAAATCGGTTGGTGGCGCCCCCGACGTCGCGGCGGTCTCCGAACCGACCCTCGACGAGGCCGGCACCGCCGCCGTCTTCACGGTGATCGCCAAATCGGCGCCCTGGGCGGACGAGACCGTCAGCCTCGTCGAAGACTTGCGCGACACGACGATCCCGACGGCGTTGAAGGGAACCGATACCACCGCCTACGTCGGCGGGCAGACCGCCGGCTACATCGACCTCGCCACCCAGATCGCCGACAAGCTGCCGCTGATGATCGCGATCGTCGTCGGGCTCAGCTTCGTCGTCCTGCTGCTCGCCTTCCGCTCGCTGCTGGTGCCGGTCAAGGCGGCGGCGATGAACCTGCTCTCGGTCGCCGCCGCCTACGGAGTCCTGACCGCCGTCTTCCAGCTCGGCTGGGGGTCCTCGCTGATCGGGCTCGAGCACGCGATCCCGATCGTCAGCTTCGTGCCGCTGCTGATGTTCGCGATCCTCTTCGGCCTCTCGATGGACTACGAGGTCTTCCTGCTGACCCAGATGCGCGAGCACTACAAGCAGAGTGGCGACGAGAGGGAGGCCGTGATCGAAGGCCTCGCCAACACCGGCCGCGTGATCACCTCGGCGGCGGCGATCATGGTCTGCGTCTTCACCAGCTTCGTCCTCAACGGCAACCCGCTGGTCAAGGAGTTCGGCGTCGGCCTCGCCGTGGCGATCGCGATCGACGCGACCCTGGTCCGCTGCCTGCTGGTGCCGGCGATCATGGTCCTGCTCGGAAAGCGCGCCTGGTGGCTGCCGTCCTGGCTCGACCGGCTGGTCCCCCACGTCAGCATCGAGGGCGAGGAGTTCTTCACCAAGCGCGACGCCGCCTTCGCCACCGCCTCCCCAGCCGCAATCCCCACCGCCGACGGGACTCAAAGCGAAGGTATAGATCGCTTTGAGGCCCGTCGACCCGCGGAGGAGAATGACTGAGCGGTGTTCCCGCTCAACTTGCCCAACGCGCTGACTCTCCTGCGCATCCTTGCGGTGCCGGTCGTCGTCGTCGCCCTGCTGGGCGAGACGCCGAACGGCGACGCGCTTGCCGCCGCCGTCTTCGCCCTGGCGGCGCTCACAGACGGCCTCGACGGCTACTTCGCCCGCTCGCGCGGGTCGATCACCACCTTCGGCAAGCTGATGGACCCGATCGCCGACAAGCTGCTGATCGTCGCGGCGCTCGTCTCCCTGGTCTCCCTCGACCGGCTCGCGCCCTGGGTGGCGATGGTGATCATCGCCCGAGAGTTCGCGGTCACTGTGATGCGTGCGATCGCGGCCGAGCGCGGCATCGTGATCTCCGCCAGTTGGCTGGGAAAGCTGAAGACCGTGCTCCAGATCGCAGCCGTGTTCGCCCTCATAGCCGCCAACCCCGCCCCCGGCTGGGTCGATGCGCTCGTCTACCTCGCGGTCGCCGCCACCGTGATCAGCGGTGCCGACTACTTCTTCGGCCTGCGCCGCCGGATCGAGGAAGAGCGCGAAACGCGGACGCGCCACGTGGCGGCGCGCAAGCCGTAGGCGTTGACTCCATCGGGGATGTGGGTGTGGGTGTGGGGGGTGGCGGGTGCCCCTCCCCAAAACGCTCGGCAGGAGCCTCGCTTGAGTGTTTT
>DASUZK010000088.1:0-14521 GCA_036376915.1 Solirubrobacterales bacterium
CGCCAGCGGACCGTCGTAGCCGAGCGAGCCGACCGGCTCGGAGCCGTTGGAGGCCATCTGCTGGACGAGCTTGACGTCGTCGCGCTGCCAGCCGAAGCCGGCGAGGACGCGGTCGGCGACCTTGACCGGCTCCTCGGGGCCCGCGTCGGAGTAGCCCGGGACCTCTTCGCCCTCCAGCGGGCCGCCGGACTCCAGGGCGCGACCGTAGCCGGCAACCTCCTCGGTGCCGTTGCGGCGCAACCAGCTCTTGCGGACGATGCGCAGCATCTCGTCGTGGGCGTGGAGCGTCGAGCGCTTGGCGGAGCGGTCGATCAGCACCAGCGCCTTCTCGCCCGGCGCGAGCGGCTTGGGCTCGGAGACCATCGCCGCGATCGGGACGACGCCCGGCTCGGAGCTGAAGACGAAGTCCTCGCCGGTCTCGACCTGCCACAGCGGCCGCAGACCGAGGGCGTCGGAGGAGAACACGCACTCTCCGGCGTGGCGGGCGATCAGCGCTACCGGGCCCTGGGCGAACGGGCCCATCGCCTGGCGCAGGTACATGTAGAACGGGCGCAGGTCCTCGGGCAACGAGCGGATCTCCTCCACGATCGGCGGCACCACCATCTCCATCGCCTCGGCGAGGCTGAGGCCGTCGCGGCTGACCAGGGTGTCGATCGTGCGGTTCAGGTCCTGGGAGTCGGAGCCGTCGGTGTGGATCGGCACGCCGAGCATCTTCGCCTCCTGGCGCAGCTGCGCGATCGTGTTGATCTCGCCGTTATGGCCGAGCACCGAGAACGGCTGCACGCGCTTGAACGAGGGCCAGGTGTTGGTCGAGTAACGGTTGTGGCCGAAGCAGCCGATCGTCTCGAAGCGCTCGTCGCGGAGGTCCGGGTAGTACTCGCCGAGCACCTTGGGCGCCCCCATCACCTTGTAGACACAGGTGGTGGCCGAGAAGGAGGGGACGTGAACCCCCAGCTTCTGCTCGAGCTCGATCAGCAGGTCGAAGAGGACGCGGTCGCGGCGCGAGGCGTCGGCGACGAGGCCGGCGAGCTGCCAGAAGTGGGGCTCCTCCTCGCGCGCGGTCGGGCCTAGCGCCGAGGAGTCGACGACGCCGATCCGCTCGGCGAGGATGCGGAAGCCGCCCTGGCCGAGCAGCTCGCGGGCGTCGTGCTGGATCCGCTCGCGGTCCTGGGAGCGCTCGATGAAGACGTGGGCGACGGCGAAGGCGTCGTCGAGGGTGAGCGAGGGGTCGTGCCCCCCCGAGCGGACGTCCTCGGCCCAGATCTTGCGCGGCAGGTCGAGCAGCAGCCCGCAGCCGTCACCCTCGCCGTCGACGTTGCCGGCGCGGTGGAGCATCTTGTGCAGGGCGGGGATCGCCAGCTCGATCGGCGCGTGGCTCGGCGTCGCGTCCTTGCGCACCGAGGCGTAGATCGCGCACGCGTCCTTGTCTTCGACGCTGGGCGGAGAGACGAGCGGCCGGTAGGCGCGCTCTGGCGAGTAGCGGACAGGGCCCTCGCCGTGAAGCTCACGGGACTGGGTATCGGACAAGCTGACCTCCCGGTTTCCACGCCTTCTCCGAGAGGGCGCGCGACGGGTTGACAAGTCGCAGAATTATAGGGCCGCCGAGCGCGCTAATGGGCCAAATTGGCGCTTTCCCGCAAATAGCGCCAATTGCTACGCCCAGCTGGGAGCGCTGTACTCCCCCGCCGGGTGGACGCCGATCAGCAGCGCGGTGACGGGGGCGTCGGAGCGATTGAGAATCGTGCGGGTGACCGGCGGCTCGATCGAGGCAAAGGTGCCGGCGGGCGCCGGGTGGTCCTCGCCCTCGAGCCTGATCACCGCCTCGCCCTCGAGCACGATGAAGAGCTCGACTTGCCCGCTCTCCTCCTCGGTGTGCTCGGGGATCTGGCCGCCGGGACCGATTTCGACCAGGTTGAAGCCGAAGTCCGAGGTGCCGAGCGCCTTGCGCGCCAGGCGCCAGGTCGCGTCCCCCGACCCCTCCATCGTCTCGAACTCGTCGCGGTGCTTGATCGTGTAGCCGGCCATCGTCTTGCCGACCATACCCCACGCCGACGGGCCGTCGGCGGTCAAAGCTCGGGAACGTCGGCCCCGTGGGGGCTGAAGGGAAGGCGGCGGACCTCGGCCCAGCCGGCGCAGCGATCCTCCAGGGCCTCGGCGACCTTGCCGGCGTCCTGCCAGGTGGTCCAGACGAGGACCGTGGGGCCGGCGCCGGAGATCGTGGCGCCGAGGGCACCTAGGTGGGCCGCCGTGTCGATGAGCTCCATCGAGCGCGGGTACAGATCGCGGCGGCGCGGCTGGTGGATCCTGTCGGCGAGGCCGGCGGCGACGAGGTCGAGGTCGGCGGTCTGGAGGCCGAGTACGAGGCGGGATGCGGCGGAGACGTTAGCAACGGCGTCGGCAAGCGGGACCTCGGCCGGGATCGCCTCGCGGGCGCGCTCGGTCGAGACCTCCTCGGCCGGGATCACCGCGATCCCCTCGAGACCGCCCGGCGGGTCGAAGCGAGCGGCGCTCGGAGCGCCCCCCTCCCCCGCCCCGCAGATCACGAAGCCGCCGTAGATCGCCGCCGCGACGTTGTCCGGGTGCCCCTCCAGCTCGGTCGCCCGCCCCAGCATCTCCTCTCTCGACAGCGCCAGCTCGAAGAGGTGGTCGGCGGCGAAGAGGCCGGCGACGATCGCGGCGGCGCTGGAGCCGAGGCCGCGCGCCAGCGGGATCTCGCTGCGCAGGCGGAAGGCGATGCCATCGGCCGAATGCAGCGTCTCGAAGGCGCGCACGATCAGGTTGTCGCGCCCGGCGGAGACGTCGAGGCCGCCCGGGTCGAACGAGAACTCTCCCGTCTCCTCCACCTCCAGCTCGAGGAACAAGGAGACGGCCGCAGCGAGCACGTCGTAGCCGGGCCCGAGGTTGGCCGAGGAGGCCGGAACGTGAATGAGGCGGCGACGGGTGGTCATTCGCTAGTAGAGGGGCGTCCCGCTCAGACTGGACTGACGCACAGGCGCGTCACATCCGTAATGGCTAACCACCGAGCGCACGAGGGACGCGAACCAGGCCGGCGCCGTAGGAGAGACATGGATGGCCGCGATGAGCCTGCCGAGGTCAACCGCCACCCGGAGACCGATGGGACTCGGTGCTTCCCGCAGCTGCGGGGATTTGGCCCAGGTCATAGCTCGCACCTCCCGCTCGAACTCGAAGCTCCTCCGCTTATGGACGAATGGGGAGAGGGCATTCTCATCCGGGATCAAATCCTCGTCGTAGTCGACGTAAGCGACCTTCCCCGCCCAGAACGGCGCCAGGGGGTCTGCTACGTCGTTGCCCCGAGTGTCGATCGAGTCCACGAGCCTCCAGTAGGTCGACCGGATCGCCACTCCTTCCCCCGATCGTACGTACAAGCCCCACAGCGCAGCGCTCTCCATCTCACTGAGGTTCCAGCAGCTGGCGTACATCCAACTCGGAGCCGATTCGGATATGCGCTGCAGGTCCTTCAACCTTTCGTCCCGCCCCTCCGGGTCCAAATCGGGGAACCACTCGCGCCTGGCAGCCCGGGTTGCCGCCGAGACCGAGCCCTCAAAGGAATCGTCAAAGGTGTCAACCCGAGCGAAGTACAGTCGCTGGGTGTCAATCAGCGACACCAGCTTCGTGAAATCGAGGTACCGCCAGATCGTCGCTTCGTAGTCGTCAGGGGGATCGAAGACAGGATGCTCTTCATGCTGGCAGCGCACATCGATGGCGGGGCCGTCCAACGCCACTCGCGAGGACGTGACAGGGTCGAGTTTCACTCGAATACCGCCTGCTCCACGGCACCGAGGTCGTTCTCGCAGTTGAGCACCGGCGGCGCCTTGGAGAGCGCCGTGTCGGGGTCCTTGAGGCCGTGGCCGGTGAGGACGCAGACGACCGACTCGGGCGGCGCGGAGCCCTCGACAGTGGGCAGGCCGTGGGCCAGCAGGCCGGCGACCGAGGCGGCCGAGGCCGGCTCGCAGAAGACCCCCTCCCCCGCCGCCAGCCAGCGGTAGGCGTCGAGGATCTGCTCGTCGGAGACCGCAGCGACGCGGCCACGCGAGGCAGTGAAGGCCGCCATCGCCTCCTCCCAGCGGGCGGGGTTGCCGATCCGGATCGCCGAGGCGACCGTCTCGGGGCTGGCGACCGGCTCGCCGTGGACGAGCGGGGCAGCGCCCTCGGCCTGGAAGCCGTAGAGGATCGGCGCCGTGCCGGCCTCCTGGAAGCCACGCCAGTAGGCGGTGACGTTGCCGGCGTTGCCGACGGGGATCGCCAGCGCGCCCGGCGCCCCGCCGAGCTCCTCGATCACCTCGAAGGCCGCCGTCTTCTGACCCTCGATCCGGTGCGGGTTGACCGAGTTGACCAGCTCGATCGGGTGCTTCGCGGCGAGCTCGCGGACGATCCGCAGGGCGTCGTCGAAGTTGCCCTGCAGGGCGACGACCCGCGCCCCGTGCATCAGCGCCTGGGCGAGCTTGCCGATCGCGATCTTGCCCTCGGGCACGATCACGGCGCCGCGCAGGCCCGCGCGCGCGGCGTAGGCGGCGGCGCTGGCGGCGGTGTTGCCGGTCGAAGCGCAGATCACGGCCTCGGCGCCCCTCCCCTTCGCCCGCGAGACCGCGACCGTCATCCCGCGGTCCTTGAAGCTACCGGTCGGGTTCGCTCCCTCGAACTTGAGGTAGGCCCGCACCCCGAGCCGCTCGGAGAGCCGCGGAGCCTCCACCAGAGGGGTCGACCCCTCGTTCAGGGTGACCACCGGGTCACCGGGCTCCAGCGACAACCGCTCCCTGTATCGCTCGATCAGGGGAGCGGGACTCAAACGAACTCCTCTTCGATCACGCGGATCGCGCGCGGCGGCGCGCGCAGCACGTCGAGCGCGTCGATCGCCTCCAGCGCCTCGGCGAAGCGCGACTCCAGGCACTCGTGGACGACCATCACCAGGCGGGCGTCGTCACCGGCGCCGCGCTGGACGAAGCTCTTGACCGAGACCTCCTTGTCACCCAGCACCTGGGCGACCTGGGCAAGCACGCCGGGCCGGTCGGCGACCTCCAGGTGCAGATAGAACGAGGAGGCCACGTCGGCGACGATCGGCAGCTCCTCGCGGGTCTCGTGGACCGGCGCGTCCCCGTTGAGGATCGAGACGAGGTCGCCGAGCACGGCTGAGGCGGTCTGCACCCCACCCGCCCCGGGCCCCGACATCGTCACCTCGGTGATCTCGGGCGCCTCCACCATCACCGCGTTGAACGGGCCCTCGACCGGCGCCAGCGGGTGGCCCGGGGAGAGGAAGCAGGGGAAGACGCGCACGCTGATCCCACCCTCGCGGCGCTCGGCGACTCCGAGCAGCTTCAACGAGAGGCCGAGCTCCCTGGCGTAGGCGATGTCGTCGGGCTTGACCCGCTCGATCCCCTCGTAGGAGACCCCGTCTAACGTCACCGGCGTGTGGAAGGCGAGGCGGGCGAGGATCGCCATCTTCGCCGCGGCGTCGGCGCCGTTGACGTCGTCGGTCGGATCGGCCTCGGCATAGCCCAGCTCCTGGGCACGGGCCAGCACCTCCTCGAAGGGGGCGCCGCTGGCGGCCATCTCGGTGAGGATGAAGTTGGTGGTGCCGTTGACGATGCCGAAGACCTTGGCGATCTCGGTGACGCCGAAGCTCTCCTGGATCGTGCGGACAATCGGGATGACCCCCGCCACCGCCGCCTCGAAGCGCAGCTGCACGCCGGCCTCGCGGGCGACGTCGAAGAGCTCGTCGCCGTGCTTGGCCAGGAGCTGCTTGTTGGCGGTGACCACCGGCCGCTTGGCGCGCAGCGCCTCGAGCACGTGGTCCCGTGCCGGATCCGTCCCGCCCATCAGCTCGACGATCACGTCGGAGCGCTCGAGGATCGCGTCGAAGTCGCCGCTGTCGCGGGTGAGGACACCGGAGATCTCGGGACGGCGGCCGGTCGCCGCCTCGACCGCGCCGGCCCGCGCGGCGAGCAGGTCGGCGAAGGCGCCGCCGACCGTGCCGCGTCCCAGCAGCCCGATGCGAACGACTTTGGAGGGGTCCTCAGACATCCCTCGAGGTCAGATCCTCGTAGGTCTCGCGCCGGACGACGACGCGGGCGTCGCCATCGCGGCAGAAGACGACGGGCGGGCGGGTCACCCCGTTGTAGTTGCTGGCCATCGCGTGGCCGTAGGCACCGGTCGCCGGGGTCACCAGGACGTCGCCGACCGAGGGCTCCGCGAGCATCGTGTCGCGGACGAGGATGTCGCCGGACTCGCAGTGCATGCCGGCGATGGTCGCCAGGCTCGCCGGAACGGCCGCGGCACGATCGGCGATCAGCGCTTCGTAGCGGGAGCCGTAGAGCATCGGCCGCATGTTGTCCGACATGCCGCCGTCGACGGCGACGTAGGTGCGAACGCCGGGGATCTCCTTGACCGTGCCGATGCGGTAGGCGGTGACGCCCGCGTTTCCCACCAGCGAGCGGCCGGGCTCGACCAGGATGCGGACGCCCTCGCCGAAGACCTCGGCGACCCCGCGGACCTTGACGTCGACGTAGGCGTCGATCGCGGGCGGCTCGTCCTCCGCGGTATAGGCGATGCCGAGGCCGCCGCCTACGTTGACGACCCTGCACCACTCGCCGGCGAGCTCGCCGATCGCGCGGATCGCCAAGGCGTAGGGCTCCAGCTCGAAGATCTGGGAGCCGATGTGGGCATGCAGCCCGGTCAGCCGTAGGACGTCGGAGCTCAGCACTCGCTCGATCGCGCGCGCGGCGAGGCCGTCCTCGATCCCGAAGCCGAACTTGGAATCGAGCTGTCCCGTCTGGATGTAGTCGTGGGTCGAGGGCTTGATCCCAGGCGTGACCCGGATCAGCACGTCCTGGGGCTCCTCCAGGAGACGCTCGCAGCGCTCGACCTCGTCGAAGGAGTCGAGGATCAGATGGCCGACGCCCGAGCGCGCCGCGAAGAGGATCTCCTCGTCGGTCTTGTTGTTGCCGTGCATGTGGATGCGGCTCGGGTCGAAGCCGGCGCGCAGCGCCATGTGCAGCTCGCCGCCGGAAGCGACGTCGACCGAGAGCCCCTCCGCGGCGAAGAGCCGGTAGGCCGCGGTGCAGGGGAAGGACTTGCTGGCGAAGAGGACCTCGAACTCCGCCCCCCTGCGTTCGAAGGCCTCGCGGTAGCCGCGGGCACGCGCCCGCATGTCGTCCTCGGCGTAGACGTAGGCCGGGGTGCCGAACTCCGCCGCCAGATCGACCACGTCGCAGCCGCCGATCTCGAGGTGCCCGCGCTCGTTGACGCGGCTGCCGCCCGGGTACACCGGCGAGCCCGCGATCGGGTCGACCACCGCACCTGCCTGTCCGCGCTCCGCCATAGGCGGGCATTGTGACGGTTGGGGGGCAAGTACGGATGGTGGGGAGCCTGGCCGTCCCTCCAGTCGAATTGAGTACCGCGCGTAAGCGCTATGCAACTAAGAGCGCGGCCTTCGGCCGGGCGAACACCGGAAAACGATGGGGTGTGGCGACTTATCCGTGAGATGGACGGAAAAGTCGCCACACTGATCGCAGTCGGAGACCGAGCCCTTCGAGGCTCGTACGCTGTCGAGGGGACCCCAACCCGAAAGACCGCACGACGTGAAGCCGGCTATTTGCCACCGCCGAGCGCGCCGCCGACGGTTTCGACCACTTTGTCGACCGTTTTCCCGACTGTCGATTCGGGACCTGCCAAACCGTTCACGGTCGTTTCGGTCACTTCGGTCACGCCGCTGTCGCCGAGAGCGCCGCCGAGGGTCTCGTCGACGCCGGAGACGGTGTCGTTGACCGCGCCGGTGACGGCTCCCGAGGTCGACTGGCCGGAGTCATTCCCCGCCCCGGCGCCGGTCTGCGAGCCCGGGCCGCCGCCGTTGCTGCCGCTCGCCGCGGAGGGCGCCGACCCGGACGGGGCGGATCCCTCGGAACCGCCTCCGCCCACAGGACCAGCTGGCGGCGGCGCGCCGACCGGCGCCTCATCCAGAGTGGCGCTTCCGTCGCGCTGCCCGATGCCGGCGCCCCTTCCTCCCTGAACGGCGGAGTCCGCCGAGGCCGAGCCGGCTCCACCTGTCGCCGCGGAGGAAACGGCACCGCCGGAGCCCGCCGGTCGTGCCGGAGAGAGAGCCGTCTCGTCGCCACCGCCGAGGGCGGCCAGAGGCCAGTCCTTCAGGGCTTGAATGGAAACGAGCAGGACGAAGGCGACGATGGCAGCGGCAACGAGCGCCGTTGCCGATACGGCGCTCGCGAGATAGGTCTGGGCCTGGCGAACCATCGACATTGCCTCCTGGTCGCTTGGTACCCAGAGTCGCAGGGGAAAACCCCCACGCCATACCTAATAGTCGAATTTTTGATCGATTTTAAGTAGGCGCTACAGATATCCCAGTGGATCGGTGGGACCGCCCCCGACCCGGACCTCGAAGTGCAGGTGGTCGCCGAAGCAGTGCCCGGTGCAGCCGACGTACCCGATCACGTCGCCCTGCGAGACGCTCCCCGAAGTCACCGCAAAGGAGGACTGGTGGGCGTAACAGGTCTGCAGGCCACCGCCGTGGTCAAGGCAGGTGAAGTTGCCGTAGCCGCCGCTTTCGGCGTCGGACTGGACCAGGACGACCGACCCCGCCGCGGCCGCGCGAATCGGGGTGCCAGCCGGGACCGCGATGTCGATGCCCTCGTGCATGCGACCCCAGCGCATCCCGAAGGTCGAGACGACCGGTCCGTCGACTGGCCAGATCAGCTGGCCGGAGCCGTAGCGGATCGGTCCCGCCGGGAGGGGCGCGGAGGCGGTTTCGCCCAGCCGAGCGGCGAGCTCGGCCTGGATCTCGGCGACGTCGCCGTCGAGATCCTGTTCGGTCTCCTCGATCTTCTCCAGAGCGGCGACGCGGCTGGCACGCACAGCCACCAGCGCCGACTGGCGACGCTCCACGGCGGCGCGGGCGCCCTCGAGCGCCCGCTCTTCGGCGGCGATGGCGTCGCGCGCGGACTCGATCCGGTTTTTCGCCGTGCGCAGACGGAAGACGGTGCTCTTCACCTGGTCACGCAGGTCGCGCACGCGGCCGACGATGGCTTCGTCCATGCCACGGATGTGGTTGAGGTATTCGGTGCGGCCGATCAGGTCGTCGTATCCGTCGGCACCGACGATGACGCTGAGCACGTCCGGCGTGCCGGTCTCATAGATCGCGATCAGGCGCTCGCGCAGCGCCACCAGCGCGCGCTCGAGGCGGGCGCGAACCACGGCCAGATGCCTCTTGGCAGTATCGAGCTCGGCGACGGCGCGATCGAGCTCGGCCTGTTTCGCGTCGAGCCGAACCTGGACCGCGGCCTCGCGGCTGCGCAGCACCGCCACCTCGCCCGTCAGCCTGTCGATCCGATCCTTGTAGCGGGAGATCGTCGTCGTCAGCACGCCGTGGCGCTCGCGCACCTCGGAGAGCTTCGATTCCTTCTCGTCGAGCTTCGATTCGAGCTCGTCGGCGGAAGCGGTGCCGGCTGCGAGCAGCACGAGCAGCGCCGCCGCGGCGGCCAGGAGAGCCGCCAGGGCAGGGCGAGTCTTGAACATCGTCGAAACAGGCTAGCTGAGCCAAAGAACCGCCTCCTTGCAGGGCATTGACCGTGCAATCGGGCTTGCGGTCAGGCCTGGTGAGGTGCGTTCTCGACGTGCAGCAAGGCGTCGGGCGCCTGCTCCTCCATCTGCAGGGTGGTGTGGTCGATGCCGAAGCGCTCGTGCAGCAACAGCTCGATCCGGCGCCGCACCAAGTCCCGATCGCACTCGGGCGAGACGACGACGTGGGCCGCGAGGGCGCCGAATCCGGAGGTGACCGTCCAGACGTGCAGGTCGTGGACCGAGCGAACCCCCTCCTCTTCGCAGATGGCGGCCCCGGTGGCGTCGACGTCGACGCCCTGTGGAGCGGCCTCCATCAACACGCCGAGCGGCTCGGCGATAAGGCGCCAGGAGGAAGCCAAGATCAGCGCGGCGATCAGGAGGCTGACAACGGGGTCGACGATGGACGAGCCGCCGGCGAGCACGAAGGCGCCGGCGAGGACGACGCCGACCGAGCCGAGCGCGTCCGCGGCACTGTGGCGAAGGACGCCCTCGAGGTTGACGTCGGTGCGCTCGCCGCGCGCAAGGACCACAGTCGCGGCCACGTTGCCGAGCAGACCGATGGCACCGAGCGCGAGCACGCCCAGCCCGTCGATCTCGGGAGGATCGCCAAGCCGGCCGATTGCGGCATAGGCAACGGCCAGCGCCACCGCCACCAGCAGCAGCCCGTTGACCAACGCCGCAAGGATCTCCGAGCGCTGGTACCCAAAGGTCATCCGCGCAGCCGCAGGACGAACGGCAAGCGAGGCCGCGAACAGCCCCAGCCCAATCGCCCCCACGTCGGACAGCAAATGCCCGGCATCTGCAAGCACAGCCAGCGACCCGGTAAGCACCCCGCCAACCGCCTCGACAACCAACATCGCCCCATTGATCCCCAGCGCAACCCACATCCGCCGGCGGCTGTCGCCACGCCGAGCGTCGAGCGCATGTGAATGCTCGTGCGAGTGCACGCCTCGAGCTTAGGCCCTGCACAAGAGCCATCGGGGGTCCCTTCTCAGGAACTCCCGCGAAGCGGCCTGAGAAGGGACCCCCGATGGCTCCCGTCCTAGGAGAGCTGCTCGCCCTTAGGCAGGGACCGCCTCTTTCTCAGTCTTCTCGGCCATCGCCCCCTCGGCGACTTCGGCCGCGTACCCAAGCCGCTCGGCGTACTCGCGAGCCTGCATGCGGGAGATGACCATGCGCTGGATCTCGGCCGTGCCCTCGAAGAGCTGGTAGATCTTCGCGTCGCGGAAGAACTTCTCCAGCGGGCAGTCCTTGCTCCAGGCGTAGGGGCCGACGAGGTCCATCAGGGTCGTCGTCGCCCACATCGTCACGTCACCGCCCTTGAGCTTCGACATCGAGCCTTGCCCCCCCGTCATCGGGACGCCGTTTCGTCCCATCCAGGCGGCACGCTGGACCAGCAGGCGCGCGGCTTCGATCTCGGTGGCGACGTCGGCCAGCGTCTGCTGGATCCGCTGCTCCTGAAGGACCGGCTTGCCGCCATCGGTCTGGCCGTCGAGGTACTCGAGCGTCCACTCGTAAGCGGCCTGGGCGATGCCGAGCGCCGAGGCGCCGACCAGCGGCCGGGTGATCTCGAAGGTCGCAAGCGCGTCGGCGCCGCGCGACTTCTTCCCTTCCCGCCCGCGCTGCAGCTTGCGCTCCAGCTTCTCCTCGCCGCCGAGCAGGTTCTCGACCGGGATGCGGCAATCGTCGAGGACGATCTCCGCCGTGTGGGAGGCGCGGATGCCGAGCTTGGACTCCTTCTTGCCCTGGGTCAGGCCCGGGGTGTCCTTGCCGACCACGAAGGATGCCTGGCCACGGGTGCCGAGCGCCGGATCGACCGTGGCGACGACGACGTGGACGTCGGCGATGCCGCCGTTGGTGATGAAGACCTTGGTCCCGTTGAGGACCCACTCGTCGCCGTCGCGCTTCGCCGTCGTCTTCAGGCTCTTCACGTCGGAGCCGGCCTGCGGCTCGGTGACCGCGTAGGCGCCGAGCTTGATCTCGTCGCCACTGCCGAAGCACTCGGGGACCCACTGGCCGATCTGCTCCGGCGTGCCCGAGGACGCGATCCCAGCCGCCGCGAGGCCGGAGCCGGAGATCGCCAGGGCGATGCCGGCGCAGCCCCAGTGAAACTCTTCGGCCGAGATCACCTGCATCTGGCCCTCGCCGTCCCCGGCCGAGCGCTGGATCCCCTCGAGGCCGCCGAAGCCCTGCTTGCGGGCCTCTTTGATCACCTCCCAGGGAATGCTCTCCTCTTCGTCGTGCTTGCGGGCGGCGGGCCTGATCACCTCGCGGGCGAAGGTCCGGCAGCGCTCCTTGTACTCCTGCTGCTCGTCGTTCAGTGCGAAATCCATTGGGTCCCCTCTTGGTCGGCGCCTCTCACCGGTCGATTGATTGACTGGTCAGTCAACCAGTCGCATGAAGATTAGCTGACCAGCCAGCAGGGACTGGCGAAACCGGCGTGGGCGGCCGGCGAGCGCCGGACCAAGCGGTACAAGGACGCAGGGAGGTCGAATAGCAGCGCTATTTGGCCGACCGAGGACGCCGTACCGCGCAGTGTCCGCCGCCGCCGGACGTGTGCGGGGGTTTCGCCAGTCCCTGCTGGCCACCGAGCCGCTGTAGCTTTCCGGTCCGTGTCCGGGAAGCGCCCCATCAACGCCGATCTTCCCCCTGCGCCCGATGGGAGCTCAACCCGACCCGAGCCCTCGAACGCATCCGAGGTTGACCACACTGGAAGGGGGTCGAAGTCCGCAGCGCGGCAACCGCGCCGGCGCCGCCGACCAATCCCGGCCGCCCTGAAGGCCATCGCCGGGCTGGTCGCGGTCGCGGTCGTGTTCCTCGTCGCCGCCGTGCTCGGAGGCGGCGGCTCGAACAAGGACGCACCCGAGCCGGCGCCGGCTCCCACCCAGGCCCCCGCCGAGACGTCCGCCGACGAGGTGGAGACTCCCGCGGCCGAGGCGGCCGAAGAGCTGGGGTACCCCTCCTTCGCGACCAACAACACGACGCGGGTCGGCGGGTCGGACCCCGCCGCGATCGCCGCGGCGGTGACCCTCGCCGTCTTCCCCTCGGCGACCGCCGCACAGCGGCCCGCGTCGGTCACGATCGTCGACGAGGACGACTGGCAGGGGGCGGTCGCGGCCTCGGTGCTGATGGCGGAACCGCTGCGCTCGCCGCTTCTGGTCTCCACTGGGGGCGACCTGCCCGAGCCAACCGAGCAAGCCCTTGCCGCGCTGGCCCCGCGCGGCAGCGTCGAGGCCGACGGCACCCAGGCGTTCGTCATCGGCGACGCGGCGACTCCGGACGAGCTGAAGGCCGACCGGGTCGATGCGCCCGGGGCCGCCGCGCTCGCGGCCTCGATCGCGACCGAGCGCGACAAGCTCTTCGACGGCCCCCCGGCTCATCTCGTGCTTGCCCCGGAAGCAGAGCCGGAGCTCGCAATCCCCGCGGCCGCCTGGGCGGCGCGCTCGGGCGACCCGGTGCTCTTCACAGAAGCCGAAAAGCTGCCGACGCCGACCGCGCAGGTACTGCGCACGCACCCCAAGGTCCCCGTCTACGTGCTCGGCCCGTCCTCGGCGATCTCCTCGGACGTGGTGCGGGAAGCCGGCAAGGTCGGCGGGCGCGTCCGGCGCGTCTCCGGCGAGGACCCGGTCGCGAACGCGATCGCGCTCGCCCGCTACGCCGGCGGCAACTTCGGCTGGAACGTCAACGACCCCGGTCATGGCTTCGTCGTCGCACGCGGCGACGCCCCGCTGGCCGCGGCCGTCGCCTCGCCGCTCTCGGCATCGGGGACGTGGGGGCCGCTGCTGCTCACCGACGACGCCGGTACGCTGCCGGCGGCGCTGCGCGAGTACCTGCTCGACGTCAAGCCGGGGTACACGACAGATCCGACCCGCGCCTTCTACAACCACGTGTGGGTGATCGGAGACCAGGAGGCCATCGACGTGAATCAGCAAGCCGAGATCGACCAGCTGGCCGAACTGGCCAAGATCGGAGGGACGGAACCGTGAGCGAAGCCGAGAATCCCGCCCTGCTGGGCGTCGCCGATCCGGTCACCGCCGAGGACATCCGAGCCCTCGCCGGCGCCTCCACGCCCCACTTCGCCCTCCAGGTCCGCAACCGGATCCGCCGCCTGATCGCGCCGCTGGCCGCCGACGACCCGGCCCGGCTCGAAGGGGAGCGCAAGATCGCCGAGCTCGAGGATCTCGCCGAGCACAGCGGCGATCCCCGGGGCACCATGGGCATCGCCCGTCACTGAGGGGTCCCCGACAACCGTTCGTCGCGTCGGGCCGCGCAACTCGCGCAGCCTGACGTGTCTGAGCTTATGCCCCCTTTTTGGGGGTAGACCTCAGACACGTCCTCGAAAGAGAAGGGGGATCAATGGACGCGCTCAAGCAGAGGCTGCCGTCGCCGGCCATGATCGTCGCACTCGTGGCACTGGTCGTCGCGCTGGCCGGGACCGCCTACGCGGCACAGACGATCAACGGCGGTGCGATCAAGAAGCAGACGATCGGCGGCGGGAAGCTGAAGCAAAAGACGCTGACCGGGTTCCAGATCAACACCAACAAGCTGGGCATCGTGCCGATCGCGCGGAGAGCGGCTCACACCTACTGGGCGGTGGTCAACAACCCGAGCGGAGCCGGCAACGCCGCGCTGGCGCGGGCCAGCGACGCGGGGGTGACCGCGACCGAGGGCGGCGGTGCCGTCACGGTGACGTTCCCGGCGAACGTCAGCGGCTGCGCCAACGTCGCCGGTCGCGACAACGCCGGCACGTCGGTCCCGGGCGCCGGCTACGCGCAGACGAACACGTCACCGGCCAACGCTAACGCGATCGAGGTCCGCACGCGAGACGAGAAAGGCCTCGACGCGGACGCCGACTTCCACCTGATCGTCGTCTGCCCCTAGGCAAATTCAGCCGACGGGCCGAAATGTCAACGCATAGTTGACATTTCGGCCCGTC
>DASUZK010000089.1:0-2962 GCA_036376915.1 Solirubrobacterales bacterium
GAAGGCCGGCCCGGAGACCCTCCCCCGACGCCCCGCCCAACCCATCACCGGGGAGCGGCTCCCATAGGATCGATCTGTGAGCCGCGACATCGACCAACTTGCGATCAACACGATCCGCACGCTCTCGATCGACGCGATCCAGAAGGCCAACTCGGGGCACCCGGGCACGCCGATGGCGCTGGCCCCGGTCGCCTATACCCTCTGGCAGCGCTTCCTGCGCTTCGACCCGGCTGACCCGATCTGGCCCGGCCGCGACCGCTTCGTGCTCTCCGCGGGCCACGCCTCGATGCTGCTCTACTCGTTGCTCCACCTCGCCGGCGTGCGGGCGGTCGATCCCGACTACGAGGTGGTCGGCGACCCGGCCGTCTCGCTCGAGGACATAGAGAGCTTCCGCCAGCTCGACTCGCGCGCGCCCGGGCACCCCGAGTACCGCTGGACCTCCGGCGTGGAGACGACCACCGGCCCGCTCGGCCAGGGGGTCGCCACCTCGGTCGGGATGGCGATCGCCGGAAAGTGGCAGGGGGCGCGTTACAACCGCCCCGGCTTCGACCTCTTCGATTTCGACGTTTACGCGATCGCCGGCGACGGCTGCCTGATGGAGGGTGTCTCCAGCGAAGCCGCCTCGATCGCCGGCCACCTGAAGCTCGACAACCTCTGCTGGATCTACGACAACAACCACATCACGATCGACGGCAAGACCCACCTCGCCTACGACGACGACGTCGCCGCCCGCTTCATGGGCTACGGCTGGAACGTCACCCGCGTCGGCGATGCCAACGACACCGACCTGATCGCCACTGCTTTCGAGGAGTTCAGGGAGGAGATCGGCCGCCCGACGCTGATCGTCGTCGACAGCCACATCGGCTGGGGCTCCCCGCACAAGGTGGACACCTCGGCCGCCCACGGCGAGCCGCTCGGCGAGGAGGAGGTTCGCGAGACCAAGCGCGCCTACGATTGGCCGGAGGACGCCCAGTTCCTCGTCCCCGACGGCGTGCGCGAGCACTTCGCCGCCGGCATCGGTGAGCGCGGTGGCGGTCTGCGCGCCGGCTGGCGCCGGCTGTTCGACGAGTACTCCGAAAAACACACCGACCTGGCGCTTGAGATCGAGCTGCAGCAAAAGCGCGCCCTGCCGGCGGGTTGGGACTCCGCCATCCCCACCTTCGATCCCGACGAGACGGGCCTCGCCACCCGCAAGGCCTCGCAGCAGGTCGAGAACGCGATCGGCGAGCGGCTGCCCTGGTTGCTGGCGGGCTCCGCCGACCTCACCGACTCGACCTCGGTGCGGCTCACGTTTGACGGCGCCGAGGACTTCGAGCCCGGCACCTACGACGGCCGTCAGCTCCACTACGGGATCCGCGAGCACGAGTCTGCGGCGATCTCGAACGGCCTCTCGCTTTCGAAGCTGCGCCCGCTCTGGTCGACCTACCTGACCTTCTCCGACTACGCGCGGCCGGCGATCCGCCTCTCGACGTTGATGGAGCTGCCGGTGATCCACGTCTTCACCCATGACTCGATCGGCCTGGGCGAGGACGGGCCGACCCACCAGCCGGTCGAGCAGCTCGCCTCGCTGCGGGCGATCCCGGGCCTCGACGTGATCCGTCCCGCCGACGCCAACGAGGTTGCCGAGGCCTGGCGGGTGGCGCTCGACCGCACGCACCAGCCGGTAGCCCTCGTCCTTACCCGCCAGAACGTGCCGGTCTTCGATCGCTCTAAGTACGGCTCGGCCGAGGGGCTGCGCCGCGGCGCCTACGTGCTTGCCGACGCCGATGGTGGTGATCCGCAGGTGATCTTGATAGCCACCGGCAGCGAGGTCACCCTCGCCCTCGCAGCCCATGAGGAGCTGGGCGCCGATGGGATCCGCTCGCGTGTCGTCAGCATGCCCTGCTGCGAGCTCTTCGACCGCCAGGACGATGCTTATCGCGACGAGATCCTGCCGCCGGGCGTCACCGCGCGCGTCTCGATCGAGGAGGCCTCGACCATGGGTTGGGATCGCTACGTTGGTAGTAATGGCGCCAAGATCGGGATGCACGCCTTTGGAACCTCGGCGCCGCTGAAGGACGTTCAAACCAAGTTCGGCTTCACCCCTGACAAGGTGGCCGAAGCCGCAAAGGAGCTGCTCTCATGAAGCCGACCGCGAAGCTGCACGACGTGGGCCAGAGCCTCTGGCTCGACAACATCACCCGCACGATGCTTGCCGACGGCACTCTGCAGGGCTACATCGAAGAGCTATCGGTCACCGGCCTGACCTCCAACCCGACGATCTTCGACAAGGCGATCTCGGCCGGCGATGCCTACGACGAGCAGATCGCCGAGCTCCGAGACAGCGCGATCACCGAGGAGGGAATCGGCGCGACTCCCACGGAGCGGATCTTCTTCGAGCTGGCGCTCGCCGACCTGCGCGACGCCACCGAGCTCTTCAAAAGCGTCCATGAGCGCACCGCCGGCGTCGACGGCTACTGCTCGCTCGAGGTCTCGCCGCTGATCGCCGACGACGCCGAGGCGACGATCGAGGAGGCCGTCGCCCTGCACGCCAAAGCGGAGCGCGACAACCTCTTCATCAAGATCCCCGGTACCGAGGCCGGCCTGACGGCGATCGAGGAGTCGATCTTCGCCGGCATCCCGATCAACGTCACGCTGCTCTTCGACGCGGGGCAGTACCTCGCCGCGGCCGATGCGTACATGAAGGGAATCGAACGACGGATAGAGGCCGGGCGCAGCGCCGACGTCGCCTCGGTCGCCTCGATCTTCATGAGCCGCTGGGACGTCGCGGTCGCCAAGGACGGGGTGCCCGACGAGCTCCACAACCGCCTGGGGGTCGCGGTCGGCAAGAAGGCCTACGCCGGCTACGTGGAGATGCTCTCGGGCGAGCGGATGCAGAAGCTCGAGAGCGAGGGGGCGCGTCCGCAGCGCCTGCTGTGGGCGTCGACGGGGACCAAGGACCCGAACGCCTCGGACACCCTCT
>DASUZK010000090.1:0-13138 GCA_036376915.1 Solirubrobacterales bacterium
CCGAACACTCAAGCGCGGCCTCCGGACGCGCGTTCGGGAGGGGGTGTCCCCGACGCCCCCCAGGCCCCACGTCCAAAGCGACTCGCCCGCTCAGATCACGAAAGTTCTCGATTAACCGCCTCCCGTGCTCCGTGCAGACCGCCTCGGGATGGAACTGGACCCCCCACTGGGGACGCGAGCGATGCTGGAGGGCCATCACGACGCCGTCGTCGCTCCAGGCGATCGGCTTCAACTCGGAAGGAAGCGGCTCGGCGACGCGCAGGGAGTGGTAACGAACAGCCTCGAACTCTCGCGGAATCCCGGCGAAGAGCTGCGACCCGTCGTGGGCGATCGTGCTGAGACGCCCGTGTATCGGTTCGGGCGCGGGAGAGACCTCTCCGCCGTAAGCGGTGGCGAGGCCCTGGTGGCCGAGGCAGACGCCCAGGATTGGAAGCTCGCAGTCGCGGATCGCATCGGGGCAGACGCCGAAATCGGCCTCTCGCTCCGGCCGCCCGGGGCCCGGCGAGATGACGACGTTGTCGAAGCTGAGCGCTTTCAGCTCCTTCCAGCAGGTCTCGTCGTTGCGAACGACAAGCGGCTCCTCGCCGTTCACCTCGCTCAACAGCTGGAAGAGGTTGTAGGTGAAGGAGTCGTGGTTGTCGATCAGCAGCGTCTTCACACGGGGCCTGGTGGCGGGCGGGTCCGCGAGGTTGCCACAATGCCGCCGTGTCAGCGCAGCCCCGGCCCGATCGTCGACGGGGGGTCTTCGAGACCCTGCTGGTCCTCAACGGAGAAGCGATCGAGATCGAGGCCCACCTGACACGGCTCGACGCCAGTCTGCGAGCCCTGTTTCCCCACCGGGAGCCGCCTTCGGGGCTGGCTCGGAAGCTCGAGGCGGAGGCCGCTGGAGTGACCTTGGGGGCCGTCCGCGTCACGGTCGCACCCGACGCGAACGAAGTGCTCTGCTCCGCGATCGAGAAGGTGGAGATCGAATCTGACCGGATCCTCCCCCCGACACCCGCCGCGATCGACGCGCACACGCTCGCGGTTCACGGCGGCCTGGGCGGTCACAAGTGGGCCGACCGCACATTTCTCGACCGAGCCCGGAAGAGGGCCGCCGCGAACGACGCGCTCTTGATCCTCGACTGGGACGACACGCTCTTGGAGGCCTCCCGGGCCAACGTCTTCGCCGTTTTCGGCAGCACCCTGCTCACTCCCCCGGCCGACGGGCGCATCCTGCCGGGCATTACGCGGTCCCGCGCGATGGAGGTCGCCGCGAAAGCGGGCTTCGAGATGCAGGAGGCGACCCTCCTCCGCGAGGACTTAGCGGGGGCCGACGAGCTGTTTCTGACCGGCTCGGTGCGCGGAGTCGAGCTGATCCGAACGGTGGACGGCACCGAGCTGAGCGCGGCCGGCGAGGTGGCCTCCACGATCCACGCGGAGATGCGACGGGCCTGGGCACGGGGCGGTTTGGATAGGGTTCCGCGCCGCTGATGAGGTTCTTCGAGTACGAGGCAAGGCAGATCGTCGAGCTGGCGGGGATTCCCGTCACCAAGTACGGCTTCTGCACGAGCGCCGAGGAAGCCCGGAAGGTCGCCGAGGAGATCGGCGGGCCGGTCGTGATCAAGTCGCAGGTGCTGAGCGGCGGGCGGATGAAGGCCGGCGGAGTCAAGTTCGCCGATACGCCTGACGAGGCGGCAGCGCACGCCGAGGACATCCTCAAGCTGGAGATCAACGGGCACATGCCGCGCGGGGTCCTCGTCGACCCCAAAGCGGAGGTCAAGCAGGAGTACTACGCCGGCGTCGTCTGGGACGGCACCGCGAAGAAGCCGCTGATGCTGTTCAGCGACATGGGCGGCATCGACATCGAGGAGGTCGCCGAGCAGCACCCCGACCACGTCGGCCGCGGCCACGTCTCCAACCTGCTGCCGATCGCCGACTTCGAGGCCAAGCAGGTCGTCGCCGCCACCGGCGTCACCGGCTCGCAGCTGAACCGGGCGACGCCGATCCTCGCCAAGCTCGCCCGCCTCTTCCGCGACAACGACATGACCCTGGCCGAGATCAACCCCCTCGCCGAGCTCAGCGACGGCAGCTTCGTCGCCCTCGACGCCCACATGGAGATGGAGAATGAGGCGGTCGGCCGCCAGAAGGGGCTGCTGCGCAAGCGCCTCGAGATCGCCGAGGAGGACACCCGCGAGACCTACGAGCCCTCCGACTTCGAGCGCAACGTCGCCGCGATCGACGCCGCCGACCACCGTGGCGTGATCCAGGGCAAGGACCACGGCTTCGAGGGCAACCTCGGGTTGGTGATCGGCGCCGGCGGCGGCTCGCTGACGCTGACCGACGCGGTTCGCAGCCAGGGCGGGAAGCCGGCCAACTACTCCGAGATCGGCGGCAACCCCTCCGTTGCCAAGGCCTGCGGCCTGGCCAAGGAGGTGCTCGAAAAGGACGGCGTCGAGAAGATCGCGGTGATGATGTCGATCGTCTCCAACACCCGGGTGGACATCGTCGCCCGCGGCGTGATCAAGGCCTGTCTCGAGCTCGGCAAGGACCCCGGCGAGACGATCGCGATCTTCCGCATTCCCGGCGCCTGGGAGGACGAGGGCTTCAAGATCCTCGAGAAATACGGGGTCGAGTACTGCGACCGCTCGGTCTCGATGTGGGAGGCGGCAGGGCGCGCCGTCGCCAAGATCCAGGGAGCGCCAGCGTGATTGGCGACTTTTGCGTCCATATGACGCATAACTCGCCAGGAGGGACCCGATGAGCATCCTGCTGAGCAAGGACACGACCTTCATCGTCCAGGGGATCACCGGGCGCGAGGCGGTCAACCTGACCCGCGAGTGTCTCGACTACGGCTCCAAGATCGTCGGCGGGGTCACTCCCGGCCGCAAGGGCCGCGAGGTGCACGGCGTGCCGGTCTTCGACACCGTCGCCCAGGCGGTCGAGCACCACGGTGGGCCGATCGACGGCTCGGTCGTCACCGTCCCCCCCGCCTTCACCAAGGACGCCGTCCTGGAGGCGATCGAGAACGGGATCAAGCTGATCGTGATCGTCACCGAGCGGATCCCACGCCGGGACGTCGCCCAGATGGTCGAGCTGGCGAACCTGCGCGGGGCGCGGATCATCGGCCCCAACTGCCTCGGACTGATCGTCCCGGAGGTCTGCAAGATGGGCGGCATCGGCGGTCCCGCAAAGGACGCGGCCAAGGCCTACGCGCCCGGCCCGGTCGGCGTGATGAGCCGCTCCGGAGGGATGACCACCGAGATCTCCTCCTCGCTCACGCAAGCGGGCCTCGGCGTCTCCACCGCCGTCTCGATCGGCGGCGACGCGATCATCGGCTCCACGTACGCCGAGCTGATGCCCTACTTCGAGGCCGACGAGCAGACCCAGGCGATCGTGATCTACACCGAGCCGGGGGGCCGGATGGAGGCACAGCTCTCCGAATGGGTCAAGGACAACGACTCACGCTTGCCGATCGTCGCCTTCATGGCCGGCAAGTTCATGGACGACGAGGAGATGAAGGGAATGAGCTTCGGCCACGCCGGCACGATCGTCGAGGGCGTCGAGGACACGGCGACGGAGAAGATCGCCCGGCTCGAAGCGGCCGGCATTCGCGTGGTCGAGCGGATCGACGAGATTCCCGACGCGGTCAAGGAGAAGCTGGGGGTGGCGGCGTGAGCGAGTCGCTGAGCAAGGTCTTCATAGACGTCGAGGTCGATGCCTCGGTCGCGAGCGACGCGGCGCTGGCCGCCAAGCTGGAGGAAGTCTGCCCCGTCGACATCTTCAAGGCGACCGACTCCGGGGTCGAGGTAGTCGAGGGCAACCTCGACGAGTGCGTCCTCTGCTACCTCTGCGTCGACGCCGCGCCCGAGGGCGCAGTCCGCGTCGTCAAGCTCTACGAGCAGTAACCCCGGCCTCGTCCAGCGCTTCCTCCTGCAGGCGTTCGGGCAGGACGACCATCGCCCGCAGCGCCGCCAGCACCGCGAGGTCGCCTTCGACCGTCACCTCGCCCTCGGCCTCGTCACCGACGACGAGAGCGCCGAGCACCGCCCGCGGCTCGCCGGCCAGGATCAGGTCTGCGTCGACCGCCTCGCCGCGTTCGGCGGCGATCCAGCCGTCGGCCACCTGCAGGCGGAAGCTGTTGCCGCGGCTGCGCAGCTGCACCGTCATCTCGGCGTCGGGCGAGGGCTGCAGGACGATGCGCAGCGAGTTCGGCAGCCACGATGCTTCGAGCTCGTCGACGTCATCGATCTGGAAGAAGTTGAGGCCCCAGCGGGACAGCTCGAGGATCGGGCGCTCGAGGCCGCGGCCGAGCTCGGTCAACTCGTAGGCCACCGCGGAGACAGGCGGGTCGAGCTCGCGCCGCGCGATGATGCCTTCGCGCTCGAGGTCACGCAGGCGCTTGGTCAGCACGTCCGTCGGCGCGCCGCCGACGGCGCGGTCGAGGTCGGAGAAGCGCAGCGGCCCGAGCAGAAGCTCGCGCACGATCAGCAGCGACCAGCGCTCGCCGATGCGGTCGAGGGCGCCGGCGAGGCTGCAGGCCTGGCCGTAATTGCGGCGTGTCATTACTCGATTCTAACAGCTTAATTTGAAATTCAAAGTAGTTACTTGGAGTTCTGGTACATTCTGCCCGGTGTCCCCTCTCACGACTTCTCCGCGCCGCGCGTTGAACCCCCGATGACCTGGATCGCGAACCTCACCTGGAAGCGACCGAAGCTGGTCCTCGTCGTGGTCGGGGCCTTCTCCCTGCTGGCGCTAGCGGTCGGCCGTGACGTCGAGCAGCACCTGAAGGCCGCTGGCTTCACCGACCCGAGCTCGGAGAGCGAGCAGTCGACCCGGCTGCTGCGCGACTCGCTCGGCTACGACCCCAACCCAGCGATCGTGCTCGTGGTTCGCAACCCGGACGGCGGCAAGCTCGACACCGCGGATCCGGCCGTCCGCGGTGAGGTCGCCCGCATCGCCGCCGGCGCCGAACGGGTCGAGCACGTCGGCCGCGTCGTCAACCCGCTGCGCGACCGGCCCGCCGGCGCCGCCCTGGTCGCCCGCGACGGACAGTCCCTCGCCATTGCGGCCTACCTCTCGACCGAGGACATCGAGGACGCCGGCGGCGTCGCAGCAGAGGGCGTGGCGGAAGTGATCGAGGGCAGCTCGCTCGACGTCGCCGAGGGCGGCTTCGCGCAGGGCTTCAACGAGACCAACGACCAGACCCGTGAGGACCTGACGAAGGCGGAGCTGATCGCATTCCCGATCCTCGCGATCTTCCTGCTCTTCGTCTTCCGCGGCGTCGTCGCCGCCGGCATCCCGCTGCTGATCGGGGTGATCTCCATCGTCGGCACGCTGCTGGTGCTGCGGATCATGTCCGGCGTGGTCGACACCTCGCTCTTCGCGCTCAACGTCGCCACCGGGCTCAGCCTCGGCCTCGCCGTCGACTACGCCCTGCTGATGGTCTCGCGATATCGCGAGGAGATCGCCGACGGCGGAGCGACGCGCGAGGCGCACCTGCGCACGGTGCAGACAGCCGGGCGCACCGTGCTCTTCTCTGGCTTCACGGTCGCCGCGGCGATGGCGGCGCTGATCTTCATGCCGCAGCGCTTCCTCTACTCGATGGCCGTGGCGGGGTCTTCGGTGGCGGTGCTCTCGTCGCTGATCGCGCTGCTCGTGGTCCCTTCGCTTCTGCGGCTGCTCGGGGCACGCATCGACGCGCTCTCGATCCGCCGCGGGCCGGCGGTCTCGGACACCTCGGACGGCTGGTACCGGCTGGCGCGTGGGGTGATGCGGCGCCCCGTGGCGGTTGCCCTGGCCAGCTCGGCGCTGCTGCTCGCCGCCGCCACTCCCCTCCTCTGGACGACGCTGACGGGCCCGAGCGCCGAAGCGGTACCACCCAACCAGCCCTCCTACGACGCCTACCGCTACCTCGAAGCGCACTACCCGCGCGACGTCACCGAGGCCGTGACCGTCACCGTCGACGGGTCCGCCGGCCCGGCCCAGCTGGCCGCCTACCAGCGCCGGATCGAGGCCGTCGACGGGGTTGTGCGCGGCACGCCCTTCGCCCGCGCCTCCGCCGAGGTCGCCTTCGCCAACTTCGCCCTCAGCGGGCCCGCCCTCAGCGGTCCCTCGCAGGACTCGGTGCACGAGATCCGCGACCTCGCCCCTCCAGGTGCCGCGAGCGTGCTGGTGTCCGGCAACACGGCACGCTTCATCGACCAGAAGCAGAGCCTGCTCGAGCACGCACCGCTGGTCGTCGCGATCATCGCCCTCACCACCCTCGTGCTGCTCTTCCTGCTCACCGGCTCGGTGCTGCTGCCGCTGAAGACGCTGGTAATGAACACGCTGACGCTGGGCGCGACCCTCGGCATCCTCGTCCTCGCCTTCCAGGAGGGCTGGCTCAACTCGCCACTCGACTACACCGGGCCGGCCGCGGTCGAGGTGACCAGCCTCGTCTTCCTCTTCGCCGTCATCTTCGGCCTCGCCACCGACTACGCCGTCCTGGTCATGGCACGGATCAAGGAGCGGCGCGACCTCGGGGACTCCAACGAGGAGGCCGTGGCGGTGGGCATCGCCCGCACCGGCCGCGTGATCACCGCGGCGGCGGTGGCGATCGCGATCGTCTTCCTCGCCTTCGGCGTCAGCACCGTCTTCTTCGTCAAGCAGATCGCGATCGGGATGGCCTTCGGCGTGATGATCGACGCCACCATCGTCCGCGCCCTCCTCGTCCCCTCTCTCATGCGCCTGTTCGGCGAGTGGAATTGGTGGGCGCCAGCTCCCCTCAAGCGGATCTATCTGAGGCTCGGCTTCTCCGAGGCCTAACCGCGCCAAGCCCGGTAGACGGGGCACCTCCCGCCCGTCCAATCGCCGGCCTCATGAGGCCGGCGATATGAGTATCCGCCCGTTCGGGGGGTGCCCCGTCTACCGGGCTTCTGTGCGAGTAGTCACGCGACATTGACATCGATCGATGTCTCGTTAACCTGTACATCGATCCCTGTAACGAAAGGTTGACCTTCCTTGATCGATAAGCCACGCCGGGTCGCCGTCGTCGGCGGCAACCGGATCCCGTTCGCGCGCTCGAATTCCGTATATTCGCGAGCTTCCAACCAGGACATGCTCACGGCAGCCCTCGACGGGCTCGTCGGCCGCTTCTCGCTGGAGGGCGAGACCCTCGGCGAGGTGGCTGGGGGTGCCGTGCTCAAGCATTCGCGCGACCGCGACCTCACCCGCGAGAGCGTGCTCGGCACGCGCCTCGCTCCCGAGACCCCCGCCTACGACGTGCAGCAGGCCTGCGGCACCGGGCTGGAGACGACGATCCTCGTCGCCAACAAGATCGCCCTCGGGCAGATCGACGCCGGCATCGCCTGCGGCGCCGACACCACTTCCGACGCGCCGATCGGCCTCAACGAGGACCTGCGCGAAGTGCTGCTCGACGCCAACCGGGAGAAGTCGGCCCTCGGCCGCGTGCGCCAGCTGACCCGGGTCCGCCCCAGCCACGTCGTCCCCTCGATCCCGCGCAACGAGGAGCCGCGCACCGGCCTCTCGATGGGCGAGCACTGCGCGATCATGGCCTCGGAGTGGGAAGTCGGTCGCGAGGAGCAGGACGAGCTCGCGGTGCGCAGCCACCACAATCTCGCCGCCGCCTACGAGCGCGGCTTCATGGAGGATCTGGTCAGCCCCTACCTCGGCCTCGAGCGCGACCAGAACATGCGCCCCGACTCCTCCCCGGAGAAGCTGGCCAAGCTCGGCCCGGTCTTCGGCGGCGAGGAGGGGACGATGACCGCCGCCAACTCGACCCCGCTCAGCGACGGCGCCTCCGCCGTGCTGCTGGCCAGCGAGGAGTGGGCGAGGGAGCGCGACCTTCCCGTCCTCGCCTATTTCGCCGACGGCCAGACAGCGGCGATCGACCACGTGCACAAGCGCGAGGGGCTGCTGATGGCACCCGCCTACGCGATGCCGGCGATGCTCGGCCGGGCAGGGCTCGGCCTACAGGACTTCGACCTCTACGAGATCCACGAGGCCTTCGCCGCCCAGGTGCTCTGCACGCTGCGCGCCTGGGAGGACGAGCGCTTCTGCCGCGACCGCCTCGGCCGCGAGAAGCCGCTCGGGGCGATCGACCGCGAGCGGCTCAACGTCAACGGCGGCTCGCTCGCCGCCGGCCATCCCTTCGCCGCGACCGGAGGACGGATCGTCGCCAGCCTCGCCAAGGCGCTGCACGAGCGCGGCTCCGGGCGAGGCGCGATCAGCATCTGCGCCGCGGGCGGCCAGGGCGTCGTCGCAATGCTCGAAGGGCCGGAGGGGGCACGATGAGCGACCTCTACTCGCGTGTCGTCAACTCCCCCCCGGGTCGGTTCGTCGCCCCTCGCGTCGGCTTGCCACGGCCCGTCTCGCTGGAGCGCCAGGCGCCGGGCACGCCGGTCGTCTCCGGCGCGGTCCTCTCCGGCGCCGCTCCCGGCGGGCGGCTCGGCAAGCAGGTCGAGCGCCTGCTGGGCGAGATCGGCGCCCCAAGGCCCGAGAAGTCCGACAGCCCGGTCAAGGCGCTCGTCTTCGACGCCACCGGGATCTCCGACTCGACCGAGCTGGTCGAGCTGCAGCGCTTCTTCCACCCCAACGTGAAGCGGGTCCAGGCCTCTGGCCGCGTCGTCGTGCTCGGCACACCCCCGGCCGGCCTGCCGGCTCGCGCCGCCACGGCGCAGCGCGCGCTCGAGGGCTTCACCCGCTCGCTCGGCAAGGAGATCGGCCACGGAATCGCCGTGCAGCTGATCTACGTCGCCGACGGGGCCGAGCGGGAGGTCGAGTCGACCCTCCGCTTCCTGCTCTCCCCCCGCTCCGCCTACGTCTCCGGCCAGGTGATCGAGGTCGGCGCCGCGGTTGCCAAGGCGCCCGCGATCGACTGGAGCCAACCGCTCGACGGCAAGATCGCCCTGGTCACGGGCGCCTCGCGAGGGATCGGAGCGGCGATCGCCACCATCCTGCATCGCGACGGGGCCGGACTCGTCCTGCTCGACGTGCCAGCGCTGGCCGGCGACCTGGCAAAGGTCGCCACGGAGCTCGACGCCGAGACGATCGAGCTCGACATCACCGAGGAGGACGCGCCCCGGCGGATAGCCGACCGGCTCTCGGGGGGCGTTGACATCGTCGTCCACAACGCCGGCGTCACCCGCGACCGCACGATCGCGAAGATGCCCGAGGACCGCTGGACATCGCTGATGGAGATCAACCTCTCCAGCGAGGAGCGGATCAACGACGAGCTGCTGGAGCGCGGCCTGTTGCGCGAGAACGGCCGGATCGTCTGCGTCTCCTCGATGAGCGGCGTCGCCGGCAACTCCGGACAGACCAACTACGCGACCTCGAAGGCGGGCGTGATCGGCATGGTCGAAGCGTTGGCGCCGGAGCTGGCGAAGCGCAAGGCGACGATCAACGCCGTTGCCCCCGGCTTCATCGAGACGCAGATGACGGCGGCGATGCCGATCCCGATCCGCGAAGCGGGCCGGCGGATGAACAGCATGTCGCAGGGCGGGCTGCCGGTCGACGTCGCCGAGACGATCGCCTGGTTCGCCAGCCCGGCATCGACAGGGGTCACCGGCAACGTCGTCCGCGTCTGCGGCCAGAGCCTGCTGGGAGCCTGATGGAGACCCGCACGCTCCAGAGCCCGCCCAGCATCCTGCCGCTCTACGCCCGCGCCGCGGCGCCGATGATTCCAGGCGCCTCGCTGCTGCCCTTCGTGCCGGGCCGCGGCAGCGAGGTCCCGGAGATCGAGCTGGAGCTGGCCGGGATGCAACCCGACCCCGAGAAGGTCGCCGCCTACGCCCGGGTCTGCGGCTTCTCCCTGCGCGACCACCTCCCTCCCACCTACCCGCACGTGCTCGCCTTCCCGCTGCACATGGCGGTGATCGCCGACGGCGGCTTCCCCTTCGGAGCCGTCGGCCTCGTCCACGTCGAGAACCGGATCGTCCAGCGACGCCGAATCGGAGTCGGCGAGGCCCTGACGATCCGCGTCCGGCCGACCAAGCTCGAGGCCCACAGCAAGGGCCGCACCTTCTCGCTGGTGACCGAGGCGAGCGTGGACGGCGAGACGGCCTGGGAGAGCACCAGCACGATGCTCCGCCGCGAGGGCAGCGGGGACTCATCCGACGAGTCTCGAGGGGGGGACGCATCCGAGGTCGACCAGGAGAAAGCGGCGGAGGCGAGCAGCGAGTGGAAGCTGGGCGGAGATCTCGGGCGGCGCTACGCGGCCGTATCGGGCGACCGCAACCCGATCCACATGCACGCGCTGACCGCGAAGCCGCTCGGCTTCCCGCGCGCGATCGCCCACGGCATGTGGACCAAGGCCCGCTGCCTGGCCGCACTCGAGAGCCGCCTGCCCGACGCCTTCGCCGTGGAGGTCCGCTTCCGCAAGCCGATCCTGCTTCCGGGCAGGGTCGAGCTCGCCAGCTCCACGCAGGACGACCGGATCGACTTCGCGGTGCGCGACGCAAAGTGCGGCACACCGCACCTCGACGGCCGAATCGAGCCGCTCGAGGCAAAACCGAGAGAAGAGAGGAAGTGAGATGCCGACCGCATCAGACGAGAAGGGCGTGACCGAGCGCAGCATGGGCCTCGGCCTGCGCTGGCTGGGACGACTGGCGGGCTCGGACCTGCTCGACCGGCTCCACATCCGCAAGGGAGTCGAGAGGACGCTCTACGGGGGGACCAAGAACGGGTTCCGCTCGGCGACCGTCGCCGGGCGCACCTTCAAGGCGGCGCAGAAGCTCACCAGCCCGGCCCGGCAGGCGCCGAGCAAGCCGCGCAGCCTCTTCGACATCACGCCCGACGACGAGCAGCAGATGCTGCAGGAAGGCGTCCGCGACTTCGCCGAGGCAAAGGTCCGGCCCGTCGCCAAACAAGCCGACTTCGACCGCTCCACGCCGGATGAGCTGCTCAGCCAGGCCAACGAGCTCGGCGTCAACATGCTCGGCGTTCCCGAGGAGCTCGGCGGCGTCATGCATGAGCAGGCCGCTGTCACCAGCGTCCTGATCGGCGAGGCCCTTGCCCACGGAGACATGGGCATCGCCTATGCCGCGCTCGCGCCGGGCGCGGTCGCAACCGCGATCGGCCACTGGGGCACGCCCGAGCAGGAGGCGACCTACCTGCCCGCCTTCACCGGCGAAGACACTCCGGCGGCGGCGCTGGCGATCCTCGAGCCCAGGCCTCTCTTCGATCCACTGAAGCTGGAGACGACCGCACGCAGGAACGGTGAGGACTGGGTGCTGAGCGGCACCAAGTCGCTGCTCGCCCGCCCCAAGGAGTGCGAGCTCTTCGTCGTCGCCGCCGAGGCCGAGGGCCTCGGGCCGGCCCTCTTCGTGATCGAGCCCGGCACCTCCGGCCTCACGGTCGAGGAGGAGCCGGCGATGGGGCTGCGGCCCGCCGCCACTGGGCGCCTGCTGCTCAAAGACGCGAAGCTGCCCGGCACCGCCCTGCTCGGCGAGGGCAAGCGTGAGGACTACGTCGAGTGCGTGCAGCGCGGCCGCATAGCCTGGTGCTCGCTGGCGGTCGGTGCCGCCCAGGCGACGCTCGACTACGTCAAGCAGTACGTCAACGAGCGGACCGCCTTCGGCGAGCCGATCTCCAACCGCCAGGGAGTCGCCTTCGCGGTCTCCGACGTCGCCATCGAGTCGGAAGGCATGCGGCTCGCCACCTACCGGGCGGCCAGCCGCGCCGATCAGGGCCAGGACTTCGCCCGCGAGACGGCGATGGCCCGCCGGCTCTGCGCCCAGAAGGGGATGCGGATCGGCTCCGAAGGGGTGCAGCTGCTCGGCGGCCACGGCTTCGTCAAGGAGCACCCGGTCGAGCGCTGGTACCGCGACCTCCGCGCAGCGGGCGTGATGGAGGGCGCCCTGCTCGTCTAGAGCAAAAGGAAAGCCATGATCAACCTAGAGATACCGAAGAAGTTCAAGCCGCTGGTCAGCCAGGGCAACCAGGTCGCCCGTGAGGTCTTCCGACCGATCTCGCGCAAGTACGACGAGGCCGAGCACTCCTACCCGAAGGAGCTCGACATGCTCGCCTCGCTGATCGACGGGATGAACGACGGGTCGGACATGGGCGGCGCCGGGGCCGCCGGCGTTCGCCGCGAGTCGAACGGGGCCGACGAGGGCAACCGCAACGGCTCCAACCTCTCCACCGTGCTCGGCATCATCGAGCTCTGCTGGGGCGACGTCGGCCTGCTGCTCTCGATGCCCCGTCAGGGCCTCGGCAACTCGGCGATCGCCTCGGTGGCGACCGAGGAGCAGCTCGAGAAATACGGCGGCAAGTGGGCGGCGATGGCGATCACCGAGCCCGAGGCGGGCTCGGACTCGGCCGCGATCCGCACCACCGCCGACCTCAGCGGAGACGAGTATGTGCTCAACGGCGAGAAGATCTTCGTCACCTCGGGGGACCGGGCCGACCTGATCGTGGTCTGGGCGACGCTCGACCGCAAAGTGGGACGGGCGGCGATCAAGTCGTTCATCGTCGAGCGCGACAACCCCGGCCTGAAGCTCGACCGGCTCGAGCACAAGCTCGGGATCCGCGCCTCGGATACGGCCAACTTCACCCTGCAGAACTGCCGGGTGCCGAAGGAGGCGCTGCTCGGCAACCCGGAGATCGACACCAAGGCCGGCTTCGGCGGGGCGATGCAGACGTTCGACAACACGCGGCCGCTGGTCGCCGCGATGGCGGTCGGCGTCGCCCGCGCTTCGCTCGAGGAGACGCGCAAGCGGCTCGAGGAGGCGGGAGTCGAGATCGACTACGACGCCCCGGCGCTCTCCCAGTCCGCCGCCGCGGCCCGCTACCTCGAAATGGAGTCGGACTACGAGGCGGCCCATCTGCTCACCCTGCAGGCCGCCTGGATGGCCGACAACAGCAAGCCCAACTCGCTGCAGGCCTCGATGGCGAAGGCAAAGGCGGGACGCACCTGCGTCGACGTCGCCCTCGGCTGCGTCGAGCTCTGCGGCAGCGTCGGCTATGGCGAGAACGAGCTGCTGGAGAAGTGGGCCCGGGACGCGAAGATTCTGGACATCTTCGAGGGGACTCAGCAGATTCAGCTGCTCATTGTGGCCCGGCAGTTGCTGGGCAAGTCTTCCTCGGAACTTCGGTAGGTGGTGAGGGGGTCGGGTGCCCCACCCCAAAACGCTCGGCGGGAGCCTCGCTTGAGTGT
>DASUZK010000091.1:0-9852 GCA_036376915.1 Solirubrobacterales bacterium
GAGCAGCATCTCGATGATCTCCAGCTGCTCCTCCTGTAGGTCGAGCAGGTGAACGAGGCCGTACTCGGGCACCTCGTGCTCGAGCAGGCGCAGGATCAGATCGGTGGCGGAGACCGAGGGCTTGATCCCGAGCAGGTCGAAGTGGGTCTTGTTGCGCGGGTTGTTGACCCGGGCGATGATCCGCTCGACCTCGTACTTCTCACGGGCGACCTGACAGATCAGCATGTTGTCCTCGTCGTCGCCGGTCACCGCGATCACCATGTCGGCCCGCTGGATCCCGGCCCGCTCCAGCACCCAGAGCTCGGATGCGTCGCCGTAGGAGACGTTGTGCTCGAGCTCCTGCTCGACCGTGAGGTAGCGACGGCGGTCGCTCTCGATCAGAGTCACCTCGTGGCTCTTTTCGAGCAGCTCGCGGGCCAGGTTCCAGCCGACCTTCCCCGCTCCGACAACGATGATGTACACGCTCTCAGCCCCCCTGCGCGGCTTCTGCCGGGTCGCCGGAAGGGCCGCTGTCCCGCGACGGGCCCTCGAGCACGGCCGCCTCGAGCATGTCGATCGCGACCCGCGTCGGACAGACCGTATGAACGCCCTGGCGCTCGTACCACTCGGCCCTCAGGGGGTCGAGGATGCGCGCGACCACGGTCGGGACCTCGTAGCGGCGCTGGGCGATCTGCGCGATCACGATGTTGGTGTTGTCTCCGTCCGTCGAGGCGATGAAGGCGTCGGCCTTTTCGATCCCGGCGGCGACGAGCGCATCGGTCTCCAGGCCGGCCCCGACCGTGAACTGGCCGCCGAGATCCTCCCAACCCTTGTCGAGCCCGACCTCGAGCCGGGCATGAGACTCGGGATCCTCGTCGAGGCAGGAGACTTCATGCCCCTGGCTCAGCATCGCCCGCGCCACGGACGACCCAACCCGGCCGCATCCCACGATGAGAATGAACATGGCCGTGAGTCTAGTCAGCAACCGCCGGCTCGGTCACCGGCTCGGACGGGGTTTCCGGCGGGGCTGTCAGCAATACGCGGCAGGGCGCCTTCTTCAGCACGTACTCGGTCGCGGCGCCGATCTCGGCCGGCTTGGCGGCGCCGATCCCCCCCAGAGTCGCGCCCCCCTTGATCTTGCTGGGGGGCTCGCCGCCGATCACGATCGCCTCCGTGCCGCTGCGCCGGGCCGCCTCGACGATGCCGGCACCGACGTCGCGGGCACGGACCACCTCGGCCTCCACTTTCACGTCCTCGTACTCGCCGCCGACGTCGGCCGCGCGGCTCAAGGCCCGCCGAGCCGCCTCCTCTACCTCGGGCGCCAGCTCGGCGTCGAGCGGCAGCGTCAGCGGGACCTCGATCACGTAGACGAGCTCGAGGCGCGTCTCGTCCTCGTTCCTGGACTCCTCCTGCTCGGCTGCGGCGAGCCGGCCGGCCGTGGCGACGATGTCGTCGTCGAGCTTGCCGCCGAAAACGGGCACCAGGATGTTGCGGAAGGCGACCTCCGGCACCTGCTTGGTCAGCGCCTTCTCGGTCACCGAAACGCGCTTGGTAAGGCTCGTCCCCTCGAAGACCTTGCGGTAGACGACGTAGAACGCCAGCCCGAACAGCATCCAGCCGCCACCGACCCAGCGCGCCGTGTCGTGGTATCCGAGCACGCTCAGGAACGCGAGGCCGCTGACCAGCGCCGCCAGCATCGCCGGGACCGGCAGCTGCGCCCCTCGCCAGGAGACGCCCCAGGGGACCCGGAAGGGACGCGGCCGGTCGGGCTCGGTGACGCGCATCCGGACTACCGACAGGTGGGCGATCGTGATCGCCAGAGTGGCGCCGAAGGCGTACAGGCCGGCCAGCACGTGCACGTCCGCCGGCACCGCGAGGCCGATTGCGATCAGGCCGGAGATCGCGATCGCGACGTGCGGGGTCGCGTGGCGACGGTTCAGCTTGCCCAGCCAGCTCGGGATCTGGCGGTTGATCGCCAGCGTGTAGATGTGGCGGGACACCCCCAGCAGCGAGGTGGTCGCGGCCCAGAAAAGCACCGGCGCGGCGACGATCGCGACGGCCCAGCGCATCCCGTCGGCGACCCAGGTGGGTTCGTAGGCGGAGACGACGCCGAGGATCGGCGCCTCGACGAACTCGCCACCGAGCGCCGTCTCGGGGCCGCTCGGGCCAGCGACCACGGGCACCGCCATCAGCGCGATCGTCGCCATCGCCGCGTAGCCGAACGGGACGGCGATCGCGCCGATCGAGACGATCCGCTGCAGCTCGCGCGGCTTGGCGTCGATGTCCGGCGCGAGGTCGGCGGCGGCCTCGATCCCCGCGTAGGCGAGCATCGCGACCACCGCCGCGTAGACGATGTCGGTGACGCTGGGGTCGGTGAAGAGGTCGAGCTCGGCAGTCAGCCGGTCGGGATGGAAGACGACGAGGACGCCGACCACGACCACCGCCAGCTGGAGGGCGATGTCGGCGAGCGCGAGGACGGCGAGCTGGCGCTCGCGGCCCCGTCCGGTCACGTTGAATACGTTGAGCAGGCAGGCGGCGACGATGACCGCGGCCGCCATGCCCACCTGCCAGCCGGAGGAGGCGAGGTCGGCGGAGATTGGCACGAGGTAGTGGGGGACCGAGATCGCGGCCAGGGCGGCGACGATCAGGTAGTCGATCAGGATCGCCCAGCCGGCGACGAAGGCGATCAGCTCGTTGAAGGCGTGGCGGGCGAAGCTGGAGGAACCGCCGCGCTCGCGCAGCATCCCCGCCCCCTCCGCGTAGCTGAGCGTGGTGAGGACGAAGAGGAGGCCCGCGGCGAGGAAGATCAGCGGGGTGAGCCCGAGGCCGCGCTCGGCGACGACGCCGAGCGCGAAGTAGATCGAGGCGCCGACCGCCGAGTAGACGGCGACGAAGAGGCCGGGGACACCGAGGCCGCGCTGCAGGAGCGGCGGCAGCGGCGGTTTGCGGGGTTGCTCGGGCTCGCTGCTCATGAGCCGTGTTGGCCCGTGGGAGCGACGCTGAACAAGGAGGCGATCAACGCCGGGCCGCCCAGAGACGCACCGCCCCCAAAGCGAGGAAAGCCATGCCGAGCAAGGTGCCGACGGAGAGCGGGCCGCCGCCGTTGGCGAATGTGCTGATGAGGATGAGCAGACCCAGGGCTAGGAAGACGAGGGAGAGGGCGCGGACGGAGCCGCGGTAGATCCGTTCGGGCGAGGCCACCCCTGCGATTCTACGGCCGGGTCGGAGACGACGATGACGCGGCAGGGGCGCTGGCCGAGCACGGTCTGCAGCGTCTTGTCGTAGAGGGGACGGCCGTTGCGGTAGCGAAGGCCGACGACGACCGCTGCCGCGGAGATCAGCTCCGCCTCGTCCGCGATCGCGTAGCCGGCCTGGCCGGGACGGACGCGCTCGACGTGACCGGTCACGCGCTGGCCGCCGATCAGCTTCGCCTGCTCGACCTTGCTCTGGGCCTCGGATTCCTGCGTGGGCAGCTCGGCGTCCAGGGGCAGGTTGGTGGGCACGGTCAGCATCGAGTGGATGTGGATGCCGCGGCGGCGCTTGGAGGCGAGCTTGACCGCGGTGGCGACCATCTCCTCGGAGAACGGCTCGCCGTCCTCGAAGGCGACCAGGACGCTGCGGTACTCGATCTCCTCGACCCCGAGCGGCTCCGGCGTCAGGACCTTGACCGTCTCGGTGAGCGGCAGGCGCTGGTTGCGGCGGTAGAGCACGTAGACGATGAGCCCAAAGGCCATCCAGCCGAGGCCCACCGCGAGCGTGCGCGGGTTGAGCGCCATCACGACGATCCAGGCGGCGAAGGTGCCGAGGCCGCCGAGAACCGCGGAGAGCGGCACCTCGACACCGAAGGCGCGGAAGTTGAACGGCGGCTTCCAGGGACGTTCGTCCTCCGACCGGCGCCGCCGCAGCTGGATCACCGAGACATGGGCGATCGTGAAGGACAGCATCGCGCCGAACGAGTACATCGTCGCCAGGAAGTCGGTTTGCCCCGGCAGCAGGGTGATCATGGCGATCGCGGAGAAGACTAGGATCGCGATGTAGGGCGTCCGGTAGCGAGGGTGAACCTGGCGCAGCCGTTCGGGCAGCTGACGGTGCTGGCCCATCGAGTAGGTGAGGCGGGAGACCCCGATCAGCCCGGCGTTGGTCGCGATCAGGAGGATCACCGCGGCGAGCACGCCGACGTAGAAGCGCAGCGCTTCGGTGGGGCCGTGGCTGAGACCGAGGTTCTCGACGATGCCGAGAATCGGGTCGTTGGCGAACTGGGTGCCGAGGGCGGTCGTGTATTGACCCGCGGCGTCCTGGGTGACCGGCATCGCCGAGAGCGCGACGACGGGGATCAGCAGGTACAGCCCGAGCACGGCGACGACGGTGAGGCCGACGCTGCGGGGGATCGTCCGGGCCGCGTCGCGGGCCTCCTCGGCCATGTTGGAGATCGTCTCGATTCCCGTGTAGGCGATCATTCCGACTGCGATCCCGAGGGCGAAGTCGCTCCAGGTCGGAGCGACGCCGAGGTGGACGTTGTCGATCAGGACCTCGGGGCTGAGGACGAGAAAGAGGCCGATCCCGACCAGAACCACCTGAGTGGCGAGATCGGCCACGGCCAGGACGAGGTTCAGCTTCGCCGACTCCTGGGAGCCGCGGATGTTGAGCAGCGCCAGGGCCACGATCAGCACCGCGCCGCCGATGATGTCGCCCGGTGCCTCCCCGAGGGGCTCCCAGAAGACCGCCAGGTAATGGGGGACGAAGTAGGCCGAGATCGCAACCGTGATCACGTAGTTGAGCATCTGGCCCCAGGCCGCGACGAAGCTGACCAGCTCGTTGAAGGCGTGGCGGGCGAAGCTGGAGGAGCCCCCGGCCTCCGGGTACATCACGGTCGCCTCGGCGTAGGTGGCGGCGGTGGCGGCGAAGATCAGGCCGGAGATGACGAAGGCGACCGGCGTCAGGCCGAGGGCGAAGGCGGCGGTGACGCCGAGCGCGTAGTAGATGCTCGAGCCGACGTTGCCGTAGGCGGCGGCGAAGAGGCCGCCGACGCCGTGGACGCGACTCAGCGACTCGTCGCGGGGGATCCGCTGCGCCATCGGTTCCTGAGCTGAGTGGCCGTCATTCAGGCCGAATATACGCACGCGACCGGTGCCCACCGCACGTGCCGACGACGACTTGCGCTTGCGGCCATGCAGCGTTAAAGTTTCAACGCTGTCGTGGTTTCCACACTTGAACGGCCCCGGGGTGTCTCCCCGGGGCCGTTTCTTTTTGCGGCTCGCTGCTACCAGCGATCGAGAAGCTTGGAGACGAGCGCCAACAGCGCTCGCAACAAGCCCGCGTATGCCAGAAGCACGGCCGCGGTTGTGATTTCCACGAACCCCTAAGGGTCCGGCCGAACAATTTCGCCCCCACCGAGAGATAGAAAGGCTCACGAAGCCACGCCACGAGGAGCCTTCCGATCATTGCTCCAGGGACGATTTCGGCTTGGGCCTTGCAGAGGGGCGTGGTGCCCCTCCCAAAAACACTCAAGCGCGGCTCCTGCCGCGCGTTTTTGGGAGGGGCACCACGCCCCTCCCAAACGCTCAGACCTAGAAGGAAACGATCGGGATGATCAGGATCGCGACGATGTTGGCGACCTTGATCATCGGGTTGATCGCCGGCCCGGCCGTGTCCTTGTAGGGATCGCCGACCGTGTCGCCGGTCACCGAGGCTTCGTGGGCCAGTGTGCCCTTGCCGCCGTGGGCGCCGTCCTCGATCAGCTTCTTGGCGTTGTCCCAGGCACCGCCGCCGGCCGTCATCGAGACGGCGGCGAAGAGGCCGACGACGATCACGCCGATCAGCAGGCCACCAAGCGCGTTGACGCTGAGCAAGCCGACGACCACCGGGATGACGATCGGGATCAGCGAGGGCAGGATCATCTCCCTCTGCGCGGCGGCGGTGACGATCGCCACCGTTTTGCCGTACTCCGGCTTTTCCGTGCCGTCCATGATCCCGGGGTGCTCGCGGAACTGCTGGCGAACCTGTTCGACCACCTCGCCCCCGGCGCGGCCGACGGCCTCGATCGCGAAGGCCGAGAACAGGTAGACCATCATGCCGCCGATGATGAGTCCGATCAGAACGTCCGGGCTGGTCAGGTTGAACAGGCTGTTGAGGTCGAACCCGGCGGGCGCCTCGTCGGCGAGCTCGCTCTTGAAGGCGGCGAACAGCACCAGCGCGGCGAGCGCGGCGGAACCGATCGCGTAGCCCTTGGTCACCGCCTTGGTCGTGTTGCCGACCGCGTCGAGCGGGTCGGTGACGTTGCGCACCTCCTCGGGCAGCTCCGCCATCTCGGCGATGCCGCCGGCGTTGTCGGTGATCGGCCCGAAGGCGTCGAGCGCGACGATCAGCCCGCAGAGCGAGAGCTGGGCGACGACGGCGATGCCGATGCCGTAGATGCCCGCCAGCTCGTTGGCGCCTAGGATCGCCAGCGCCAGGACGATCGCCGGAGCGGCGGTCGACTGGAAGCCCTGGGCGAGCCCCTGGATGATGTTCGTCGCGTGCCCCGTCTCCGACGCCTGGGCGATCGCCTTCACCGGCCGGAAGCGGGTCGACGTATAAAATTCGGTAATCGCGAAGAGCAGCGCGGTCACGGCGACGCCGATCACGGCGCAGAGCCAGAGGTCCGTGGTGGTCACCGCATCGGCCGCTGTGCTGAGGCCCAACCGCACCGCATCGCTCATCAGCCACTCGGTGATCGGGTAGAAGGCGGCGACCGAGATGATTCCGGAGATGATCAGGCCCTGGTAGAGGGCCCCCTCGACCCGGTCGGTTTTGGTCCGCACCGAGAGCGCCCCGATGATCGAGGCGATGATTGCCACTCCGCCGAGCACCAGCGGGTAGATCGCCACCTCACGGGCGAATTCGCCGCCGGCGCCGGTGAAGGTGAGCACGCCGAGCAGCATCACCGCGACCGAGGTGACCGCGTAGGTCTCGAAGAGGTCGGCGGCCATGCCGGCGCAGTCGCCGACGTTGTCGCCGACGTTGTCGGCGATCACGGCTGGGTTGCGCGGGTCGTCCTCGGGGATTCCCGCCTCGACCTTGCCGACCAGGTCGGCGCCGACGTCGGCGGCCTTGGTGAAGATGCCGCCGCCGAGCCGGGCGAAGACCGAGATCAGCGAGCCGCCGAAACCGAGCCCGACGAGGGCGTCGACCGCGTGCTTGTCGCTGCTGCCGGTGGCGACGAGGATGCCGTAGTAGCCGGCGACGCCGAGCAGGGCCAGGCCGACGACGAGCATGCCGGTCACCGAGCCGCCCTTGAAGGCGACGTCGAGCGCGGGCGGCACCCCGCCGCGGGCGGCCTCGGCAACGCGCGAGTTGGCCCGCACCGAGAGGTTCATGCCGATGAAACCGGCAGCCCCCGAAAGGACGCCGCCGATCACGAAGCCGACCGCGGTCTCCCAGTTCTGCAGAAGCAGGAGCACGATCGCGATCGGCACGGCGACCGCGGCGATGATCGTGTACTGGCGGTTCAGGTAGGCGGTTGCGCCTTCCTGGACGGCGCCCGAGATCTCCTGCATGCGGTCGTTGCCCGCGGGACGCTTCAGCAGGCGCTGAGTGATTACAAGTCCGTATAGAACAGCGGCGCCCGCGCAGACAAGCGCGACGACGACTCCGTAGTCGGTCAAGAAGCTGGTCAAGAGAGGTTCCTCCGGAATGGTTTAAGCGGCGCGGGAGTCTATATACGCGAGCGGCGAATGCGCTTCCAGAGCGGTCCTACGCCTGTCGGCTTGCTTGGGGTGCGGCCGTGTAGGTGCGTCTCGTCTCCGCCACGGCGTCCCGGTAGACGTCCTCGATCGCCGCGCCGGCGTCGATCGCCTCACGCGCGCGCTGGGCGCCGTTGCGGGTCGGAAGGTCGATCTCGATGCCCAGCTGAGCCCGTGCCGGCTCGGTCCAGGCAAGCAGTGACTCCAGCGCCGCGGGGGCCTCCACCTCGACTCCACGGCGGAAGTCGATCTGCCGCCCGTTCATCCCGTAGCGGATCGCGCGCCAGAGGTTCTCCTCGATCTCTCGGTCGGCAAGCGGCTGCCCCGCCCCGTCGTAGCCGTGCTCGTCGTACTCAAGCGCGGTCTGGGCGATGCAAGCCGCGATCAGGCCGGCGAGGGCAAAGGACTCGTCCCCGCGCGTCTGGGCGTCGCAGATCCGCACCTCGACCGTGCCGAAGGAGTGGTGCGGGCGCACGCTCCACCACAGCTGCGTCGACTCGACGACCGAGCCTGCACGCTCGAGAGTCCCGATGAAGTCGGCATAGCTGGCCCAGTCGACGAAGGGGCTGGGCACCCCGCAGCGGGGAAACGTGCGGGTGAAGATCTCGGTCCGCACCGTGTGCAGGCCGCTGTCGCGACGGTCGAGGAACGGCGAGTTGGCCGAGACCGCGAGCAGCAGCGGCAGCAGCTCGCGCATCCAGTCGCAGACGGCGATCGCGCGGTCGGCGCCGCGAACGCCCATGTGCACGTGCATGCTCCACGTGTTGTTGCGCTGGGCGACGTAGCCGAGTTCGTGGCGCAGGCGGTTGTAGTGCGGCGTGTCGATGATCCGCTGGTCGAGATAGTTCGCCCAGGGGTGCGTGCCCATCGCTCCCAGGGCCAGGCCCATCCCCTCGACCAGCTCGAAGAGGCGAACGCGCCGTTCGCGCTGCAGCGCCACCGCCTCGGCAAAGTCGCCGGCGCGACCGGAGCGGATCTCGATCTCCGACGCGATCAGCTCCCCCGCCGCGGACTCGGCGAGCAGCTCGTCGCGCTGGCAGGCGGCGTAGACGTCCTCGAAGCGATGCTCCAGCTCCAGCGTCGCGGGGTCGAGGATCGCGAACTCCTCCTCGAGTCCGATGGTGAAGTCGGTAGAGGACTCGAACGTCTCCCGAGCGAGGTCGAGGTCCAAGGACAAGAATCAGCCTCAGGTCAGGTAGAAGTAGAGCGCGTAGAGGAGGTCGACCGCGGGGCTCGAGGTGTGAACCGTCACCTCCGGCGGCACCTGGAGAAGCTGCTCGGAGTAGTTGAAGATGATCTTCACCCCGGCCTCGACCAGCCGGTCTGCGACCGCCTGGGCGGCGGCGGCCGGCACGGCGAGCACGCCGACGACGATCTCCTGCTCGGCCACGACCGACTCCAGCTCGGAGAAGTCGCGCACCCGCATGTCGCCGACCTCGCTGCCGACCACCCCGCTGTCGACGTCGAACATGGCGACGATCTGGAAGCCGTGGTCGGCGAAGATGTCGGAGCTGGCGATCGCCTGGCCGAGGTTGCCGGCGCCGAAGAGGGCGATGTTGTGCTGGCCAGAGGTACGCAGGATCTTGCGGACCTCCGCCACCAGGGAGTCGACGTTGTAGCCGACGCCGCGCTTGCCGAACTTGCCGAAGCCGGAGAGATCGCGGCGGATCTGGGTCGGGTTGATGTGCGTGTACTCGGAGAGTTCCTGCGAGGAGATCGTCTCGCGGCCCATCTTGCGGGCCTGAGTCAGTACCTGCAGGTAGCGCGAGAGCCGTGCCGCGACGCCGAGCGAGAGGCGCTCGCCCTCGACGATCAGCCCGCCGGCCGCGTCCTGCTCTTCGATCAGGGGATTCACGCCCCCACAGTATCGAGCCTCGCCCTTACCGCAGGCTCGTCGAGGACCAGCTCGGACACGACCATGCCGTCTACCTCCACTACTGGAATCTTCTCCAGCATTCGCCGCAGCAGCAGCTCCTCGCTCTCGATGTCGACCTCGTGCAGCTCGAAGCGGTAGCCCTCGGCATGCAGGGCCACGAGCCTCCCGATCGCTTCGGCGCAGAGGTGACACTCCGGCCGCGAGTAGACCGTGACCACCGCCATGCGCTCAGGGCCGACGGGCCGATACGTCAACTATGCGTTGACGTATCGGCCC